>OZ244152.1:1756917-2401334 GCA_965216125.1 Candidatus Multivorans sp. | reverse complement strand
AGCCGACACGAAAGGGGGCGGCCCGGGACTCGAGCGCCGCCACGGGTCGGCGCTCGAACACGCCGAGACTGCGCTCGGGCCTCCCGCGATCGAAGAAGGTGAACCAGAGTTCCAACTCGGCGCCACGAGTTGCTTGCTCGGGCGCCTGGACCACGTACCGGATCCAGCAGCCCGTCTCGCTCGCCAGATCGTTGAGGGTCAAGTAGTAGACCTCGTAGTAGCCGCGGGCGGCGGCGGTCCAGCGGAGGGCGTTGGCCTGGTCGAGGTTCATGCGCGGTTCGGAGGGAGTCTGGCGTCCGGAACGGATTCCGTCCCGTCAACTCGGAGAGAATGTACAGGCAATGACGAGAACCAGGATCGCCGTGGGCGCCGCAACGCTCGTAACGCTCGCTCTCGTGCTGGCGCTCGCCTCCGGCCGGCTGCTGTTCCACCAGGGCCTCGACTCTGTGGCACCCTCCCCGCCAGAGGCGGTCCGCTCGGCCGCGGCGTCGGCTACGGAGACCCGTCCCGGCACCCTTTACGGCCGCGTTACGGCCCATGACGGCACGGCCTACGAAGGTCGGTTGCGTTTCGGAGGCGACGAGGAGGCGTTCTGGGGCCACACCTTCAACGGCTTCAGGGACGAGAACCCCTGGGCCGGGTACGCGCCGCGCGAGCGGCTGAAGGTGCGTCGCCCGCTCAAGGTCCTGGGCGTCGAGATCGCCCAGCGGGAGCGTCCGATCCCTCTCGGCCGACCCTTCATGGCGCGCTTCGGCGACATCTCGCGCATCGAGCCGCGCGGCCGCGACGTCCTCGTGACGCTCAAGAACGGGACGGAGTTCGTTCTCGACCGGTTCGCTGCCGACGACCTGGCCGATGGGGTCCGCGTCTGGGACGACAGCCACGGCATCGTGGACCTCGACGAATGGCGGATCCACTCCATCGAGTTCCTACCCGCGCCCGGATCGGCCGCGGTCCCCGACCGGCTGCACGGCACCGTACGCACACGGCAGGGCGACTTCACCGGTTTCCTCCAGTGGGACAGGGAAGCGAGTATGGGCGCCGACGAACTCAAGGGCCGCACCGTTGACGGCGAACTCAGCCTTCGGTTCGACACCATCCGCTCCATCGCGCGCGACTCGGCCGACAGCTCCCTCGTGACCTTGCTCGGCGGCCGCGAGTTGGTGCTCTCCGGTTCACGCGACGTGGGCGAGGGCAATCGCGGGGCCTACGTCGACGACCAGCGCTACGGCCGGGTGCTCGTCTCGTGGGACGCCTTCGAGCGCGTTGACTTCGGCCCCGGCGGCAGCGGCCCGGCGTACGACGACTTTCCGCCGGGCCATTCGCTCACCGGCACCGTCACCACCCGCGCCGGCCGCCGCCTCGTCGGACGGCTGGTCTTCGATCTCGACGAAAGCGAGACGACCGAGACGCTCGACGCCCCATCCGAAGGCGTCAACTACACGATTCCGTTCGGCCTGATCGACTCGATCGTGCCGCCAGAGCCGGACGAGTGCGCCGCCCGGCGCGTCGGCGTAACGCTCCAAAGCGGCGAGAACCTGCACCTTGAATGCGTCGGCGACCTGGGCGGGTGGAATGCCGGCATGCTGATCTTCAGAGACAGCAGCGAGCGCGCTGACTACGTTCCTTGGATCGAAGTCGAACGGGTCGACCTCGACCGGCCGCCGGCGATGTTCCCGCCACTCGGCGAGCGTTAGCCCGGCCTGGCATTCGAGTAAGTGGCCCGCGGCTACCCGGCTCGCTAGCCCGGAATCCGTCCTGGTCCATAGACAGGCCTGTCGCTGCGCCCCAGTGCGCGCAGGCCCGAACGCCGAACCGGTCCCGGGAGCTCGCCGCACACGGTTCACGGGACGCAATCGCCAAGGAGAATCAGGGATGGAACGTTACGCGGTAGAATCTCGGGCCGAGAGTTCAAGACGAAGGCTCGAAAAAGCTGGCTTCGACCGGGCGCAGGCAGAGGCACTTCTCCACATGATCGGCGACAGTCACGAAGCACTGGCAACGAAACAAGACCTCGCCACGGTCGAGGGTGCACTCAAGCAGGACATCGCCGACGTCCGCGCCGACCTGCGCGACCTCGCGACGACGGTCGCGAAGAACACAGCCCGAATCGAGGCCCTCGAGAGGGCGATGGAGGCCCTACGTCGGGAGGTCCGAGACCGCTTCGAGAGCTTCCGTCAGGAGATCGCGGGTCAGATGGACGGGCTGCGGGGCGAGATGAGGGCGATCAAGTGGCTCATCGGGGGCATGCTCGCCATGATGGCGCCGCTGGCCGGCGGCTTCGTCGCTCTTGCTCTGCGCTGAGTAAGCGCCCGGCTGGCAGGGCTTCTCTACGACCTTGCCGCAGCTTCGGATGCTGCGATCTTCTGAGCCGTTACCGCCGGCAGCGGGCCGTCACGGTGGAGAGGCTTACCGAGTGTTGTCGGCATGCGTACGGGATGGCACGAGGCCCCGGCAGTGGGCATCGGGCGAGGCTCAAGCCTCAGGGGGTGCCGGCACCCAGTATGGGGCCTCGCGTGACGCCGGCGCACCGAGTCTCGCGCGTCTCTCCAGAACCGGCGGGGACGCTGGCGCACCCAGTGGTTCGTCAGAAGATGAGCTGGATCCCGTCGCCGTCGACGACGGCGGCGGTACCCCGATTGCTCCACCACCTCGGCTCGGCGAGTTCGCTTTCCCAGGCGTCGAGCGCGCGCTGGAGTTCTTCGAGGACTTCGTTCTCCTCGCCGGCGACGGTGTGCAACTCGCCGAGGTCGCTTCCCAGGTCGTGCAGCCGCTGGACCTGGCCGAGGGGCGAATCGCGGGGCGCCTCGAAGTCGCGGAGCAGGTCGCCGGTGCGGGTGATCTGCGCGAGCCGCTCCTCCGAGGCGCGGTTGACCTGCCACAGCTTCCAGTCGCCCCGGCGGACGGCGCGGTTCGGGCCCGCGCGCCAGAACAGCGCCTCGTGCGGCGGCCCGGTCCGCTCGCCGCGGAGATAGGGCAGAAGATCGACCCCGTCGAGCGGCTTCTCCGGCAGCGGCGCGCCGGCGGCGGCCGCCAGCGTCGGCAGCAGGTCGAGCGACGACACGGCCGGCCGGTAGATCTGCCCCGGTTCCAGCCCGCCCAGCCAGCTCACGAAGAACGGCACCCGGATGCCGCCCTCGAAGAACCAGCGCTTGCCGCCGCGGAGCGGACCGTTGGTGCAGGCGCCGTCGACGTACAGGGCGCAGCCGTTGTCGCTCAGGAAGACGATCAGCGTGTCCTCCTCCAGGCCGTGCTCGCGCAGCTTGGCTGTGACCGCGCCGACGCCGTCGTCGAGAGCCGCGACCATGGCCGCGAAGATGCGGGTCTTCTGATCCTCGATGTGGCGGTAACGGTCGAGGTACTTCGCGGTCGCCTGCAGCGGGACGTGCGGCGTGTAATGCGCCAGGTAGAGGAAGAACGGCCGCTCGCGGCGCCGCTCGATGAAGTCGAGGGCCTCCCGGGTGAGGGCGTCGGTCAGGTACTCGGTCTCCTCCACGGGCTCGCGGTCGCGGAAGATCGGCCGCCGCCGCACCTCGGGGAGCGGTTGCGGACTCCAGTTCTCCACCCCCTCGGCGGAGGGTTCGATGTAGATCGAGCCGCTCTGCATGCCGAAGAACTCGTCGAAGCCGCGGTCGAGGGGGTGTTTGCCGTCGCCCCAGCCGAGCTGCCACTTGCCGATGGCGCCGGTCGCGTAGCCGGCGGCCCGCATCACCTCGGCCAGCGTCGTCTCGTCGGGGCTCAGACCGTAGTCCTGGCCCGACGGGTTGAACTCGTAGCCGTGGCGCTGCGGGTAGCGGCCGGTCATCAGGCCCGCCCGGGACGGGCTGCAGACGGCGGCGGTGACGTAGCCGGCGTCGAACCGCACGCCGGCGGCGGCTAGCGCGTCGATGTGCGGGGTCTGGATGATCTCGCTGCCGTAGACGCCGAGGTCGCCGTAGCCGAGATCGTCGGCCAGGATGAACACGACGTTGGGCGGCCGCTGCGCTTCGCCGTCCACCGCTTCTCCGGCCGGGTCCTGGCCGCAGCCAAGCACGGCGCCCAGCGCCACCGCCACGAAGAGAGATCGTCTGATCATGAGAGCTCCTCAGGCAACACGGTACTCCTCCGGATCGATCTCCGACACCGCCTCCAGCACCGCTCGATTGCCCGGCAGCAGCTTGTGGCGCCACACCGGCAGGTAGTCCTCCATGCCGGCGAGCAGTTCGTCGATCGTGAAGTGTCCGGCGATCCGGTTGTAGAGCCCGAGCATGCCCATGTTCGCGAGGCCCGGCGCGCCGCCGTCGCGCGCCAACTGGAACACCGGCACGCCGTACGAACGGACGCCTTCCAGGGCCGGCGGGTTCCTGACTCGCGAGCTGTCCCACAAGATGAGGCCGCCGGGCTCGACGCCCGGGCCGTAGGACAGGTAGCCGGCGTGGTCGAACGCCAGGACCGCGGTGTACGACTCGATCACCGGGTTGTCGATCGGGTCGTCGCTCGACAGGACGACCGTGCCCTCCACCAGGCCGCCGCGGGTCTCCGGGTTGTAGTCGGAAGTGTAGGCCATGTGCCAGCCCTTGGCGGCGGCCGCGTAGCCGAGCGTCTTGAGGCAGGTCAGCAGACCGGCGCCGCCGGTGCCGGCGCCGCCGACGCGCTCGACAACCGCCCCGCTTGAGTGCCATCCGTGCGCAGTCATCGCACGCGAATCGGCGGGTAGCCCTCGGGCACCGCCGCCTCGCCCATCTCGAAGTACTTCATGATCTTGTCTTCGATGAACTGGTTCGAGCTCTCCGGCGTGAAGGTCACGCCGCCGCCCTTCCAGTTCACGTTGCAGTTGCCGAGGCAGTCGATGACCTTCATCCCCTTGATGCCGGCGAGGTGAATTTCGAAGGCCCGCCGGATCATCCGGCTCGCCTCCCCGTAGCGGACACCCGAGGTCAGAGCGCAACGCCCCGCGTAGACCACGCCGGGAAAGTGCGCCAGCGTCTTGATGATGTCCATGGGATAGCCCATGACCTCCTCGTCGCGGCCGCCCTGGAAGGTGGTCGTCGGCACGTCCTTGGTGGTGGTCGGGCCCATCTGGCCGCCGGTCATGCCGTAGGCGTTGTTGTTGTAGATGACGACGATGAAGTTCTCGCGCCGGTTGCAGGCGTGCATCAGGCCCGCCAGCCCGATGCCGCAGGAGTCGCCGTCGCCCGAGTACTGGACGACGACGCGGTCGGGGACCATGCGCGAGACGCCGGTGGCGGTGTCGCTGGCGCGGCCGTGCGGCGAGAGCACCGTGTTCACCTCCATCTGCGCCGCGATCGCCGAGCCGCAGCCGACGCCCAGCGCCAGGATCGTCCTCTCGGCCAGATCGAGCTCGGTCACCAGATCGCACAGGATCTGGCTGACCGACCCGTGCCCGCACCCCGGACACCAGGACGACGGCAAGCCGGTGTGGACGTCGAGCTGGGGTGAGATCTTGCGCGCCGCGACCCCCTCGGGAGGCGTGTAGCGCTTCGTCGACCGTGCGGCTGGTTCAGTCACTTTCCAATCTCCGGGATCACCGAGTTCTTGCGGATGCCGAGCAGGTTATCGAGCATCCCCTGGGCGCTGCCGCGCCCGCGTTTGGCGGCGAGCTGGTCGAGCATCTGCCTTCTCGCGGGGGGATGGGTCTCCGCGAGGTGGAAGGCGGTGGGATGGATGTCGAAGAAGCTCCGCGGCGCCACCGGCTGCCCGGCAGCCATCTGCCGGATGGCCTCGAGCACGGCCCCGGCCGGGATCGCCAGGGCCGGCTGTCCCAAGAACTGGACAGGACACCGGCCGGCGACCGCCAGGCGCACGTCGGTGAGGACCTGGCCGAAGTTGATCTCGACCATCAGCATCTCCCGGGCGCTGGCGGCGAGGTCGCCGAGCTGCGCCTCCGGGAAGGGGAAAAGGGTGATCGGACGGAAGAGGCCGACCTTGATCCCTTCCTCGCGCGCCCGCCGCACGGCTTCTCTCGCGATCCGCGCCATGATGCCGTAGGCGACCACGACGAACTCGGCGTCGTCGCACTGGAAGGCGTCCCAGCGCGTCTCCTCCGCGCGCATCCGCTCGAGCTTGTTCTGGATCTCGTAGCAGACCATCGTGTCGAGTTCGGGGGTGCGCGCGGCGCCGACCACCCGGCGCTTCTCCCGCAGCGGACGGTCGAGCGCCCAGGTCTTGTCCGGCAGGTCGCGCTCCGGCATCTCGAACGGCTGCAGCGTCTCGATCATGTTCGCCATCTTGCCGTCGATGCAGACCACCGCCGGGATGCTGTAGAGGTCGGCCACGTCGAACGCTTCGGCGGTGAGCTGGACGGTCTCGGTGATCGTCGCCGGCGCGTAGAGCGGCAACTGGTAGTCGCCGTTGCCGAGGCCCCGGAGCATGCGGATGTCCGACTGCGCCGGATAGAGACCGCCCGAGACACCGACGTGGGCCCGGGTGAGCGCCCCCAGCACCATCGGAGTCTCGGCGCCGGCGGCGTTGGTCAGGCCGTCGATCATGAGCGTCAGCCCGGGGCCGACCGAGGCCGTCATCGCCCGCTTGCCGCAGGCGGCGGCGCCGAACACCGCCATGACGCTCGAGATCTCGTCGCCGAGTTGCTGGAAAACGCCGCCGTGTTCGGGCAGGGCCTCCGCGACGTACTCGAGCAGTTCGGTCTGCGGGGTGATCGGATAGCCGGCGAAGTAGTCGAGGCCGGCGACCATGGCGCCGATCCCCATCGCGTGAGCGCCCATCGTCGGCTTGCCGATCGGCGGCTCGAAGGGCTTGTCGCTCATGGCGACTCCTCGTGGGGAACCGGCTGCTCGAAACGGAAGACGTCGATCGCCTGGTCGGGACAGACCATCGCGCACAGATTGCAGCCGATGCAGTACTTCATCGCGTCCGCCTCTACCACGACCGGCCGCCAGCCCATCATGTTGGCGCCCCGCCCCGGCTCGATGATGCGCACAGGGCAGGCAGGGATGCAGAGATCGCAGCCCTTGCAGAGCTGTTCGAAGATCTCGATGTAGCCGCGCTGGACGTTCGGCCGCGGCACCTCCCTGGCCTCGATGACGTGGCCCGAGGCGCCCTCGCTGCTTGCAACCGGACTCACCGGTGAGACGTCAGCAGACACGATGATGCGGCTCCTCCCCGCGCAGGACACGGTCGACGTTGGCGATGCTCTCCCTGATCCCGTCTATCACGCACTCGTTCGTGCTGCCGCCGCTGTGGGGAGAAAGAAAGGCATTGGGGGCCGAAAGCAGGGGATTGTCCGAACGGATCGGCTCCACGCTGAAGACGTCGATGGCCGCTCCGGCGATCCGCCCACAGGAGAGCGCCGCGGCGAGATCCTTCTCGTTGACGATGCCGCCGCGCGACGTGTTGATCAGGAACGCCGACGGCTTCATCAGCCCGAGTTCCCGGGCGCCGATCAGATCCCGCGTGGAATCGGTCAGCGGCACGTGGAGGCTGACCACATCGGCTTCTCCGAGCAGCCGCTCGAAGGGCACCCGCTCGACGCCGAGCTGGCGCTCGTCCGGGCTCGGCGCCAGCCCGCGCTCGCGCTCACGTACCGGGGCGGAGGCGGAGAGAAGCTCCATCTCGAGCGCCCGGGCCCGCTTCGCGACTTCGTGCGCGATCGCCCCGTAGCCGACCAGCCCGAGCCTCTTGCCTCGGACCTCGTGGCTTCCCTTGACGAACAGAGCCGGGTACGGGTTCTCCAGCCGTCGCAGCGCCGCCGTCGCCTCCGCCATCCGGCGCAACAGGAAGATGCACGCCATGATCACGTACTCGGCCACCGACACGGCGTTGGCCTGAGGCACGTTGCAGACCGGGACCCCGAGTTCGCGGGCCGCTTCCACGTCGATGTTGTCGATGCCGACCCCGACCTGCTGCACGAGTTCCACGCCGTTCAGGAGTTCCAATTCGGGTCGCCCCACGAGGTACGGATGGGTGGTGAGGAGAGCACGGGCGCCTTCCGTCAGTTCGGCGGTCAGGTCGTCGTTGCGATGGACGAAGCAGGCCTCCCAGTGCTCCGGAAACCGGGCGATCTGATCGCGCGGACCCGGCGGCACGAGACAAATCACCTTGTTCGCCCTGTTTCCGGTCACTTCTCGTTCGTTCCTTTCTGCTTCGCAGCGCGTCAACTCGCTCCGATCCCAGTGAGGCCGGCGCCCTGCCCGCATCCTGCGTAAATCGCCAGCTCGGTTGGCGTACACTCAGCATCCTACCTCCCAACTACGTTCGAGAAAGCCCGCCATGAAATGGACACGCCTTCCAGCGCTAGCGCTTGTCGTTCCGATGCTGCTGACCGGCTGCCGGGAAGCCGACGACGGCGCCGGCTCGGGCGACGGCCGGGACGCGCCGGACCAGGCGACTGCGCCGCAGCCGAATCCCCTGCGCAACGCCTACTTCGGCGACCTCCACGTCCACACCCGCTTCTCGATGGACGCCTACATCTTCGAGGTCCGGGCCAGCCCCGACGACGCCTACCGCTTCGCCCGCGGCGAGCCCCTCCTCCACCCCGCCGGGCACGCGATGCAGCTCAGCCGGCCGCTGGACTTCCAGGCCGTCACCGACCACGGCATCCTGCTCGGCGTTCTGCCGGCGATGGACGACCCGGAGGACCCGCTGTACGACGTGCCGCTCGCCAGTGAGCTGCGCGAACTGGGACCCGCCGAGGGCTTCCAACGCGCGCTGCAGGCCTACCGTGCCGGCGAGTTTCACGAGATCGACGCGGCCCAGACGAATCGCTCCGCCTGGCAGCGCATCGTCGAGTCCGCGGAGCAGCACAACGACCCCGGCGCCTTCACCACCTTCATCGGCTACGAGTACACCTCCATCGCTGCCGACCAGGGCAACCTCCACCGCAACGTGATCTTCCGCGGCAGCGAAGCGCCGGAGGTCCCGTTCACCGCGATGGACTCGGCCAATCCGGAGGACCTGTGGGCCTGGCTCGACGGCCTGCGCGCCGACGGTGTCGAAGCGCTCGCCATCCCCCATAACTCGAACGGCAGCAACGGCAACATGTTCAGCCTCATGACGTTCGGTGGCGATCCGCTCGACGCCGAGTACGTCGAGACCCGGATGCGCAACGAGCCGCTGGTCGAGGTAACCCAGGTCAAGGGCACGTCCGAGGTCCATCCGCTGCTGTCGCCGAACGACGAGTGGGCCGACTTCGAGATCATGCCCCACCGCATCGCGACCACGCTTTACAGCGAGCCCAAGGGCAGCTACGTGCGCACCGCCTATCTCGACGGGCTGGTGCTCGAGGAGACCCAGGGCTTCAACCCCTTCCGCTTCGGCCTCGTCGGCGCCACCGACACACACAACGCCGGCGGCACGCCGGACGAGGACAACTTTCACAGCAAGGTCGGCAACCGGGACGGCACGCCGCAACTGCGTGGCTCCGTGCCGCTCGACGAACCGAACGAGGACGGTTCCCCGGCCTACGCCCAGACCTACTTCCACAACTGGGGCGCCTCCGGTCTGACCGGCGCCTGGGCCGAGGAGAACACCCGGGACTCGATCTACGACGCCTTCCGCCGCAAGGAGACCTTCGCCACCAGCGGGCCGCGGATCCAGGTGCGCTTCTTCGGCGGCTACGACTTCGACGCGGACCTTGCCGACGATCCCGACATGATCGCCAAGGCCTACGAGCAGGGCGTGGCGATGGGCGGCGACCTGCTGGCGGACGGCGACCGTACACCGAAGCTCTTGCTCTGGGCGGCGGGCGACCCGGAGAGCGCGGGTTTGCAGCGGCTCCAGGTCGTCAAGGGTTGGGTCGAAGGCGGCGAAGCGCACGAGACTGTCATCGACGTCGCCTGCTCCGACGGCGGCACCCCGTCGGACGACCCGCCGCGCTGCCCCGACAACGGCGCCACGGTCGATCTCTCCGACTGCAGCGTTTCGCAAGACCTCGGCGCGGCGGAGCTCCGGGCCGTGTTCGAGGATCCGGGGTTCGCCCCCGGCCAGCGGGCGGTCTACTACCTGCGGGTGCTCGAGAACCCGACCTGCCGCTGGTCCACCTGGGACGCGATCCGCGCCGGCGTCGAACCGCGGCCCGACCTGCCGTCGACGATCCAGGAACGGGCTTGGTCGTCGCCGATCTGGTACCGGCAGTGATCGGTCCGCGCGAAGCCTCGCCGCGCATGCGCCGGACTGCGGCGCCCTGCCTGATCCTCGCGTTCGCCGTGACGCTGCCGGCCTGCCAGGGCGGCGACCCGGCCGCAAGCGAGAAGGCGACGGCCACCACCTCCAACCTGGTCGCCGACACTCCGACCCGCGCCCAGTCCGACGACGGACAGTGGATCTCCTGGCGCGAGCACATCATCGACGACGTGGAGATCGGTGGCGTCCCGATCCGCGGCGGTGACGGACTCAAGATGGGCGACCTCGACGGTGATGGCCATCTCGACATCGTCTCCGTCCACGAATCGGACACCGAATACGGCAACGTGGGCCAGGGCCACGTCCGGCTGGCATTCGGCAGCCCCGACCCCGACACCTGGCACTTGGCGACCCTCGCCGAAGGGCAGGAGGCCGCTGCCTCCGAAGATGTCGCACTCCACGATTTCGACGGCGACGGCGATCTCGACGTCGTGGTCGCCTGCGAGCTGGCCCACCTGATCTACTTCGAGAACCCTGGGGCCGAGACCGAAGAAGCGGCCGCCACTCTGCGTAGCGGCGACTGGCCGCGGGTGATTCCGCCGGTCACGAAGGATCGGGGCTCGTACATCCGCGTGTTCACCGGCGACCTCGACGGCAACGGTCGGCCGGAAGTCGTCGCACCGAACAAGGGGGCGCAGAACCCCGACCGCCAAAGCACCGCCAGGAACCCGATCTCCTGGTTCGACACCACCGCCGACCCGCTCTCCGGCGAGTGGATCGAGCACGAGATCGCGCAGGTTGTCTGGCCGATCAACTCCCAGACCGTCGATCTCGACGGCGACGGCGACACCGACATCGTCGGCGGCTCGACCGGCGAGGGCCGCATCTTCTGGTTCGAGAACCGGAGCGCCGGCGACGTCGACCTCGTGGAGCACCCGATCCAGATCGAAGGCACGACGACCACTGCCGACACCGTCCGGCCGCCGAACGCCCCCCAGACCGGCGCACTCGTCAACGGCTTCAACATGGCCTTCGTCGATCTCTCCGGCGACGGCCGGCTGGACCTTGCAACGGTCGAGTTCGGCGGCGTCCTGGTGTGGCTGGAGCAGCCGGCCGACCTGGCCGACGCGTGGGTTCTGCGCCGGATCGGCCGGCTGACCCCGGACAGCCTGGTCGGCTTCGCCTTCGCCGACATCGACGGCGACGGCGACCTCGACGCCATGTCCGGCGCCTACAGCCGCAGCGGGCGGGCGGAAGACCGCGAAGTCGAGCCCCACACGCCGCTCGGGCGGCTCGCCTGGTTCGAGAACCCGGGCGACCTCGACGGCGAGTGGACCCGGCACGACATCTCGCGGCGCAAGCGCGGCATGTTCGACAGCTTCGTCGCCCGCGACCTGGACGGCGACGGCGACGTCGACTTCGTCGGCACGCGCGGCAACAGCGCTCAGTTCGACGGCGTGTACTGGCTTGAGCAGGTGCGCACCGACGAACCGGTTGCCGCGTTCGACCAGGCCCGCGAGGTGGAAAGCGAACAGATGCCGCTGCCCTGATGGCCGCTGCGGGGACCCCGCCGACGTCTAAAGCAGGTCCAGAAACTCCTGCCGTGACATCTTCGCTGCCTTCAGGATGGAGTGCAGTGTGCCCCTAGGCAGGTCGCCCGTGTGCATCGGGATGCAGACGGGCGCTGCAAACCCCGCCTTCCGCAGGTATTGGTGCGAGCCCTTCTTGTGAGACTCCTTCCATCCCGCCTTCTTGAGAGCCCGGAGCGCCTTCTTGGGGCTAACCGATGGAAGTTTCGGGCGCGGGGGCATCCGGCAGTACCCACACGGGAATGTTCAGCCACTCCGCTTTGCTGGCAACTGGGCGCTCCATGACTACCGCCGAAGTGCGCGAGGGCACTAAGCCGCGTTCCTCCAACACCGTCCAGAGAGTGTCATGGGCCAAGCAGTCTTCGAAGAACCCTTCGAGTGCTTCCCGGAGCATCTTGCAGGACTCCTTCTTTGTCCGTCCGTGGCTCGCCACATCAAGCGCCGGACATGTCGCTACCCATGTCGAACCTTCGCGATGCGACTCGACGTGGACCGTCAGGGTCCAGTGGCCCTGTCCTGTCACTGCCATTCGTCGTCTCCTCAGATCCCCCGGGGCGGAATAGAAGACTCCCTGAGCCACCATGATCCGGTTGAACATGGGGGGCGTGCACTGCACCGATTCGTAGAGTGGCCCAAGGGCGTGTATCAGCCTACATCCCAGTCTCAAGGTCCGCAACGGCAGCGGTCGGGAAGGGTATTCCCGGCCAGCTTCCGCCGCCCCGCACACATGCGCGGAGCCAAACTCACGGACTGTACACCGAAAACAGCGAGGAATCCCGCTTGCAAGGACATGATCTACACTGAGGACCACCGCTTGAACGAGAGGGCCACCGCTGTCATCGAGGGTTCGCTGGACGCCGTGGAGAGCCGACGACCGCACAGACTCGAGAGCACCGTCAGGTCGATAGCCACGGACCTGGCAGTCGACCTCGTCGGCTTCGCGTCGGTGGCCGATCTTGAGGAACGGCTCGACGCACGCCATCGGCCTTCCACCCTAAGCGCCGAGTCCCGCACCCTCATCGTGCTCGGCAAGGGCACGCTGCGCGGGGTGCTCTGGGCGAAGCACCTTCCCAGCAAGCAGCTCGCCGGCGGCCGCACCCTGCGCGCCCTGGAGTTCGCGGCCGAGCGGATCGCGTTCCGGCTCGAGCATCGCGGCCTCCTCGCGTTACCCGTCTCCCCGGCATCGCTCGACTTCGACCGCAGGAAACCCGAAGACCTTCTCCCCGCCGGGCAAGGCTCGCCCCTGCTCCGCCAGGGCGCCGTGCTCGCCGGCCTCGGCACGCTCGGCCTCAACCGGATGGTGCTGACTCCGGAGTACGGCCCGCGGGTCTTCTTCGCCGGCGTCCTGACCTCCGCCGAGATCGAGCCGGGCAGCGAACTCCCCGAGGAACTCTGCCTCGGACTCGAGGAGTGCGGCCGCTGCGCCGCGATCTGCCCTTCGGACGCGATCCCCAGGCGAGCTCCCCCCGGCGCCCGGCTCACCGCGATCCGCGGCCTTGACGAACGAGCCTGCGCACAGAGCTGCCAGCCCTTCGGTTTCGAAGCCTTCAGCGACCATCTGGCGGCGATCTTCGAGGCGCGCACCGGCGACGAGATGTGGCAGCAGATGCGCGGCCGCAAGTCCGGCGAGATCTGGTCGGAGATGGCGATGATGAAGGAGGCCGCACTCACCGGTTGCAGCGAGTGCGTCCAGGTGTGCCCCGTCGGCCGCGACTACGAGCGCCTGAGCGCGTCCACTCACCGCCGACACGACCTGCCCGATCGGCTGCCGCGGCGACATGCGGACGGATTCGTCGAGATCGAGAACCTGGGACCGCAGATTCGCCGCCGCACGACCTGGGACCAGGAACGCCGGTGAGCCTGAAGGAGCAGCTCGCCCGTTTCGCGCTCGAGCGGGGCGCCGATTCGGTCGGCGTCGCCGATGTCGCGGCCTACACCGCCGTCACCCAGAGCGGGCAGGTGCCGGACTACCTGTGCGAGGGGATGAAGACCATCGTCGTCGTGACCAAGCACCTGCTGACCGGCGCCATGGCGCTCCAGGACGTGGCGACCCAGTCGACGAATTCGCACCTGGCGCTCGACTCGGCAGAGGAGACCACCTACGAGATCGCGGAGTGGCTCGAGCAGCGCGGCCACTCCGCCCTGCCGGTCTCGGGCGAATACGCCGACCTCGACCTCAAGTGGACCGGCGCCGGGTTGCTCGATCTCAAGTGGACGGCCGAGTTCGCCGGACTCGGTCACGTCGGGCTCAACCTGAACTTCCTGACCCCGGAGTACGGTTCGCGCGTCTACCTGGGCGCGCTGATCACCGACGCCGAACTCGAACCTGACCGGCCTCTCGACCGCGACCTCTGCCCCGGGCTCCGCTGCGGCCGCTGCGCCGTGGTCTGCCCGCCGAAGGCGATTCCGCTCAAGGCGTCGAACGAGAGCAGCGTCAACGACATCCGCGACCTCGACCAGCGCGCCTGCTCGCAGGCGGCGATGCGCATCAGCATCCGGTCGCTGTACGTCGTGCTGCGCAAGCTGCTGGGCGCCGAGGTCGATCTCGACGTCTCTCAGGTGCTCGACAACCGCTACTGGCGAGACTTCTTCCTCGCCACGAACAGCAAACGCGGCGCCTTCGCCGCCTGCTTCGAGTGCATGTACATCTGCCCGGTGGGGTCGAAGGACATCCGCAAGGTCATGCGCATCCCCTACCGGCGGCAGGACCTGCCGCCCGGCAGCGTGGTGCACATCCGCGGCGAGGAGGAGCACGAACTCGTCTTTCGCGGCCCGCCCAGCGAGCGGGACCGGGAGTACATCCGGGACCGCGACTTCGATCATCTTGTACGCATAGGGGCCAGATGACCGACCCGGTGAGCAGAAACGGCAACGGCGCAGGCCCGAGGCTGAACACCGAGGCAATCGAAGCGAAGGCGAAGACCCTCGGCATCGACCTGATCGGTTTCTGCTCGTGGCAGGAGCTGGAGGGGCAGGCGCCGGCCTACGACAAGCCGTCGCAGCTCTCGACCTACCTCTCGCGCCTGATCGTGCTCGCCAACCGCTACCCGACCGGCGTCGCCTGCTCGCCCGACCCGGCGTTTCGCCAGTATGCGAACGGCCGCGTGGCGCGCCATCTGGAGGAGGCCGCGGGCGAACTCGCCTACTGGCTGGAGCAGCGGGACGCGATCGCCTGCGTGCTCTCGGCGACGATCCCGGACCTCAGACGTCAGCCGATGGCCTACGCCGGTCCGGGCGGCCAGGGTTCCCTGCTCCTGAGGCAGGCGGCGGTCGCCAGCGGGCTGGGCACCCTCGGCCTCAACGAGATGCTCCTGACTCCGGAGTACGGTCCGCGGATCTTCCTCGCCGGGGTTCTGACCGATGCCGCCGTCGAGTGCGGGCAGCCGCTCGCGGAGGAGCTCTGCCCCGGGCTCGAGGAATGCGGCCGCTGCGCGGACGTGTGCCCGGTCGGGGCGATTCCGAACTCGGCGGCCCCCGGCGCACCCCTCACCGACGTGCGCGGCCTCGACGCAGACGCCTGCGCGCGGGCCTGCCAGCCGTTTGGCCCCGACCGCATGGTGGAGCATCTCGCCGACCTGTTCGATTCGAAGTCCGCTGCCGAAGCAGTCGAGATCGCCCGGCGCCCGGTGACGCAGCAGATCTTCTACAACCTCACTGTCCAGCGGCAGGGCGCCTACACCGGCTGCCAGAATTGCCAGCTCGCGTGTCCGGTCGGTGCCGACTATCCGCGGCTCGAGACTTCGAGCATGCGGCGATAGCGCGCCGTTACTCCCCGCCCGTATCCGGCCGGTCGTCCGGGACGAACCCGTCCCGGTTGGGCATCTCGATCTTCGGCAGGCTCTCGCGGTCGAGCACATCGTCTTCGCCGACGAGCCCCATCAGGTTGAGCAGGTGGGCAACCACGGAGTAGATCTCGTCGTCGGTGAGCGAGCCGGGCGCCTCGTAGGGCATGGAGCGGCGGACGTAGTCCCAAAACGTCGTGGCGTAGGGCCAATAGCTCTCCACCGTCCGCTGCGGCCGTTCGGAGGTCAGGCTGCCGCGGCCGCCGACGAGCGCCGCAGCGTCTTCTCCGCCGGCGTTTCGCCCGTGGCAGGCGGCACAGAACTGCTGGTAGACGGCCTTGCCCTCGCGGGCGGTTCCCTGGCCGCCCGGCAGGCCCTTGCCGTCGGGGAAGACGGTGTACCCGGCCGCCGCGAGTTCCGCGGCGGTCGCTTCGTGGCCGAGGCCGGTGCGCTCCGACTCGTCCGCGGCAACAGCCATGCCCGTGGCAACGAGCAGGGCGAGCAGGAACGTCCAGCAAGAGCCGCCAGAGCGGCGCTTCACGCCGGATGGGGAGAGGATGCCCGCGTTCCCAGGATCGGAGCTGCAGGTCGTTATGCCGTGCAGCCCCCTACGCCTCGACATTCGTCACCTCCCCCGACTCCTTGACCTCCCAGGCCTTGATCCGGTTGTTGTGGTAGATGGTCGACCGGCCCCTCGCCTCGAGCAGCGCGGCCAGGGTCGGCTGCACGTAGCCGGTGTCGTCGGTGGCCCGCGACATCAACACGTGGCGGCCGCCGTCCCAGCGCCAGGGCGACCGGAACCGGGTGAAGGCCTTGGCGTAGCGGGGACCGTCGATTTCGGCGTCGCTCCACGAGCGGCCGCCGTCCGTCGACACCTCGACTCGGCTGATCGCGCCGCGGCCCGACCAGGCGAGGCCGCGGATCTCGTGGAAACCGGGCCGGCTCAGCTTCTGCTCGCCCGACGGCCGCGTGATCACCGACTTCGCGTCCATGACCAGGGTGAACTGGCGCGCCTTGCCGTCCGGCAGCAGATCCGTGTACTTCGAGGTCTCGTCCCGGGCCATCGACGGCATGTGCGCGACCTCCAGACGGCGCAGCCACTTGACGTTGACGCTGCCCTCGCAGCCGGGCGCCAGCAACCGCAGCGGGTATCCCTGCTCGGGCCGCACGGGCTCGCCGTTCTGGCCGTAGGCGATGATCACGTCGTCGAGCGCCCTCTCGAGCGGTAGGCTGCGGCTCATCAGGCCGGCGTCGGCGCCTTCGGCGACGACCCAGCTCGCCTCGGGCTTGACGCCGGCCTCGGCCAACAGATCCGCAAGCGGCACGCCGGTCCACTCGCTGCAGCTCGCGAGGCCGTGGCTGAGCTGCACGTTTGCGGCGCCGGCGGGCGACCATTCGCGGCCGCTGTTACCCGAGCACTCGATGAAGTGGAACCGGGACACCGACGGCATGCGGACCAGGTCGTCCATCGAGAACACCAGCGGCCGGTCGACCAGGCCGTGGATCGTCAGCCGGTGGGCGTCCGGGTCGATCCCCGGCACGCCGGTGTGGTGCCGCTCAAAGTGCAACCCGGACGGCGTGACGATGCCCTCGGTGTCCGCGAGCGGCGTGTTCGAGGACGACGCCGTCGCGTCGGGGGCACGGCTCCACCGCTTGGCCCCGGCGAACGGCGACGGCTGCCCGTACTCGCTGGGCGTCTCGCCGAGATCCCGGATCTCACCCGGCGTCTGCGCCCGGGCGGCGCCCAGTGAGCCCGCGGCAGCCATACCGGCAAGCCCCATGAAGGCGCGGCGGCTGGGCCGCTGCTGTCGTTTTCTCGTTGGGGTGACGTCTGCGGCTTTCCGCTTGCTCATGTTTCCCTCCTCAGAGCCTGCTTACCGCCTCTTCGGCCAGGTCCAGGGTCCTCACGATGCGCTGGCGCATCTCGTCCATGTCGACGCCTTCGGTGCTCTTCTTGCCTTCCATGTACCGCGCGTAGACACCGTGGACGATCGCCGCCGACTTCCAGCGGTTGAAGCCGACGTAGTAGTCCAGGTGCGAGAGATCCCGGCCGGTGCGCTCGGCGTAGCGCTCGAGCAACTCCTCGCGCGCCGGGAAGCCGGGCGCCGCGGTGGCGCCGCCGCCGCCGCTCGGCATGGTGTTCACCGCGGGCGTCCACTGGTTCATCGCGTAGGCGAGGTCGGCCAGCGGATCGCCGAGGGTCGAGATTTCCCAGTCGACGACGGCGGCGATGGCCGAGTCCGGCCCCACGAGACAGTTGTGCAGCCCGTAGTCGCCGTGGACGACGCGCGCCGGTCCCTGGTCCGGCAGATGGTCCAGGAAGTACCGCTGCAGCTCGTGGGCGCGCGGGTCGTCGAGCTGGGCCGGTTCCACCGAGGCGGTCCAGGACCGGTACCAGGTCCGGAGCTGACGGCCGACGTAGCTGTCGCGCTTGCCGAGCGTGCCCAGCCCCACCTCGTCCGGGTCGACGGCGTGGAGCTCGGCCAGCACGTCGATGAAGGAATGCGCGAGCTTCACGCGCCGCTCTTCAGGCACCCACTCTTCGGTGTCGGCGGAACTGTAGAGCGGACGCCCGTTCACGAGGCCCATGACGTAGAACCAGGCGCCGGTCACGTCCGGGCTCTCGCAGAACGCGAGCGCCGCGGGTACCGGCACTGCCGTCGGCCCGAGCGCCGAGATCAGCGACCACTCCCGGCTCATGTCGTGAGCCTTGGGCAACAGCACGCCCTGGGGCGGCCGCCGGATCACTGCCTTGCGGCCGTCGGCGTCGTCGAGCCGGTAGGTCAGGTTCGAGTGGCCGCCCTCGAGCCGGGTCCAACGGAGCGGCGGTCGCAGGGCGTCGACGTGTTCGGCGATCCAGGCCTCAACCGCGGGTTGGTCGTAGCCCTCGGGCCCCTTGCTCTCGTCGTGTGAAGACATCCCTCTCGCGACCGTAAACGGCAACTGTAGCAACCCCGCTTCAGAGGCTACGGCAGCCTGAACGCCAGCACCTCCTCCGTCGCCGCGATCGCCACGTACTGCCGGCCGTCCGGCCCGAGGTAGGTCAGCGGGTTCGCGTTCCCCTGAAGCGGCAACTTCGTCGACCACAACTCGTCGCCCGTGGCGGCGTCGAGCGCCCGGAAGCGGCGGTCGTCGGTGGCGGCGATGAAGGCGAGACCGCCGGCGGTGACGATCGCCGAGGCGCGCCCGGGACGGCCCGTCTCCTGCCTCTCGGCCGGCAGGCCCTCGGTGACCCCAACCGGGCGCTGCCAGGCGACCTCGCCAGTATCTGCGTCAACGGCGGTCAACCGACCCCACGGCGGCTTCTGGCACGGCCAGGACTGGTCGCCGACACGGACCGCGAAGGAGAACGGCCGGGCCACCCGCAGCACATAGGTGGCGGGGTCCGCCTCCGGATCCTCCTCCACCCAAGCCATCGTGCCCACGTCCTGGCTGAAAGCGAGCAGGCGCCGGTTGGCCGGGTCGAAGGCTATGCCGCCCCAGTTCGGGCCGCCGGCGAGGCCAGGAAACAGCAGGGTGGCGCCACTGTCCCCGTCGCCCCTGTTCAGCCACGGCGTGTACGGCCCCTCGTTGTGGAGCGGACCGGCACTCTCGACGAGGTCCGCGCAGGCCTCCGCGTGCTCGGCGGTCGTGTCGTCGGCCGTTACCAGGTCGGCCAGCTCGTAGCTCACGCGGGCCAGAGCCGGCATGCCCGGAATCGGCTGCGTCGGGTGGGTCTGCTCGCCGGGTACCTCGCTCGCCGGCATCGCCACCTCCTCGATGCCGAAGACCGGTTCGCCCGTCTCCCGGTCCAGGATGAAGAGATAGCCGGACTTCGTCGTCACGGCGAGGGCATCGATCGTCTCCCCGTCTCGCTCGATGTCGAAGAGCACCGGCGGCGCCGGCGGATCGTGGTCCCAGATGTCGTGGTGGATGGTCTGGAAGTGCCAGCGGTACGCGCCACTCCGGATGTCGACCGCGACCACCGCATTGGCGAACAGGTTGGCGCCCGGCCGGTCACCGCCGTAGGCGAACGGAATCGGCGACGCGAGCGGCAGGAACACGAGCTCCCGCTCCTCGTCGACGGTGAAGTAGAACGGCCAGGCGTTCGCGCCCAGCCGTCCGCGCCAACTCTCGCCCTCCCAGGTGTCGTGGCCGACTTCGCCAGGCTGCGGCACGGAGTTGAACACCCAGAGCTTCTCGCCGCTGACCGCACTGAAAGCGCGCGCGTTGCCGATCCCACCCGGCGCCCCGCGCGGCGTGTTCGCACCCACGACCACGATGTCCTCCCACACCAGGGGCACCGAGTTGTAGGGCACGCCGATGTCGACCTCGCCGCCGTCGCCGAAGTCCGCGACCGGCGCGCCGGACGCCGCGTCGAGCGCGATCAGCCGTTCGCCGGCGCAGAAGATGACGCGGGGCGCCAGGTCGCCCGCACCGCCGCCCGGCCAGTACGAGACGCCGCGGCGGGACGGCGGGACGTCCGTCACGGGTTGCCGCCAGATCTCCTCGCCCGTCGCCGGATCGAGCGCCACCACCGCATCGGCCGCCGGCAGGTACATGACGCCGTCGACCACGATCGGCGTCGCCTGGGAGCGGGCGGGCCGCGACTGCGGCGCCTCACCGTCCCCGTCGATGGCCGCGGGCGCCGACGCCAGGGAGTAGCTCCAGGCCTGCGCGAGACCGCCGACGTTCGCCGCGTTCAGTTCGTCCAGCAGCGAGTAGCCGGTGCCGGCCGCGTCGCCCCGGTACATCGGCCAGCCGCCGTCGAGCAATGCGCCGTCCGACGCCGCTCCGCAGCCGATCGCCAAGGCCGCCGCCGCGGCTGCCAGAAGCCCGCTGGTTCCCGTCGCCTGCTTCTTTGCCCGCATGAGAAAGCGGCTACACTGTAGCCGAGATCCGCTGCCGCCAGCACGAACGTTGAGGCGCCGCGGGTCTCGTGGTTTGGAGGGGGAAGAGAAGGGATGAGAGGGCGCCGTCTGATCACCGTTCCCATGGCTCTGCTGGCCGCCGGTTGGCTCGTCGCGACCATGCCGGCGAACGGGCAGAGCCAAGAGAAGGTCGACTACCCGACTCAGGTCAAGCCGATCCTCGAGGGCTTCTGCTACCAGTGCCACGGAGCCGACGACGCGCAGCGGGAAGCGGACCTGCGGCTCGACATCAAGGAGCGCGCCTTCGCCGACCTCGGCGGTTTCCCCAACATCGCGCCCGGCGACCCCGACGACAGCGAGCTCTACCTCCGGGTGAGCTCCGAACTCGGGGAGATGCGGATGCCGCCGTACGAGGCCGGCACGCAACTGACGGACGAGCAGATCGAGACGATCCGTCTCTGGATCGAGCAGGGCGCGGAGTGGCCCGAAGAGGGTGCGGAAGCGGAATCCGGATGAGGAGGGTGGCTAGGCGGATGCGGGCGAGACGCCCGCGTTCCCAGGGCCGACGGAAACCAGACGGAGACACACGATGAACCGAACGATCAAGACGCGACTGACCCGGATCGCGGTGTTCCTGCTCGCCGCCGGCATCGCCGGCCAGGCCGCCGCGCAGTTCGGCGGCGGCGGCGGTGGCAACCGCCGGCCGAGCGGCATCCCAAGGGTCGAACTGCCGGACGAGCCGTGGATCATGAACACCCACAGGATTCCCGAAGTGCGCGTGTCCGTCGTCGCCCGGGGCCTCGACCATCCCTGGTCCCTGGCCTTCCTGCCCAAGGGCGACATGCTGGTGACCGAGCGCAAGGGCGCCCTGCGCCTGATCCGCGACGGCGTGCTCGTGGACGAGCCGATCGCCGGCGTGCCCGACGACGTCCTGGCCCGCGGCCTCGCCGGCATGATGGAGGTCGCGCTGCACCCTTACTTCGCCGACAACGGGTACGTCTACCTGACCTACACGCGGCAGATTTCCGGCCGCGAGGGCACCGTCGCCCTGGTCCGGGGCCGCCTCGACGGCACGTCCCTGGTCGATGTCGAGGACGTGTTCGTGGCCGAGCCCTGGGGCGGCTCGGTCGCCGCCGCCCGGCTCGCCTTCGTGCCCGGCGAGGACATCATGTTCATGACCATGGGCGGCGCCTTCGGCGCCGACCTCGTCGACGGCACGCAGAGCTTCTTCGGCCACGCCGATCTGGCCCAGGACCCGAACAGCCACGCCGGCAAGCTGCTGCGCATGCGCCTCGACGGCAGCGCGCCCGACGACAACCCGTTCGTCGGCATGGAAGGGCACAAGCCTGAGGTCTACTCCATGGGCCACCGGAACCAGATGGGACTGGCGCTCCACCCCGAGACCGGCGTCCCCTGGACCACCGAGCACGCCCCCCAGGGCGGCGACGAGCTGAACGCCATCGAGGCCGGCAGGAACTACGGCTGGCCGGTGGTCTCCTACGGCCGCCACTACAACGGCGTACGCATCTCCGAGCGCTTCTGGGCCGAAGGCATGGAGGAACCGGCGATTTTCTGGCTGCCGTCCATCGCCCCTTCCGGACTCGCCTTCTACACCGGCGACGCCTTCCCCGAGTGGAAGGGCAACCTGTTCGCCGGCGCTCTGATGACCGGCCGCATGCCCAGTACCGGGCACGTCGAGCGGCTCATCTTCAGCCCCAAGGGCGAGGAACTCGGCCGCGAATGGCTGCTGACGGACCTCCGCAAGCGCATCCGGGACGTCCGCCAGGGCCCCGACGGCCTGTTGTATGTGATCACCGAGGAGAACAACGCCGCGGTGCTCAAACTCGAGCCGGTTGAGAAGGCGGAGGAAGAGGAAGCCACCGCCTCCGGCGACTCGGGCCGCCGCCACGGCTGCAGCAAAGAGCAACGCCAGCCCCACGCCGTATCTCTGGGTGCACCGGCGTCCCCGCCGGCATCCGCCGATGGCGGGCAGCGGCGAGGCTGCCGGAATCCAGGACGGGCTATGATCGGGCCCGCCGAAACTGAGGAACCGTCCTCCCGAGCCTAGAAGCGACGCTCAGAGGTCGACATGGCCACTGCCCAGCAGATCAAGGCACTCATCAAGAGCCACCTGGGCGACGATGATGACCGCTTCCTCGTAGTCGCCATGCAGGTGGCCGCGCATGCAGCCCGCCAAGGCCACGGGCGCATAGCGGACGACATTCGCGCCTTGGTGGACGACGCGAAGAAGGACAGCCGGCGCACCGCGTCGCCCGTTCCACTCGCGCGGCCGCGCGGCGATCTTGTAGGCCTCCTCTCGGCGTCCTACCCGTCAACCCGACTGAGCGACATGGTTCTCGCCGGCGACATCCGCTCACGCCTTCGCCGAATCCTCATCGAGAACCGAGGTCGCCAGAAGCTGCTGCAGCATGGGCTCAGGCCGCGCCGGAAGTTGCTACTCATCGGTCCACCTGGATCGGGGAAGACGATGACGGCTTCCGCGCTAGCTGGAGAACTGAAGCTTCCTCTCTACACGATCCTTCTCCATGGCCTGATCACCAAGTTCATGGGGGAGACTGCGGCCAAGCTGAGGCTCGTCTTCGATGCCCTCACAGAACATCGAGGCGTGTATCTCTTCGACGAGTTCGACGCCATCGGAGTGGCGCGATCGGCCCAGAACGACGTTGGCGAGATTCGGCGGGTACTGAACTCCTTTCTCCTGTTTCTCGAACAGGACGAATCGCAGAGCCTGATCGTGGCTGCCACGAACCACCCAGAGGCCCTCGATCGAGCGCTCTTCAGGCGTTTCGACGACATCCTCGAGTACACAGCCGCACCGCGAGACTTGGCCTTCCGCGTGCTACAGGACAGACTCGCCCCCTTCGAAGTGAAGAACGTGGACTGGGACGCAGCCGCTGATGTCGCGTCCGGCCTCAGCTACGCGGATGTCGTGCAGGCATGCGAAGCGGCGGCAAAGGAAGCCGTCCTGGCCGACACTCTCCGCATTTCCACGAGGGCGTTGAGAGAAGCGCTTGAGGATCGCCGCAAAGGTTCCTGGAAGCTCGCGCACCGAGACTGATGCCAGACGAGCCCCGGCGAGGGCTCCCGCACCTTCTCGTGCGGGCGCCCGCTTCCACTCAGCCCTATACCTACCCTCGTGCGGTTGGAGGGACGGACCCGTTCAAGTTGCCTCCACGAGTGCGCGCCGAGCACGCTGAACATCTGCTAACTGAACTAGGCCGCGCGAGCGAGTCGTTGAACGAACTCCGCGAACGACGGCGAGCCGCTGGCATCGACGAGCGCAGGGGATTGCTCCTTGTGTTCGAGAGCGATCCGTCCTTTGAGCTCGTGCTTCGGAGTCTCGATAGCGCGGCCACAAGGCCACCAATCGAACTGCTAGCGGTTCGCGAACAGGGCCGCGCCATGGTGGCCACCGTCATGGTGACAGAGGGAAAGCTCAAGGACCTCGAAAACTCGATCACAACGTACCGCGACAAAGACACGAACAAGGGGCGTGCCAGGAACCGAGAGCTAGTCGAGAGCATCGCCACGATCCGCCAAGCAGCACTTGAGTCATTCTGGACGGACAATGCCGAGTTGTTTCCGGACAGCGGAAAGCCTGTGTGGTGGGAGGTCTGGCTGAGAGTGGGGCAAGACCGCAACGAGATCACATCAACGTTCGAGTCCCACGCGCACTCAATTGGGATCCAGACTCAGACCCGGCGTATCCAGTTCGCTGATCGCACCGTGCTCCTCGCCCTCGCGACTCGGGAGCAAATGAGTCAATCCGTTGACTTGCTCGACTGCATCGCAGAACTCAGACTGGCAAAGGACCACCCAGAATTCTTCATGGAACTGCGACCGTACGAGCAGGCCCAGTGGGTCGCCGATCTACTCGAGCGCGTCGAGCCAGCCGAAGGGAGTTTGCCCGCGGTCTGTCTCTTGGACACCGGCGTCAACAACGGTCATCCGCTGCTACGCAACGCCGTCGCGACGAACGATCTCCTCACCTGTGACCCAAACTGGGACGTGAACGACCATCACAGCCATGGAACCCAGATGGCGGGCCTCTGTCTCTGGGGAGACTTGACCGAGCAGTTCCTGCATAGTCACCCAGTCCTGATCGAGCACAGTCTGGAGTCGGTGAAGATCCTTCCACCACCGAATTACCATCAGAATCGCAAAATTCTCTATGGCCACTTGACTCAGGAAGCGATGGCTCGAATCGAGGTCGAGCAACCAGAACGCGAGCGAGCCTTCTGCATGGCCGTATCGGCCACCGATGATCGGGACCAGGGCAAGCCGTCGTCATGGTCCGCCGCAGTCGATGCCGCTTGCTGCGGCAGTCAAGACGGACGCCGGCGACTGGTCATCGTCGCCGCCGGCAACGTAAGCCGTGAAGACTGGCACCTGTACCCCGACCGAAACGATGTCGACTCGATTCACGACCCTGGCCAAGCCTGGAACGCCCTGACCATAGGTGCGACGACCGAGAAGGTTCAGTTCAACGGTGCCACCTTTCCCGGCTGGACGCCCCTGGCCCGACCCGGAGGTCTCAGTCCAAGCAGTACCACTTCAGTGAACTGGGACGATGATTGGCCCAACAAGCCGGACCTTGTTCTTGAGGGCGGCAATGCCATTCGCGAGCCAGGAACAACTGAGACCGACACCGACGACTCTCTACTGCTGCTGACGACTCATTGGCGCCCCACAGAAAGACCACTGACGACCATGGGTGACACCAGCGCGGCGACCGCTCAAGCGGCGCGCATGGCCGCGACGCTGATGGCTCGCTACCCAGACTTCCGGCCCGAGACCATCCGAGGCCTTCTGGTCCATTCGGCCGAGTGGACTCCCGAAATGGAGAGGGCGACAGCCAGCAGCAAGCCCGGTGATAAGAAGAGGCTTCTTTTGCGGTGCTACGGCTACGGAGTGCCGAGCCTGGAGCGAGCAAGCTGGAGCGCAGCGAACTCGTTGACGCTAGTCGCTCAGGACTCGCTGTTGCCCTTCGAGAAGCGAAACGGCCGAGTCGTCACGAAGGACATGAAGCTGCATACGCTTCCATGGCCACGAGAAGAGCTGCGGAGTCTCGACTCCGAGGAAGTGGAGTTGCGACTAACGCTCTCCTACTTCGTCGAGCCGAATCCGGCGCGGCGTGGCTGGAAGTACCGACATCGCTATCCGTCGCACGGCCTGAGATTCAAGATCAAGGCGCCAACCGAGGAACTCGGTGATTTCTGTGCTCGCGTCTCGAAGAACGCACAGAGCGAAGAACGACCCGGCAAGACTCCCAACGACCCTGGGTGGGCCGTCGGTCCCACACACAGGGATCGAGGGTCCATTCATTCGGATTGGTGGACGGGCACGGCCGCCGACTTGGCAGACCGTGGGTACTTGGCGGTTTTTCCCGTAGGCGGGTGGTGGAAAGAGCGACCTCACCTTGAACGGCAGCCCGTTCGCTACTCCTTGATCGTCACCATCAAGGCGCCCGAAACGGATGTGGACATCTACACGCCAGTGGCGACTCAGATCGGGGTTACCGTACCTGTCTAGTCGCTACGCCGGCCTTCAGGCCCGCTTCCGCCGCCCCGCCCGGGTGCCGGCTCTACCGATACCGCTCCAGGAACTCCAGGATCAGCCCCGTCGTCTCGTCGCCCTCGGTGCCGATCATGAAGTCGATCGGCCCGTGCGCCCGGCCGGCGATCTCGTGCGCCGACGCCTCGACGCCGGCCTCGCGCAGCCGGTTCGTGAACGGGATCGCCTGCACCGGTCCGGCAGCCCGCCCGTCGGAGATGAACACGAGGAACGGCGGAATCCCCTTGCCCGCTTCGACGTAGTGCCAGGGCGACGCCCGGCGCCACACCGCCGGGTCCTCGCCGAATGCCTCACGCTGGGATCCCCCGGCGACCTCCATCTGCAGGGGCACGTTGTACATCGCCGTGTCCAGCGAGATGACGCCGCGCAGATCCTCGAGCGAACCGCCGGCCCGCTCCAGCGGGGTTCCGTTCGTGCCCACGAGGGAGACGAGGTGGGCGCCGGCCGAGTGGCCCATCAGGAAGATCCGCTGCGGGTCGCCGCCGTACTTCGCCGCGTGATCGCGTAGCCAGACCGTCGCGGCCGCCAGGTCCATCGCCATCTCCTCGAGCGACGCCTGAGGCCGGAAGCGGTAGTTCATCGATACGAACAGATTCCCCGCCGGCGCCAGCACGGCCGGTTTGAACAGCGCCTGCTCCTTG
This sequence comes from Candidatus Multivorans sp., assembly GCA_965216125.1. Classification (GTDB taxonomy): domain Bacteria; phylum Acidobacteriota; class Thermoanaerobaculia; order Multivoradales; family Multivoraceae; genus Multivorans. The sequence continues at coordinate 2,374,800 of OZ244152.1, read as the reverse complement.
CTGCCGCGGCTCCAGCCGCCGCCGTGAACGTAGAGAATGACCGGCGCATCGGCCAGACCGTTGCGGACGTAGACATCGAGCGACAACCGCTCCGGATCGACCCCCTCGATCGCGGCGTAGGGAACCTCCGTGATCCGCACCACGCCCGCTTCCGAGCGCGCCTCTGCAGCGAGCGCGAAGAGTTCCTCCCGGTCCTGGGCGATCGTGGCGTTGCCCGAGCCCAGCATGATGGCAACGGACGCCAGCGTCACGCTGGAGAAACGGACCCACAACTGCCAATTCCACCGCCGATTCGGCATCAGCACCTCCGAAAGCGCAGCAAGCGCCCTCATGGCGTGTACCAGATCGGCGAGCTCCAGGCCCGTTCCTGGTGGGTCGCCGGCAGGTCGGGGTTCGGCTCGATGCCGAGTCCCAACGCGTCCCAGGTCGACCAGCGGCAGGTCGGGTTCTCGAGTACGCGGACGTAGTAGAAGGAGAGAGCGCCGGGGTCGAAGTCCGGGTCGGCCCAGGTGGCGCTCAAATCCACCGCGCCCTTGTCGCGGCTGATCGAGCAGTCGGCGAGGTCCACCTGGGCGCCGTTGTCGCCGCAGCGGTGGGTTTCGGAGTGGGGCGCCAGACCGTCGGAGCAAACGACGTCGTAGACCTGTTCCTTCGTTTCGCCGTCCTCCAACCAGCCCTTGATGACCTGGGCCCGCTGCAGCCACGCGTTCTCCGGGTCTCGCAGAGCCCAGACGAGGAAGCTCGGGGCGCCGGCGCTGCCGCCTTCGATGTCTCCGCCCATCGGCACGCCGTGTTCGTAGGCTGCGGCGACGGGATCCGGTTCACCCGCGAGCGCTTCGTCGAGCCCGAAGCCGCCGAAGAAGCGGACCCGGATGCGGGACCCCGAAGTGGCGAAGGACTCCCGGCGCCGCAACGCGTCGTAGATCGAAGCGCGCGTGTTCCCGTCGGCCCACACCGCGGCCAGACCGCCGGTGCCGTGGGTCGTCTGGCGCGGGGTCCAGAAGTTGTCCCAGCCGCCGTCCTCCGCGCCGTAGGCGGAGCCGCGCGACTGGGGCGTGTTCGCCCGCCCCGAGAAGCGATTCTTCTCCTCGAAGGAGCCGGCGCTGACGTGGGTGTCGCTCGATCCGATTGCACCGAGGGCGTAGGGGTTCACTCCCAGGCGCTCGCCCATCTCAAGGCCCGTGAGCAGCGCGTCCCGGTAGTAGCCGCCCTTGAAGATCGAGATCGGATCCGTGTTGTTCACCTTGTCGAGGTAGTACTGGACGATCTGGAAGTCGGCCCACTCGTCGTTCGGCGACAGCGACGGATGGACCTCCGAGGTGCCCTTCTGCTGGCTGATCTCGGCCACCGGTTCGTTCCTTATGCGCTTGGCCGCGAACGCGGCGTCGATCTCCGCTCCCTTCCATGTTTCCCGGTCGGGAAAGGCCAGACCGTCGCTCTGGTTCATGTTGTGCGGCATCGCCAGCGCCTCGATCCCCTCCTCGCGCAGCCCGTCGAGCCAGGTCCAGAGGTCCTCGGGATCGCCGTCGAGGGAACTGAAGGGCAGCTCCGGCGCCTCACTGCCTCGGAAGATCACGTTCCGGTGCAAGTGACGGCTACTCACCCCCATCGTGTACTCGTAGCCGATCAGCGCCGTGAACCGGCCCGGGTCGTTGTGCCGTTCGGCGGCTTCGATGATCCGCTGCCAGGCGCTTCCTCGTACCTCCGGGCCGTTGATCGGGTCGCCCGCGCGCGCCAGTTCCCGCACCCGGCCCAGCGCGCCCAGCCGCGCCCGGCTGTCGCCGCCCAGCCCACCGAACAAATCCTCGGTCAGGGGATGTCCGTAGGTCGCGCTCGAGGGATCGATCAACGCCGCCAGGGCGCCCAGGAACTCCGCATGGTCGGTCACCGCGAGGAAGTCCAGCGGCGCACCCGAAAGCCGGAGCGACTCGCCCGAAGGATGCGGAATCGCCTCCCCCTTGGCATACCGGTAGGCGTCGTCGGGCGTCGTCCGCACGGTGCTCATGAAGGCGTCATGGGAGTACATGGTGTGGATGTGCAGGTCGCCGAACAAGGCGACCCGGTCGGCGGCGGATGCGGGAGGAACGCCCGAGTTCCCCAGGCGTGGAGCGCCGGCGCCGTCCTGCGCCGGGGGGGCGGCGCACGAAAGGGCGGCTACGGCGAACGCCACTAGAGCGGACCGAGCGAGGTTGAGCAGCGACATTGGCGACCCTCCGGGTTGTGAGAGTGGGCTTCTACGATACGGGAAGGGCAACGTTGGGTGCGCCTCGCTACTCCGTCTTCTTGATCACCACGAAGCTGATGTCGTCCTCAGGGGGAGCGAAGGCGAGCAGGTCCTCCTTGACGTGCTCGCAGATCTCCATCGCGGTCCGATTGCGGACCGCCTCCAGAACGCCCGCCGCCCGCTCAGCGAGATACCGGTCGCCGCCGTGCTCGGTGAAGCCGTCGGTGTAGAGAAGGAGCAGGTCCCCCGCTTCGAGCAGGTCGACCTCGCTGACCTCGTACGGGCGCTTGTAACCGAGGGGGCCCGGGTCGACGAACTCGTCCATGTAGGCGTTCGACGCGAACATCCCAATCGGCGGGAACCGGACCAACTGGTCCTCGGGGAGGTGCTCGATGCGGCCCGGGCGACCGGCGAAGAGCATGGGCGCAGGGTGGCCGGCCGAGAAGAAACGGAACTTGCCCTGCTCCGAGACCTCGCCGTAGAGCATGGTCAGGTACTTGTTCAACGTGGTCGACTTGTAGAAGCGCTGGTTGATGTGCTCGAAGAGCCGGGTCGTGATTTCGCCGAACAGGTCGAGTTCGTAGTACGCCCCGAGCAGGAACGCCTGGTGCAGCATCGCCGCCACCAGGGCGTCCGTCGCCTTGTGGCCGGACACGTCGGCTACCAGGACGCCGGCGCGCCGCAGGGATTGGCGCAGGCCAGCCACGACCCGCGCGTTGCCGGCCGCCTCCGCCTCGCGGATGCGGCGGTCCAGGTCGTACCGTTGCTTGAAATCGAGGTAGATCAGGTGGTCGCCGCCGATCGCCTGCCGCAGCGGTATGGAGACGCCGTCGATGTCCACGCCGCGCAGATTCGGAAGATCGCCGGACGCCGGCTTGGTCGCCAGGGCGATCTCCTCCAGGTTGGCGAGCTCCGCCCGAAGCTCCCCCTTCCATGCATCGGATTGTGTTCTGCTCACGACAACCTCGTCAGCGCAAGCGTAGCGCCCCTCGGACCCGAAGGTAACCGACAGGCTTTCCGCCTACTGCCGCCCGGCAGGCCGATGCGCTCCACAGCCCCCCGGAAACCCGGCTGGCGCGCACCGCGCCAGCCGTGAACCACGCGTGCGCCCGTCAGCGGGCGCACGCATCGAACGCCGTCGCGTCGGTAATCGCAGGCGCCGGCAAGCCCGGCTCGTTCCGGTACTCCTTCACGGTCCCGGTCACCGTGTCGGCCACCCGGATCGTGTAGCCCAGGTCCGTCGTCGACGCGCCGTACACCCAGACGCGACCGTTGAGTGCGCAGCCGTCGAGCACCTTGATCAGGACTTCCCAGTTCTCACGGCTGAAGAACGTGAACAGACCCGAGTCGTTCGTTCCCGCGTGGACCACGCTGCCGGCGCCACTTTCGCCGGCGCCGGTCCACCAGGCCACGGTCACCGCGTAGCGCGAGTCCTGCAGACAGAGCGTCTCCTCATCCGCCACGCAGGAGCCAGCCGGATCGCTCGCCTCGACCAGGAACCGCCGTGACGCAACGGACTCGGTCACCCCGTCGCTCACCCACAGGGTGACCTCGTAGAAGCCCGGCGACGACCAGGCGTACTCCGGCCTGCGAGATCGCGAGGTCTTCCCGTCACCGAACTCCCAGCGCCGCGAGCGCACGGTCCCGGCACTCGTGTCCACGAACTCCACCGCTTCCCCGGTGACCGTCCGGCACAGATCTGCGGCGCAGCTCGCGCCCGTCACCGCGAAGGCAGCCATGGGAGGACCGGAGTCGTCGTCGCGTATCGTCCCGGTCACCCGCAGCACCGAACCGCCGCCGGCCAGCGACGCGTTCGTCGGATTGCTGAGCGTCAACGTGAACGTCTCCGCATCGCCTTCGTCCGCCGCGTCGTCCGTCACCAGGACGCGAATCTGCCGCGTTGACGAACCGGCCGGGAACGTCAGCGTCGCCTGCGTCGCCGTGTAGTCCGAACCTGCTTCCGCTCCGCTGGCGCCAGCGCCGTCCGCCGTCGCGTAGTCGACCGTCACCGCGGCGCCGCTGGACGCGCTGAGGCGGACGTCGAACACCACCGCGCCAGCGCTTTCCAGAGCCTCCGCCGCCGCGAGCGAAACCGTGGGTGGTGGTGGTGGGGGCGGAGGCGGCGGATCGGGGTCAGGCGGAGGCGGAGACCCGCCGCCGCCACCGGTTCCGCCGCCGGTTCCGCCGCCACTGCCGCCACCATCCCGAATGGCAACGTTGGTCTCGCCGGCGCCGGTCACGCCGGCCGGAAGGCTCCCGAAACGAAGCACGACGGCTTCGCCGTCATCGTCCTCACTGTCGGCGATGGCCTTGAACTCCAAAACCCTCGACGTGATGCCGGGACCGAAGACGACATTGTTTGGAACTCCCGAATAGTCGCTCTCCGTCGCCCCGCCATGATGGGTCTTGATCAGCGGGATCGTCACGACTCGCTCCGGATCCCGGTCCAGATTCACCTCGACTTCCACCGACATCCCCTCGGTGGCTTCATAGCTCGGCGAATCGAAGGACACGGAGACCTGAGCGCCGTCGTCGTCGACGATGGTGCCCATCACCTCCAACTCCCCGCCGCCACCGGCAAGGGAAGCGCCTACCGCATTACTCAGCGTCAGACTGAAGATCTCAGCCTCGGCTTCATCCGCCGCGTCGTCAAGGATCGGTACCCGGATCGCCTGTTCCGCCGTCGTCCCCGCGACGAACGTGATCGTGCCAGTTGATGCCGTGTAGTCCGAGCCCGCCAGCGCCCCATCCGGCCCGGACCCGTCCGACGTGGCGTAGTCCACCGTGACGTCCGCGTTGGTGGCCAGACTCAGTCCGACATGGAGCACGACGGCGCCGGCGCCCTCCGCCACCCGCTCGTCCTCGACCCACACCGTGGGAGCGCCCGTCTCCACGACCATCACTCGCAAATCGGCCACGGCCAGGAAGGCGTAGTCTCCGCCACTCGCCCGGTGCCGCACGGTGACCAGCGAATCCGCCTCCGTGTCCGAGTCGCTCGCCGCGCTGACCCGGATCTCCTGCGGCACCTCCCAATTCACCTGATCGAAGGCAAGAGTCGTCCTGTCGAGGGAAACGTCGGCGCCCACTCGGTCCAACGTCGCCGTTACTTCCACTTCCGCCGTTGGCTCGGAAGTCAGGACCACCGCGTAGCTCGAACTGCTTCCTTCCTCTACCGCAAGAGATGTCTCCGAGACCAACACCCCGCGCGCGTCGTCGTCAACGATCGACAACAGATAGGGGAGACTCTCCGAAACGCCCAGCCGGGCTACAAGCTGAATCGTCTCTCCGTCTTCGTCGATTCGGTCGTTCACGACCGTGAGGGTCGTCGACGCCGAGTCGGCGCCGGCATAGAGCGTCAGACTCGGCGAACCGACCATGTAGTCATCGCCGGCGGTCGCGGTCCCCAACGTGGACGCCTCGATCGTGATCGTCTCGTGCGTCGGCAGGGTTACACCGCCTGTGAGCACCGTCAACGTCACCGTTCCCGACCCCTCTGCCACGTCGAGCGCATCGGAGATGAACCGCAAGGCGCCGGTCGGCAGTTCCGGAGAGAGGACCGATTCGCTACTGCCCACATCATCGATGAAGGACACCCGCACCTTGACCGCCTTGCCTGCCACATCAGGACCGATCGAGTACGTTGGCCCCGTCGCCCCCGGAATCTCCTCATCCACACCGCCATCCCTGACCAGCCATTGGTAGTCGAACGTCACGCCCGTGAGGCCGTTCAAGTCCTCGATACCGGCCGTGGACGCGGCCACCATCTCTCTCAGCAGCGGCGTACCGCTGATCGTGGGCTGACCCGTCGCCGGCGCGTTCGCATCGACGATCGAACTCCACGAAGCCTCCTGACCGAGGACCAACGCCGCCACCTGATACCTGTAGGCGCTGGCGGTTTGAGAGCTACTCTCGAAGTGGGACCGACCGGACAGGTTCTCCTCCATGAGAGTCACGGTGTTGCCCTCACGGCGGTAGACGTTGTACCGGACGGAAGGCGGCTGCGTCCAATAGCTCGTGTCCACCGCTGTCCAACTCAGCTCGAGTCCCGCCGGGCTGACAACCTTGGTAAGGATCGGTCCCCCCCGCAATTGGTTGCCGAACTCTTGCCACGTGGACCTGCCGTCCCCATTCAGATCGGTGTCAAGTGCCGGATACTCCGTGCGCCCGCCCAACTTCCACCTGTTCCTCCATTCGACAAAGCCCCACCAGCTCCCTGGGGCCGTCTGTAGTTTCTCTGTGGTGAGACCCGCGCCATGCGGGCCTCCGCCGAGCCCTGAGGTCGTAGCGTCCCAGACGCTCCTCCAGACAACGAACTCCGACCCCCCGACCTTGCTGCCAACCAGGCCTCCGCTGCTCCCCGCACTCACCACTGGGCCGACTGCATAGCTGTGCTCAATCCGACCCTCACCGGCGGTCCCGACGAGACCACCGACCGAAGAGCTTCCCGTCACGATACCTGTCGCGTAACTGATGTGGACCTCTCCCACGCTGTACCCGACCAAGCCTCCGACGGAACTGTCTCCTGACACGGACCCGTTCGCATAACTGCGGTCAACCAGGCCCGCGACGTAGCCGACGAGGCCGCCAACGGACCTCGATCCCGACACGCCGGCCAGCGCAAAGCTGCTGCTTATCTCGCCGCCGCCGCCGGACCAGCCGACGAGGCCCCCGACGTAGCCGTAGCCGAAAACCGACCCGCGAGCGTAGCTCTGGACGACGTTGCCGGCGGTCCTCCCGGCAAGAATGCCAGCCGCCCCAGGCGACCGGTTGGAGGTGCTGACGTCCGCGTTGAGGACCCCGACATCGCGGATCACACTCGAGCGATCCGCAAACCCGAACAAACCGACATACGCGGCAGTCCCGTCGATGAACAAGTTCTTGATCGTGTGCCCGTTGCCATCGAACGTCGCGCTGAAGGCGCTCGTGGAACTGCTCCCCAAGGGGGCCCAGCCGCTGCCGCTGCGCCAGTAGTCGTCGCCGCTATCGATCCGGCGGTTCCCGTTCGTGTCGAAATCCAGATCCGCTTCGAGCTCATAGCCCTTGCAGCCGCCGGCGCAGTCGAGGGTCGATCCCTCATCGGGGAAGACCGCAAGGTACTCCACGGCTCCGGAGGCGCTCGGCTCGCCATTGCCGTCGAGGTCGTGCCGCACGGCATCGAACTGGGCGAGACTCGAGACCTCGATCAGCCCGTCGAAGTCCAGGTCGTAGACGATGAGAGGAGTCGTGTTCGATACCGCTTGACCGGAAAAGGCGGCCGCTGGATTCCCGAAGATGTCCGACAGCCGCCTGTTTCCGTGGCTGTAGCCCACGGTTACCGTCTGTTCAAAGAGGACACGCGGACTCAGCTTCAGCCGCACGTCCTTGCCCACCACCTGGACATCCGTGACCGTCAGCGTCGAACCGCCGGCCCTGACCGAGAACGAAGACCGGGCAGGCGTCAAGTCCGTGGTGGCGCCCAAGCTCTCGCCAAAGACCAGGCTCATCCGGTCGCCGTCAACCGCCGCCCCTCCAAACCTGGGTCCGACGCCATCCACTTGGTGACCGCCCTGGTTCGCAACCGCGCCGTGGTCGAGGACCGCCGCCTGATCCGAGCCGTCCTTCACCGTTCCGCCGTTCAAGGTCAGGCTGTCGGCCGCAATGCTGATGCCATCCGTATCGGAATCGGAGGCCGCGACCGTGTACTCGAACGTCATCACGTCGCCGGCCGTACCGCTGAACTGTGCCTGTTCCGTCCCGCTGCCAAACGTCAACTGGAGCTGAGGCGTTCCTGTAACGACCGGGCTCTTCGTGAGGGCAACCGCCACCTCGATCGTCTCGCCCCGTCCGTAGGTGGCATCCGTTCCCGCGTCCGACACCACCGACACTGCGGTGACGCTCGGCGCCGCGGCCACCGTGTCGTTGTCCGCCAGTGTCACCGTGGTCGTGGATGGATCCCCCTGCCATCCTCCGCCAATGGTGATCGTGATCTTCTCGCCGTCATCGTCGGCCGCGTCATCGACGGCCTCGACGGTGAAGGTCTGCTCGGTGTCGCCGGCGGCAAACACCAGGGCCACGGGCACGCCCGCATAGTCGGCCGACCTCGCCCCGTTGACCGTAGCAACTTCCAATTGAACGACGACCCGCCGGTTGAACGCGGCCTCCAACTCCACCGTCACTTCGGCATCCGTACCGCCCTCGGTCGCCGTGTAGGCGTCAGCCGCGAACGAAATCAACCCGGGGTCGAACGCGCGGAAGGCAGCAACAATCTCCCGCGTCTGGTTCATGCTCCGGGCCGCATCGGCCGGGCCATCCACTCTGTCTGTAACGTCCTCGCCGGGAACGCCCATGTGATCAACGAACTCCGGATAGGAGAGAGTCGGATTGGAAAAGCGGAGCAACTGGGTGCATTCGAAGCCCTTGTCGGCACACCGCGTCCTGTACGCCATGATGGTCCGCCAACGTGCCGATTCAGGGGCTCCCTTCACCAACGCCTTCGCGTTCACGTACCCGTACGAGTACACATACCGGCCACCGTTGCAGCCCTGGCCACACGCCACATAGCGGTCATGACGAACGGCCATGTTGTGAGCCAATTCATGAGCAAACACCACCGAGCTGCGGAGCCCCAGATTCACAACGGAGAAGGCGTGCGCCGCCGCCGGAGTACTCACGTACGGCGCGACTCCGTTGACAGCCGTATCGTCCGACCACTTCACCAGCATCACGACCGCATCCGCCGCGACGTCGTCCCTCACGTCATGAACAGCGTCCAGGTACCCGTCGGCACTTCTCTCAAGCCGGTTGAGGTCCTGGTAGACCAACGACGTGTAGTCCACTTCGAGCGTCCCGGCCGCACTCACCCGCAGGTTCACTCCGCTCGCGGCGTATGCCTCGTTCGTCTCCGCGATCATCAGATCCATCCTGGCGTTGATCTCGGCAGTGCCGCCCTCGTAGTTCCTTGCGGCCGGCGTGTACACGAACAGCACATCGAACTGTGTCGGCGCCGTGGAGCTCGGTGACGGGACGGCGACGATCGGGGAGTCCAGCGATGGGTGTTCGTGAACCGGGTCGTCGCCGTCCGACCGGACGGGCGCGGAGTCCGGCACCCCGCACTCCCACGGGGAATGCGATTCATCCACCTTGCTGATCGAGTGAATCCCTCCACCGATCGAACGAATCTCGTATACGCCGCCAAGCGTTCTCACGGCGCCGGTGACCGTGTCACCGTTGACCACCAGCGCCATCGACCCGAGGGTCCCATCGGCGAGCCGACCCGAGACCGAGTAGCCGCCCGAAAAGGTCGGCGCCGTCCGCTCCACGAGGCCTGTCAAGACCGTGTCGTCGAACAGGTTCAGCGTCAAAGCAGCGGGAAGCGAACGCTCGAGAACCAACGCACGTACGCCGGCGAGCGTCGACGGCTCGACGCGCGCCAACCGGCGCCGGACAACCCCATCTCGGCGCACCGCTTGCGTCGCGGCCTCCGCCTGCGAGGAAGGCGAGTACGAGAACAACTCCCGCGTCTGTCCCCGGACCGAGAAGGACACCAGGACTCCGAGAACCGCAAACAACCACGCAAGAACAGCGCGGCTACCGCGGTGGGAATCGCGCGCCCGTGACATGCGCCCTCAGCGACCTCTCTTCGTCAACGACAGATCAGCGCCACCATTTCGGGGCGCCCAACGGAGAACTCTACGCACCTGAACCGGCGAAGTGGCCTACAAGTTTTAGGGGGAGGGTCGGCATGAGCATCACGCCCCCGTGACCCAGCGCCGACCCATCGAGCGGCAGTCCGGCGGAATCCGGACCTACCGAACGCAGCTCTCGGCGAACGCCGTCGCATCGGTAATCGCCGGCGCCGGCAGGCCCGGCTCGTTCCGGTACTCCTTCGCCACGCCCGTCACCGTGTCGGTCACCCGGATCGTGTACCCGAGGTCCGTCGTCGACGCGCCGTACACCCATACGTGGCCGTTCAGCGCGCAGCCGTCCAGCACCTTGATCAGAATCTCCCAGTTCTCCCGATTGAAGAACGTGAACAGACCCGAGTCGTTCGTGCCCGCATGGACCACGCTGCCGGCGCCGCTTTCCCCGCCAGCCGTCAGCCACTCGACGGTCACCGCGTATCGCGAATCCTGAAGGCAGAGCGTCTCCGCGCCGGCCGCGCACGTCCCCTGGGGCTCCCCAGCCTCGACCAGGAACGTCCGTGACGCCGTCGACTCGGTTGTCCCGTCGCTCACCCACAGCGTGACCTCGTAGAACCCCGGCGACGACCAGGAATGCCCCGGCGCGCGAGACCGCGACGCCGTCCCGTCGCCGAACTCCCAGCGCCGAGAGCTCACGGTGCCGGCACTTCTGTCCACGAACCCCACCGCCTCCCCGGTGACTGCCCGGCACAGGTCGGCGTCGCAGCTCGCGCCCGCCACCGCGAAGGCCGCCGTCGGAGGGCCGGCGTCGTCGTCGCGAATCGTCCCGGTAACCCGCAGCACCGAGCCGCCGCCGGCCAGCGTCGCGTTCCGCGGATTGCTGAGCGTCAGCGTGAACGTCTCCGCTCCGCCTTCGTCCTGGGCGTCGTCCGTCACCGGAACGCGAATCCGCCGCGCCGACGAACCGGCAGGGAACGTCAGCGTGCCCTGCGTCGCCGTGTAGTCCGAACCGGCCTTCGCTCCTCTCGCGCCAGCGCCGTCCGCGGTCGCGTAGTCGACGGTCACCGGCGAACCGCTCGCCGCGCTCAGGCGGACGTCGAACACCATTGCCCCAGCCCTCTCCGGAGCCTCCGCGGCGGCCACGGACACTCCTGGCGACGACGGCGGGGGCGGAGGTGGAGGTGGAGGTGGAGGGGTCGCGCCACCGCCGCCGCCGCCACCGACGCCGCCGCCGCCACCGCCACCGACGTCGTCGTTGTCGTTGTCGTTGTCGAGGATCGCCAGCGTCGTCTCGCCGCGACCACTGACCCTCTCCGGCAGCCTGCCGAAGCTCAGGGTCACCGCCTCGCCATCGTCGTTCGCACTGTCGTCCACCGCCGTGAACGAGAGCTCGGCCTCCGTCTCGTCGCTCCCAAACGACACACTCGATGGGACGCCAACGTAGTCGCCTGCCGTCGCGCCCCCGTGGTGCGTCCTTGCCAACGGAATCGTCACCCTGCGCTCCGGTTTCGTATCGAGACGCAACGTCACCGAGACGCTCTCCCCCTCTGTCGCCTCGTAGCTCGCGGCACCGAACGACACCTCGACTTCGGGGTCGTCGTTGTCCTCGATCATCAACGTGGTCAGGTCGCCGCCGATGACGCGAGGCGGTAGAGCGCCGAACCTCAAGGTCACGGCCTCGCCGTCATCGTCATCTCCGTCGTTGGTTGCGGCAAAGACGATCTCGCGCACGGTGTCGCCGCTCACGAACGCGACCGTCGCAGGGACACCCGAGTAGTCGTCCGCGGTCACGCCGCCAACATGCTCCTTCGTCAAGGGAATCTCCACCAACCGCTCCGGACCCTTGTCCAGCCTCACCATCACCCGCACGCTGTCGCCTTCCGTGGCCCGGTAACTCGACAAGCCGAAGGACACTTCCACTTCCGGATCATCGTCGTCCTCGATTGTTCCGGTCACCCGCAGGGTCTGGCCACCGCCGGCCAGCACGGCGTGGTTTGCGTTGCTCAACGACAGACCGAGTGTCTCCTCTTCCTCCTCGTCCACCGTGTCGTTCGTCACCGGCACGACGATCAACCGGGCGCCGGTCTCTCCCGCCGGGAACGTCAGCGTCCCCTGGGCCGCTGTGTAGTCCGCGCCGGCTGTGGCGCCGCCCGCTCCGGCGCCATCCGAGGTCGCGTAGTCCACCGTCACCTCGGAACCGCTCGCCACGCCCAGGTTCACCGAGAAGGCTACGGATCCTTCGCCTTCACCAGCCCGCGCGTCTTCAACCGACAGGGTCGGCGCGCCGTTCTCCAGGATCGTCACGCGGACCGAAGACGCCGTCACCGCGCCGTAGTCGGCGCCCCTGACGGTATGCCGGAGAATGACCCTGGTATCCGCCAACGCGTCCGCGTCCACGGCCACGGTCACCTCGATCTCCTGGGCAACGCTCCAGTTGTTGCGGGTGAACGTGAGCGATGTCTCGTCCACCGACACGTCCGTACCGGACAGATTCGTCACGATCGCCACTTCCACGGACGCCGACGGCTGCGAACTCAGGACCACGCTGTAGCGGTCCGACTCCCCTTCGGTGATGGTCAGGGTCGTGGGACTCACCTCGACGCCACGAGGACGCAGAACGGTGACCTGGAACGTCAGGGTCGCTGACGTGTTCGTGCCGGCAACGTCCGTCGCCGTCACCGTGATGCTCGCCAACCCCGGCGCCCGCGGCGTCAAGGTCACCCGCGATCCCGAAACGCTGACCGTAGCTACCGCCGGCGCCGTCGAGGTCGCGCCATAGGTCAGAACATCCCCGTCCGCGTCCTCGAACGCGCTCGACTCGTCGACCACTTCCACACCGTCCTCGACTCGCAGCGTCAGATCGTCCAGCGTTCCCACCGCGACCGGCGCCCGGTTCGACACGGTCACTTCGAAGCGCTGCGCCGCCGAACGGTTCGAACCGTCGACATCCGTCGCCGTCACCGTGACCGCCGTCGAACCCGCCTTCTTCGGAGTCACGGTCACCGTCGAGCCCGACGCGACCGCAGCCGCCACCGACACATCCGAAGATTCCGCCCGATACGTCAGCGCATCTCCATCAGGATCCCGAAACGCTCCCGACACCGGGACCGGCAGATCGCCGTCCTCGATCCGCTGAGTCCGGTTCGGCAACGTGCCCACGGCTTCAGGCGCCCGGTTCAATACCAGCACGTCGAACTCCTGTGTCGCCGACATCTTCGAACCGTCCCCATCCGTCGCCGTCACCGTGATCTGAGCCATCCCAGCCGACACCGCGGTCACCGTCGCCGGGGAACCGGACGGAGTCACTGACGCAACCGTCGGCGACGAAGACATCACCGCGTAGGTCAATGTGTCGCCATCCTGGTCCTCGAAACCCGCCGAGACATCCACATCGGCCGAGCCGCCCACCTTCAGGGTCAGGTTCGCCAGGCTGTTCAACGCCTGCGGCGCTCGGTTCGGAGGGGACACCGTCACCGGCTCCAAGGCACTGCGCACCGCTTCCCCGCCATTCACCACCGCCGCCACCTGGTAGGAGTAGTCGCCTTCGGGCACGTCGGCATCGGTGTACTCGAACGCGTCAAGGCCGCTGGCGATCGTCTCTACCGTCTTGTCCTTGACGCGGATCACCGTGTAACTGACCGCCGGCGGCGGTGTCCTCGGGCCGGTGTCCGCCGCGGTCCAGGTCAAGGTCGAACTCGCAAACCCACCTTCCGCCGTCAGGACCGGTCCGGCTCGAAGCTGATCGCCGAACTCCTGCCAGGTGGCCGCCCCTTGACCATCGAAGTTTGCCTTGAGCGCCGGATACTGGCCGCTGGTCCCGAAGTCCCAAGGCTCGTCACGCGTACCGTCCCCTTGCAGGTCGACATTCCACGCCGCATAGATCCCGGTGTAGCCGGTAGGGGCCTGCAGCGACGCCGTCGTCTGGCCGACGCCGATCCCGGTCGTCAGGCCCAACGTGCCGGTGTCCCAGTAACTGGAAGCAAGGGTGGAAGTGGAAGCCGCGTAGCCGACCAGGCCGGCGGCTGGGGGCGGGGCCAGGGCTGTCGCGTAGCTGCCGGTGACTTCACCGTTGTTGTGGCCAACCAGACTGCCGGCCCCGGGCCTCGAGCCCGCAACCAGGACGCGGCCTGTTGCGTAGCTGGCAGTGACGGTGCGGAAGTTGTACCCCACCAGACCCCCGGCTGTCTCGCCCGCAACTTCCACGTTGGCGTAGCTGGCATGGATGTCGCCAGCGTTGTGGCCAACCAGACCCCCAACGGTCTGAATCGCCGACACGCGGCCCGTGACGTAGCTGGCTGTGACGGCGCCGCTCCTGTTGCTCCCCAGCAAACCGCCCACATTGTCGAGCCCGGACACATCGACACCCGTCAACCCGACGCCGCTGACCACGGCACGCCTGAGTTTGGGCCCACTCGTCGGCTGCTTCAAGACTCCGAACAGGCCAACTTCCCCCGTGGCGGGCCGGTCGATGAAGAGATTGTGAATCCTGAAGCCATTGCCCTCGAAGGTCGCCTGGAACTCGTTCAAGTAGCTGCCGATGGGCGCCCAGCCGGCGCCCCCGTTCCAGAACTCATCGCCCGCGCCCGGATCGCCGCTCCCGTCGGTGTCGAAGTACAGGTCCCCAAGCAGCTCATAGCCCGCGCAACCGCGGCCGCCGCAGCGCAACTGCGCATCCGCATCGGGGAACGCATCCGGAAACGCCGCGCGATACGCCGCCGACCCGGCGGCCGTGGGGGCCCCCTCGCCATTCAGGTCATGGCGGATCGCATCGAGCTGCGCCAGGGTCGACACGCCGATCAGCCCGTCGCCATCCGTGTCGTAAACCGGAATCGCCGTGTCGTTCGTGACCGCGCGATCGGACAGGGGCGCCGCCGCGTTGCCGACGGAATCCCGAATCGGGAAAGATCCGGGCGTGTAGCTCACCGTCACTGTCTCGCCGTGGAGGACCTGCGGGTCCAAACGCACACCGACGTCCCTTCCGCTCACCGTCACTCCAACCACTTGACGCGGCTCGCCGGCAACCGTTACCTGGATCGGACCCGCCACACCCCCTGCTTCCGGGACCGACGTCTCATCCAGGTCCTCGCCGTAAGCCAGCGTAAGGACTTCGGCGCCTACCGTGGCGCTCTGTAGCAGCGGCTTGACGCCATCCACGCGGTGGCCCGTATCGGTCGCCACGGCGGCGTGTGTCAGAAGAGCGTCGGTGTCGGCAACGTCACGAATCGTACCGCCGTTGAGGCCCAGGGAGTTCGCCGCGATGCCGAATCCTCCGGTAGCGGTGTCGCCGTCGACCACCGTGTAGACGAACCTCAACCCGTCGCCCGCGGTGCTGCGATAGGGCGTTTCCCAAGAGTCGGTCCCCACTGCGAGGGCCAGTCGCGGTGAGCCCGTCACGACCATGGTCCTGTCGAACCACACCGTCACTTCGATCTCGTCGCCCGCGGCGTAAGCTCCATCGGGCCCCGGAGTCGAGGTCAACTGAACCCTGACGACGCCAGGCAAGCCCGTCGCGGTGTCGTTGTCGGCGAGGGTTACCGTCATCGCGGCCACGGAAGAGTCCGCTACGCCGGCCGGCAGCGGTTCGCCTACGGTCAGCCTCACCGATTCTCCGTCGTCGTCGGCGGCGTCGTCCACGGCTTTGACGTTGAAGGTCTTCTCCTTCTCCTGGGCGGAAAAGGCCACGGTCGCCGGTACTTCGTAGTCGTACATCGTCCCGCCGGTAGCTCCTGTCGCCACGAGCGGGATGAACACCGGGCGCGTGGGCGCCTCACTCAGACGAATCGTCACGGCGGCATCCGCCCCACCCTCGGTCGCCGTGTACTGATCCGCTGCAAACGACACCGTGATGTCCGGCGCGCGGCGAAAGTTCGCGACGTAGCCGCGCGTCCGGTTGATCGTGCGCACTGCGTCGGCCGGGCCATCCGCATCGTCCGTTGGCTCCAGGCCGGATTGCCCCAGGGGATCGCCTCCGGGATCCGGGTAGATCTGGTCCGGGTTCGAGAAGCGAAGCAACGACCGGCAATCGGCGCCGGCGTCCTCGCACCGGTCGGCATACGCCATGACCGTGCGCCATCGGGCCGACACCGCTGCCCCCGGGTCGAAGGCCCGCAGGTTCACGTAGCCGAAAGCGTAGGGAAACGGCACACCGGCAACAACGGGACAAGAACCGCCCGCGCAGGCTGCGTAGCGATCGTGTTCGAGGCCCATGACATGGCCGAGTTCGTGGGCGAAGATCGGGGTCCAGAGAGCTGAAACGGCAAAGGCCAAATTCTCGAAGCCTGGGGACGCGGCCGTCATCCGGTAGGCAACGCCAGTTCGACTGGCGCTCAGTAGCACGACGACATCAACAGCGAGGTGGTCGCGAACCGCGTGAATATCGTCCAGGTAACCGTCCGCAGGCTTCTTCAGGCGGACGAGATCCTTCAAAGCATGCGTCGGCGTGTAGTCAACCTCCTCCACTACCAGGAGCGAGATGCGCTGGTTCACGCCGGAGGCGGCGTAGACCTGGTTGGTCTCGGCGACCATGAGATCGATAGCCGCTTCGATCGCCTCGGTCCCGCCTGTTCGCTCGCGCAAAATCCCCGGGTAGTAGATCGCCACGTCGATCACGGATTGCTCGGCCGGCGGGCAGATCAGCCCGCCGAAGGAGATCGTCTTCAGCCAGGTCCGGAACTCGTCATCTCCAGGCGCGCATAGCTCCGTGTTGCTGATCTGCAGGGTGTTCAGGTCTGTCAGTTCACGCAGCCCGCCGGGCAGCGGACCGGTCAGCGCCCTGTTTCCGTTCAGCACCAGGGAAGCGAGATGGGTCAGGTCCACCAGTTCCGACGGGACGGCGCCGGTCAGGTCGTTGCTCCGCAGATTCAACAGTTCGAGTGCAGTCAGGTCCCCGAGTGAGGTCGGCAGCGTTCCGTTCAGGCCTTTCGCGCCGAGGATCAACTGCGTGACGCGTCCCTCAGCGTTGGTGGTCACGCTGGACCACGCGGAAAGCGGCTCCTCGGTCGTCCAGTTGGTCCTGGCGGTCCAGTTAGGGCCGTCGGTAGCATCGTAGAGCGCTACCAGGGCGGCTCTGTCGGTAGCCACCGTGTTCTCCTGAGCGCTCGCGCCGTCCACCGCGCACAGTGCCAGCACCACCAACGAGACCGGCGACAGACACCCGTACCGAGACAAGAAGCGTCTCCGACAGGCTCCGTGGCTCAGTGCTGGCGACCTGCCTCGGGATGAGGCTCCAGCACCTCACACTCGAAGGGCCGTTCCTCGACCTCGCTGATCGTGGACACGCCCCCAGCGACCGAACGAATCCGGTAGATACCCGTCGTCGTTCGCACCGTGCCGACCACGCGGTCCCCGTTGACCACCAAGGTCATGGCGCCCAGCGGTTCCTCTACCAGTCCGCCCGAGACGGAGTAGCCGCCGGAGAAGGTCGGCGCAGTCCGCTCGACTACTCCTGTGAACGACGTGTCATCGAACAGGTTCAGGACGAGGGTCTCTCCCAACTTCCGAACCGCCGACCGGTTCAGCGCGTCGATGTCTACGGTCACCACGCGGCTTCGAAGGGTGAGATCGTCGACCGAGGCCGACGCCACACTCGTTGGCCCGGAGAACCCAGTACCTGTTGGGGCAAAAAGACCTTCGCTCTGGCCCTGAGCAGCGAGCCCGGTCGACAGAGCGAGCCCGACTACTACGAGCCAGGTGCGGACAAGAGCGGTCCCATCAGGCATCAGATCATCCTTTCACACTGCATCGAACTCCGTGAGCCCCGACTCGACAAACACTTGCTACTGCTGGCAGCCCTGCGAAAAGGCGACCACGTCCGTGATCGCGGGCGCCGGCTGTCCCGGCTCGTTCCGGTACTCCTTGACGGCGCCCGATTCCGTATCCGTCACCCGGATCACGTAGCCCAGGTCGGTGGTCGCCGCTCCGAACACCCAGACGTGCTCGTTCAAGGCACAGCCGTCAAGCACCTTGATCAGCATCTCCCAGTTGTCTTCGCTGAAGAACAGGAACAGGGCCGAGTCGTTCGTGCCGACGGGCACGACCTTGGCCGCGCCACTTTCGCCCTCACTCGTCGACCAGTCGACCTCGACCGCGTAGCGGGAGTCCCGCAGACAGCGTGTTTCGGCGGTTGGCTGGCAGTTTCCGGCCGCTTCGCCCGCCTCGACGAGAAACACCTGGGTAGCCGCCGATTCGACATCGGCGCCGCTCACGGTGAGTGTCACCTCGTAGTACCCGGGTTCGGACCACGCGTACTCGACGGTTGCCAGGTCGGAGCTCATCCCGTCGCCGAAGTCCCAGGTACGGACTTCGACATCGCCGCTACTCGTGTCCTGAAACGCCACGGGCCTGTTCACCAGAGCCCGGCAAAGAGCTTCCTCACATTCGGCGTCGTGCGTGAACGAAGCCTCCGGTGGCTCCGGTTCCGGTTCGGGTTCGGGTTCCGGCTCAGGTTCGGGCTCGGGTTCGGGCTCGGGTTCGGGCTCGGGCTCCGGCGGTGGTGGTGGCGGCGGTGGCGGCGGTGGTGGCGGTGGTGGCGGTGGTGGCGCGCCGCCGTCGGTGATCGTGCCGCTCGACGGGTAGGCGTCGCTGGTGAGCGTCTCGCCGGTGCCCCCGTCGTCGCTGAAACTCACTTCCACCTTGACCTTCTTGCCCACATCCGCCGCCACCAGCGTGTAGGTCGCGGCGTCGGCACCGATGTTCGTCTCGTTCGACACGCCGTCCGCGTCCACCCGCAGCCATTGGTAGGTGAAGGTGGCCGTGGTCAGGCCGTCCGCGTCGGTGATGCCCGACGGGTCCGCCGTCAGCACCTGACCGACCTGCGCCGGACCCGAAATGGTCGGCTTGCCCTCGGCGAGGGTGTTGTCGGCGGCCGCCACCTCGAAGACCTGCGAGAGCCCGTACATGGGGCGGGTCTCGGTGTTTTCCAGGAGGCCCCCGCTGCTAAGGGGGCCGGCGTTAGGACCGGAGTTCGGTATGCCGACGCGCACAAAGTCGAAGCCAAGCGCGCGCGATGTGACCGTTTCCTCGGTGCCGTCGTGGTCGCAGCCGGTCCAGGGATAGTTGACGGGGTCGGAGGTATTGGGGCCGTTGTTGCCGGACTCGTCCTTGTCGTTGACCTCGTCGTCCCACGACCCGTCGTAGAAATCTTCGTAGTTATCCGCGGCCTTGTTCCCGTTCAGCCAGTAGATACGGACGCCCGCGCCGGTAGTGGCGGTGTTGTCGCGGGCGTCTGAGTCGGCGGTGCATCCGACCGCCCTGAAGCCCGGGCTGTAGGTCTGGATGTCGGTGTGGCCCGCCGCGGCGCGGTTCTGGATGAAGGTGTTGTAGGTCGCGATGTCGGTGGAGGAGCCGCTGCGCTTGGTGGAGGAGAGGAAGATGAGGCGGAATTTGTCGCCGGCGCCAAGCCCGGTCGGGATCAGGCTCCAGTCGTTTGCAACCGTGACGTCCTCCTCGTCGTCGTCGGTGACGTTGACGGTGACCCTTCCCGTCGTCACGCCGTCGCCGCTGAGGGTGACAGTCACCTGCTCGTCGGTCGTATCGCTGTCTCTCCTGCCGGTGACGGTCACCGTCTGGGGCTCGTCCCAGTCCCCGGTCGTGAAGACCAGCGACGCGGGCTGGACCCTCACCGCCCCGGAGTCACCGCTCACCACACCCACCATGACGGTCCCCGCGGGCACGGATGCCAACTCGACGGTGAAGGATTGCATCGAGCCCTCGGCGACGCTGACGGTCGACGGCGTCAGCGTGAGCGCTGGCGGGAGCGTGTTGTCGGTGACGTCGACCGTGACCGTTCCCGTCGCCACGCCGGGGCCCCAGAGGGTGATGGTCACCTGCTCGTCGAGCCGATCGTCATCCACCTCGCCGGTGACGGTCACCGTCTGGGGCTCGTCCCAGTCCCCGGTCGTGAAGGCCAGCCACCCGGGGTTGGCCATCACCGCCTCGAAGTCACCGCTTTCCACCACCACTGAGCGGTCGCGCCCGGGCTCCGACGCCAGCACAACGGCGAAAGTTGCCGCCGCCCCCTCGTTCACCGCCACCGGGGACGGCGGCAGCGTCAGGAGCAGGTCGTCGTCCAAGATTGCCACCGTGGTAGTGAGCGTCGTCACGTGAAAGCCGCTCAGGGTCAGTGTCCCCGTGTCGTCGGTCACGTCGGAGTCCTGAACCGGGAAGATGTCCAGTCCCTGATTTACGTGCCAGTCCTCGGGCGTGAAAGTGAACGATGTAGGCGAGACCGCAAACGCTCCGGGGTCGTTGCTCACCGCATTGACGATGATGTCTCTGTGGGCCACCGATTTCAGCTTGATGTCGAGGCCGGGCGGGTTGCTCTCGCCCCCGAGCACGAAGGTCTTTGCCTCCAACTCGATTCCATCGGACCTCTCGTCGTCCACGATCGTGACCGGGCGGTAGCACCCCGAACAGCTTTGGCCGGACAAAAGGACCCAGTTGGAATACTTGGGATTCAACCCGGAAGTGATCTCCAGCCGGACTTCGAACGCCTCGTCGCCCTCGTCCGCCGCGTCGTTCACGATCGGGACATCGACCTCCACCTCCGCCTTGAACACCGACCCGTCCGCCACATAGTCCGCCACCTGCAAGCCCACCGAGCGCGATACGCCGCCGTAGTCAGCGGGCGATGTCGCCTCCGCCGGCGTCGCCGCAGCCGTCGATACCGAGACGTAGATTGAGTTGGTCGGCTTCGGCGCCCCCACGCCGGTGCGCGCCACCAGCTTGACCGTCAGCGGTCCCAACTCTTCCGCGATGAAGTAGTCGTCCATGTGGAAGCCGACCGTCAGCGCGATCACGATGGACACCGATGCCGAGGCCGGCGTTCCCACGTCATAGCCCGTGCCGGCCGCCACCGTCGCCGTCAGCGTTCCGTTCGCGACTACCTCCCCCGCCGGAAAGCCAGGGAAAAGCGCGGCCGCGAGCGTCAGCACCTCCGTCGCCGAACCCGTCGCAAACGTCACTTGCTTCGAAAGATCTGTCGACGGCCAGAAGGGTCGGTCCTGGGTAAGAGTCACCGCCACCGTCAGGGCCGCGGTCGTCGAACCGGTCCGCGTCAGCGTGAAGCTGACGGTGCCGTCTGCAACGCTGTCGCTGTTGGCATCGCCGGTGTCCCGGTACAGCACGCTCGTCTGGTCCGCCTCGATGGTCACCACCGGCGTGGTCTGCGC
This sequence comes from Candidatus Multivorans sp., assembly GCA_965216125.1. Lineage (GTDB taxonomy): Bacteria > Acidobacteriota > Thermoanaerobaculia > Multivoradales > Multivoraceae > Multivorans. The sequence goes on along the minus strand of OZ244152.1, from coordinate 2,353,789 downwards.
CTGGGCCTGCAGGGGCAGGACCAGGAGCACGACGACGGCCACGAGGAACCCGGCCGCGGCGCGCGCCGCGAGGGACCGGACATCGACACCCGGGTCGAACTGTCTCCGTAGCTGCATCCTGATCGATCCTCCGCCGCTAAAACCAGCAACTGGCCCACCGGATGGCGGGACGCCGACGCGCCGGGGGCCAGACCGCATCGAGGACCTCGCACAAGCCACGAGGTCGGTGGAAGGCTGCCAACAAAGGCCCCAGGAATCGCCTACAAGTTGGGGGGGCAGGGGAGGGCGCCAAGACCGGTGACCACCGGTCACCGGGCCAAGCTACTGGCGGAGGGGGTGGGATTCGAACCCACGGTGGACTCTCATCCACGCCGGTTTTCAAGACCGGTGCTTTCGACCACTCAGCCACCCCTCCGAGGCGGCAGAACTCTGCAACTAGGCTGCCGGGATCTCCTCGACCCCGCCGACGTACGGCTGGAGCGCCGCCGGAATGCGTATCGAACCTGACGCTGTCTGGTAGTTCTCCAGCACTGCGATCAGTGTCCGCCCGACTGCGAGCCCCGAGCCGTTCAGGGTATGAACGTAGCGCAACGAGCCGCCCTCCCGCGGGCGGAAGCGGGTATGCACGCGCCGCGCCTGGAAGGCCTCCGCGTTGCTGCAGGAGGAGATCTCCCGGTACGCCTGCTGGCCGGGAAGCCACACCTCGAGGTCGTACGTCTTGGCCATGGCGAATCCAATGTCGCCGGTGCTCAGACACACCACCCGGTAGGGCAACTCCAGTCGCTGCAGCACGCGTTCGGCGTGACCGGTGAGCTGCTCCAACGTGTCGTGGCTGGTCTCGGGGGTCGTCACCTGGACGAGTTCGACCTTGTGGAACTGGTGCTGACGGATGAGTCCGCGCACGTCGCGACCGTACGACCCGGCCTCGGCGCGGAAGCAGGGCGTGAGCGCGGCGTACCGCAGGGGCAACTGATCCTCGTCGAGCACTTCGCCGGCGTGCAGATTGACCAGGGGCACCTCGCCGGTCGGGATCAGGTAACGCGAATCGGGCTGGACGCGGAACACTTCGTCCTCGAACTTCGGCAGTTGGCCGCTGCCGAACAGGCACTCGCGCTTGACCAGGTAGGGAGGCAGGACCTCCGTGTAGCCATGCTCCTCGGTGTGAAGGTCGAGCATGAAGGCGCCGAGCGCCCGCTCCAGGCGTGCCCCCCAGCCGAAGTAGGTGGTGAACCGGGCCCCAGCCAGCTTGGCGCCGCGCTCGAAGTCGAGAATCCCCAGCTCCGGCCCGATGTCCCAGTGGGCCTTCGGCTCGAAGGCGAACTCCGGCACGTCGCCGACCACCCGCTCGACGCGGTTCGCCGATTCGCCGCCGACCGGCACCGTCTCGTGCGCGATGTTCGGAACCTTCAGCTCCGTGTCGACGAGTTCCTGTTCGGCCGCCGCCACGACAGCTTCCAGGCCCTCGATGCGGGCCTTGAGCTCCGTCATCTCTAGAATGCGTCTGGCGGCATCTTCTTCTTTCGCCTCGCCTAGAGCCTTGAGCTTGCCAATCTCGCGACCAGCCAACCGACGACGGTGACGGAGTTCCTCCACTTCGGTCAGCGCTTCACGGCGGCGCCGGTCGCAGGTCACCCATTGCTCGACCAGCGCGACATCGGCGCCGCGCGCTTCGAGGGCGTCCGCAACCCGCCGCGGTTCGCTTCTGAGCAGTTCTCGGGGCAACATGGCGGTGGCAGTCTTCCAACGTTTGCCCGCGACGGCAAGGATAGCCCGCTTGACCACTGAATCCGCTTCCGCGCCGGCCTGTCCCGGGTCTCCGTCACCGCCGTGGATCGCCGCCCTGCCGCCCCTGCTGGCCGGGCTGGCGATGGCCTCCCTGGCGGCGGTCGAGCGGGATGCGGAGGCGGCGGCTGAAGGACGCTACCTCGCCTTCGCCGCAACGGCGGTCCTGATCGCCGCCGCGGGCGCCGCGCGTCGCCCGCTGAGCCCGGCAGCGCTGGCGCTGCCCCTGCTGACCGTGGTCGCGTTTGCGGTCGTCCCCCCCCACGGTCCGGGCCGCGCGACGGCGGTGGGCGCCCTCCTCTGTCTGGGTCCGGCCGCGCTGCTCGTGGACAGTCTGCTCGCCCGCCGGGCCGAACTGCTGGCGCCGCCCGGTTCACTGGCGCCGGCGCGCCTGCTGCGCCTCGGCGTCATCCTGGCGTCGGCGTTGATCGGACTCAACCTCCTCCTGCGACAGGGAGACCTGCTCGACGCCTCGGCCCTCCGGTTGCTGGCCGTACTCGTCGCCGTTCCCGCCGCGGCAGCGGTCGTCCTGACCGCCCTGTTCGCCCGCATGGGCGCGCCCGCCCTGGCGGGAACAGCCGCCCTGATCCTGGCCGCGGGCGGCGTCCGCCTGAATGTCGTCCTGGTGCTCGCCGCCGCGGCGCTCGCCGACGCGGTCGCGCAGGCCCTCGAGGAGCACTGGACGGTCGTGGCCGCGACGGTGGGGCTCGCCTTGACGCTGATCCTGGGGCTCGTTCTCGTCCGCGAGCCGGCGTTCGGGGTTCTGCTCGCCGCAATGGCCGCCGCCGTCGTCTGGCGCCGGTTCGCTTTCGCCATCGTCCTCGTTCTCGCCGGCGCCCTGACCCTCGGGCTGCCGCCCGCGGCGGCGGCGCCCTGGCCCCTGGCGCTCGCCGGATTGCCCCTGGTCCTCCTGGCCGCACCCAACTTCGTCGGTCGAGGCAACCTGCACACGGTGGCGGCCGCCGTTCTCCTTTCGCTCGCCGGGCTGCGCTTCCTGCCGCCCCCGCAGGCCCTGCTGGCAGGTATCGCGCTGTGGACCGTGCTGAGCGCGGAGCGGCCGAGCGCCGCGTCGGCCGACGATCCGCCTCCGACCGGGCCCTGGCAAGGTATCGGCCTGCGCGGCGATGCCTCCGTATTCGGGTTCTGCTGGCAGGGCAGCCTGCTCGTGTTCGCCACGCTCTCGGCCACCTACCCGTGGCTCCGGGCCGCGCATCTCGACGATCGACTGAGCGCGCTCGGACTCGATACCGCATCCGATCGCTGGCTCGGGCTGATCGCCCTGATCCTGATCGGGCGGGGCGTCGGCGCGCTCGTGCGGAGGGCGCCCACGCCCCGGGCCATCGTGCTGGCGGTCGGTGTCGTGGTGCTGACGGCGGCGGCACTCGGCTCCTGGGGAGCGTTCCTGCCACGGCAGACGCTGCTCAGCTCGCCAAGGCAGGTACTGACGGCGGACCAGCCACGATGGGCAGCCCAAACGGCCGGCTGCGAAACCCTGGTGCTCGATACGGCGGTTGCCCACGGCGGCGGCGTTGCCCCGGGTCAAACGGTGGCCCGCATCGGCGCCGAACTGACCGAGGACTTCCTCGACCTGCGACACGGCGATCACACCGGTGAGTGGTCCGCCCGCGAAAGCGGCGCCGCGGCGGGTCGCGGACCGTGGCTCCACTGGGTCGCAACCGGCGCCGGCGGTCCCTTCTTCGGTACCCGCTACCGTGCCGAGGTCGATCTCGCTCCGCTGTGTGGACTCGGCAACCTGGTGATCGTCCGCGATCCCGACCTCCCCGCGGAGGTCGAGGTGATTCTCTTCCACGCTCTCCACGTCGGCCGGACTGCCGGACCTTGATCGCCAGCTCCGACGCCGGGTCGGCACAGGCGCCGGCACTCTCCTACGTCGTTCCAACGGTCGGCGTGCCCAAGCACGTCGCAGGATGCCTCGAGTCCATCTACCGGGACGCATCGGAGACGGCCGCGCCGTCCGAACTGATCGTCGTCTGGCAGCACCCGGCCGCGACCGGCCGCGACGTGGCGCGGGGGACCGAACCCCTGACCGGCGGTCCGGCAGCGCTCAAGGCGCTCGCACAGCAACTCGCGTCGGATCATCCCACCGCCTTCCAGCGGGCGCCACGGATCGTGCAACTGCCCCGACCGGCGGGATTCGCCCGCGCCGCCAACGCCGGCATCGCTGCCAGCCTGGGCCGGTGGATCGCCCTGGTGAACGACGACGCCGTGCTTGCGACCGGCTGGACGCGGGCGTTGCTGGCGGCGCTCGGCGCCTGCGCCGGGGCCGACCTGAAGCCCTCCCCCGAATCCCGGATCGTGGCGGCGCAAGGGATCAACCTGCTTCCGGCCGGCGACGGCGATGACGTGCGGATCGATGGCGCCGGCCTGACCTGGAACCACCGCTGGCAGGCGGTCCAGGTCGACCGCGGCGAGTCCGCACCGCCGCCCGGCGGCGCGCCAAGACCCGTGTACGGCGTGTCGGCGACCGCCGCCATCTACCGCCGCGACGCGCTGGTCGCGGTGAGCCCGGCGGGCGGACCGCTACGTCCCTTCAACGAGCGGCTCGACAGCTACTACGAGGATGTCGAACTCGCCGACCGGCTGCGCCGGGCATCGTACGCGGCGGTGCTGGCGCCGGCGGCGCGCATCGAGCATGCCGGCGCGTTGTCGAGCCGGGGCCGCCGCGCCGCCCGGCGGCGCGTCCGCCGGATCTACTGCAATCGCCTCCTGGTGCTGGCGACGCGGCTCGGCCGGAGCTTCTGGCGCCGGCTGCCCGGACTCATGGTCCGCGATGCGGTCGATCTGCTTCGGAGCCGGAAGGGCCAGACGCTGCCCGGCGATCCACAACGGCCCGGGCCCGTGGATCTCCTGTTCGCCTGGTGCCGCGCGGTCCGTCTCCTGCCGCGTTTCGCCGGTTTCGGCCGCGGGCAGTCGACCTGGCGCCCCCGGGACGGCGGCGAGAGCGTGCCATGAGCGGCACTCCGATTCTCACCGCCGTGGCGCCGCACTGGCACGACGAGGACAACCTCGCCCTCCTCCTCGAGAGCTGGCCCCACGACGAACGGTTCGAACTGATCGTGGTCGACAACGGCTCGGGTGGCAACCTGAGCGGGCAGGGCGCCTGCCGGCCGAACGTTCAGGTCCTCGAACCGGGCCGCAACCTCGGCTTCGCGGCGGCGATCAACCGCGGTGCGGCCGATGCCCGGGGCCGCCTGCTGCTGATTCTGAACACCGACGCCAGGCCCGAGTCCGCGGCGCTCGAATCCCTGGTGCGGGGCATGGACCAGTACCCGGAAGCGGGCGGCCTGGCGCCGCGGCTGGTGGACGGAAACGGCGCTTCCCAGGCCGGCTGGCAACTGCGCAGGCTGCCGGGCCTGCGTACGCTGCTCGGCTACTGCTGCTTCGTGGCGCCCGGCGCGATGCCCGAGCCGCCGGCCGGATCACCCGTCGAGCAGCCAGCGGCCTGCGCCCTGCTGCTTCGACGCGACGCCTTCGATGCCGCCGGCCGCATGGACGAAGAGTTCTGGCCCGCCTGGTTCGAGGATGTCGACCTCGCTCGCCGGCTCCGCGACCTGGGCGAAACGATCCACTACTGGCCGGACGCCACGTTCCGGCATGGCCTCGGCGCCTCCGTGCCGCGCCTCGGGTACGGCCCCTTCCTGCTCGTCTACTACCGCAACCTGGACCGGTACGCTCGCAAGCACCACAGCCGCGGCGCCCCCCTCGTGCTGAATCTCATGCTGGTCGCCGCCGCCCTGCTCCGCATCGCCCTGCTGCCGCTTCGCCGGCCCAGCCGCGCGCGGAGCCGCGGCGAGGCGCTGGTCGCTCTGGGTCGCCTGGCCGCGGCGGCGGCTTCCGGTTGGAGGCGCCCGTGAACGCCGGCGCCCGCTGCGGGCGGGAGGCGCCGGGCCTGGCGATCTGCACCGTCACCTGGAACGACGCGGCCAACCTGCCCCGCTTCTTCGAAGCGCTGGCGTCGCTAGAGGGCCCGCCGTTCCGGCTCATCGTGGTCGACAACGCGAGTACCGACGCCACCCTCGAACGCCTTCGCGAGGGCGCGGACGCGGCGCCCTTCCCGGTCGAGTTGATCGCGCTGGACGAGAACAACGGCTTCGCGGGCGGCCTGAACCGGGCGCTTGAGACTGCCTTCGGCGGCTCTGCGGAGACGGAAGGGCCACCGACCTACGTCCTGAGCCTCAACGCCGACGCCTGGGTGGCCCCCGACTACGCGCTGCGCCTGATCGAGAGCCTCGAACGGTTCACCACGCCGGACCAGCCGGTCGGGGCCGTCACCGGCCGACTGCTTCGCGACGATGCCCCGAACGGGGACGCACCGCCTCAGGTCGACGCCTGCGGCATGGCGCTCACCCGAAGCTGGCGCCACGAGGACCGCGGCGCCGACCAGGTCGATCGCGGCCAGTACGCGGTGACGGAGCGGGTGTTCGGAGGCAGCGGCGCCGCCACCCTGTTCCTGAGCGCCGCGCTGCGCGACGCCGCGGTCGCGGGCCGGGTCCTCGACGACGACTTCCACTCCTACCGCGAGGACGCCGAACTCTGCTTCCGGCTGCGGGAACGGGGCTGGGAGGTGCTCTATGAACCCCGGGCCGGCGCGGTGCACGGCCGGGTCAACCTGCCCCGGCGGCGGCGTCAGATGTCGAGGGAGATCAACTTCCACTCGCTCAAGAACCGCTACCTGCTACAGCTCTACCACCGCAGTCTGGCCGACGCCCCACGCACCCTGCTCGCGACCTCGATCCGGGAACTCGGCATCCTCGCCTACGTGCTGCTGCGGGAGCCCTCGTCGCTGACCGCCTACACCTGGCTGTGGCGCAACCGCCGGCGCATCCTGAAGCGGCGTCGCCTGGTCCGCGCTCGCCGCCGCGTGCCGAAGTACTCGACGGCCCGCTGGTTCGGGCGCACTTCCCTGCCGCTACACCCTGAGCGGCCAAGGATTCTGATCATCGGCAGCCGCGGCATTCCCGCGGCATACAGCGGCTACGAGACGATGATCGAGGCGCTGGCGCCCCGTCTGGCGGAACGCGGTTGGCCGGTCACCGTCTACTGCCGGTCCCACTACGTCGACCGGCGGCTTCGCTCGCACCGCGGCGTCGACCTGGTCATCCTGCCGACCCTGCGCACGAAGTACGGAGACACTCCCGTTCACACTCTGCTCTCCTGCCTGCACGCGGCTCTCTTCGCCCGCGGCGCCCGCGCCGCGCTGGTCGTCAACGGCGCCAACGCGGTCTTCCTGCCTCTGCTCTGGCTGCGGCGCCTCGGAACCGCCCTGCACGTGGACGGGATCGAGAAGCAGAGAGCGAAATGGGGCTGGCCCGGCCGCCTCGTGTACTCCGTCTCCGAACGGCTGGCCTGCCTGCTGCCGGACGTGACGATCAGCGACGCCGAAGTCATCGCCGACCACTACCGCGACCGGTACGGCCGCGGCACGACGATGATCCGCTACGGCGTCGAGCCCCAACCCATCGCCTCCCACCGCGTCCTGGACGAGTTGGGACTCGAACCCCGGCGCTACTTTCTCTACGTCAGCCGCTTCGAGCCTGAGAACAACCCGCACCGCGTGGTCGCGGCCTACGCCCGGGCTGGCGGTGACCTGCCCCTGGTCATGGTCGGCGACGCGCCCTACGCCTCGGACTTCATCGCCGGGATGAAGAGGACCGCCGACCCGCGGGTGCGCTTCCCGGGCGCCGTGTACGGCGACCGTTACCGGGGCCTGCTCTCGTCCGCGCTCGCGACCGTGCACGCCACCGAAGTCGGCGGCACCCACCCGGCCCTGGTCGAAGCGATGGGTTACGGCAACTGCGTGCTGGTCAACGACGAACCGGCCAACCGCGAAACGGCCGCCGAGGCCGCCATCTACTTCAACGTCCAGGATCAGGCCTCGCTCACCGCGGCCTTCGAGCAGGCCGCCGGCGACCCGGCGCGGGCACGTCTGCTGGGCGAGCGGGCAGCCAGCCGGGCGGCGTCCGAGTTCAACTGGGACCGGGTCACGGACCAGTACGAGGAGCTGTTCTGGCGGCTCTGCGAAAGGCATTCCCCGCAAAGGGTAGGGGGCGGATAGACTCCCGGCCGGCAGCGCTCCGGGCGCCAACCCATGTTGCAACAGCGCATTCGACTGCAAACCGCCCTGATCTTCGCCCTCGACCTGTCGCTGGTCGCGGCGGCGTTCTTTCTCGCCTACGCGATCCGCAGCGGACTGTTCCCCCAGGTGCTGCCGGGCCCCTTCCCCCGGCCCCTCTACCCACTGAGCGACCATCTGCCTCTGCTGCCGTTGGCGCTTCTGACCTGGATGGCGCCGCTCATCGCCACCCGGCGCTACCGCTCGCACCGCACCGCCGACCTGAGGACCGAGGCAGCCGCGATCCTCAAGGTGTCGGCAGTTGCCACGTTCCTGATCCTGTTCGCCGTCTTCGTCCTCCGACTGGATGAGCTCCTGCTGCAGGACCGCCTGAGCCGGACCTGGCTGCTTCTGTTCTCCGGCCTTTCCTGCCTGCTGCTGCTGGCCGAAAAGATCGCGCTGCGCATCCTCTCGCGCGACCTGCGCCGACACGGTCTCAACCAGCGAGCCGTGCTCATCGCCGGCACCCCGGAAGCCGCCCGGCAACTCGCCGCGTCGATCGAGGACCACTCCTACTGGGGCCTCAGGATCGTCGGCCTGATCCACACTGACGGGAGCCCGCCCGCCAAGGCCGCGCAACCGGTCTGGGGCGGCGTCGACGACATCCTGCGCATCGTCTCCGAGCACGTGGTCGACGACGTGTTATTTGCGGTCACTCCCAACGAGTTGCCCGCCCTGCAGAAGATCTTCGAGGCGCTGCAGGAGCAGGGCATCCAGACCCGCATCGCGCTCGACCTGCTGCCGCCGGCCCACAGCCAGGTCCAGCTCGACTCCTTTGCCGGCCGGCCCGTCGTCACCCTGTCGCCGGCGCCGTCCAGCCTCGTCCTGCTGCTGTTCAAGCGCTTCTACGACATCTGCATCGCCGTCGTCCTGCTGGCGATCAGCCTGCCCGTGATGCTGGTGCTGGCGCTCCTGATCAAGATCACTTCGTCCGGCTCGGTGCTCTACCGCCAGACTCGCTGCGGTCTGAACGGCCGCCGCTTCACCATGTACAAGCTCCGCACCATGGTCGCGGACGCCGACGCCAAGCGGGCCGAGCTGAAGCACCTGAACACGATGGGCGGGCCGGCGTTCAAGATGGACCGCGATCCGCGGATCACGCCCCTCGGACAGTACCTGCGCAGGTTCAGCCTCGACGAACTCCCGCAGTTCTGGAACGTCGTGTGCGGCGACATGAGCATGGTCGGCCCCAGGCCTCTCGAGGAGAAGGAGCCGTACACCAGGCGGCAACGGCGGCGCCTGTCGATGAAGCCGGGCATCACCTGCCTGTGGCAGGTCAGCGGCCGCAGCGATCTGGACTTCGACCGCTGGATGGAACTCGACCTGGAGTACATCGACTCCTGGTCCCCGACCCTCGACTTCAAGATCCTCCTCAGGACGATCCCGGCGGTGCTCACCCGCCGCGGCGCCTCCTAGTCCGACTGAGTTCAGCTCAGGACCGGCAGGGCGCCACTGTCGCGGCCGCCCGACCGGGACCTCTCTTTCGGACGACGGCGGCGATACTCGTCATCCTCGTACGCGAGGCAGCACAGGAGCCTGCCGCACGAGCCGGAGATCTTGGACGGGTTGAGACTCAGACCCTGGCGCTTGGCCATCTGGATCGAGATGGGCCGGAAGTCGTCGAGCCAGGTGGAACAGCACAGCGTCCGGCCGCAGATGCCGATGCCGCCGAGCAGCCGCGCCTCATCCCGTGGCCCGACGTGAACCAGTCGCACCCGGGCCTTGAAGCGGGCCTTCAGGTCGCGCAGCAACTGCCGGAAATCGACCCGGCGGTCGGCGGTGAAGTAGAACGTCGCGTCGCGCCCATCCAGAGTGAAGTCGATCCGCGACACCTTCATCTCCAGACCGAGCCCACGCGCCCGCTCCCGGCAGAACGTCTTGCCACGCACCTGGTTCGTCAGTTGGCGTTCTCTTGCCGCGCGGTCGGCGTCGTCCGCCCGGCGGATCAGCGTCCGGGCGCTGGACTTCTGGCACGGCTTGAAGACCGGCATGGGCGACTTCTCCACCCGGCCGTAGGCGGGACCCGGCTCCATCGACACGATCACCTCGTCACCGCGGGCGAGCAGCTCGCCGCCCGTGCGACACAGGGTGAGGTTCGTCTCCTCACCGAAGCGCACGCCGACGAAGGTGTCTTCCACCGCGGTCGACTGACCGGCGAAGCTGCAGCCGCCGCAACTCATGACAGGCCCGCCGCCATCCCGAGCACCCGCCGGCCGATATCCGAGCGCATCGCCCTGGCCGGCCAGTGGATCCGGGCCGCCCCGTCGTAGGCCCGCGCAAGCGCCTGACCCAGGTCGTCGCCGATCGCGCAGACGTTCAGCACCCGTCCGCCGGTGGCGATGACCTGGCCGTCCCGGCGGCCGGTGCCGGCGTGGAACACGGCCACGCCCTCGCGCGCTCGAGCGGCGCCGATCCCTTCGATCGCGTCTCCCGACGCCGCCTTCCCCGGGTAGCCCTGGTTGGCCAGCACCAGGCAGGCCGAAGCGCCGGAGCTGAAGGCGAGTTCGGACCGTCCGAAATCGCCGTCAGCGCCGGCCGCAAACAGGTCCACCGGGTCCTCCTCCAGCCGCAGCAGCAGCGCCTGCGCCTCGGGGTCGCCGAGCCGGACGTTGAACTCAAGCACCTGGGGACCTTCCGGGCTCATCATCAGACCCGCGTAGAGCACACCGGCGAAGGGCGTGCCATCGGCGGCCATGCCGGCCACCGTCCGCTCCATGACCTCGCTCATGATCATGGCGACCTGCTCCCTGGAGACGATTCCCGCCGGGCTGTGCGCGCCCATGCCGCCGGTGTTCGGGCCGGCGTCGTCGTCGCCGATCCGCTTGTAGTCCTTGGAGGTCGCCAGCGGCAGCACCCGCCGGCCGTCGCAGAACCCGATGAAGGAGACCTCCTCGCCGAGCACGAAGGGTTCGATCAGAACGCGGGCGCCGGCCGAACCGAAGCGGCGGTCGACGAAGAAGATGTCCAGGGCGGACTCAAGTTCCGCCGGCGAGGAGACGATCAGCACGCCCTTGCCGGCGGCAAGCCCGTCGGCCTTGAGCACCGCCGGCAATCCGAAGCGTTCCGCGGCCCGGCGCGCGGCGGCGCGGTCGTCGGTGACCACGAAGTCGGACGTCGGCACGCCGTGCCGCTGCATGAACTCCTTGGCGAACACCTTCGAACTCTCCAGGCGCGCGGCGGCGCGGGAAGGGCCGAAGATGCGCAGGCCGCGCGCGCGAAACGCGTCCACGACGCCGAGAGACAGCGGCAGCTCGGGGCCGACCACGGTGAGGTCGATCCCGCGCTCGGCCGCGAATCGCCTGAGCCCCTCGACGTCCGAAACGTCGATCGCAACGCTCTCACCGCACTCCTCGGTACCCGGACTGCCCGGCGCGCAATAGAGCTCCGTCGCGGGCGACCGCTCCCGGATGAGCCAGCAGAGCGCGTGTTCCCGGCCGCCGTTGCCGATGACCAGGACTCTCAGAGCGCAGCCTCCGAGGCGGCGAGCGGCACGGCCGGCGCCGGGGGCGCCGCCAGCAACTGAATCGCGTCCTCGACTTCCTCGATCATCGTGTCCGGCGTCGAGGCGCCCGCGGTGACTCCCACCGTCCGGCAATCCGCGAACCAGTCTGAGCTCAGGTCGTCCGAACCGTGAACGAGATAGCTGCGCGGTTGTGTAGCCCGGCAGACTTCCCACAGATGCCTGGTGTTCGCGCTGTGCCGCCCACCGACGACGACGATGCAGTCGATCTCGGGGTCGACCGCGAGGGCACGCGCGGCATCCTGGTTCTCCTTCGTCGCGTAGCAGATCGTGTCCGCCCGCTCGACGTGGTCGGCCGCGCGCTCGATCGCCCGCGCCACGTCCTCGTACTCCTCGCTGTTCAGGGTGGTCTGGTAGAAGAGCTTCACCTTGGGATGGCGGTCGAAGTCGATCCGCTCCACGTCCCCGGTCGTGAGCACGACGTGGTAGGCGCCGGGATCGAGATCCCGCGTGTAGCCGATCACCTCGCGGTGGGCGGAGTCGCCGATGAACACCGCGTGGAAGCCCGCCTCGAGCGCCTGCCGGGCCTCCTCGTGGACGTCGTAGACGAAGGGACAGGTGGTGTCGACCACCAGAAGGCCGCGCTCAAGCGCCCGGCGATGAAAGGACGGCGGCACGCCATGCGCCGAGAAGACGATGGTGCCGGCCCGAACGTCGTCGAGCGACGAGGCGGTGCCGAAGCCCAGTTGCACGAGATCCGAGACGACGCGTTCGTTGTGCACCAACTGGCCCAGGATCTTCCCGCTCCGGCCTTGCGCGGCCAGTTTTCGCACCGTCCTGTCGGCGATGCGCACGCCGGCGCAGAAGCCGTACTTTTCCGCGCGCTTGAGCGTCAACGGACCCGCCATCTCGGTCACCTGATCTGTACCTCCTACCAACCGACCGCCCGGTCGCACGATGCTAGCAGCGGGCCACTCTCAGAACTTGGGGTACTCGAAACGGGCAACCGAGCTGCCGGCGTTCCCGCCCGGCTCGATCGCAACCCGGAGCCACTCGTTACCGCGCTGAAATGTCATGACATCTCCGAGCGCCACGCGCCAACCCACGGCCTGCGCCTCGCGCAGCAGCCAGTCCCGGGTGGCCGGAGCGCCCAGCGGCAGCCGCAGGCTCACGAACTCCACCGTCGGCAGTTCTTCGCCTTCGCCTTCAGGCTGGGCATCGCCGAAGTCGAACACCGTCGCCTCGTCCGGAAGCGGGAAGCCCTCCGGGAAGGCGCCCGGAAGGCGACCGCCGAGCGCGGCCTCCGGCGCCCGACGCTCCTGCTGATCCTCGTCCGGCCGGAACACGGAGTCTCGTGGCGGCTCCACTGTCAGGCTCTCCAGGTCGCCGTCTTCGAGCGGCCCCGGATCAGCGGGGACGAGGCACGACCAGGCGATCGCCGCCGCCGGCAGCAACAACGACGCGAGAACGCGCCCGCCGCGGCGACGGATGGGGCGCCGCGGTGTCCCGGCCCCGGCGGTCAGTCGGCCAGCACGTGCAGCGGCCGTCCCGCCGGACCGTGGAGGCGCTCCGGCGACAGGTCGTGCGGGATCTCGATCTTGCACTCGCAGACTTCCTGCTGGCGTTCGGCTAGATCGGCGAGGCTCATGTTGCAGAGGATGTTCTCGACCGCCTCCTTGACGCTCAGGAAGACCTCGCGGATCGCGCAGTGCCTCGGCCCCACGCCGATCGTGCAGGGCTGAGCCAGAATGTGGTCAATCGACGTCGTGTGCCCTTCGAGCGCAACCAGAATGTCGTGCATGGAGATTTGCTCGGCCGGCCGCCCCAACAGGTGGCCGCCCTGGGGCCCGCGGTTCGAGCGGATCAAGTGGAAGCGGCCAAGGGCCGCCAGGATCTGGCGGAGATACGGCTCCGGAATGCCCTGGTTGATCGCGATCTCGTGGCTCGGCACCGGAGCGCCGTCGGAGTGCATCGCCACGTACAGCATGGCGCGAATACCGTATTCGCCCTTGCTCGATATCTTCATTGCACACTCTCCGCCATGGGCCAGTGTAGCAGTCGGCGCTAGCGAGCTACGTAGTCCAGCACCTCCTCGAGCGTCCCGATGTCGCCTTCGGCGGCATTGAGCCACAGCGCCCGCAGGCCCGCCGCTACGGCGCCCTCGCGATCCTCGATCTTCGCGTCGCCGACGTGGAGGACCGACGCCGGTTCCAGCTCCAGTTCCCGGCAGGCGGCGTGGAAGATCGTTTCGGCCGGCTTCGCCGATCCCACATCCTCGGAACAGATGACGGCGTCGAGGTCGGCGCCCAGGCCGAGGTTGGCCAGTACACGGGGCAGCCGCCGGTCCCAGTTGCTGGTCACCGCCACCCGCAGACCGCGGCGCCGCAGTTCGGGCAGCACCTCGCGGGCGCCGGAGCGAAGCTCCCAGGCATCTGCGCGTTCGAAGCGGGCAAACAACTCGGCGGCCGCAAAGGGGCCGGGGGCTTCCTTTCCGAGCAGGGCGCACGACCGCTCCAGCAGCTCGCTCCAGAAGCCGCGGGCCCCGTCCGGGTGGCTGCTGTAGCGGTCCTCGCCCCGTTTGAGCCGGCAGTCGAGTTCGCTCCAGGCGGTCCGGAAGCCTGTCTCGATCTCGCCTGGGCTGAGGCGCAGACCGTGCCGGGCAAGGACTTCGGCATAGATCTCGCCGCGGCGCGGGCAGACGAAGAGAGTGCCCGTGGCGTCGAAGGAGACGCCCCGAAGCAGCGGGGAGCCGCTGCGCGCCGCGGCCCGGGCGGGCCGTTGACGGCGTTCGCTCAAGAGAAACCGTAGCGCCGGGCGAAGAAGTAGAAGGCGGTGACGACGAGCGAGTGGCGGATCTCGCCGCTCGCGATCCGCTCCGGGATGTCGCGCAGGGGCACGTGGACGACCTCCAGCTCCTCGCTGCCATCACCGATCGGATCGCCGGTAGAGACCAGGTCGCGAGCCAGCCACAGGGAACACACGTTGTCGAGGATGGCGGGGTTGGGCTCGACCACGCCGAGGCGTTCGATCCTGCCGGCCCGGTAGCCGGTCTCTTCGTGCAGTTCCCGTCCCGCGGCGATTTCGGCGTCCTCGCCCGCTTCCACGATGCCGCCTGGAATCTCCAGTGACTCCGCGGCGCGCCCGAACCGCCACTGGCGAACGAACACGACGGTCGGCCCGTCGGCCGCCGACTCCGGTTCGATCAGGGGGATCACGTTGACCCAGTCCGCCGACCGCAGCACCAGCGCCTGACGCCGGTCGGCGCCGGCCCGGAGCTCCTGGGTTTCGACCTTGAGCAGCGGGTGGTCGAAGACCGAGTGGGCGGCTTCGACGCGCCAGGGACGGACCTTCTTCATTCTTCCCGCTCGAAGGGCGGCCGGCGCCACTCGAAGTTCAGAACCCGCGCGGCTCGGCCGCTGAAGAAGATCAGGAAGGCGATGCCGGCGGCGCTCGACAGCGCCATCAGCAGGCTGAAATCGCGCCAGAGCATGACGATCGGCACCGTCAGCGCGCCGGCGGCAAGCGCCGCCACAAGCAGCCGGAAGGTGGTCCGGTCGAACCCCGGCGGGCGAATCACCGGCGGATCGGCGGCGGGCTCGTCGTGCATGAGTCGGAGTATGCCAAGCAGCGGCGCTGTCTACGGCGTGTCGAGCCTTGTCAGGCAGGCCTCCACGACCTGGTCGGTGTCCAGCCGCTCCATGCACGCGAAGTCGCCGCGGCTGCAGGTGCGCCGCCAGCATGGTTGGCAGTCCAGCCGCTGGTCGAGCTGCACGGCGGTGGACCGCGGCCCGTAGGGGCCGTTGCGGACAGGATCGGTCGGCCCGAACATGGACACGCAGGGCACGTCCAGTGCCGCCGCAAGGTGGGCAGGGCCGGAATCGCAGCCCAGGAACAGGGCCGCGTGCCGCAACAGGGTCGCCAGCTCGCGCAGATCGGTCGGCGGTGCGAGCAGGATCGGCCAGCCATCCCCGGCGCCGGCCACGATCTGCTCCGCCACCCGACGTTCCTCCTCGCCCGCCCAGACGACGACCACCGGCAAGCCGCGCTCCCGTGCCAGGCGCCGCACCGCGGCCGCAAAATGGCCCGTCGGCCAGTGCTTCGTGCGCCAGATCGTCCCGGGCGATACCACCGCATAGCCGCCGGCGCCCAAGCCGTGACGCTCGAGAAAGACGAGGGCCTCGGGCTTCGCGTAGTCGGGCAGCCGCCACTCCGCGATCGGGGCTTCCTCGCCGGCCAATCCCGAGGCGCGGACCAGCGCCAGGTTGCGGTCGACGACGTGGGTCACGGCCGGGTCGACGGCGAAGCGTCGGTTCAGGAACAGGGCATTCAGCTCCCGGCTGCCCATCGCCGGTCCACCGCGGAAGCCCACTCGCTGCCGGGCGCCGCTCCACCAGGCCACCAGCCCACTCTTCGTGAGACCCTGGACATCGATTGCCGCGTCGTAGCGGCAGCTTCTGAGTTCGCGGCGAAAGCGGCGGAACGCCTCAAGCCGCGCCGCAATGCCGCGGCCCCGGCGAGGGTAGACATGAAAGCAGTCGACGCCGGGGCAGCCCCGCAAGAGGGTCGCGGCAGGCTCCTGGATCGCCCAGCCGATGAACGCGTCCGGGTGAGCACGGCGAAGCGCCGCAGCCACCGGGGCCGCGTGCAGGCAGTCGCCAATCGCCGACAGCCGGACCAGGAGGACGCGAAGCTGTCGGACAGGTTTATCCGTGGTTGTCATTGCCGCCGCGTCGATATCTCATCAGAGCATAAGGCTCGCGCTCGCCGCTTCGCGGCGGCGCGCCTGACGCCGGCGCACCCAGCGCGGAGAATCGCGCTCGCGAACTGGGGGAATGTGGTGCGCCCGAAGGGATTCGAACCCCTGACCTACGGCTCCGGAGGCCGTCGCTCTATCCAGCTGAGCTACGGGCGCGCGAACGGAAGGATGCGGAAAAGGAGGATGGGGTGAGTGAGGGGACTTGAACCCCCAACCACTTGAACCACAATCAAGTGCTCTACCGGTTGAGCTACACCCACCAGAATTTCCAACGGAACTCCTCAACGATCTGGCCTGCCTGGAGGGACTCGAACCCCCGACCCGCGGCTTAGAAGGCCGCCGCTCTATCCAACTGAGCTACAGGCAGGTGAAAGCGACAGGGTAGCCGAAGGCCTAGGCATGCGAGCGATATCGGGGCGCCCAGATTTGAACTGAGGACCCCCTGCGCCCAAGGCAGGTGCGCTACCAGACTGCGCCACGCCCCGACAGGCAGGCGCCGGAGTGTAGCAGCACGCGGAACCTCAGAGAACCTCCAGGGGAGCGAAGCGGCGGACCAGCTTCCGTTTGCCGGCCTTGTCGAAGAAGACCGTCAGCTTGGCGTTCTCGCCCTGGCCGTCGAGGTGCAGAACGACGCCCTTGCCCAAGGTGGCGTGACGGACATAGGCGCCCGGCCGCAAGCCGTCGGCCGCCTGCTTGAACGGCCCGCCCGCCGGTTGACGCTTCGCGCCCGAGGGCGGCGCCGGCCGGTACGGGACCCCAACGGACCGATCGGCGCCGAAGAAGGTGCGAACGCCCGCGGTGCGGGGCCCGGCGTAGATGTCCGGGCTCTGGCCGGTTTCCACGAGTTCCTCCGGCACGTCGATCAGGAAGGGTGACGGCTGCCGATCCTGGAACACGCCCGCGACCATCCGGCGGCGGCAGCCGCTCAGGAACAGCCGCCGTTCGGCGCGGGTCATGCCGACGTAGAACAGCCGTCTCTCCTCCTCGATGTCCCGCGCGCCGCCACCGGCGTGGAAGTGCGGCAGCAGACCGTCCTCGAGACCGGTGACGAACACGGCCGGGTACTCGAGACCCTTGGCGCTGTGCAGGGTCATGACCGCGACGCCGAGCCCGGCGTTCAGGCCGTCCGTATCGCTGACGAGCGAGACGTAGTCCAGGAAGTTCGTCAGTGGACTGGTCGGCGGCGCCAAGTCCGCTTCATCCGCGCCCGGCCCCAGGGGATCGCCGAGGGTCGGAACCGCGGCGGTCGGAGCCCGGGCGGGCAGGTCTCCACAGCCGTACAGGGTCTGGAAGTCCTGCGCCGACGAGACCATTTCGCCGAGGTTGTCGAGCCGCTCCCGTCCCTCCTCGTCGCCCTTGCCGTACAGAGCCTCGAACCCGGCCGCGACGATCGTCCCCCGCACCAGTTCTGCCAGCGGCTGGCGCTCGGCTTCCTTCCGGAGCGCCTCGATCAGCCCCCGGAAGGCATCGACCGCACGCCGGCTCCGAGCCGGCAGCTCCTGCAGCTGGTCGAGTCGGATCGCGTCCCACAGGGAATGGCCCATCTTCGCCGCGCACGCCAGCAGGAACTCCTCGGTCCTGCGGCCGATGCCCCGCCGCGGCTGGTTCAGGATCCGCCGCAGCGACAGGTTGTCCCGCGGATTGTTGATCACCCGAAGGTAGGCGGCCAGATCCTTGACCTCGGCGCGCTCGTAGAAACGGACGCCCGCGAGCAGACAGTAAGGAACGTCGTTCCGCAGCATCTGGTCTTCGATCGCCCGCGTCTGGGCGTTCGTTCGCACGAGCACCGCCATGTCGCCGAACTCGAAGCCGTCCCGCCTGAGTTCGCCCACCTGCCGCACGACCCAACGCGCCTCGTCCTCGTGATCGGCGGCAAAGAAGAGCTGCAGCGGATCGCCCGCGCCGGTGTCGGTCCACAGGGTCTTGCCGCGCCGCTCCTCGTTGCGGGCGATGACGGCGCCCGAGGCGTCGAGGATGTTCTGGGTCGAGCGGTAGTTGCGCTCCAGCTTGCGGACACGGGAACCCGGGAAGTGGCGCTCGAAGCGCAACAGGTTGTCGATTTCGGCGCCCCGCCAGCCGTAGATGCTCTGGTCCTCGTCGCCGACCGCGGTCAACCCGGAGACCGAGCCGTCGGGGTCGAGAACGAGGTTCTTGATCAGTTCGAGCTGGGCCGTATTCGTGTCCTGGAACTCGTCGACGAGCAGATGACGGAAGCGTCCCCGGACGTGCGCGCCGATCTCCGCTTCATCCCGCAGCAACCGCACCGCGAGCGCGATCAGGTCGTCGAAGTCGACGCCGCCCGCACGGCGCAGCTCAGCCTGGTAGCGGCGGTAGACGGCGGCGACGTGACGGTCGAAGAAGTCCTCGGCCTCGCGCTCGAACGCGGCGGGAGTCAGCAGCCGGTTCTTGGCCGCGCTGATCCGGCCCTGGACCGCGCGCGGCTGAAACGTCTGCTCGTCCAGGTCCTCCGACTTCAAGGCCGCCTTGATCAGCCGCAACTGGTCCGGCGCGTCCACGATCGCGAAGTCGGACTGGAGCCTGACGCGGTCCCCGTAGCGGCGCAGCAGGCGCACGCAGAACCGGTGGAAGGTGCCGACGAAGACGTTGGCGTTGGCGCCGACCAGGTCGAGGACGCGTTCGCGCATCTCGTCCGCTGCCTTGTTGGTGAAGGTCACCGCCGCGATCCGCCACGGCTCGACCGCCTGCTCGGCGATCAGCCAGGCGATCCGGTAGGTGATGACGCGGGTCTTGCCCGACCCGGCCCCGGCGATCACGAGTTGCGGCCCACCGTCGTGGGTGACCGCAGCCGACTGCTCCGGGTTCAGCCGGGAACGAAAGTCCAAATGCTCGACGCGGTCACCGTCACGGGGCGCCATGCCGGTTCAGCCCCTACCGCCGCGGTCGGTCACCGCGGCCGGCGCTTGATGTTCTTCTGGCGCGCGCGGCCGACGGCAAGGGTCTCCGCCGGCACATCCCGGGTGATCACCGAACCGGCGCCCGTATAGCCCCGGGCGCCGACCTCGACCGGGGCGATCAGGATCGTGTCGCTGCCGACGAACGCTCCCTCGCCGATCACCGTGCGGTTCTTCGTCTTGCCGTCGTAGTTGCAGGTGATGACGCCGGCGCCGATGTTGGCGCCCGCGCCAACCGACGTATCGCCGAGGTAGGCGAGATGCGAGGCCTTGACGCCCGGTCCCAGCGTCGACTTCTTCACCTCGACGAAGTTGCCGACCCGGGCGCCCTCCTCCAGGACCGCCTCCGGCCGCAGGCGGGCGAACGGGCCGACGCTGCAGCGCGCAGCGACGCGGGCGCCGTCCAGAACCGAGTAGGGCAACACATCGACCTCGTCGGCGAGGACGCTGTCGCGCATCCAGGCGCCGGTGTGGACGGTACAGCCGCGCCCCACACTGCTGGCGCCCAGCAGTGTGACGCCCGGGTGCAGCACCGAGTCCGGACCGACGGTCACGCCGGCATCCACCCACACGCTCTCCGGATCGAGGATCGTGACCCCGGCGTCGAGCAGCGCATCGACGCTGCGCCGGTAGAGGACCCGCTGCACGGCGGCAAGTTCGGCCCGCGAGTTGACGCCCAACACTTCCGAGGCGTCCTCTACCCTCACGCAGGCAACCGGGTGCTCACGGGCAGCCGCCGAGACGGCGTCGGTCAGGTAGAACTCGCCCTGGGCGTTGTCGGTATCGAGCTTCTCGAGCCAGTCGAAGATCGCCGGAGCGGGCAGCGCGTAGTGCCCGGCGTTGACCGTTCGAATCGCGAGTTCCCGCTCGCCGGCGTCCGCCGCCTCCACGATCCGCTCCAACCGCCCGTTCTTCTGGACCACGCGGCCGAGACTGCCCGGATCGTCCAGGTCGGCCACGGCGACGCTGCCCCAACCTGCGCGGGCGCGGTCCAGAAGTTGCCGGAGAGTCGCCGGCCGCACCAGGGGCGCGTCGCCGGAGAGGACCAGAACAGGCGTGTCGGCACGCAGAGCCTCGCGGACCATCAGCAGCGCGTGCCCCGTGCCCTTCCGCTGCCGCTGCTCCACCCAGAGGATGTCCCGGCCACCCAGATCCTCCTCCTCGAGAACCGCGCGGATCTCGTCCGCTCCGCTTCCGACGACCAGATGGATGGGCGCGCAGCCGACCTCGCGCGCAGCCGCAACTACCCACGCCACGAGAGCTCGGCCGCCGACGCGATGCAGGGCCTTCGGCCGCTCGGAGCGCATCCGCTCGCCGCCGCCGGCAGCAAGTATGACGGCCGCGCCGACCGCGCCAGCCACGTCAGTCGCTACGGTCATGGACGAGCTTCAGGAAGCGCTCGTCTTCGTCCAGTGAAGAGAAGTCGCCGTCGTGGTAAGCCCGAACCCGGTTCTTCGGATCGAGGGCCACCGCCTTCGTCAACAGGTCGAGGGCGGCCTCCTGCTCTCCCATCAGCGCACGCGCGCAGGCGGCCAGATAGACGAAACGCTCATCCTGGTCTCGCCCGCCGCCCTCGCACAACTCGAGAGTGCGCTCGAGGTCGCCGTCGTTCCTGGCCATCACAGCCTCGAGGAAGGCGTCGTCCGGGCCCCCGGTTGCCGGCGTTTCGGCGCGCTCGCATGCCGCAAGGTAGTCATTTGCGCGAATAACGAACCGGCTCTCGCCGCTTGCCGCGACCACGTCTTCGAACCTGGCCCTGGCCTCCGCGACCCGGTCCTCGTAGAACAACGCGATTCCGGCTTCGAGGTTCTTGAGGGCGGCGTCGGCCGACCCCGGCTCCGCGTCCTGCCCCGTTCCTGTGCTCACCATTCACACCTCCCCTGAACTCACCAGCAAAGATTGGCAACTGTAGCGCGTGCAGCCCGCGAGGGGCTAGCAGCGTGCGCGAAAGGAAGATCGTCGTACTCTATGTTCTGCGGCGCACGCTCCTAGCGGCGACCGGGGATGTAGTCCTCGCGCAGGAGGGCGTACAGGTGGTGGTCGGTGCGGCGGCCCTGCAGAACGAAGTACGAACGGAGCAGGCCCTCGTGAACGAACCCCAACTTCTCCAGCACTTTCCGTGAGGCTTCGTTGTCGACGGCGCACCTCGCCTCGATGCGTTCCAAGGGCGTGCGGAGCAGAAGCTCGGGCAGCAACTGTCCCAGTGCCGCGGTCATCGTGCCGCGGCCCTGGTGGCGCGTTGCCAGGGCGTACCCCAGTTCACTCAGTCCGTGCTCCCAGTTCACGATCGCCAGCGTGATCCAGCCCGCACGCTCGCCAGCGGCCTCGACCAGCCAGGTGTAGCGCTCGCCACGGCCGCGGTAGATGTCCCGGGGGCGCTGCGACACCAGATCCGCCCGCAATCGGGACACGGACACGTTGTGCAGCGGCTGGAAGCGGCGCACGGCCGGCTCGGAGCGCCAGCGCCGGAGGAAGGGAGCGTCGACCGGCGACGCCGGCCGCACGATCACGTCCGCCTGCCTCGAAGCGGCGGGAGGCTCCTGTCTCTTGAGGGGGCGGATCATCACGGTGCACGCTACTAGGGCAACCGGGCTCGGCGTCGCCACCGCGGCAGGGCGCCGCCGAGTGCGATCAGGCTATATCCCTGCGCGAACAGGTACAGGAAGGGCAGGGACCACCAACGGCCGTTGAGACCGGCGGCGGCAATGCAGACCCAGAAGTAGAGCGCGAGCGTGGCTTCGCCCCAGAGGCTCCAGACCGCGTTCGACCGGTACAGCGCGGGAGGGTTGCCCGCGCCGGCCGGGATCTTGGGGGTGCGGGCGAACACGCCGCCCCGGCGGAAGAGACCGGTGGCCACCGCGGCCGAGTTGTGAAGAGACAGGCCGATGCCAACGGACATGGCAAGCGGCACCTCCAACCACGCCCGTGAACCCGGCCGGCCGGCCCGGAACTGGCCGGCGGCGTAGCAGCCGGCCACCGCGACGGTGCCGAGCAGGAACAGAGGCGCATCGATCCACAGCAGCAGGTACGGAGATTCCTGGCGCAGCAGGATGGCCGGCAGGAGCAGCAGTCCCAGCGCGACGAGCAACGGATAGCAGAAGCCCGAAGCCAGGTGCGCCGTCGCCGCAAGCTTGACCCGCGGCTTGACCGGGCTGCGCAGGATCCGTCCCAGCAGCTTGCGCATGGTCTGGGCCGTACCGCGAGCCCAGCGGTGCTGCTGGCTCTTGAAGTCGTTGACGCGGCCCGGCAGATCGGCCGGCACAGCCAGATCGGCCATCAGGACGAAGCGCCAGCCGGCGAGTTGCGCGCGGTAGGAGATGTCGAGATCCTCGGTCAGGGTGTCGAACTGCCAGCCGCCGGCCTCGTCGATCGCCCGGCGCCGCCAGACGCCCGCGGTGCCGTTGAAGTTGAAGAAGCAGCCCGCCCGGTAGCGCGCCTCCTGCTCGACCAGGAAGTGGCCGTCGAGCAGCACCGCCTGGGCGCGAGTGAGCAGGGAGTCACTCCGGTTCATGTGGTCCCAGCGCGCCTGGACCATGCCGAGCCCGGGATCCGCGAAGGCAGGCGCCGTGCGGCGCAGGAAATCCGGGCCGGGGACGAAGTCGGCGTCGAAGATCGCGATCAGCTCGCCGCGCGCCTCGCGCAGGCCGGCCGCGAGGGCTCCCGCCTTGAAGCCCTCGCGTTCGCCCCGGCGCAGGTGGCGGATGGCCGGCAGTGGGCGACCCCGCTTCGACGCCTCCTCGAGCACGGCCTCGATCCGCTCGCCCGTGTCGTCGGTCGAATCGTCGAGGATCTGGATCTCCAGCCGCTCTGTGGGGTAGTCGAAGTCGAGCACGGCCGCGACCAGGCGCGGCGCCACGTAGCGCTCGTTGTAGATTGGCAGTTGGACAGTGACCCGGGGCAGAGGGGCTTCCTCCTGCGCGCGGGCTGCGGCCGAGCCACCCACCTCGGCGGGTGGCCGGATCAGGCGCAGCACCAGCAGCAGAATCAGCCGGTGAAGTCCGAACAGCGCGAGCGCGCCGAGAACTGCGTAGTACACGGGAAGAAGCACAGACGCCGACGATATGGCAAGGGCACTCCCACTGGCGTCGGCAGCCTGGCCCCTACTCGCGTGCTTCGGCGGGCTCCTGGTCCTGGACCGGACCGGCTTGCGGCCGGCGGCGGACGCGCCGTGGGCGAGCGTGCTCTTCCTCGCAGTGCTCCTGCTCGCGTTCGGCGCCCTCTTCCGGGCGCTGAGGAGGCTGGGACCGGCGCGGCGGGGAGAAGCGGGCAAGCTCCCTGTCTCCGGCGTCCTGGCCGTCGCCGTGCTGCTGCGCCTGCTGGCCCTGCCGCTGGCGCCGAGCCTGTCCGACGACGTCCACCGCTACCTCTGGGACGGTCGGGTCGCCGCTTCCGGCGCCAATCCGTACCGCCTCGCTCCCAACGCCCCCGACCTGGCCGGGTTGCGCGACGACCTGTGGCAGCGGACCGCCCACCGCGACATCGCCACGGTCTACCCGCCCCTGGCCCTGGCGGCATTTGCCGCCGCCAGCGTCCTGCCGCAGCCGCTCCCGGGCTACAAGCTGGCGCTGACCGCGGTCGACCTGATCGGCTGCGCCCTGCTGCTCGCGCTGGCCCGGCGGCGCGAGTCCGTCGTGGCCGCTCTGGCCTACGTCTGGAATCCCCTGGTCGTGATCGAGGGCGCCGGCATGGGCCACGTAGACGTGCTGGGCGCCTCGCTGGTCATCGCCTGTGTCTGTCTGATGCCGGTCCGGCGCGGTTCCCTGTCCGGCGCCCCGCGTTCGCTCGCTGCCGGGGCGGTCGCCGCGCTCGGCGTGCTGGCCAAGCTGGTTCCCCTCGCGGCAATCCCTCTCTGGTGGCGAACGATGCAGCGCCACGGGCAGCACGGCCGGTTGTTCGCTCTCGGCGCCGCCTGTCTGCTCGTCCCCGCGACGGCGGCCGTTCTGGTCTGGACGGGCGGCGTTCCCCCGGGCCTCGCCATCTACGCGTTGCGCTGGGAGTACAACGGCCCGCTCTACGAACCGCTCTGGCGTCTGCTCGACATGCTGCAATTCGACCGGGCGGCAGCGGGAGTGGTCCACGTGGTCCGGACGGTCTTCGGCGGCGAGGTCACAGCAACGCCGTGGCACACCCTCTACTCCTACACCTATCCCCAGTTTCTCGCCCGCGCCCTGCTCCTCGCCGCGGGCGGCGCCGCGTGGCTTCGCCTCTGGCGGCGGCGTCCCGGCGCGACCGGCGCGGCGTTCGGCGCGTTCGGCATCGTTCTGCTGGCAAGTCCGACGCTCTATCCCTGGTACCTGATCTGGGTACTGCCCTGGGCGGCGCTGCTCGGTGTGCGCAGCGTCCTGCTGCTGTCGGCGACACTGCCCCTGGCCTACCTGCCGGCGCTCGCGGGAGTCGACTACTTCCCCTGGGTCTACGGCGCGGTCTGGCTGCCGCCGCTGGTGGTCTTCGTGGTTGATCGCCGGATGCGGACGGGGATGCCGTGAAGTACTGCCTGTGCATCGCGTATGTCGGCACGGACTACGCCGGCTGGCAGCGCCAGGACAATGCGCTCGCCGTGCAGCAGGTCGTCGAGGAAGCCCTGGCCCGGATCCTCGGCCGAAGCGTGACCGTGCACGGCGCCGGCCGCACGGATGCCGGGGTCCATGCCCGCGGCCAGGCGGCTCACCTGACGGTAGCGGCAGGGTCGGCGCCCGAGGAGGTGCGCCGTGCCCTGGTCCACGGCGCCAACCGTCATCTGCCGGCGGCCATCCGGGTGTTGGACGCCGAGGCAGTGGACGACACTTTTGACGCCCGCAAGAGCGCTGCCTTCAAGGTCTACGGCTACCGCCTCTGCAGCGCCCGGGTGATCGACCCGTTCCGGGCGCCCTTCGTGGTTCCGGCGCCGGCCGGACTCGACCTGGAGGCGATGAAGAGCGCCGCACCCCTGCTCCTGGGACGGCACGACTTTTCGGCCTTCGCCAAGTCGGGGGGCAGCCACGGCCGGCCGGAGCGGACGATCCACCACGCCGCGTGGACCGAAGCCGGCGACGAGCTGAGCTTCCGCATCGCCGGCGACGGGTTTCTGCGCGGCATGGTGCGTGCCCTCGTCGGCACCACGCTCGAGGTCGGCCGCGGCCGCCGGTCGCTGGACGACTTCGCCAAGCTCCTCGAGGGCGGCCCACGTTCGGCCGCCGGCCCCAACGCGCCGGCCCGGGGGCTCTGTCTGGAGCGGGTGGAATACAGTCGGCCGCAATGAAACGCGTTGTCACGGGGATCCTGGCCGCGGCGCTGGCGACAGCCATCGTCCTGTACCTGAAGCCCCTGTTCTTCGTGGCGGTCGCCACCGCGGTGGTCCTGCTGGCGGCCGCGGAGTACTCCGACCTGGTGCAGCGGATCGTCGTCTCGCCGAAGTTCCGCCCGGCGCTGTGGTTGGCCGTGGCCGTCCTGGCGTTGGTCAACGCCGTCCACAACCAGATCGTCCCCCTGCCCCGGCTCAGCAACCTCGACCTCTGGTTCGCGGCGGCAGTAGTCGTTCTCGCCATGGCGATGGCGGTAGGGCTGGGCAGCCGCGCCGAGGTGCGCGACCGGCTGGCCGCCTCGGCTCTGTTCTCCTTCGGGGCGCTCTGGCTGGGGTTGTTCCTCGTCGCCGCGATCCACCTTCACCGCCTCGATCCCGTGCTGCTGCTCTGGGTTCTGGCCGTAGCCGCGCTGGGCGACATCGGCGCCTACTACGGTGGACGGAGGTTCGGCCGCCGGCCCCTGGCCCCCACCATCAGTCCGAAGAAGACGATCGCGGGCGCCGTGAGCGGTCTGGCCGCGAGCGTAGGCGTCGGCGTCGCGGTGTTCCTGTTCTGGCTCGGTCCGGAGGACTTCGAGCCAGCGGTTCCGCTTGTGGCGCTTGTCTGCGGCGGCGCGGGTCAGGCCGGAGACCTGGTGGCGTCCTTGCTGAAGCGCGCGGCCCAGGTCAAGGACGCCAGCCACCTGCTGCCGGGGCACGGCGGCCTCCTCGACCGGCTGGACAGCGTGATGCTGGCGACGCCGTTGATGGTCCTCGCAGTCGACCTCGGAGCCTTCGGGCCGGCGGTCTCGGTCCTCCACGGGACCGGCGCGGCCGGAGCCCTGCCTTGACCCGGCGCAGCGTCGCCGTACTCGGGGCCACGGGCTCGATCGGCGAAGCCACCCTGGCCGTGGCCCGCAGCCACCCGGACCGGCTGCGGGTCTCGGTGCTCGCAGCGCAGGGAACGCGACCGGCGCGCCTGATCGAACTGGCGCACGAGTTCGGCCCCGATCGCGTCGTCGTGGCAGAGGCCGACACGGCAGCCGCGCTCCGCGCCGAACTGCCGGAAGGAACCAGTCTGGCAAGCGGCGAGGACGCGCTCCTGGACGCGGTCGGGACCGGCGATGTCGACCTGGTCGTGACGGCGATCGTCGGCGCGGCCGGCCTTCAACCGGCGGCAGCGGCGCTTGCAGCCGGCGCCGATCTGGCGCTCGCCAACAAGGAGGCGATGGTTGCGGCCGGCCCCGTACTGCGCCGGCTCGCGGCCGCCTCGGGCGCGTCCATCCTGCCGGTCGACAGCGAGCACGCCGCGATCCACCAGGCGCTACGGGCGGGCCGGCCCGAGGAGGTCCGCCGCCTGGTGCTGACCGCTTCGGGCGGTCCGTTCCTCGACCGCGATCCCACCACCCTGGGGACGGTGACGCCCGCCGAGGCGACCGCACATCCGACCTGGGACATGGGCCCGAAGATCAGTGTCGATTCCGCGACCCTGATGAACAAGGGCCTGGAGTTGATCGAAGCGAGCTACCTGTTCGACGTGGCCGGCTCGCGGATCGACATCGTGATCCACCCGCAGTCCCTCGTTCACGCGATCGTCGAGTTCCGCGACGGCAACGGCGTCGCCCAACTCTCAGCCAACGACATGCAGTACCCCATCCAGTACGCGCTCTCGTATCCCGAACGCTGGCCGCGGCCCGCCAGCGACGCGCCGGGCGATCTGAGTGAACTGCTGCAGGCGGCCTCGAACCTGGAGTTCCGGCGAGTCGATCCCGCGTTCTTCCCCGCGCCATCGCTGGCCCGCGATGCCCTGACCCGGAGCGGCGGCGCGCCGGCGGTGCTGAACGCGGCCAACGAGGTCGCAGTCGAGGCGTTTCTCAACCGCAAAACCCCCTTCACTGCGATCGTGCCCGTGGTGGCCCGAGTGCTCGAACGCCACGACCGGGAAGCCGGCGGCGCCGAGCCGGACAGCATCGGGGAGGCCCTGGCCTGGGATTCATGGGGTCGTCGCCACGCCCGGGAAGTCCTGGCGCGCTTCGGCGGTTAGCATCGGCGGGCGCCTGTGCCGGCGCCCTCTCACGCATGAACATCCTGAGCAACATCCTGGCCCTGCTGGTCGTGATCGGCGTGATCATCTTCGTTCACGAACTGGGTCACTTCCTGGCGGCCCGGCTGTTTCGAATCAGGGTCCGGGTGTTCTCGATCGGCTTCGGCAAACGGATCTGGGGATTCGAACGCGGCGGCACGGAGTACCGGCTGGCGATGGTGCCGCTGGGCGGCTACGTGGCCTTCTCCGGCATCGACGCCTCGAATCCGACCGGCGACGCCGGCGACTTCATCACCAAGCCCCGGTGGCAGCGAATGGTCGTCCTCCTGGCCGGCCCCGCCGCCAACGTCGTGCTTTCGATCGTCCTGATCGCGGCCGTGCTGGTGGCCGGCACCGAGCTGGCCGGGCCGCGCGACCTGAGCACCGAGATCGGCGCCGTGGCTGCCGACTCCGCCGCCGCCGAGGCCGGCCTGCAAGCCGGCGACACCATCCTGCGCCTCGACGACGAGGACGTCTCCGACTGGCGCGAGGTCGCGAACATCGTTCTCACTTCACCGGAACGGCGTCTCGCGGTCGATTTCGAACGCGACGGCAGGACGACGAGCACCGTACTCGTGCCGCGGCGGATTCCCCGCCACGAGCTGGGCGACGCCGGCATGTACGCCAGCCTGCTGCCGCGCGTTCGCCAGGTGTTCGAAGGCACGCCCGCCGAACGGGCGGGCATCCGGTACGGCGACACGCTCTACGCAGTGGACGGTCACCCCATCGCCGACGCGGACGACTTCCGCCGGCTGGTGGAGCCGCGCGCAGGCGAAGAGGTCAGCGTCGAGATCGGCCGCGGCGAGGAGCGCCTCGTGGTCCGGTTGGTGCCGGCCGATGAAGGCGGTGTCGGCCGCGCCGGCATCGCGATCAGCCACTTCTCCTACCAGCGCGTTGGCCCCGCCTCCGCCCTCATGGAGAGTGCACGGATCAACTGGGAGATCGCAACCGAGATCTTCGGGTTCCTGGGCAGGCTGGCCGAACGTCGCGTCTCGCCCCAGAGCGCCCTGGCCGGACCCATCGAGATCGCCAGGATCAGCGGTCAGGCGGCCCGGCAGGGCTTCAGCGATCTCGTCTTCCTGACCGCCCTGATCAGCCTCAACATCTGCATTCTCAACCTGCTGCCGATCCCGGTCCTGGATGGCGGCCAGCTCGTCATCCTGCTGTTCGAGAGCGTCCTGCGGCGCGATCTGTCCATCAGAACCAAGAACCTGGTGGCCCAGTTAGGCCTCGTCGTGATCGTCGGAATCATGATGTTCGCGCTCTACTTCGACCTGGTGAAGAACCTGCCCGCCCTGTGGCGCTGAGGGCTGAGGGCGCCGATGACCGCCAAACGAAGACTGACCTTGTGGGCACGGAAGGCCGCGCGGTCCGCGATGACCGGGCTGCACAAGACGCGGCTCTGGAAGCTCCCGCCGGCCGTCAAGGAGAAGCTCTCACCCGCGGTTCTCGCTCGCTGGCTCGCAGGCACGATGCGCCGGCGCTGGCTGAAGCGCCTCATCGTGGGCGGGTTGTATGCCGGCCTGCTCACCGCGTTGCTCGGCGTCTCGTCCTATCTGGCCCTTTCCAACTTCGTCCGCAGCGGCGTGATCGCGGTGCCCGACCTGGTCGGCCTGGATGTGAGTCACGCCGAGACCACCCTCGCCACCGCCGGTTTGACGGTGCGGCGGGTCGAAGAGGAAGACCGCCACGACGAGGCCATCCCCGCGGGCCATGTGCTTCGGCACGATCCGCCGGCCGGCAGCGACGTCAAGCAGTACAGCGGCGTCGTCATCCACCTGTCACGGGGACGTCAACTCGTCGAGACTCCGGATCTGGCCGGCCAGGTCCTGCAGACGGTTCAGGTCAGTCTCGCGGCCTCCGGCCTGCAGTTGGGCAGGAGCCGGCGCGTGTACGCGGAGTTCGGCGCGCCGGGAACGGTCATCCGCCAGAGTCCAGCGCCCGGATCCCGGGTGGCGCCGGCTTCCCAGGTGGACGTCATGGTGAGTCTGGCCAACCCGGGAGCGGCATTCGTCATGCCGGATCTGATCGATTTGCCCGAAGCGCCCGTCCGCACCTACTTCGAGACGCGCGGATTCCGGCTCGGAAGGGTAAAGTACGAACCCTACGAAGGCGTTGAAGCCGGGATCATCCTGCGACAGTATCCACTTCCGGGCCATCCCCTGCGACAAAGCGATTCGATCGCCCTGGTCGTCGCCGCGCAGGAGAGCCATTGATTCCGCCAGGTTCCCCAGACAACCCGACGCTCAGAGAACCCGAACGATGAAGATCGCGCCTTCGATCCTGGCGGCGGACCTCGCCGACCTGGCCTCCGCAGTGAGATACTGCGAGGACGGCGGCGCGCAGTTGATCCACGTCGACGTGATGGACGGCCACTTCGTGCCCAACCTCACCTTCGGCCCGCCGGTGATCGCCGACCTCGCGAAACGCAGCCGGGTGGGCTTCGACATCCATCTGATGGTCTCGAATCCGGAGGCGCTCCTGGACCGCTACCTCGACAGTGAACCGGTCTGGGTGTCGTTCCACCATGAGGCGACGCCGGAACCGGCCCGTCTGGCAGCCCACATTCGCGATCGGGGAGTCGGAGCAGGCGTGGCGATCAACCCGGCTACGGCGCTGGACGAACTCCTGCCGTACCTGGAGCACCTGGACTACGTGGTCCTGATGTCCGTCCAGCCAGGATTCGCCGGCCAGGCGTTCCAGTCGAACACACTGGACAAGGCCCGGCAGCTACGCGCCGCGATCAACGCCCGCGGGCTTCCGACCAGCATCGAGATGGACGGGGGAATCAAGCCGGCGAACCTCGACGAGGTCGCGGCGGCCGGCGTCGACGTTGCGGTCGTGGGTTCCGGCGTCTTCGCCGCGGAGTGCCCGGTCGAGGCGCTGGCGGCTCTCCGCAGGCAGGCGAACGAATGAAGCGACTCGCTGGAAGAACCCTGCTGGCGGCGGCGCTCACTCTGGTGGTCGCCTGCGGCGGCATCAAGGAGGATCCGATCCTCCGGTTGTCGTCCTCCGAGGCGCTCGACATGGGCAAGCAGCTCATGGAGGACGAGAAGTTCAACCAGGCGCTCCAGCATCTCGTCCACGCCTTCGAGGTCGAGCCGAACTCGGAGACCGGTCGCGAGGGTCTGCTGCTGGCCGCGGATGCACTGTTCCTGCGCGGCGGCTATCAGTCCTACGTGGAAGCGGAGCAGCGCTATCGCGACTTCCTCAACCGGTTTCCCACCTCCGAGCGCGCGGCGTACGCCCAGTTCCGTCTCGCCGACGCGCTCGCCGAGCGAATCGAGAAACCCGACCGCGACCAGCAGACCGCCCGTCAGGCACTGACCGAGTTCCAGAACGTCCGCCGGCTCTACCCGACCAGCCAGTACGCCGGCCAGGCTACCCAGAAGATCGTCGAGGTCCGAAACCAACTGGCGGAGCACGAGTTCGTCGTCGGCGCCTTCTACTACCGTTTCCGCACTCCCAGCGCCGCCGGCGAACGCTTCAGGGACATGCTCGAGACCTATCCGGACTATCCGGAGCCGGACAAGATCTTCGCCTACATGTGCCTTACCTACGCCCGGGTGCTCAAGCAGATCCCAAGTCGACGGGGCCTCGACAACTACGAGTACCTGCGTGATGCCTGCGACCGGCTGCGCGACGAGCACCCCGACAGCCGGTGGCTCAAGAAAGTGCTCTCGGCGGAGAAGATCCGCACGCTTCGAAGCAAGGTGCCAGAGGCCCCGAACTTACCGCCCCGCCCGAGTGACTTACCGCCCCGCCCGAGTGACGATGACCCACCCGTTGAAGAGAGCAACCAGGGCTGACGGTTCGGCACGGCGCCTCCGGCTTTCCGGGCGCCGATCGATACGGGCAGGTGCGCCCGTTCTCCTGGTCATCGCCGGTTTCTGCATCGGCTGTGCCTCGACCGAGACTCCGCGCGAGTTCATGGACCGGTTGACGACGCCGAACGAGGGGGTGCGGGCCGAACTCAAGCAACTCGAAGAGCGGGTGCGGCAGCTTGAACAGCAGGTCACGGAGAGCGGACCTCAAGACTCCCTGCTGCGTGAGCGCATCGCGGAGCTCGAGAACGCGCTCGAGGAGGTCAGGGCCGCGGCAACCGCGCCTCCACCGCCCGTCCCCTTCGAACCGCCGCCGCCGGCTCGGGTGCAGGTACTCGAGGTGACGGAACTCGACGATACGCCTGAGGATGCGCCTCCGATCGAGTCGGACGACGCGGCTGAACCCAAGGCCGAACCGGGCGCGAGTGCCGACGGAGACGAAGCCAACGCCTCGGCGACCGTCGAGGAGCCGGGCCAGGAACTCTATGACCGCGCTCGCGAGAAGTACCTGAGCCGCGACTACGTGGAAGCCGAACTGGGGTTCCAGCGCTTCCTCGACGACTTTCCGGACGGCGACCTGTCGGACAACGCCCTCTACTGGATCGGCGAATGCCGGTTCGCCCGGGGCGACGATCGGGGCGCCATGGCCGCATTCCAGACGATGCTCCACGAGTACCCGCTCGGAAACAAGGTCCCCGACGCCCTGGTCAAGGTAGGCCGAACGCTGGAGCGGCTCGGCGACCCAGAGGGCGCCAAGCGGCGCTTCAGGGAGGTCTCGAGACGCTTTCCGGACTCTGAAGCAGCCCGTCTGGCGGCCGAATCGCTGTCGCGGCTGCAGGACGGAGGCTGAAGAGCGGCATACGACGCCGCCACCATCCGGGTACTCTGCCGCCCCTCCGGAGCAGCCGCCCATCGCGGTTGACGAGCCGCGCGAGGTACGGCGATCCGACCGGTGAGACTGCCCGGAAGCCAGCGATGTGTGCTAAAATCTCCGTTTCGGTACGCGACTCGCCTTGAAGCAGCCCAGTGCAGACGACCGCGTTCCCGACGACGCCCCCGAGGATCTGAACGACAGGCTCGACCTCCTCGTCCGGCATCTGGTCAGCCGCGGCGTCACCTTGGCTCAAGCTCGTGGGATCTTCGAACGGCAGTTCATCCTCGCTTCGCTACGACTCAACCAGGGCAACTTCACCCGCGCCGCCAACAACCTAGGCATCCACCGCAACACACTGCGCACCAAGGTCGGCGCTCTTCGCATCCAGTCGGCTGACTACCGTGCTTCCGGCAAGAGGAACCCATCCAAATAGAACTCTGCCCCAGATGGTCGGCTGGGAAATGAGGAACCTGGGTTGGCACACAGCTTGCTGCCAAGCGCAGTCAGGCGTTCCCTTCCACGGTCGGCGAACGCCTCAGGGCACAAAGCCGCGCCGTCGTTACCGGCCGGATCGTGCAGCGCAGAGAACGACCGTCCCTACAGCAGCCACTTGGCCCTCAGGGGCCAGCACACTCCTCACCACGCTTCTCATGGTCAACTCAAACACCAGCACCGGCAAGAAGGCTCTGGCGGTCGTTGTGACCGCCGGCGCCATTCTGGCCGTCTCGGTGCGGGATACGGCGCCCGGTCGGCAGCCCGACTCGCTGCCGGCGCCACCGCACGTCGAGGATGTCGCCCTGTTCGAGGAGATCCAGGCCTGGCTCGACCCGGCATCGGGTACGACGACGGCCCGCAAATCCCGGGATAGCCGCCCGCTGTACGAGACGATTCGGTCGCACAGGGAGAGCTTCGCGCTCTTCATCGGCGCCGCCGACGGGAACGCCGTCCGGGACCTCTTGCTGCGCGTGCCCTATGGCGCTCAGATTGCCGCTGTCGCCGAGCGCCGCAAGATCGACCCGCTGCTGGTGGCGGCCGTCGCGCAGACCGAGTCCTCCTTCGACACGCTGGCCGTTTCACCCGAGGGTGCTCTGGGCCTGATGCAGATGATGCCGGCGACCGCCGAACAGTTCGGCGTGGCCAACGTATACGACCCCAGCCAGAATCTGGATGCCGGGGCCAGCTATCTGGCCTCCCTGCTGCGCCGTTTCGACGGCGATCTGGTGCTGGCCCTCGCGGCGTACAACGCGGGACCCGGCAAGGTCGATCGCTTCAATGGCATGCCGCCGTTCCGCGAGACCCGGAAGTTCACGGACAGCGTGCTCCGCCTCTACGTCGGGCACCACCGAGCGGCGTGGGCGGCAGTCAATCCGCGCGGCCTCGACTTCGCCGTCCTCGCCGGCGGCTAAGCGCGGCGCGGACGCCGCGACTCGACTCCTAGGCCTAGGACTCCTTCTCCTCCAGTTCGGAGGAGTCGTCGCTGCGCAGGCCCTTCTTGAAATTCCGGATGCCCTCACCCATGCCGCGGCCAAGGAGAGGCAGCTTGCTGCCACCGAAGATGACCATCAGGATGACGAAGATGATGAGTAGCTCTTGGATGCCAAAGGACGGCATGGCGTTCTCCTGTCGAGGTCGGCCACCGACACTATCAGCCCGTAACCGACTCCCAGGCCCTACGCAACCAGGGCGCCAGCTCGCGGCCTTCGGGAAGAGCGTCCAAGGCGTCCAGGAACCTCCGTAGCGTCGGTGGGATCAACTGCAGATAGCGGTCGCTGCCGACGGTCGCGAAGTACGCGAAGGTGCCCGCGATCTTGAGCATGCGCTGGGCCGTCGCCGCCTGGTACTGAGCGATCAGGGCGGCGTCTTCCAGGGCGGCCGACAGGTGCTCCTGCCGCTCGTGGACCGAGAGCGTCAGCGTGTCATTCAGGAGCGAGGCCAGGTCATAGCACGGGGGCCCCAGGCGCAGATCCTGGTGGTCGATCACGACCAGCTCTTCGCGGCCTCCCGGCGGAACCGCGGCCGGCGCGCGCAGCATCAGGTTCCGGGCCATGAAGTCGCGGTGACACGGCACGCTCGTCGCGGAGTGGAGCCGTTCGCAGATGGCAGCACATACGGCTCGGACCTGCTCGGCCAGTCCCGGGTCCGCAACCAGACCTCGCGGTTCGAGGAAACGTTCCCAGGTCTGGTCGAGTTCAGCCATCAAGAGGGCCCGGTCGAGCGGCGGAGAGCCCAGGTCCCGAACCTTGTCCGGCGGCAGGAGCTGTATCCGTCCGATGAGTTCCCGGGCTTCAGCCAGTCGCCGGCCCAGGTTCACCTCCGCGCCGCTGCCGGCCCACTTCCAGCGTTCAAACAGAGTCAGCGGACCGAGATCCTCCATGAGGACCCAGACCGGATGCTCGAGCGAGTGCTGGTCCACCCTCGGTGTCGGCACAGCGACCGAAGACAGCAGCTCGGTAGCGCCCACGAAGCGCGCTGCCAAATCCTTCATGTCGTCGGGATAGCTGCAGACGACCCGCTGCCCGCCCGAGGCAAGGTGGAGCCGACCGTATCGGCGGGCGGAGACGTCCCCGGCCAGAGGCTCGAACGAGACCGGCTGCCAACCCGCCCCGGCCAGCGCGTCGAGCACCGGCCGCCAGGTGTCCGTACCGGCCTGCAGCGAACCCGGAGGGTGACTACCGGCTGCGGTTTGGGATAATGGTCGTCGGCCCATGGAACCCCGGCTCAAGCAACTACTCGAGGAACTCACCCGGTCTCTCTGCGAGGCGATGGCCGAGTCGCGCGAGGTCCACGATCGGCTCGAGTCGATCCGGCGCGAAGGCTACACGCTCAACCTCTTCCTCGACTGCAAGAGAAGCGACGATGACGATGGCGACGCCGACGAGAGTTCTTCGACCAGGCGGCCGCGACCGGCGCCGACGTTTCGCATCAATGGACGTGACCTGGCCTTTCTGCGCTCCGTAGGAATCGATCCCACCCGCATGACCCGCAGCCGCAGTTCGCGCCGGGCGGCATCCGACGGCGAGTAGCGCCCGCTATAGGGCGCGCCAGATGAAGGCGTAGTTCCGGCCGGCGGCCGCGCCGTCGCGGCGGTGGCTCCACCAGGCCGAATCGCAACGAACGCAGCAACCGCTACTTGAGATGGATCCCAAGCCCAACCCGGCAAGCTGTTTCGAAGCCGCCAGGACCAGGTCGAGGTGCGGCTTGCGCCCCGGCCGGCGGATGACGACTTCGGGGCCGCTCGCGGATTCCACCTGGCTGGCCACGTCTTCGCCTACTTCGTAGCAACAGGGCCCGATCGCCGGACCGATCCAGGCCTCGGCCCTCGCCGGGTAGGTGGCGCCGGCGCGCTTCAACTCCCGCATCGCCGAGGCGAGAACGCCGCCGGCCAGCCCGCGCCAGCCGGCGTGAACGGCCGCCACGCTCTCCCCCGCGGCGACCAGCACCGGAACGCAGTCGGCGACGAAGACGGTCGCCGCCACTCCGGAGCGAGTGACGATCAGGGCGTCTCCTTCCCCCCGCAAACCGGGCTCATCGGCCCGTAGCGCCTCGGCGCTGTGCCGCTGCCTCAACCAGGCGGGCGAGACCGTTTCCGCCGCCCGGACATCGCGCGCCAGGAGTCGGAAAGCATCCTCCGGCCCAAGCGCATCCCCTCCCGGCGCCGCGCCCAGAAAGGCGGCCCGGACCGGCCCGCGGCAGTGGACCGTAGTGGCCGCGACCCGGCGCTTCAGCACCGGTAGCTGCTGTAGGATGCCGCGGCCATCGTGACGGTCATGAGCGTAGCGCAGAGTACGGCCAATCCGGGAGTCTCTCCCGCAGCCCTCGATGCCGCCTGGGAAACGGTCATCGGGCTGGAAGTCCATGTCCATTTGCGCACCAGAACGAAGATGTTCTGCCGCTGCGAGAACCGTTTCGGCGCCGAGCCGAACGAGCTCGTGTGCCCGGTCTGCCTCGGGTACCCCGGCAGCCTTCCGGTGACCAACCAGCACGCCGTCGACCTTGCCATCCGGCTGGCGCTGGCGCTGGGGTGCGAGGTCAGGCGACGGTCCGTATTCGCGCGCAAGAACTACTTCTACCCTGACCTGCCGAAGGGCTACCAGATCAGTCAGTACGACGAGCCGCTGGCCGAGGGGGGTTTGGTGCCGCTGCCGTCCGGCCTCAAGATCCGGCTCCATCGGATCCACCTCGAGGAGGACGCCGGCAAGCTGCTGCACGAGGTGCCGGGAGGCGGTCCGTTGCCAGGGCGGAGCCTGGTCGACTTCAACCGCTGCGGCGTACCCCTGGTGGAGATCGTGACCGAGCCCGAGATTCGCTCACCGGAGGACGCGCAGGCCTATCTGCAGACGCTCCACCAGGTGCTTCTCTACACCGGCGCCAGCGACGGCAACATGGAGGAGGGCAGTCTGCGCTGCGACGCCAACCTCTCCCTGCGTCCGGCCGGCGCCGACACGCTCGGCACGAAGACGGAGGTCAAGAACCTGAACTCCTTCCGTCACGTCGCCAAGGCGCTCGAGTACGAACGGGAGCGGCAGTTGCACATCCTGACCGCCGGAGGTCAGGTCGAACAGGAGACGCGCAGCTTCGAGCCGGCCAGCGGCGCCACCCGCTCCCTCCGGTCCAAGGAGGAAGCGCACGACTACCGGTACTTTCCCGAGCCCGACCTCTCCACCCTGGTCCTGACCAAGCGCCGCATCGAGCGTCAAGCGGAGTTGCTCCCGGAGTTGCCGTGGATCAAGAGTGCGCGGTTCCGCGAGGCCTACGGGCTGCGCGCCGAGGAAGCCGCGCTCCTGTCCGGCAGTGTCGCCCTGGCGGCGTACTACGAGCGCGCAGTGGCCGCGCATCCGCCCGGCGCCAGGTCGATCGCCAACTGGGTGATGACCGAGATCCTGCGCGAGTTGAAGCAACGGGACGTTCAACTCATCGCACCCGAGCGGCTGGCGGCCATCGTCGCCCTGGTCGACTCCGGCGAGTTGTCGACCACGGCCGCCAAGGACGTGCTGGCCGAAGCCTGGGACTCGGAAGAGACGCCCGACCAGATCGTCGATCGTCTCGGGCTACGCCAGGTCCGGGACGACGACCAGCTCGAGGCCTGGGCCAACGCCGCCATCGCGGCCAACAGCAAGGCCGTCCTCGAGTACCGCGGCGGCCGCGAGCAGGCCCTCGGCTACCTGGTCGGCCAGGTCATGAAGGCCTCCCGAGGCAGCGCCGAACCACGAGCGGCGCAGGAGATTCTGCGCCGGAAGTTGGCGTAGGACCGAAACTGCGGGCTCAGGAAACCTCCACGACAGAACGCCCCAAGGACGTTCTACGTCGCGGGGTTCCAGGGACGGCGCGTCGGCTCCTCAAGGGCGTCCAAGGCATCCAGGAAGTCGTCCACGGCGTTTGAGGGAGAGGCGTAGGAGCGAGGCTGGCGCCTCGCGCGGTGTTTCTCTGAAAGCCGGCCAGAGGCCGGCGTACCCAGCAGCAGCCCTCTTAGGCCCTAGCGGCGAGGCGGCGGATCGTTTGCCGCGCCCGGAAGCTCTTCGAGCTGTATGCGGAGTGCCTCGCGCTGACGCTCCAACACTTCGATGGTCTTGTTGAACTCTTCGGCGTCCTTGTTTTCTTCCTGAATCCGCAAGTTCTCACTCACCCTGGTGACGCCGGCCGGGTCGCCCGCCTTCTCGTAGGCATCGATCGAAAGCTCGTACTTCTTCTGCTTCTCGAACACGAAGCCGAGCTGCTTCCAGACCAGCTTCTTGTCGTCGCCCGAGGCAAGCGGCAGGGCTGTGTTCAACGGCGCT
Source organism: Candidatus Multivorans sp. (assembly GCA_965216125.1). Taxonomy (GTDB): domain Bacteria; phylum Acidobacteriota; class Thermoanaerobaculia; order Multivoradales; family Multivoraceae; genus Multivorans. Next base: position 2,315,932 of record OZ244152.1, on the reverse strand, counting down.
TCGGCGTCGCTGTAGCGCTCAAGCGAGCTGTAGGCCTGCCCCAGATAGAAGTGCGCGTGCCAATCGTTCCCCCTCTTCGAGACCGCCTGCTGGAACGTCCGAGCCGCCGAGTCGTAGTTCTTGCCGCCCAACTGAACCTCACCCAGCAGGAGCAGGTCGTCGTAGGAGGGATTGCTCGCCACCAGGCTCCGGGCGACATCCTCGGCCTTCCTGTAAATGCCGGTCTTGGCCGAGCCCTGTGTGCGCCGACCCTTGATCTTCAGGGCGTTGACGAGAACCCTCTTCCACTCCGCCTCGCCGCCGTCCATCGAGACTGCCCGCTCATAGGCGCCGATCGCCGCATCGAGTTGGGCGTCGTTCTGCAGCATCTGGCCGTATTCGAAACGCGTCTCTGCATCGCTCGGCTTCAGGTCCGCAACCTTGCCCAGATCGGCGGCCGCGCCACGGGTGTTTCCGAGCCGCGCCTGGCTCGCGCTGCGCATCTGGTACACGAGGATCTGGTGGGGCTCCGGCAGGCTGCCGATGTTCAGCCTGTTCAGTGTCGCCACGCATTCCCGGGGCATGCCGCCCTTGTGGTACGCCTGCCCCAGCCCAACCTGGCTTCCGACATCGCCGGGTTTCAACTCGAGGTGTTTCTGGAACGCCGCCACCGCCTCCTTGGCCTTGCCGCCCCGGAGCAGGGACTGGGCCAGCATGGAGTACCCCGCCCGCAGGGCCTCCTCCTCGGTCCGCTCCTCGACGAACTGCTGGAACTCGGCGATCGCCTGGGCGTAGTTGCCGGCCTGGAACGCAGCGACTCCCTCGTCCCACCCAGCGGAAGACGCGGAAGCTCCGAGCAGTGCACAGGCCGTCGCGAGGGCAAGAACAGATCGGCGATTGGTCATCTATGGGGCCTCCTTCATAGGGCGCCAGACACTCCCGGCTACTCGACTCGGAAGTTAACGGTCAGGTTCGTTGATCACGACGACCGGGTCGGCGCAAGCGCCTCTCCCGGCTCGACCTCCCCAACCCCTACTGGAGCTGGAAGTTGACAGTGAGGTTGTAGTAGACGGCGACCGGCTTGCCGTTGAGCGTGGCCGGCGTGAACTTCCACTGCTTGACCGCCGTCACGGCGGCTTCGCTGAGACCCATGTGCAGGCCCTTCAGCACCTTGACGTCCGTGATGTCGCCGTTCTTGTCGATCGTTGCCTGAAGAATGACGACACCCTGGATCCGCGCCTTGCGCGCAATCTCGGTGTACTGGGGCTTGACCTCGTTGATCTTCGCGGGCTTCGTCACATCGCCGGTGACGTAGATCGGTCCGCTCGGTTCCGGCGGAGGCGGCGCGTCGGGCAGGTCGAACAGATCCAGGTCGTCGACCTCCGGGATGTCGATCTCATCGGGCTCATCGATGCGGATCGGTTCCGGCTCATCGGGCGTGGGATCGGGGATCGGCACCTTCTTCGACTTGGGCTTCGGGATCTGCTGCTCGACTTCCGGTGGTGGCGGCTTGAAGCGCACCTGCTGCACCACGAAAACCTTGGGCTTCGGCGGTGGCGCCACCACTTCGCCGTACAGGTCGGGCAGTTTGACGACCAGCAGGATCGCGTGCAACAGCACCGCGAGCCCGAGCGAGTAGCGGAAGGTCTTGTTGTCCTCCCGGGTTTCCTCAACGTAGGTCAGAAGACCCTGCTCCGCTGACGTCAGCGCATCAGCTTCTTCCGCCTGTGGCCCCTCGGCCGGGGATTCAGCGGCCGGGGATTCAGCGGCTTCGAGGTTCTCGTCACTCATCGGGGTACCCCTTCTCTGTCAGGTCGACGTGTGGTTTCCAACTTCGTTCGAGTTCGGTCGTATTCCGGCCAGCGGCAGAATCTAGTACCAGAAGCTCTGGATTTCCCGCTGAGTCGGCACCGAGATGTTGATCGGCTCGGTCAGGCCGTGCTCTCCGGCCTGGCGCAACTCGTCGTACACCTCGACCATGTGCTTGTACTCCGTTGCGAGATCCGGCTGGATGATCACCGGCTTCTTCGGATTCCGCTCCAGCTTCGGCCTCAGGTACTCGATGATCTCGCCGAGCTGCATGGGGCTCTGGTCCACCCTCAACACCCCTCCGGGGAAGATCTCGATCAGCACCGACTCTTCCTTCTCGATGACCGGCGGATTGTCATCGTCCTCCGGAAGCGCGAAGTCGAGTCCGCGGGTGGCCGTGAACGTGGTCGTCACCATGAAGAAGACGATCAGCAGGAAGGCGATATCCGCCATCGACGAGGTCGGAATTTCGTCGTCCGGGCGATCACGCTCGATCTTCATCTTGAGCCTCCATCCGTACCGTCAAGTTCAAGCATGCCGCAGCGTCCTCAGAGGTCGTCGACCGTTCGCTGGTCGGACAGCAGGTACAGGGTGCGCACCTTGGCCCGTTTCAGCGCATCCAGCACTTCGTCGACCTTCTCCCACGGCACTTCGCCATCGGATTTGACCACGAAGGTCTTGCCCGGATCGGTCGAGATCACGGTTGCGGCCATCGAAAGCACCTCGTCCGCCGCACTGACCAGCGAACTCTGGGACTGACCGTCGGACACCCGGATGCGACCGTTCGGATCGATCGAGACGTAGGCGGCCTTCTTCGGGATCTCGTACCTGAGGGTCGTCTTCGGCAACAGCACCTGGGTCTTGTCGACCTCGAAGGTGATCGTCAGCATGAAGAAGATGATCAGCAGGAAGGCGATATCCGCCATCGAAGCCGTCGGGATGTTCGGCTTGTGCTCGATGGATGCCTTGAGTTTCATGTCGCTGTCCTCGTCTTGGGACCCGAAGGAACTCTAGCTGCCTTCACCGCTCTCGGGCGGAACGCCGCTGCGCTCCATCTCGCCGAACGTCTCGAGCAACATGTTCGCGGCGGTCTCGATGTCGCGCACGAACTTGTTGATCCGACTCATGAAGTAGTTGTAGGCGAGCTGCGTCGGAATGGCGACCGCGAGACCGCCGGCCGTGGTCGTCAGCGCCTCCTTGATGCCCGTGGCGACCGCGCCCGGATTGGAGAGGCCCTGTGCCGCGAGGGCGTCGAAACCGGCCATCATTCCGGTCACCGTGCCGAAGAAGCCGAGCAGCGGCGCGACGTTGGCGGTCGTCGCCAGCACCGCAAGACCGCGCTCCAGGCGCCCCATCTCGAACAGCGCCGCGTTCTCGATCGTCTTCTCGATGTCTTCCTTGGGCCGGCCGTACTTCATCAGACCGGCCTTGAGAATCGAGGCGACCGGACCCCGGTACTCCTCGCAGACCTTCACCGCGTCGCGGATCGACCGGTTGACCACCAGCGCCTTCCGCACCTTGGGGAGGAACTCGTGAACGTTGATCCGGGCGCGCCACAGTGCGTACAACCGCTCAGCCACCACCGCAGCAGCGATGACGGAGAATGCGAGCAGTGGCCACATGACGGGACCGCCCTCGTTCATCAGCTTCCAGAACGTGCCACCAATGTTCACCTAGCTACCTCCTCAAACCTGTGAACCCGCCAGCGACGGGCAGAATTGAACCGGCCACCGACAGTGGTCGCGATTCTTGACGGACGGTGACCCCTACACCGGAAGGGGTGACTGGCTCACCTTGGAACGGTGAAGGAATATAGCACACGGACCCTGTTTGGGAACCGCCAATCTGCCCCGGTTCAACGGTTGCCCCACGCCGCCTCCACCACCCTCTGCAACGGGCGTTGCTGCACGTAGTAGATGGCGACGGCCAGCGCATCCGAGGCGTCCGCGCTTCGCCTGCCCCCCGAAGCTCCCAGCAGCACCTCGACCATGCGCGCCACCTGGGTCTTGTCGGCCCTACCGTTGCCGCACACAGCCTTCTTGACCTCGGCGGGAGACACCTCGACCACCTCCAGGCGGTGCCTGCCCAGCACCGACAGAATGACGCCCCGAGCCTGAGCGAGAGAGATCAGGGAGCGGCTGTTGCGCCCGTGAAACAGGGTCTCCAGGGCAGCCGCGGCGGGCTGCCAACGGTCGAGGGCCTGCTCTACGCCCTCCGCCAGGAGAGCCATGCGCGCGGCCGAATCCGGCTCGGACACCAGCGCGATGCGACCCGAGTCCAACTCCCTCAGCCGCGACCCCTCCTGCTCCACCACGCCGTAGCCGGTGTACCGGCTGCCCGGATCCAGACCGAGGACGATCAAGGCTGCGGTACGACGATCAGGATGCCAGCCGCTCCAGCAACTCGTCGTCGAGGTCGAAGTTGGCCCAGACGTGCTGCACGTCGTCCTGGTCCTCCAGCCCGTCGATCAGCCGCAGGAGCTGACCCGCGACCGCCTCGTCGACCTGGACCAGGTTCTGCGGTTCCATCGTCAGTTCCGCTACCTCGGTCTTCAGTCCCCGCTCCTCGACCTCGTCCTTGGTGGCATGGAAGGCCTCCACCGAGGTGTAGACGTTGTAGCTGTCCTTCTCGACCGAGAAGTCCTCCGCCTCGAGCTCCAGCGCGAGCTCGACCAGCGCCTCCTCGTCGACCCCGGACTCCTCCATGACGGCGCGGTCGAACCCGAAGAACCCCCGGCGGTGGAAGATCCAGGCAACACAGCCGTTCTCGCCCAGGTTTCCGCCGTGCTTGGTGAACAGGTGCCTTACCTCGGACACGGTCCGGTTCCGGTTGTCGGTCAGCGTCTCGACCAGGACCGCGACGCCTCCGGGACCGTAGCCCTCGTAGGTGACCTCCTCATAGGACACCCCCTCGAGTTCCCCCGTCCCCTTCTTGATCGCCCGGTCGATGTTGTCTCCGGGCACATTGTGCGCCTTCGCCTCCGAGAGCGCGTGGCGCAGCCTGGGATTGGCGCCGGGGTCGCCGCCACCGAGCCGGGCCGCGACCGCAACCTCCTTCAGGACGCGCGTGAACGCCTTGCTGCGTTTGGCGTCCTGCGCCGCCTTCTTGTGCTTGATCGTGCTCCACTTGCTGTGCCCGGACATGACCGCTCCAGTCTATCGGCATGGGGCCAAACACTGAGCCTGCGAAGGGCTTGGCGGCGCTATGCTGCGCCGCCAAGTGACCGGCCAGACCACACCTTCGGCCCAGGAAATCCTCGACCGGCTCGAGGTCTGGGGCCGGAAGTTCGGCCTCGACGCGATCCGCGACCTGCTCGGCGCCCTCGGCGATCCCCAGCAGGGGGTACCCACGATCCTGGTCGCGGGCACCAACGGCAAGGGCTCGACCAGTGCGGCTCTCGCATCGCTCCTGACCGCCGCCGGCTTCCGCTGCGGCCTCTACACCTCGCCCCACCTCGAGCACGTCGAGGAGCGCCTCCGCATCGACGGCGAGGCGATCACGGAGGCTGAACTCGGCGCCCACCTCCGGCGCGTGCTCGCCGCCGCCGGGTCGGCGCCGCCGACCTACTTCGAGAGCCTGACCGCGGCGGCCTGGCTGCACTTCGCGGCCCATCGCGTCGACGCCGCCGTGTTCGAGGTCGGCCTGGGCGGCCGTCTCGACGCAACCAACGTGTCGGAACCCGTGCTCTCCGTGATCACCCAGGTCGCGCGCGACCATGTGCAGCAACTCGGCTGGACCTTGACCTCGATCGCGGGTGAGAAGGCCGGCGTCATGCGGCCCGGACGCAAGTGTCTGACCTGGAGCTCACCACCGGAAGTCGAACGCGAGCTGAACCGCTGCGCCACGGTCTGCGGCGCGCAGCTCGTCAATGCGAGCGCCGAAGTCGACTTCCACAGTCAGGTGGAAACCTCATCGCATCTCTCGTTGACCACGCCGAATGCGCAGTACCCGTTCCGCGCGCCCCTGGCCGGCGGCCACCAACTCACCAACCTCGCCCTGGCGGTACGCGCGGCGGAGGAGTTCTGCTTGCTCACGGGAGGGAACCTTGACCCCGAAGCCGCGAGGCGAGGTCTGGAGGCGGTCCGCTGGCCGGGCCGGCTGGAGTGGGTCGAGATCGAAACGCACGGAAGCCGGCGCCGGATCCTGTTCGACGCCGCGCACAATCCGGCCGGCGCCGCGGCACTCAGCTCCTACCTGGACGAGACCGGCCTCGAGTTCGACCTCCTGTACGGAGCGCTGAACGACAAGCAACCGGAGCAGTGCCTGCCCTTGCTTGCGGAACGTGCGAGCCGGATCGTGCTGACGGCTCCGGACCATCGGCGCGCAACGTCGCCTGAGGCGCTACTGCCGCTTCTGCCTCCTGACAGTGCTCTTGTCGACGACGATGCCGCAAGTGCGCTCGAACGCTGCCTATCCGCCTCGACGAGCCCATCCCGGACCCTTGTAGTCACCGGCTCGCTCTACCTGGTCGGCGAAGTCCGCTCGGCGCTGCGAGCCCGCTGCGGTACTCCGGCCGCGGCACGCGATCTCGTCACCGGCTACCACCAGGGCCGGCACCGCTAGCCGCGGAGGTTGACCCCATGCGCCCGGACGGGCGGGTGCTATCTCCGATCCGCGACGCTGTCGATCTTCGCCACGCGGCCGACGTGGCGGTCGCCGTCGAAGGGCGTGTCGAGGAACACCTCGAGCAGTTCGGAGGCCTGACCGGGGCCGAGGGCGCGGGCGCCGAGCGCCAGCACGTTCGCGTTGTTGTGGGCGCGGGACATCCGCGTCGTGAAGCTGTCGCTCGGGTTGACCGCCCGGACCCCGGCGAAACGGTTCGCCGACATCGCCATGCCGACTCCGGTGCCGCACACCAGCAGGCCGCGGTCGACCTCGCCGGACGCCACGGCCCGCGCCACCGCCGCCGCCTTGTCGGGGTAATCGACGGGCGCCGAACCGTCGGCGCCGAAGTCGACGACATCGATCCCGCGGGCGCGCAGAACCTCGCCCAACTCGTCCTTCAACTCGACTCCGGCGTGGTCGGCGCCGAGCGCGAACTTCATGCACCCACCAAGGCTTCGGAGTCCCGTCGAACGCGCTCGTCGGCGGCCGCCACGCGCTCGCCCATGCGGCTCCGGTAGTCGGTCAGGGCGGCGGCCAGATCGGCGTCCTGAAGCCCCAGGATCTGGAGCGCCAGCAGCGCCGCGTTGTCGGCCCGGTTCACGCCCACCGTGGCGACCGGGATGCCCGGCGGCATCTGCACGATGGCCAGCAGGGCATCGACGCCGTTGAGCGGACCGTTCGCGACCGGGACGCCGACCACCGGCAGGATGGTCGCCGCCGCCACCACGCCCGGAAGTGCTGCGGCGCCGCCGGCGCCGGCGATCAACACGCCGATGCCTCGCTCAGCCGCGCCTTCGGCCCACTCGGCGGTCTCCCGCGGCGTCCGGTGGGCCGAGAGAACCCGCGACTCGCAGCCGACGCCGAAGTCGGCGCAGACCTTCGCCGCGGCCTTCATCGTCGGCCAATCCGAGTCGCTGCCCATGACGATCCCTACCCTGATGTCGCTCATTCGTTCGGTCGCTCCGCGAGGTCGTGCTCGTGTTGTTCTTCGTTTCTTCGATGAACCGCTGCTCCGGCCGCAACTGCTAGAGCGGCACGCTGCCGTGCTTCTTCGCCGGCACGCCGCTCCGCTTGCCCTCGAGCTGCCGCAGTGCGCGGACGATCCTGTGGCGAGTCGTGCGCGGCGCGATCACGGCGTCGACGAAGCCGCGCTCCGCCGCCACGTACGGGTTGGAGAACTTCTCCCGGTACTCGGCGGCCAGCTTCTCGCGCAGCGCCTCGGGGTCCTCCGCGTTCCTGATCTGCTGCCGGTAGAGGATGTTGACCGCCCCACTCGGTCCCATGACCGCGATTTCCGCGGTCGGATAGGCTAGGTTGACGTCCGTGCGCAGGTGCTTGCTGGCCATCACGCAGTAGGCGCCGCCGTAGGCCTTGCGGGTGATCACGGTGATCTTCGGCACCGTCGCCTCGGCGAACGCGTACAGCAGCTTGGCGCCGTTGCGGATGATCCCCCCGTGCTCCTGCTGCACGCCCGGCAGAAAACCCGGTACGTCCTCGAAGGTGACCAGCGGGATGTTGAAGGCGTCGCAGAAGCGCACGAACCGCCCGCCCTTGACCGCCGCGTCGATGTCGAGGACGCCGGCGAGGTAATTCGGCTGGTTCGCGACGATGCCCACGCTGCGGCCGCCGAAGTGCGCGAAGCCGACCACGATGTTCTGGGCGAAGTGGCGGTGGACTTCGAGAAAGCGGCCGTCGTCGACGACGGCCCGGATCAGCGCGCCGATGTCGTAGGGCTTGTTCGGGTCGACCGGCACCAACTCGTCGAGTTCAGACGCCTCGCGGTCGTCCGGGTCGTCGGTCGGGCGGCGCGGCGGATCGTCCAGATTGTTGCTGGGCAGGTAGCCGAGGAGCTCTCGAACGGCCAGCAGGCAAGCCGTGTCGTCGGGGGCGGTGAAGTGCGCGACACCGCTCTTCCTCGCGTGCGTCTTCGCTCCGCCCAGCTCCTCCATCGAGACGTCCTCGTGGGTCACCGTCCTGATCACGTCCGGCCCGGTCACGAACATGTAGCTCGTGCCCTCGACCATCAGCACGAAGTCCGTGATCGCGGGCGAGTAGACCGCGCCACCCGCGCAGGGCCCCATGATCGCGCTGATCTGGGGCACGACACCCGATGCCAGCGTGTTGCGAAGAAAGATGTCGGCGTAGCCGCCCAGCGAAGCGACACCCTCCTGGATGCGGGCGCCGCCCGAGTCGTTCAGACCCACCACCGGGGCGCCGTTCTCGACCGCCAAGTCCATCACCTTGCAGATCTTGCGGGCGTTCGTCTCGGACAGCGAACCGCCGAAGACGGTGAAGTCCTGGGCAAAGACGTACACCGGACGCTGGTCCACGCGACCGTGCCCGCACACCACGCCGTCACCCGGTATGCGCTGCTCCGCCATGCCGAAGTCGGTGCAGCGGTGCGTCACCAGGGCATCGATCTCGACCAACGACCCCGGATCGAGCAGCAGATCGATCCGCTCCCGCGCGGTCAGCTTGCCGCTCGCATGCTGACGCTCGATGCGCTCGGCGCCGCCGCCCAGCCGCGACCGTTCAAGCCGCTGCTCCAGTTCGCTCGCTTGCTGGCCGCGGACCGAGCCGGCCGCTCCGACTGGCTCTTGCACCCTGGTCATCGGAGCGGCTTTCTTACCACAGGCCCACCCGATCCCGGCCAGTTCCCAGCGCGGCAGCGAAGCCATGCGGCTGCGAATACTCCTAGAATCACATCCATGGCGACGACGGCCCCCGCCCAGCGACCGAACGAGCTGCTGGCTTCGGACATCCCCGCACTGACCGATGCCCTGGCCAAGCTGATCGAGCACCGGGGACAAAGCGCGGAGGCGTTCTTCGAGCGTCTGGAGACGGTCGAGCTGCTGCCCGGACGCTCCCGCGACCGCCTCCGCCTGCGACGGGAACAGGGCCTCGCAGTGCGCCGAATCGAGGCGGGCAGCAGTCGTCTGGCCTCCGCCGACGCGATCTCGGGACACTCCTTCGCCTCCTGCTGCGACCGCGTAACCGGCACCGCCGGTTCGATCGGGCCAGCCCCGAGAGTCAAGGTCGGTCGCTGGCCGCCACTCCGTCTTGGCGAGATCGAGCGGGCTGAGCGCCAACTTGAACGGGCGGTCAATCGGCGCCGCGTGGGCTTCCCCATGGAGGTCACCGTTCGCCGGCACCGCCGGCAGGTTCAGGTGATTCACGGCCAAGTGTCGGCCCCCAGCCAATTCGAGGAGTACTTCAGCCTGCGCGTGGAAACGCCGTGGGGCGTCTGGGGCGGTCTGCTGCCATCTCTGGCCGACGAGGATCTCGATCCGGTCGCCACGTGCCTTGTCGATCGCCTCAGGTCGCGCAACCTGCCGGAGCATCCGGGTACGCCACGGGTCATCGTCCTCGGACCCTGCGCCGCCGCGGTCATGCTGCACGAGGTCGTCGCCCACACGCTGGAGGCGGACACCCTGGCCCTGACCGGCGCCCCGGAAAGCGTCGTCGGTCTGAAGCTGGGCGAGGTCCATCTCGACGTGGTCGACGATCCCCGCCTGGCGCCGGATGGTTGCGGACGTTTCAGCGACGATGAAGGGACGACCGTTATCGCCCGGTGGCTGCTCCGTCGCGGCCGCGTACGGCAGCCGCTGGCCGACCTCTCCTGGGCCGGCCGCTACCACGGTCTGATCCCCGGCGCCGCGCGCCGCGCCAGCCGCCACCTGTTGCCGGGCCCGCGCACGACCCACCTGGAGTTGCTTCCCAGCGATCTGCCCGAAGCGGAGCTGTTCCGCGAAGCCGCCGGCGGCCTCTACATCGGCGAGTTCGAGAGCGGCGCCCTGAACCCGTTCGATGGCGGCTGTGTACTGCGGGCGCCCTGTGCGCGGCGGATCGGAGCCAGCGGACCGGTCGACTTCGTGGGGCCGGTTGAGATCCGGTCACACACGGTCGACCTCCTCGCCGCGGTGACGGCAGTCGGCGACCGCCCGCTGGCCGCCGGCGCCGGATGGTGTGTCAAGGACGGAGCTCTCCTGCCGGTATGGGCCCGCAGCCCGTCCGTGCGTCTGGAGGGTCTGGCTTGAAGCCACTCCGGCTGCCGACCATCCAGGCCCTCGGGACGGCGCTGACCGCGGTGACCGATCGCACCGGCGCATCGAACGCCGAACTCTACGTGAAGGCCGGCGGCAGCCTCCGGATCGAGATCGACCCGTGGCGGCCCGCTCGCGGGGCGCCGTCCGCCCCGGAGGACTGGCGCTCTCACGTGGGAAGCGTCGAAGAGAAAGGGTGGGCCCTGCGCGCCGGGGACGCGAGCGGAGCGCTCTTCATGGCCGAATCCGGTTCGCTGCCCGCTCCCGGCGGCTGGCGCCGATTAGGTCGTCATTCCCTGCGGCCGGGTTCGCTCAGACTGCCGCCAGCCAGCACACGAAAGGCGTTGCCGCCCAACCCCGGCAAGAAGGAAACACCGAACGACGACCCGGAAGCACTCGGCCGAGAACTCATTCGCAGCATCCTGGAGCGAACCCGCACCGAACTTCCGGGCAGCCGCCTGATTCGGGCAAGACTGGCTGACGGCGCCAGCGCGTCGGTGCTCGCAAACAGCGCCGGAGTCACCGGCCGGACCTCGCTGGGGCTCGCGACGGTCGAAATGGAGTTCGCCGTCGAACGAAACGGCACTGTTGGATCCTCCAGCCTTCATCGCGCTGCCGGCGATCTGACCGGCTTCAGTGCCCGCGCGATCGCCGCGGAGGTCGGCGACCGGCTGACACTCGCGACTGCCGCACCCGCAACGGTCCTGCCTGCCAGTGAGATCGCCGTGTCGCCGGCCCTGGCCTCCAGCCTGCTGGCTCTGCTCGGCCCCCTGTTCAGGGACCGCGACGGCTGGGAGACGCTTCAGCGCCTGAGTTCAGGGCACTCGCTGGGGCCGCCGGACCTGCAGATCCTGGACGATGGCGCCCTCGGAACCGGCTGGATCAGGAGCCTGATCGATGACGAGGGCGTGCCCACGCGGGCGGTGGCGCTGGTCAGGGACGGAGAACCCGGAGAGCCGCTGTTGACCTGGGAGGATGACGGCTGGTCGGGCTTCTCCGCCGCCGGCTGTCGACGCCGGTCCGGCTGGCGGGCGCCGCCCGAGATCAGCCACTCCCATCTCTACATCGCGCGCGGCCCGGAGTCCGCGGATGCGATCCGGAGCGGAATCCGGCGCGGCTGCTACCTGCTGGACCGCGCTCCGGGAGGCCGTCGCCACGCCACCTTCGACCTCTCCGACAACGACCGGGAAGCAAACTTCGAGATCGATGCGATGGGCTTCGTGGTGGAACAGGGCCGCATTCTCGGCGCCATCCCGAGGGCAAGGCTCAGAGGTTCGATCCGGCAGTTGTTCCGGGGAATCCGCGCCGTCGGTGACGATCTCCGGTTCCTGCCGGTGCCCGGAGCGGTGGGCGCGCCGACACTGCTGCTGACCGGGCTGCAACTCGAGCCGGTCGCCTAGGTCTAGGGCGCCGGTTCCGCGACGCGGCGAATCCTCACCTCAAGCTGAGCGCTGCTGCGGGAGTTCGGCTCGAAGCGCCCCCCGCGGGAACCGCCGAAGGTCCCGGACGAAAGGCCGGGCGCCGGCTGCCTGCCGCCCGGTCCAACCGGTGTCCCCATCTGGATTGCACCGCGCCTCCCCGAGGCTGGGCTCGACGACGGCTGAGTGCCCGATGGAACCCCGGCCACACTGCCGCCGACAAGCGTGCGGCGGCGAAGGTCATCCCGTGTGAAGACCCGGGCCTCTTTCTCGATCCCCCGGTCGGTCGCAGGTTCCGCCGGCTCGTCCAGCACACTCGCGGTGGCGGGCGTTCGAGACGTGACGGGGAGGATGGTCGGCGCGCCGAACAGGTCAGCATCGGCGCCCGTCGGAACCGACGACCGGTTCACCCGGCCGAGCCGCTCCCGGTCCACTCCCACCGACTTCACGACCTCGCCCCGTTCAGCATTCGCAGCCCTGTTCTCCTGAGATTCCCCAACCTTGTCTTCCTGAGATTCCACGACCTCGTCGGGTCGCGGCGCTGCCTCCTCGACGCGCGCCGACACGAGCAGGCCGCTGATCCGGGCCGGCTGCGAGTACGTCCTCGGCGGCAGAGCCTTGGCGCGCGTACGGTCCGCCCGGAGCAGAATCTCGGTGGCGTACCGGTTCACCGTGAAGTGCGGATTCACGTCGGCGAAGGCCAGATGCGTGTCCAGGCTCACGGCGCGTATGTAGTGCTCCACCGCCTTCTCGGCTTCGCCCGCATCGTCCGCGATCCGGCCGAGCTGGTAGTGCGCCCAAGCGTTTCCCGGCTCGAGCTCGATCGCCGTTTGAAGATGGCTCGCCGCCAACTCCGAGTCGCCGGTCGTGTAGGCGAGAAGGGCCAGGTTGTAGTGCGCGGGCGCGCAGGTTCCGTCCGCGGCGAGTGCTTCGCGGTAGTGCTCGAAAGCCGCCGCGACATCGCCCCGGAGCTCCAGCAGATTGGCCAGATCGTTCAGGGCCGTCGCGCGGGCGCGCGGGCTGCTCCGACTCTGCACCAGCTTGCGCTGCTCGGCAATCGCCCACTCCAGGTTCGGATCCGCGTTCGTCGCGACGCCGGCGACCTGGGCCTCGACTGCGGAATCGACGCCGAACGGCGCCGCCGCGACAAGCAGAAGCAGGCAAGGGGCGAGCACCATCGCTCTCGAGAGTGTTCTGAAAAGTGATTGCTTGGCGTTCATGGCTCTCCGCGCGGTGGCTGCGAGGAATAGGATCAGCGGGACGTGAGTCAACTGCGACGACTACCTGCGGTCGGACGTTTGCTGCAGGAGAGCCCGCTTGCCGAACTCATAGGATTATACGGAAGGCAGGCGACGAGGGTCCAAGCAGCTCGGGCTCTCGACGCACTTCGCGGCGAAATCGGAATGGGTATCGGCGATGACGACCTGAACGATCGGATCAGCCGGATCCCCGAACTCGTCCGCGCCGCCCTCGAAGCGGAAGCGCCTCCGCTCCGGCGGGTGTTGAACGCAACGGGGATCTTCCTGCATACGAATCTGGGCCGGGCGCCCCTTCCTCGCCCTGTCGTAGACGGCCTGAAGACTCGGCTCGACGCCTACTGCGACCTGGAGATGGACCTCGCGACCGGACGTCGCACCGACCGCAGTCTCCGCGTCGAGAGCCTCCTCCAGACCCTGACCGGCGCCGAGGCGGCCCTGGTCGTCAACAACAACGCGGCCGCGCTGGTGCTGGCGCTCTCGACCCTGGCTTCCGGCCGCGAAGTCCTTCTGTCCCGGAGTGAACTCGTCGAGATCGGAGGTTCGTTCCGGATTCCCGACATCCTCGGGACGAGCGGTTCCCGCCTCGTCGAGGTCGGCACCACGAACCGGACCCGGCTCGCCGACTACGAGCGGGCCGTGCGCCCGGCGACATCCCTGGTCCTGAAGGTGTTTTCGAGCAACTTCCGCATCCGGGGCTTTGCAGAGGAGGTTGCGGCGGCCGACCTCGCCGCGTTCGCGCACCGTCACGACCTGCCCCTCCTGGTCGACGAGGGCAGCGGCGTGATCGGGTCGCACACGGCGCCGGCGCTGCGACGTCACGAGAGCTTCCGGGATCTGATCGAAGCCGGCTGCGACCTGGTCTGCGGCAGCGGCGACAAGGTCCTCGGGGGACCGCAGGCCGGACTGATCGTGGGTCGGAGATCGTTCATCGACCAACTCCGGAAGGCGCCGCTTTACCGCGCGCTCCGACCGGGACGGCTGGTCCTGACCGCCCTGGACGCCGTGCTCCGGCGCCACCTGGCAGCGCAGCCGATGCCGATCGAGGCCCTCTGGGACGAGACCGGGGAGGGCCGCCGGCGGGCCGAACAGATGGCGGCGAGACTGGGCGGCCAGGCCGTCCGGGGCGACGCGTACCTGGGCGGCGGCTCCGCGCCGGATGAGGCGATCGAAGGTTGGGTGCTCGCGCTGGACGCCCCCGCGGAGACCGCCGGTCGGCTTCGGACCGGCGAGCCGCCCGTGGTCGGATACCAGCGTGGAGGACGCCTCATCCTCGATCTGCGGACCGTGGATCCAGGAGACGACGAGGCCCTGGCCCTGGCGGTCGAGCGGGCTTTGGGCCAACAACTCTAGCCCGAAGTTCTGAGGCTCCTGGGGCCTCCTCGTCGTCGAGAGGCGTTGCAGTGCTTGGGTTCTCGGGTGTTGGGGCCGCCCCTGTTTTCTGCCATGTGTAGCCATGTATTGATCTCGTGACGTGTAGACATTCTGAATGGTTTCGTCTACAATGAGAAGCCATGTACATCGAACGGGTACCCAACCGAAACTCACCACCCGCCGTCCTGCTGAGAGAGTCCTACCGACTGGACGGAAAGGTCAAGAAACGCACTCTCGCCAACCTCTCCAAGTGGCCCGACGAACTCGTCGAAGGACTCAGAATCCTGCTCAAGGGAGGAGTCGCCCTGCCTTCGCTCGAGGCCGCCTTCGAGATCCTGCGCGCCAGACCGCACGGCCATGTCGCCGCCGTCCTCGGCGCGGCCCGAAGCCTCGGCATCGAACGACTCCTCGACCGACGGCCCTCGCGCGAACGGGCGCTGGCGCTGGCCATGATCGCGGCCCGCATCCTCGAGCCGCGATCCAAGCTCGCCACCGCCCGCGGACTCGCAAGCGAGACCATGAGCCACACCCTCGGCGAGGAACTCGGCGTGCAGGAGGCCTCGGCCGACGAACTCTACGGCGCCATGGACTGGCTGCTCGAAAGACAGCCGCGCATCGAGCGGACTCTTGCCCGGCGGCATCTGGAAGACGGCTCGCTGGTGCTTTACGACGTGACCTCGGTCTACTTTGAGGGCAGGAAGTGCACGCTGGCCAGGCACGGCTACTCCAGGGACAAGAAGAGAGGCAAGGTCCAGATCGTCTTCGGCCTGCTCTGCAGCCGGGACGGATGCCCGGTCGCGGTCGAGGTATTCGAGGGCAACACGGCCGATCCGACGACCCTGAACGCCCAGGTGCAGAAGCTCCGCGACCGCTTCTCGCTGGAGAGGATCGTGATGGTCTCAGACCGGGGCCTGATCACCGACGCGCGCATCCGCGAGGACCTCGACCCCGCGGGCCTGTCCTGGATCAGCGCCCTGCGCGCGCCGGCGATCAGGACGCTGGCCCAGGAAGGCCACCTGCAACTGTCGCTCTTCGACCAGCGGAAGATGGCCGAGATCAGCGTCCCGGAGCTGTACCCCAAGGAGCGCCTCGTGGTGTGCCGGAACCCGCTTCTGGCGGAGGAACGCGGCCGCAAGCGCCAGGAGCTTCTCGAATCCACCGAGCGCAAGCTCGACGCCGTCGTTGCGGCGACGCGGCGCAAGAAGAACCCCCTGCGCGGCAAGGACGCCATCGCCGTGCGCGCGGACCGCGCCCTGGGCGCCTACAAGGTCGGCAAGCACTTCGAGGTCGAGATCGAAGAGGACGGCTTCCAATACCGCCGCAACGAGGCGCGCATCGCCGAGGAAGCCGCTCTCGACGGCTTCTACGTCATCCGCACCAACGTCCCCGAAGACGAACTGCCGGCAGCCGATGCGGTCCGCGCCTACAAGAGCCTCAGCCGCGTCGAACGCGCCTTCCGCGCCTACAAGAGCGTCGACCTCAAAGTGCGCCCCGTCCACCATCGCCTGGCCTCGAGGGTACGCGCCCACGTCTTCCTCTGCATGCTCGCCTACTACGTCGAGTGGCACATGCGCCGGACCCTGGCGCCCCTCCTCTTCGACGACCAACGCCGCGACGACCAACGCGAGTCGCCCGTCGATCCCGCGCGCAGGTCGCACGAGGCAATGACCAAGGCCAACTCCCGGAGGACCCCCGACGGACTCCCCGTCCACAGCTTCCAGACCTTGCTCGCCGACATGGCCACGCTGACCCGAAACCGCGTGCGGATGCACGGCAAGGCCGACTCCACCGCCGACGTCCTCGCACGGCCCACTCCACTCCAGAACGAAGCCTTCAAACTACTCGGCATCCGCCCCTGAAGCCGACGTACCCAGTACAAGACACCGCCGAACAACTGAAAACGCCCACCACTACAGGCGATTTCACGACTTGAAGCTCAGAACTTCGGTCTAGAACGCGCCTTCGCCGCCTCCAGTCAGGGCCGCCGGCGGCAGCGTTGGAGCCAGGCGCCGAATCCGTGGATGGCCTGTGCCGCGCGCTGACGGGGGTTGCGGTGACGCTGACTGTCAATGGCAACCGAAAATGTCCCACTTGTGGCAACTGAAAATGTCCCACTCCAAGAGAGGTTGGGGAGGCAGCAGCAGCGGTGCGGTCCGCCCCATGGGCTCCGGTGTCGGGCGGAGGGAGCGGAGCGACCGGAGCCCGACACCGGACGCGCGCCGAGCGGAGGGGGCCGGTTGTCATGGTCCGTCTTCCCGGCGGTGATCGTCGGTCGCGGTCCGGAGCAGGTCCTGGTGGGCCCTCATTCGGTAGCTGTTTCCCCGGATGTTGACGATGTGGCAGTGGTGCAGCAGGCGGTCGATGAGCGCCGCCGCCATGATCTCGTCGCCGAGCACGCCGCCCCATTCCTCGAAGCCCTTGTTGGACGTCAGCACCGTCGAGGCCCGCTCGTGGCGAGCGTTGATCAACTGGAAGAAGAGTACGGCGCCGTCCTGGCTGATCGGCAGGTAGCCGATCTCGTCCACGACCAGCAGCGCCGGGTGGGTAAGCACGCGGAGCCGCCGCGAGAGGTTGCCGGCGGCCTTGGCTTCGGTCAGCGACTCGATGAGCGCCGCCAGCGTGCCGTAGTAGACGCGGCGTCCGTACTCGGCGGCCGCGATCGCCAGGCTGATCGCCAGGTGCGTCTTGCCCACTCCCGGCGGTCCCAGCAGGATCACATTCTCGGCGCGCTCCAGAAAGCCGAGCTCGTGGAGGCTCTCGATCTGCTCGCGCTTGATGCTCGGCTGGAAGCTGAAGTCGAACTGATCGAGCGTCTTGACCGCCGGCAGGCGCGAGGAGCGCATTGCCGTCTGCAGGCGGCGGTTGTTGCGCAGGACGATCTGGGCGGAAAGCAGCTCCTCGATCGCCTCGCCCGCGGTCACCGCGCCGCTGTCCGCCTGCGCCAGAATGCCGTCGACCGCCTCCAGTGCTCCGGGCATCTTCAAGTCCGCCAGCATCGCCCTCAGACGTGCCCGCCGGTCGCCTGCCAGCGCCTTCACCTGACCGCCTCCGAGTACTCCCGCAATGGCCGACGCTGCACCTGCACCGTCGGCGCCAGGGCGGGATGCGGGGCCTCAGCCGCGACCGGCTGGCTGCCCAAGCGTCGGTATGGTTGCAGCGCCAGGGGGCGAAGCGTTTGGCGCTCGTCCCTCTCGAATCGGTCCAGAGGCCGCTCACGCGTCGTGCCGTGAAGGCGAACGTTGGCCGTGCCCTCGGCCCAACGGTCCGCCTGCTCATTCAGGTCCGCGTCATTCACGAACGTCCGCCCGTAGAAGAAGCTGCCGCGCACGTACCGGATCGGACGCTCCACCTTGCCCTTGGTCTGCGCCCGGTAGGGCCGGCAGGATCGAGGCACGAATCCCCAGTGGGCTGCGAATCGCAGAAACTCCGCGTTCACCACCAGTCCGCCGCCGGAGGACCGGTCGTCCGACACCACCACCGTCCGCATCTGGTCGAACAGGAGCTCCCGCGGCACGCCGCCGAAGCGGTCGAACGCGCTCTCCAGCCCCTCGAACAGCACCGGCATTGTCTGCCTGGAGTAGAAGCGCAGCCACAGAAGCCGGGAGTAGCCGAGCACCACCAGCAGCGCGTGGCGAATCCCCCAGGGCAGCCTGAACCTGCCGAAGTCCACCTGACCCTGATGCCCCGCCGGCGTCTCGAACCGCACCACCGGCTCCTGGGGCTCCCGCGGCCGCACCTCGCGCACGTAGTCCCTCACCCGGCTGTACCCGCCCTCGTAGCCCGCCGCCCGCACCTCGTCGAACAGGCGCTTCGCCGACAGCTTGGGGAACTCCTCCAGCCGAACCACGATCAACTCCTTGTACGGGTCCAGCTTGTGTGGAGCCCGAGGCCGCGGCGAGTACCGCGCCACGCCCGACGACAGGTCCAGGCCCAACTGGCCCGACTCGATCCATCTGTGGATCGTCCGCCGGCTGACGCCGAAGCGCCTCGACAACTCCGCCTTCGAGATCCCCTGCTCCAGATAGTGCCTCAGCAGCATCCTCGTCTCCCATTCGTGCATCTGCGCGTCGCTCCATGGCTGTTGGCGAAGCCAGCAGCATGGAACGACCAACGACCTCCGACAAACTCCAGAGTGTGCCGTTTTCGGTTGCCACGAACGGGACCTTTACAGTTGCCCCCAACACGCTGACGGACACGAGCACCGGTTCCGTCCGTTCCCGGGCTTGGGAGTTAGGCGACGGAACGGTGTCGCGGAGCCAAGTAGTCGACCACGCCTGGTCGGAACCCGGCTTCTACAACGTGACGCTCCGGGTGCGCGACGGGGTCACCGAGCCGACGGCCTCGTCGACATTCCTGGTGAAGGCGAGCGAGCCGGCCGGGAGTTGTGTGGCGGACGCCGTCACCCGGTGTCTGCGGGACTCCCGTTACGTTGTGCAGCGCAATGGTGGACGCAGGACGGGCGGAGCGGCGACGGCACGGTGGTCCACGAGGGGACCAACGAGTCGGGTCTGCTCTGGTTCTTCGACGGGGACAAGCTACGAGTACGCGAAACGCAAGAACCGAAACCTGATGCTGACATCGAGTTCGCCAAGCGCAGAAAGACATGGGGCCACCGGGGCATCGAGGTCCAGGTGGTCGCCGTCGTCCGCACCGACAACGCCGAATGGCTGTACACGAAGAAGTTGGCCGGCTCGAAGGGACGACCGTTCATGGTACCGCTGACCGAAGAGAAGTTCGATTTGCTGGAGGAAATCGAGACGGCGTCTTCCAGTGGCGACCCAGCAGCCCTCGGTTCATGGGGCGGCTTCAGGGAGGCCGGACGGATAGCTGAGGTTGCCCCTGCTCACCGAACGCCAAAGGCAGTCACCGAAGGTTGCGGGCCCGCTCTCAATAGAATGGGAGTCTGGCTATCCTGTGGTTCTCAATCTGGCGCCTGACGACCTCAGTCGAAACACGAAACTCTCGGCCAAGGTCATCGATCTGGTCACTATCTGCAAATTCGGTCCTGATGCGATCTCGCAGCGACTTCGACGGTGCCAAAAACTCTGCTGCGAATGCTCGTGACTGTGCTTGGCGTTCGGTAGCGAGAGAACTGATCACTCCGTATCCATCTCCAGCGCGACCCAAGTAGTCTCCCAGCGCACGTGCTTGCACGAATCTCGTGCTCAATAAGTGTCGTCGTCCCATAACGCATGCAGGAGCGCCGGCTCCGACGAGTCCTTGAATGCGTATGGACGGCGGGCTCACCTGCTTGTACGGTATAGCCGCGCGGCCCTGCTTCAGGTCTATCGGCCCACCATTCTCGGCGACGTATCTGCGGGCCTTCCGAGCTAGATCGTATCCTCCCTCCCAAGGGAGACCACCGAACTCAACTTCTGGCAGCTCATCACGAACCTCCGCCCAGTCGTTGTGCACCCTCCAATCCCCAAGAGTGCTTTGGGCGCGTGTCAGCCAGTTAGCGATTGTCGGCAATTCTGTTCTGTCAGAAAGAGCCAACGCGTCTTCCCGAACAGAAGGGTCAGAGTTTTTCCAGAACTCCGTGACAATAGCCGCAGTTGCATCGTCGATATCGAAGGGATCTGCTCCAAACAGCGATGCGGCTCGACTGAACTCTACTTCGTCTTCATCTAAGTTGTTGAGGCCATCCCAAACACGACTAAGGTCGTCAGATGCCGTCTTGGTTTCTGGATTCTCTTGTGTGCGTTGAAGAACAGAATCGATTAGAGTCCGGAGTTCCGTGTCGAGTTCTGGTCGCTCGACGGTCTGAGAACCGGCTTCAAGGAACTCGATCCGAGCGTGGCGTGGCCTGTACTTGGTCCACTGCAGGTCTATTCGCTCGGAAGATGTGGGGGCGATGGTCAGCTTTGGCAGCGCGAAGCCATCGCCAGCAAAATACAGGTTGTGCCTGGCTTTGAATCCAGCAGATTGTTCCTTGGTGTCCGCAACTTCATGCCATACAGAGAACCAGTTGAGAACCAGCCACTCCGCGATATTGAACAGTGGAACAGTGATCACGTCGCTGTATCTGCGACTCTGACGGTCTACGACAGCCGTGATCGTCGATCTGCCAGCGGAGATGCGAAGAGAGGCCATGGTGACTTCGGCGAGCTTGTCTGGTGATGGACCTGCGTCAACCCAATCGAAATGGAAGCGTATCGTCATGTCGACAAACCTCTCACGTTCTGATCATCATCCAATGGGTACCCGTGATAGTGACCGGAGCCTGGAGAACCCTGTTTGGCCTCAAAGACAGTCTCGCCTTCGCGGTACCAGACGTATCTCGGATATCCACCTTCCCACGCTCCGGTATGCCCACTAAGCACTGCATCCCGAAGCCACCCTTCGACGCGCTCACGGCAATCAGCCAGGTCCGAGGGACACAGGGATGCGTCGGGTCTGTGTACCGGCATGCCGGCGAATCCTGGACGGTCCTTGTGATAGCGGCTTCCGCAGTATCGGCAGGACTTGGCTACTTGGTTGAGGTCGATTCCCTCCGGTGGAGGCAGTACCTTGCGCGCCTTGACATTGTTGCGCCTGAGTGTTGGTCGTCTCACGGTATCTCACTTGGGTGTGTGCCGGAACAATAACGCTGTTTAGCCGCCGTCGCCGGTGTACTGGAGGTACTCCCGTGCCCCACGCAGTCGTCCGCCCTGGCGGTTGAGGGCAGTACCGGCGATCTCGATCACGACGGCCTCAAGTGCGTCGAGAATGTCGGCTCTCGTGGTCGTCTTCCCGCCGGAAGGCTTGGCCAACTCGTTTCTCCCCTTGAGGACGCGGAGGACGCCGAACCACGAGAAATACCTCCATCGAGCTGCCAGGGCGCGATTTCCTCCTCGATAAGTGCGATGGTACTTGAGCCGGTCGAACAGAGTGTTGTTGCCTTCTCCGCCACCGCCGACTTGACCCACGTAGAGGAGCTGAAACTGCTCATCGTAGAGGGCATAGAGCCCAACCTGCCGACGGAGATCCACTTTCTCTGTAGCGCTCCCAACCTCGCCGGTCTTGACGGGCAAGCCATGAAGCGTGGCCTTGTGGGTGCCCCAATCGACCTTCCGGCGATCCCAGAACAGGCCGTAGTCTGGATCAGGTTCTGGTGCTTGGCCTTCGTGACTTCTCGGTTCGCCATACCCATCAGTCCTGCGGGCGGTTGTGGACGCGGATCGACGGGTCGGTCTTCTTCGCGTTGGCGAAGATGCGATCCGCGACTTCCTCGACGCTGGCCACTGGCAGGCGGATCACGTTCTGCCTTGGATGTCCGGGCCGCTTCGTCTTGTTCATGGTTCGGGGGGTCCGCGGTGTCCAGAGGTCGGCGAGGGCCGATGTCGGCATGGGACGCTATGGGAACAGACGCGCAACTGCAAGGTGGCCGACGGCTCGAGTTCAAGCCGCTCCTCTGGGGCGACTGCGGTTGGCCCCATCAGGGCCACTGCGACGACCAGCGTCGTTGTGACGCTTCAACTGTCTGTCTCCTCCCCCTCGCCCAGGACCACTTCGACCACACCCTCGCAACTGTCCAAGGGACCGGGCCACCTCAACCTGACGCCGGCGACGATGACGGCGCTCGACAACCGGCTCCACGCCGCGGCCGCGACGTGGAGCTCAGAGGGCCGCTACGAGGGGCCGGTCTTCCTCCATTGGACTTGGCCGCCGAGTCAGAGCCCGCCTTCGGCCCAGTCCACGTCGATCCGGCATACCGGGAGAACCGCCAGCCGGATCGGCGAGCCGTCCGGGCCGGACCCGGTGAGCCGGACACGGCTGCCGTCGAACCGGCAACGCTCCGGCATCTGATCCCGCAGCGCCTCGAGAATCGCGACCTCGTCAGGCTGAAGCAGCGGAGCCGCCAGACTCCCGGGATGGTCGATCTCGATCCGGGTCGGCGCTCCGAGGGCGGATGACGGCCACGAGGCGCTGCGAACGACAAGCTGCGAACGGGGTCCGGCGCCCGCGGCGTCGCCCGAGCCAAGCCGCAGGGCGTACCTGCGGATCTCTCCGCCGTCAGGACCGGTCGGCCGCAGGGTGAAGAAGGTCAGGAACCCGCCGGCGGCCAGGGGCGCCGAGGCCGGACGCTCGCCCTCGCCGAGGGCCAGCGACCACCCCTGTTCCCGCGGCGCCAGCGCCGGCGCCAGCCGATCGACGCCCCGGGGCGGACTCTCCGGATCGAGGTGAGGCAGTTCAGCCGCTGAACCTGGACCGCCGGAGCCCCTCTCCACAAACAGGAAGAACCGGCCGGCCAAGGCTTCGTCGGACCCCGCCTCCGGGTCGGCGCCGCCGCCAGCGCCCAAGGCAAGAGCGTGGCCGCCAAGCGCCGGCACCGGGGTCGCCGCCGGTGGATGGTGGATCGGCAGGCCGCCGGTGTCGAACACCCGCCGCGGACTCCAGGCGCCGGCCGGAACGCGGCCGCCCTCGAGCTCGACCGGGGGCGACACGTCGACGCGGTACAAACTTCCCGCGGTTGTTCCCACGTAGATCCGGTCGGCCAGTCCATCGCCCCTGGTGTCCACCGCAGCCGGCGCGGCGGTGACCGGCGCATCGAGCGACCGCTTGTACAGCAACCGCCCGCTGTCGATCTCCACGAAGTACAGCCAGTTGCCCACCTCGCCCGACTGCTCGGGGTCGAAGCCGCCTCCAAACACCGCGACCGCCCGGACAGCGGCGCCGAGCCGCAGCGGCACCACCGCCGGCTTCGACACCGTGTAGCCGAGGTCGGCTGCGCCGTTGCCGTCCGCGTCCGCGCCATCGACGAAGCGCCACAGGGGTCGGACCTCCGGCGACAGTTCGAAGGCGTAGAGAAGGCGGCCGGCCCGGCCGAGTCCTCCGACCGCCACCGTCCGCGGCGTGTCGGAGTCCGGAGCGGCGATCCTGGTGACCGTCAGCGGGGCATCTTCGTCGTAGGCGCCGATGTCGTTCAGGGCGGCATCCCGGATCCGGCCGCGCGCTGCCCTTGCAATTCCGGCGAGGTCCCATTCATCGCTCCTTGCAACCGGCCACGGCATCAGGTCGACCACCGCCGCCAGCTCCCGTCTGGGAGGCGGCAGACCAACCAGGCGGCTCGGCGCCGTGGCCGCCACTCCGACGACGTGGCTGACCCGGCGCAGACCGCCAAGCGAACCCAACGCGCCGTCCAGGTTCGCCATGCAAAGGTGGCATGTGCCGTCCGCCACCTGCACCACGCCCGTGACTTCGACCGTGATCTCGGCGCCCGGCGCTCCGACGCCCAGGGTACGCGTGTAGGAGTCGGTGGCGCCGGCGACCCCGCGCGCCACGGCGAGTTCCACACCGCCCTCCGCGGCAGCAAGCAGACGCGCCTGCAACTTCTGCCCAGTGGCGATCAGCATCTGCGTCTGAGTTGCCGTCAGCAGAGCCAGGCAGGAGCCGCTCAGGAGGAGGAGGATCAAGGTGACGAGCAGGGTGGAACTGCCTCCCGCCCCAGCCGGCGGCCCGCCAGGGTCGAGGTTCGCCCGCTTCGTGGAACTGCCTCCCGCCCCAGCCGGCGGCTTGCCAGGATCGGGACTCACTGGAGGTTCCTCAGCCGAACCGCGGTGGCAGCCCTCTGTTGCACCCGCAGAGCCGCCACGCCCGGTTCCCCGGCCAGGGCCGTACTGACGACGCTGACGCCCCATCCACGACCTTGTCCCATCTCCTCGACCGCGACCTCCAGGTCGGCTATGCCGTCCGCGACCACCTGGGTCAGATTCGCGCTGCGATGGCGCCAGGCAACCCCCGTACCGGGATAGAGGCGGGCCATCGCCAGTTGCGATCCCGCCCGGGAGTCAGGGTCCTGTGCTGGTATGTAGAACCGCCACTCCTCGAGCACGCCGACCCGGTCGACCCTGCTCATGTAGCCGGCCGGCCAGCTCCCGCCGCTCGACATCGAAAGAAAGCCGGCCGCGAACGGACCCCGCGAGGCATCGGCATGGAACTCGACCCGCAACGTGCGATCCCGGCCCCGGTTGCTCGAGACCACGTCGACGATCGGGACCACGGCGTGAACTCCAGGGGCGTCGCCGGAGACCAGGAGCAAGGCGTCGTCACCGGCCTCGCCGGCCTGCTGGAGCATCTCGAGGGATTGGGCAGAGCCGTATGGAGTCTGCCCGCGCACCTGAACCCAGCCGCGCCTCGCGGCCGGGTCGAATCGGTACTCGTCGACCCAGTAGAGCGGACCGTTGATCACGCCGCGGACCACCAGAACGTCGGTTCCCTCGGCCGCGGTCCTGGAGCCGACGGCGTGACCCGCGCTCACATGCTTCTCGACCTCGACCGCGAGTTCGGGACTCGGCGCCTGCCCGGGCAACTGGTGGACCAGACCGCCACGACCGGCGGCGCGCAGTACGCGCCGCAGCTCCCGGTGGACTGCCTGCTGCGCCTGCTGGAGCGACGCCGCCTCGAGTTGAGCCCGGGCCAGTCGCTGATGAAGAACGAACAGGGAGAGAGCGGCCGCCGAAACCGCCACCGTCAGACCGAACGCGACCAGCGTCTCGATCAGGCTGGCGCCGGACTCCGGTAGCGCCGGCACGGCGTGGCGCCGTTCGACCTTCACCGTACTCTCGCCGCGCGGAACGTGACGAGGTGGATCGTCCTCTCCCCGGCGGCGCGGCCCACCTGCAGGGCGGTCACTTCGACCGTCACCTCCTGCACTTCCACGGCCTCTCCGGCACGGGCCGGCACGGTGACCGGTACCACACGCACCGACCGCCGGAACCGCGGCGCTTCCGCACCGCAGTCGTCTCGCCAGGCCGAGATCGACGGACACCAGACCTGCTCGAGGTCGTCGGCGTTCCCGAGGTCGTCCAGGGAGGAACGCGCCATGGCGACCAGTGCATCGGCTCGACGCCCTTCGAGGTTGTTCAGGCCGGACCGAACCAGAAGCGACATCACCGTCGCGGCGGCCAGCCCGAGCAGCGCGCAGGAGACCAGCACCTCGACCAGGGTGAAGCCGGCACAACTGTGTCGCCCGGGAATCGGACGGCGGGAACTCTCCATACCGATCAAGACGGAATCGGCGGCGCCGGACTTGGCGCGCCGCGCTAGAGCAGCGACGCGTAGGCAGCGATCAGACGCGGCCCGAAGAACAGCGACACGGCCGCGCCGATCGACAGGAAGACTCCGAATGGCAGGCGCGACCCCCAACCCAAACGCCCGCGGAACATGAGCAGAAGCCCGAAGACCGCGCCGAACAGGCAGGCCAGAAAGAGCGTGAGCAACGTCCCGTAAGGGCCGAGGAAGGCCCCCACCCCGGCGAGCATCTTCACATCGCCCATACCCATGCCGCGTACGCGGCGAAGCAGGTACCAGACTCCGATCAGGAGGAGCAGCGTCGCGGCGCCGGCAGCCGCGCCGATCGCCGACCCGAGCGGCGTCGTCCAACTGACGCCGAAGGACGCCGCCAGACCGAGCCCCAGAGTCAGGTAGGTCAGTCGATCAGGGAGCAGAAAGTGGGCCGCGTCGATCACCGCGAGGACCAGCAGGAGGCTCGAGAAGACGGCCGCCGCCAGACCGTTCACGGTCGGTCCGAACATGAGCCAGGAGATGAGCCAGAGAAGCCCTGAAGTGGCCTCGACGACCGGGTAGCGCCACGAGATCCGCCCGCTGCACATGCGGCAGCGGCCACCGAGCAGCACGAAGCTCAGGACCGGCAGGTTGTCCCGGCCGGCAATCCTGCCGCCGCAGCTCGGGCAACGGGAACGCGGGCGAACCACGGACTCGCCGCGCGGCAGGCGGTGGGCGACGACGTTCAGAAAACTCCCGACGCACAGGCCGATCACCGCCGCGTACATTGCGCCGAAGATGGCCAGCGCCGGGGCCTCTTCGAGCATCATGGCTCCCTGCGACCGGTGCCGCCGGCGCCGCCGGCGACAGGCGGCGCGGAGTCGACCTCCGCGAGGACGAGGGCGGCGACGACCCGCTTCATCATCTCGCAGCCGCGCAGGAAGCCCTCGACCGGTATCCGCTCGTCGGCGCCGTGTATGCCGCCCGCATCGTCGGCGGAGAGCGCGAAGGGCGAGAAGCCGTAGGCGTCCACGCCGCGGCGGCGGAAGAAACGGGAGTCCGTGGCGCCGGAAATCATCGTCGGCGCCACCGGGGCGCGTACGCCGAGAACGCGCTCCAACGTCCGGTAGACGTCGCCGCTCGTACTCGAGACCGGACTGCCGCCGGAGCGCAGCAGCTCCTCGACATGGATGCCGCTTCCAAGCACCGTCTCCACCCGCCGGCGGAACCCCTCGACGTCGGTGTCCGGCAGCAGGCGCGCGTCGATCAGCGCGGTCGCCTCACCCGGCGCCACGTTCACCGGCCCGGCGCCGTTGTCGATCCGGGTGATCTGAACCGTGTCGCGGAAGCTCGCCGACATGCCCGGCAGGAGAATCCGGTCCAGCCTCCTGTCCCGGACGCGGCGGTCGAGTTCGGCCTGAACGACCTCCATCGGCTGATCGAAGACCTCGGCGAACTCGCCCGGACGGAACCCGGCCAGCGCGCGGTAGGCCTGGTGGGAGGCGGTGGTAACCCGCCAGGAGTGCTCCAGCTCGAGGACCCGGTTCAGGGCACGCAGCAGTCGATGGGTTGGGCTCGCGGGGTTGAATCCCGAGCCGTGGCCGCCCCGGCCCGCGGCAGTGACCCGCAGCCAAAGCACCTGTTTCTGGGCCGTCTCGATGCCCCACCACAGCAGCCGGTCCCCGGCCATCCGGTTGACGCCCGCCTCGTTCAGCACCGCCTCGGCGTCGCCGAACAGCTCGCCGTGCTCTTCGAGCAGCCAGGCGACCCCCTCTTCGCCGCCCGCTTCCTCGTCAGCGCTGGCGACAAGGACCAGGTCGCGGCGCCGGGGGCGATCGCTCTTGAGGAGATCGAGCATGGCGTTCAGGTGAGCAACGCCGAGGCTCTTCGCATCCAGCGTGCCGCGGCCCCAGATCCGTCCGCGGAACAGCTCACCACCGAATGGTGGCCGGGTCCAGCCCCCGCCCGCCGGCACGACGTCGAGGTGGTGCAGCAGAACCAGGCTGCGGCCTTTCGCATCCGCCGCGTTCGCCGGCAGTCGCGCGTAGAGGTTCGGGCGTCCATTGGGGCTCAGGAGAACCCGGACCTCGATTTCTCCGCCGGGATCGCCCTGTTCGATCAGCGAAGCCAGGTAACGGACGGCCGGCCCCTCGCCGCCGGGCGGGTTGCTGGTATCGAAGGAGACGTACTTCTGAAGCCAAGCGACGGGGCCGGCGCCGGCCACCGCCGGCGCCGCCACGAACAGCGCGGCTGTCGCCAGGCCGAACCGCAACCCTCGCCGAACGCTCCCCGCCATCACGGGGACGCCTCCCGCGACTCCGCGGCCGGAGCGGCGGAACCGTCCGGCCGGGGGTCCGCATCGAGCAGGTCGAGCACGACCTGGCGATACAACTCCGCGCCCTCGACGAACGCGGGCAGGGCGATCTTCTCGTTCGGACCCGCGACCGTCATCGAGTCGACGGAGAGGAGCAGGAACGGGGTGAACCCGTAGGCGGCAATGCCGTAGCGCCGGAAGAACCGGGCGTCGTTGGCGTACCGGGTGAGCAGGTAGGGACCGACCCGGCCCGGCTCGACGCCGGTTCGCAGAAGCAACGAATCGATCAACTGCACATAGGCGGGGTGGTCGAGAGGACTCCCCCGCACCGCCCCGCGGCGCTCGTGAATCCGGATGTCGATGCCGTCCAGGCGCCGGCTGGGCAGCAGCTCGGCCGCCGCGGCGTCGGCATCGAGACCGGGAAGGACGTGGAGCACGATCCGCAAACGGTAGCCGCCCGCGGCAGACGCTTCGACCGCGAACGGGTGCGCCTCGTTGCGAAACAACGCCTTGAGCAGATCCGGCAGGCGCTCGAACAGCTCGGGCTCGCTCAGCACGCGCTCGGGCTCGGCCAGAGCGGCCCGGTAGTCCGGATGCTGACGCGACGGTCCGTAGGCGGCAGCGAACGCCTTCGCCTCCGGCACCAGGGCGGTCGGCGGCGCCGTGCGCAGCGCCTCGAGCAGAGTCGCGCGGAGCCGCTCCAGCCGGTCCGCCGACGCACTGGTCGCGGTCACCTCCAGGAACTGCTTCTGGGCAAACGACGTGCCCCAGTACTTGACCTCACCGGCCCAGGGCGCCTCCAGCACCCCGCCCTCCGTAAGCACGGCCCAGAACCGGCGAGTCAGCTCCGGCCGGGTGGCGAGGATGTGGCGGGTACCCGGATCGCTGCCCGTCTCCTCGCTGCTGGTCGCGAGGAAGATCAGCGAGTGCTTTGGACGCCAGCCGTTCCTGTCCATCCGCTCCTTCGCCGCCAGCACCGCGCCGAGCTGGGCGACGGTGACGCTCTTCATGTCGAAGACGCCCCGCCCGATGATCCACGGCGGCTCGATCCTGGCCTCGAAAGGGGGAACGACCCAGTCCCCGGGACGGCGTATCGGATCGACATCGAGGTGGTTGTGAAGGACCAGCGCCTCCTCGGTTTCGCCCTCGAGGATCGCCCACAAGTTCGCCTTCGCGC
The DNA here is from genome assembly GCA_965216125.1 of Candidatus Multivorans sp. GTDB lineage: Bacteria > Acidobacteriota > Thermoanaerobaculia > Multivoradales > Multivoraceae > Multivorans. The sequence goes on along the minus strand of OZ244152.1, from coordinate 2,286,971 downwards.
CCGGATGCTCCTCGATCTCGACCGGGAGGCCGGCATCCTCCAGGATCCCGGCCAGGTAGCGAGCGGCGTCGACTTCGCGGCCGGTGTCCGGCGTCGTGTCGATCCGGACCAGGGCCTGCAGCCGCCGGACATCCTCGTTCGCCCCGTAGTCGACCCCGGACCAGGCCGTGTCGAAGACCGGCGCCGGCGTGCACGGCAGGAACACGGCGCCAAGGACCGCCACAACGAGCAGTGCGCCGTAGAGCGCGATCCGGGACGCCACGGGGCGCCGCGCGCTCAGTTTCGCACTGCTCGACATCAATGAAATCAGCTTAGCAACCCGTGTGGCCGTCATCGGGCGCACGGATGAAACCCGGGTGGCGCGATCCGCGCCACACGCGACCCACTCCGCGCCGGACCGCACCCACCGCGGCCTACATCTCTGTACGGCTTCGAAGCTGCTACCGTCCAAGCCGCCTGCCGTGCCGCTCCCCCGCCACCGCGCCGCCGAACCGACCCAGCCGTTCAGAGGCATAGGCAGGGGCCTGCTCGTCGTCCTCCTGCTCGGCGCCGTGACCTTCGCGGCGCTCGGATTGGTGGGCGACTTCGGGCAGATCCGCGATCTCATCGGAGGCTTCGACGGCGGCGTACTGGCGCTCGTGCTGCTCCTGTCCGCCGTCAACTACGGTCTGCGCTTCCTGCGCTGGCAGTACTACCTCCACCGGCTCGATGTCCGTCTCCCGCTCGGTCGCAGCCTGGCGATCTTCCTGACCGGCTTCCTGCTGGCGGTCACGCCGGGCAAGGCGGGCGAACTGGCGAAGGCATGGATGGCCCGCGAGTTCGGCGCCCAGCGGGCCCGCCCCGTCGTCGCCGTGGTGGTCACCGAACGGCTGCTGGACGTCCTTGCCGTCCTGCTGCTCCTGGCCTCGTCGGTTCTGGTCTTCACCGGTCAACGTTCGTTCGTAGCGCCGATCGTTCTCGTCGCGGCCGCCGCCGTGGTCGCCGTGATCTACCGGCCCCTGACAAGCCGCCTGATCCCGATGCTGGCGAAGACACGGCTGGGCGCCGGACGCGCGGCCGTATTGATCGACATCCACCAGGCGTTCAACCGGCTCGTCGAGCCACGGACGCTGCTCGCCGGCCTGGCGCTCTCCACCGCTGCCTGGGCGGCCGAGGGAGTCGGTTGCGCGCTGGTCGTCCGCCACTACGAACCGGCCGTCCCGGTGCTCGCCTCGGTGTTCGACTACGCGGCCTCCAGCATGGCCGGCGCCGTCTCCATGCTCCCCGGAGGCCTCCTCGCCGCCGAGGGCTCGCTGGTCCTCCTGCTGGAGCGTCAGGGAGTCGCTCTCGACGCCGCCATGGCCTCGACCGTCATCGTCCGCGCGGCGACTTTCTGGTTCGCAGTCATCGTGGGCCTGCTTTCGCTGCCCTGGGTGCTGGCGCTGCTGCGCCGGTCACAGGTACACGATCAGGACAACGCTGAGGCCGTAGAGCCCCATGTTGATCAGGAACGGGGGATCGAACAGCAGTAGCTCGGTCGGATTGCGCTGCTTCGGGTTCTCGGCCTGGTGGATCAGGTACAGGTAGCGGAAGATGCCGAAGAGCACGAAGGGAACCGTCCAGACCAGGCTGTAGGCGCCGAAGCGGGCGACCGTCTCGTCGGCCGTGGTGTAGAGGGCGTAGGAGAGCAGCGTCGAGGCGGTCACCACGTTCATCATCTGATCGAGGAAGGTCGGGCTGTAGTGATTCAGCACCGACCGCTGCTCACCCGCCGCGCCGACGAGAAGCACCAGTTCGTGCCGGCGCTTGGAGAAGCCCAGGAAGAGCGCCAGAAAGACGGTGCAGAGCACCAGCCAGGCGGAGACCGCGACCCCGACCGCGGCGGCGCCGGCCAGCACCCGGATCACGAAGCCGCTCGACAGCACCATCACGTCGACGATCACGACCCGTTTCAACCACAGGCTGTAGCAGAGGTTGACCACAAGGTAGGCGGCAACGAGCTGGACCGTGCGGGTGTTCAACGTCCACGCCGCGCCCAGGGCGACCGCCGCCAGCACCGCGCTGACCACCGAAGCCGGCGCCGCGCCCAGGGCGCCCGACGCGATCGGCCGCAGTCTCTTCCTCGGATGGCGCCGGTCCAGCTCCCGATCACGCAGATCGTTGAACAGGTACACGGCGCTGGCCGCGGCGCAGAACGCGGCCAGTGCGACCACCGCCGCCGCGATCGTGCCCGGGACCGTCAGGCCGCCGGCGAACGCCGCCGGCGCCAGAACGAAGACGTTCTTGCTCCACTGGGCAGGCCGGAGCGAGCGAAGGATCGTCGTGAACATCAAGCAGCCAGACGAACCGTCCGGGCGGAACCGGCTTGCAGCCTACCCACTTCCTATCCCTCGCCGGGAACCGGAATCCCGTACTCGCGAAGGGTTCCCTCGAGAGTAGGCCGCCCCAACTGGATCCGGTTGTCGGTCAGCAGGTAGGAGAACAGGTAGCCGCCGCCCAGCATCAGGATGCCGACCAGGAAGCAGTACATGACCGCCCGATCCGGGTACACGTCCTTCAGGTAGCCCAGGTAGACCGGACCGACGAGCCCGGCCGCGGCCCAGGCGGTCAGGACGGCGCCGTAGATCGAGGACATCTTCCTTGAACCGAACACGTCGAGCACGAAGGGCGGCATGGTGGCGAACCCGCCGCCGAAGCAGAGCAGGACGTAGCAGACGAGCACCGAGAAGACCAGCGGATCGGTCTCCGTCATCAGGAAGCCAAAGACCACCATCTGGCTGGCGAGCAGGATCCGGAACACCTTGACCCGACCGATGCGATCGGACAGCAGGCCCCAGAACAGCCTTCCCACGCCGTTGCACAACGAGCTGATCGCGATGAGCGTCGCTCCGTACTCGGCCAGCGTCGCCGGTTCAAGGGACGGATCGGAGAGTCCCCAGACCTCCTGCAGCAGCTCGGACTGGAAACTGATCACCGTGATGCCGGCCGCGATGTTGAAGAAGAACACGATCCACATGAACACGAACTGCTGGGACCCGAGGTAGGCCTTGACCGCCGTGGACTCGTCCGGCGGCCCCTCCGCTCCTGGAAGCCCGGCCCCACCCGAGGGCCCGGCGACTACGGTCTGCAGCGTCGCCGGAGCGGGCGGATCGCTCAGCAACAGGCTGCAGGGAATCAGCACGCACGCGAAGATGATGCCCAGCCAGAGGAAGACCTGAGCCAGATCTTCGCCCGTGCGCACGACGAGCAGAGGCGCCAGACCCTTGCTGAGCAGGAAGGCCCCGACGCCGAAGCCCATCACGACGATCCCGGTGACGAGCCCCTTGTGGTCCGGGAACCACTTCGCGACGGTCGCTACCGGCGTCACGTAGCCCAGCCCGATGCCGGCGCCGCCGATCACACCGTAGCCGAGGTAGAAGAGGGGCAGCATGTCCAGCGTCAGGGCGCCCGCCGCGATGACGTAACCGCCCGAGAACAGGACGCTGCCGATCACCGCCAGTTTCCTCGGCCCGAACCGCGGCAGCATCTGGCCGGCCCACGCCGCCGATACCCCGAGCGAGAAGATCGTGATGCTGAATGCCCAGGCCGTTTCCGAGAAGGTCCAACCGACCTGCCGCACCAGCATGGTCTGGAAGAAGCTCCAGGCGTAGACCGTCCCGAAGCACAACTGCAGCGTCGTGCAGAGCAGGGCGATGACGGTTCTCGGTACCCGCACGCCGGCCGCTACTCCTGAGTGGGAACGTCCGACGCCGAGGGCTGCGGCCCCCGGCCTGTCCCCTGCCGCGCTACGTGAAGGAACAGGCGGGCCAGGTGCCCCGCCTCGTCGTCCCGGGCGAGGATCTCGCGCTCCGCCAGGTCGTCTCTCTCCCCGTCCCTGGCCAGGTCCACCGCGTAGGCGAGGAGTTCACCCAGCGGTTTCGCCGCCAGGTTGACAAACCAGATCGAGGCCAGCACGCCGAGAACCAGAATGACGCAGATCAGGTAGACCTGCTGTCCGATCGCCCGCTGGATCTTGAGCGCCACGACATCGAGGTCCATGCCCACATGCGCCGTGCCGGCGACGCCGGCCAGGATCGGGCTGCCGACCTCGATGAAATCTCCCATGCCCGGCAGGCTCCGTTCGACCGACTCGGTGCTGCCGTGGTCGCTCGCGAGGATCTCGTCCGGAATGCCGGGCACGAAGGTGTGGGCCAGGAACTCGCCCGACTCGCTGGTGATGTAGATGTACTCGATGCCCTGCACATCGAGAAACTGATCGACCAGCGACTGCAGGGTCGCGAGATCCCGGTTCAGGAGAATGCCGACGCTCGAGTCCGCGATCGTCTTGGCGATGTTCTGGATGTTGGTCGCGTACTCCGCCGACAGTTCCGTGTCGACGGTGTAGATGCAGAGAATGGAGGTGGACAGGACGATCAGGCCGAAGACGGCGAAGATGCCGAACCTCGTCTTCTGAAACAGCCTGTGGATTCTCATCTCAGGAGAAACCGATCTCAGGCGAACCTGGCTCCCCAGTCGTCCAGGGGCACGAATCGACCGTCTTCCACGACGGTGTGGTACACGCTCTGAAGGCCCTGGCGCCGATCGGGTCCGAACGACACCCGCTCGCTGATCCCGAGATCGAAGTCGCGGACGGAGAACACGGCTTCCTCCAGTCCCGCCCGGTCGGGGCTCGGACCGAGCCGCCGGAGGATCTCCGCCAGGAGCTTGGCGTTGAGGAATCCCTCGAGACTGCCGAAGCTGTGCGCAAAGGGCGCGTACTCCTCCTGGACCAGTTCCTGCGGAACCTGGGGGTCATACCGGGCCATCAACTCGCGGTACTCCCTGACCGCGGGAATCGACGTGTCCTCGTAGCTCGGCACGACCTGGGAGTTGATCAGCAGCCGGGTGTACCTCTCGCTGTCGTCGCGGCCCTCGGTCAGGAGCTTGAGGAGGTTCTCGCTGCCCACGAAGGACAGATTGGCGATCGGAACGTTCAGTCCCAGGTCCACCGCGTCGCGCGCGAAGGCGGCGCAGGCCGCGTACGCCCCGATACAGATCACCGCATCCGGCGAGACACCCTGCAGGATCTCGACCTGCTTCCTCATGCTGCCCGTGAACTTCTCGCCCCGGCTGTAGGTGGCTTCGCCGGCGAGCCTCTCGCCGTGCTTGTCCAGGGCCGCCCTGACTCCCGCCCAGCCGCTCCGTCCGTAGGCGTCGATCTGGTAGAAGACCGCGATCCGTCGCTTGCCGATGCCTACGAGGTTGTCGACGAGACCGGCCGTCTCCTGGTTGTACGAAGCCCGCAGGTTGAAGGCGAAATCGCCATACGGCGGTTCACGCTGCGGCTGGGCGCCGGTGAAGGGGAAGAACAGGAAGATGCTCTCGTTCTGGAACTTCTTGAGGATCGGCAGCACGCGGGTTACGGTCGGCGTTCCCACATAGCCGAACAGAAGGAACACCTTGTCCTCCAGCATGAGTCGCATCGTGTTCTGGACGCACGGATCCGGTTGATACCCGTCGTCGTACAGCTTCACGCTGATCTTGCGGCCTTCGATGCCGCCGTTGTCGTTCACATGGTTGAAGTAGGCCCTGGCGCCCCGGTAGAGTTCGGTGCCCAGACCCCTCGACGGACCCGAGAAGGCGGCGGACACACCGAGGACGATCTCGTCGTCGGTAGCGCCCGAACCCTGGGTCCGGCCCGACTCCCCGGCACCTTCATTGCCCGATTCCTGACCGCCTCCAGCGCCGAGAGACGCTGCCGTCCACGGCGCCGCCAGCAGCGCCGCCAGACCGCCTCGCATCAGGGATTTCCTGGTCACCAAGGGACGCCAATTCTCACCGCCGCCGTCCTGTCCGAGACTTCCCGCCATGTTCATCGTCTCTCCTCCAGGTCGAAGTAAACACTATAACTCCCGCGCGCTGTGCGGCTTTCGGGCAGGCGGCGCTAGGATTCGCCTCCTGGCATGACGAACGCGTTGCACAAGGTACTGGTCGCGAACCGCGGCGAGATCGCGGTGCGCATCATCAGGGCGCTCAGGGAGCGCGGCATCGTCTCCGTCGCCATCTACTCCGAGGCGGACCGAGACGGCCTGGCGACCCAGATGGCCGACGAGGCCCACTGCATCGGTCCGGCGCCGTCCACCTCGAGCTATCTGCTGGCCGGGAAGATCGTCGACCTGGCCACAGACATCGGCGCCGACGCGATCCACCCCGGCTACGGCTTCCTGTCCGAGAACGCCGACTTCGCGCGCCGCTGCGAGGAGCGCGGCGTGACCTTCATCGGCCCGTCCTCGCAGGCGATCGCGGCCATGGGGTCGAAGATCGAAAGCCGGCGCCTGATGACGGCGGCCGGAGTCCAGATCGTGCCGGGCGGTACCGAGCCCCTGGCCGACGCCGCCGCGGCCCGCGACGCCGCCAGGGAGATCGGCTATCCGGTGATGCTCAAGGCGTCGGCCGGCGGCGGCGGCAAGGGCATGCGCCTGGTGCGCGAAGAGGCGGAACTCGAGGCCGCGTTCCGGGGCGCCGCCTCCGAAGCCGGCGCCAGCTTCAACGACGCATCCGTCTACATCGAGCGCTTCGTGGAACGTCCGCGCCACGTCGAGATCCAGATCCTGGGCGACCGGCACGGACGGGTCGTCTCGCTCGGGGAACGGGAGTGCTCGCTTCAACGACGCCACCAGAAGGTCGTCGAGGAGGCCCCCTCGCCAGTGGTCGACCCGGACCTGCGCCGCCGCATGGGCGAGGCCGCGGTGCGCGCCGCCAAGACCGTGGACTACGTCGGCGCCGGCACGGTCGAATTCCTGCTCGACCCCGACGGCACGTTCTACTTCCTCGAGATGAACACCAGAATCCAGGTCGAGCACCCGGTGACCGAGGCGGTCACCGGCATCGACATCGTGGCCGCGCAACTCGACATTGCCGCCGGCGAGCCGTTGCCCGAGTCCCTGGCGGAGGGCATCGAACCCCGCGGCCATGCGGTCGAGGTTCGCCTGTACGCCGAGGATCCGTTCCGCGGGTTCGCTCCGTCGCCCGGGAGGATCGAGCTGCTCCGCCTGCCCGAAGGTCCGGGGGTCCGCAACGACTGCGGCGTCTACGAGGGCGCCGAGGTCACCATCCACTACGACCCCATGCTCGCCAAGGTGATCGTCTGGGGCCGCGACCGCCCCCACGCCCTGGCACGGTTGCGGCGGGCCCTGGCCGAGACCCGGGTCGAGGGCATCCGCACCAACCTGGCCCTGTTCCAACTGCTGCTCGAGGACGAGGACTTCCTCGCCGGCAACATGGACATCTCGATGCTCGACCGCAAGCTGGAGAACGGCGACCTCCGGGCGCCCACCGCGAGCGTCGACGCGCTGGAAAACGACCTGCCGGTGCTGGCGGCAGTCCTCGCCCACCTCGGGCGCAACCACGCGAACGGCGCCGCGCCGCCTGAGAGCGACGCCGCACGGTCCAACTGGCGACTCGCCGCGCGCCGCGACAGCCGAAGGGGAACCACTTGGAACTGATCGTCGCCAGCGGGGACCGTGAAGTCCAGGTCGAGGCCCAGGCCGAAGCCCACGGCCACTGGACCATCGCCATCGACGGCCGCGAGTATCGGGTCGACGCGGCGACCGCGGGCCGGCCGGACGTGCTGAGCGTGATCGTCGACGGACGCCAGACGACCGCCAGCGTGCGCGCCCTCGGCAAGGGCGTCTACGTCGTCGACGGGGCCGAACTGCGGGTGATCGACCCCCGGTCGCGGGACTTCGCCGCCGCCGCAGAGCAGGCCGAGAACGGCGTGTTCGAGGCCACCGCCTACATGCCCGGCCGGGTCACCGCGGTGCTCGCCAGCGAAGGCGAGGACGTGGCCTCCGGGCAGGGCATCCTCGTGCTCGAGGCGATGAAGATGGAGAACGAAATCCCATCGGAGATCGATGGCCGGCTGGGCAAGGTCCTGGTTGAGGTCGGTCAGACCGTCGACGGCGGCGATCCGCTGTTCGTGGTCACCCCGAGCGGCGACACGGCGGCGACCCTCACCGCGCCTCTCTGACCAGAACCTTGGACGCGGCCGGGAAACCCAGGTTGAGCTGGCGCGTCCCGGAGATCACCGCGACGCTGCCCGCCGTCTCGTCCCGCGCCGCCACCTCGACCCGCTTCCCCGGCGCCAGACCCTCGCGTTCAGCGAAGCGCAGGAAGTCGGCGTCCTGATCGGTGACCCGCACGACCTCGACTGTGCGGTTCAGCGCGCACCTCAGAAGGCTGGGATGGTCGACGATCTCGATGTGGCCGTCGGCGTTGGGGATCGGATCGCCGTGCGGGTCGACCGACGGATGGCCCAACATCTCGTCCATCCGCTCGATCATTCGTTCGGAAACCGCGTGCTCCAGCAGTTCGGCTTCGGAGTGGACCTCACTCCAGTCGAGCCCCATCACGTTGACCAGGAACAACTCGACCAGCCGGTGCCGCCTGAGGACGTGCGCCGCCAGCTTGCGGCCCGCGGGCTCCAGCCTTACGCCGCTGTAGGGCTCGTAGGCAATCAGACCGGACTCGGCGAGGGTCTTCATCATCGCGGTGACCGAGGCCGGCGCCACCTCCAGGAGGGCCGCGATCCGGCCCATCGGCACGAGGCTCTGCCCCTTCTGCCGCGCCTCGTGCTCGGCCCGGAAGATGCACTTCAGGTAGTCCTCGACGGTGCTGCTCGCGCGCATGGTCATGGCTCGCCGGAACTGACGAGTGTACCGGCGACTTCCGCCGCCCGTCCCGGATTCCGGAGCACGGACTCCAGCAGGCCCGGCTCGCGGCCGTCCAGAATCAGCGACTCGACGCCGCCCCGGGCCAGACGCCATGCGGTGACCAGGCGGTGCTCCATGCCGCCCGTCACGTCAACGGCCGCCGAACCGCCGGCGACCGCCGAAGCCGCCTCGATGTTCGTCGCGTCGATGCGGGGAATCAGCCGTCCCGCGTCATCCAGAACGCCAGCCACAACACCCAACCACAGGGCGCGCCGCACGTCGATCCCGAGCGCAGGCAGCGCGCCGGCGAGGAACTCGAACACCGTCTCGGTCGAGACGATCGCCGCCCCGCGCCGGCGGTCGATCGCCACGTCGCCCATGGTCACCGGCACCAGGCCCAACCGCAGAGCCTCGGCCAGGGGCTCGGGAGGATCGCCGTGCGGCTTCCCTCCGTCCGCCACCAGGAAGCAGGACGGCGGCTGGGAGTACGCGGGCACCCCGGCCTCGATCAGACTGGAGACGATCATCCGGTGCAGGGCCTGCGCCGCGGACTGCGTGCGGGCGATGCCCATCCGGTCTGCCGCCGAGTCGAGCCGCCGGCCGTCCGCGCCTCCGACCAGGCCGGCCGCCCGCGCCTCCGGGTGACCGAAGGAGCCGCTGCCGTGGCCGACGATCAGGCCACCGCCCGACCAACCCGCGGCGATCTCGACCGCCAGGCGACCCAAATGCTCCCTCGCCACGGTACGCGGCTTCGTCTTGTCGGTGACCAGGCTGCCGCCGAGCTTGACCAGGGTCACGCTCAGCCGGCCGCGCGCATCGCTCTCTTCCTGTCTCGAGCCGGTGGCCATGATCAGAGTTCGGCTCCGCTCCGCCACACCGGCGGCCCCCCGGTTCCGTCCCGCAGGACGTACTGGACGCTGCCGAGCGCCTCCAGCCGGTCCGCCACCTGCGGCGCATCGGCCGGCTGGCAGATCACATGGACGTTCGCGCCGGCGTCCATCGTGGCGTAGGCGGCAACGCCGTCGGCCCGCAAGCCACGGACCGCCGCCAGCACCTCGATCGTCCCCGGCGACCAGTAGTAGACCGGCGGCCGCGAGGACATCGCGATCAGGTGCAGATCGATCCCCTCCTCCTCGACCGCGTCCCCGAGCGCCTCGAAGTCGCGGCCGTAGAGCGCGGCACGCACCCGCTCCAGCCTCCCGTCGAGCGCGGCCAGGCGCGGCGCGAAGTACGGACTGCTCTCGGCCCGCCGGTGGCCGTCCCGCGACGACACGTTCTTCGCCCCGGTCTCGACCACGGCGACCAGATCGCAGAGCACCCAGGCCCGCTCGTCCAGGATCTGGACCGCCGCGTTGCTGTCCGTGTCCGGCCACTCCACGTAGCCGCCCCAGGCGGAACGCGCGGCCGAACCCGACCCGCTGCTCCGCGACAGCCCGGAGAGCGTTCGCGGCGCCAGGTCGAAGCCCATGCAGGTCGCGACGGCGAGCGTGAGGGCCGTGAAACCGGAGGCCGACGAGGCGATGCCGGCAGCCGTCGGAAAGGTGTTGTACGTTGCGATCCGGAACCCGCCTGCGTACGGTGCGGCCGTCTGCCGGGACCACTCGCGCAGCCGGTCGAGGTGCCGCTTCGTGCGCTCGACGAAGGCCGGAGGCGGCGGGGCGGGCGCGCCCGTGCGGTCGCCGGCGGGGCTGTCCAGCCACCAGATCTCGTCTTCCCTGCCGTCCGCGAGCGGCGACGCCGAACACACGGAACGGCACGCATCGAGGGTCATCGACAGCGACCGGTTGAACGGCACGGGACCCTCGGAGTCGCCTTCAAGATCGCGGGCGCCCCAGTACTTGATGAAGGCGATGTTCGACGGCGCCTCCGCCGTCACCGGGCCCGGCTCGCGCGCCGGTTCGAAGGTGGAATTCATGGCTGCTGAAGACTACCGCCGCGCTCCTCGGTCAGTTCTCGAACCGCAGGCCGTCCGCGCCGATGGGCGCATCGACCGGTGCGAGATCCGACAGGCCTTCGATCGTTTCCGGCTCACGTCCTCCAAGCATGCAGACCAGTGCTCCCGCCGACTCTCCCTCGAGCGCGCCGGCGCCCGAGATCTTGGCAACTCCGTCCGCCATCTCGACCCTTGCGATGCGCCCTGCGATGGCCGGCGGCACAACGCCAAGATCGACCAGGCCGCGGTGCCCCGCCGCAATCGCCGCCGACGCCTGAGGCTCGCGGTCCGTGACGAGAGCCTCGCCAAAGGCCTCCGCCGCCGTGCCGATGCGGTCGAGCACCTCGGCAACTCCATCGGGATCCTGTTCGTAGCGCCGGCGAACGGTCGTGACCACAGCGCCCGTCGTCTGACCCGGCGGTCCGCTGTCGACGATCAGGGTGCCGCGTCGCAGCCAGTCCCGCTGGGGCAGGTCGTCGAAGCGCAGCTCCTCCCCGTCGCGCCGCACCAGGAGAACGCCGCCGCGCAGAACCGTGCCGCTGTCGATCCCGGACGGGAACCCGTGCTGCCGCCTTTCGACCTCGAGCGCGACGCCCTCGATGACATCAAGCTCGTCGTTACCGAAGTCGGGACGCGAACCCTCACTGGGTGCGCCGGCCTTCTGGCCGGCATCCGGCGCCGACCGGCTGAAACCACTCGCCACCGTCCGCACGGCGGCGACCACCCCCACCGCGGCGGCGGCCGAACTGCCCAGCCCGGCGCCGACCGGGATCGCCGACTGCAACCGCAGATGGAGAGCCCGCTCGCGCAGCCCAGCCAAAGCCGATGGCCCCAGCGACGCCAGCGCCTCGCCCACCGCGATGCCGACCAGGGTGCTGCGATCACGATCCGCCCGGAAGGACTCTTCCCCGGCCTGAAACGCCCGCCAACGCAGGCGGGCCCGGTTCGCGAACTCCTCCACCTCAAGCCAGGAATGCTCTTCCTCGAGGCCGATGTCCGGCAGGTCGAGATGAACGCGGCCCCGGGCCGAACCACCGCCTGCCGGGCCAAGCTCCGCCTCCACGCCAAGGCGCAGATCGACCGCCGCCACGACCGCCGGTCTGCCGTACACGGCGGCGTGCTCGCCCAACAGGATCACCTTCCCCGGCACGCTCAGCCGCACCCATCCGGCGTCGGCCATGGACGGCGATCAGTCCGCGTTCGCCGGACCCGAGCGGGCCAACCGCTCGTGCGCCCGTGCCAGGTCGCGCGAGGTGAACGCCGCGGTCAACGACAACTCGCCGGCCAGAACGACCGCGCCGACGATCTCGGCCAACCGCCGCACCGCCGCGCCCGGCCGGTCCGGATCGGGCCGCACGCCCATCACCTCAAGCGCTTCCCGCTGGGTGTCCAGGCCGGTACCGCCGCCGATCGCCGCAAGGGGAACATCCGGCATGTAGACCGAGGCGTAGACCGAACCGTCGTCCCGGGCCTCGAACAAGGCGACCCCCATCGCACCCTCGACCACGTGGGCGACATCCTGGCCGCAGGCCACAAACACCGCCGCGAGCACGTTGGCGAACTGGGCGTTGAAGGCAAGCGCGCCGGCCGCCACCGAACCGAGCAGGTTCTTGCGGTAGGCCACGTCCTGGAGCGCCTTTGCCTCCGACTTCAGCACCTTGCGCACCGTCAGTTCGTCGAGTACGACTTCGGCGTGAATCCGCTTGCCGCGCCCGAGTTGGTAGTTGACGGCCGACGGCTTCTTGTCGACGCAGTAGTTCCCGGACAGCGCGACGCACTGGACGCCGGTCTCCGGTTCGATCAACTCGGACACCACGCGGTCGCAGGCGATCGTCACCATGTTCATGCCCATCGCGTCGCCGGTGGCGAAGCGGAACCGGAGGAACACCGTGCTGCCAACGACCGACGGGCGGATCTCCAGGAGCTCCAGGTAGCGGCTCGTTTGCTGGGCCTTGGCGCGGATCGCCTCCTCGTTCGCTTCCAGCCACTCAAGCAGCCGCCTGGTTGCTTTGATCCCCGTGGTGCGGAAGACCGGCGCCCGGGTCATGCCCACGTCCTCCACGAAGACGGTGGCCCCACCGGCAGCCGTGATCGCGCGGCAGCCGCGGTTCACGCTCGCGAGCAAGGCGCCCTCGGTGGTCGCCATCGGCACGCTGACCGTGCCGTCGATCTCGCTCCCCCGCACCAGCACCGGCCCGGCGACGCCCATCGGCACCTGGGCGGCGCCGATGAAGTTCTCGCAGTGCTGGCTGGACGCGCGTTCGCCGTCCAGGGTGTAGCTGCTGATGGCGGTGAGCGGCCCACTCCCGCTCGCAAGATCCAGGGCGCGACGCCGGACCGCGGCCCTCCCCGCCGCGTCGAGCCCGGGCGGCGGGCGGTGGAAGCCGCGTTCGGCGCCGGCCATCTCGACCGCCGCCGCCTCGAGTTCAGGACTCAGTCGATCAGCCATCGCCACACTCTCGCCGCAGGGGCGCCCGGCGTAGCGCCGCGACATCCACGGCCCCGGTGCAGAACATGCAGATCCGCAACTCGAAGGCCGTCCGTTCGAGCCGGTCCACGACCGCGGCCGTCGAGGCGTTCGCGGCCTCCAGGAACGGGAAGGCCATGCCGGCAATGTCGGCGCCGAGAGCCAGCGCCTTCGCCGCGTCGATGCCCGACCGGATGCCGCCGCTGCCGATCACCTGCACCCCGGGCACCTGCGCCAACTGGCGGATCGACTCCGGCGTCGGCAGCCCCCAGTCGGCAAAGCGCTCGCCGAGAGCCACCTCGTCGGCCCGGGCCGCCTCGATCCGCGCCCAACTCGTGCCGCCCACACCCGCCGTGTCGAGAATCCGCACGCCGACGTTGGCGAGTTCCCGGCCCACGGCCGCCGAAATGCCGCAACCGATCTCCTTGACGATGACCGGCACCTCGAGCGCCTCGACGAGGCGGGAGATCTTCGGCAGCAGGCCCCGGAAGTTCAACTGCCCCTCCGGCTGCAACGCCTCCTGGAGCGCGTTCAGATGCAGCACCAGGGCGTCCGCTTCGACCATGTCGACCGCCGCCCGGCACTCGTCGATGCCGTAGCCGTAGTTCAGTTGCACCGCGCCCAGGTTGGCCAGAATCGGCACGTTCGGCGCGAACCCCCGGACCCGGAACGTCGCCGCCGTCTGCGGGTCGTCGATCGCCTTGCGCTGCGAGCCGACGCCCAGAGCGACGCGCCCGGCCTCGGCCGCCTCGGCCAGCCGCCGGTTGATCTGCTCCGCGACCCCGGTGCCCCCGGTCATGCACGAAATGAGCAGCGGCGCCCTCAGTTCGCGTCCAAGAAACACCGTGCCGATCCGCACATCGTCGAAGTCGATCTCGGGCAGCGCCCGGTGCTCGAACCGGTAGTCGTCGAAGTAGCTGCGCTCGACCTGCATGCGCCGATCAAGCGCCAGCCGGATGTGCTCTGCCTTGCGGTCCCGCTCTCCCTCAGCCGCCGCCAACAGCGGCCGGGTACTCACGCGACCGCCCCGTTCATGCGGCGGCTCATAGCCGTCACTGTACCGAACTGAGCCCCGTAAGCGGAGCCGCTGCCGCAGATAGGGCGGCTGCGGCCGTCGGTTACACCCGCCAGCCCGGCGGCGTCGGGCTTGGGCGGCTCCGGAACCCGCGTCACGGCTCGCCCCTGGGAACCCGGGTGGCGCGATCCGCGCCACCCGCGAACCACTCCGTGCGCCCGTCATCGGGCGCACGGATGGCACGCGGGCATTCCGCCCGCATCCGCCCGCAGTGCGGCGGTCACGGTTGCAGTAGAGCATCAAAGCCAAATCGACGCCGTGTCTCTGGGTGCGCGGGTCTTCTGACCCGCATCAGGCGCGATGCCGCGAAGCGGCGAGCCCGAGACCCTGCAAGCGGCACTTCAGCCGGCAAGGCGGGCCAGCCGCCATGCTACTTTGACTGACGGCCCCCGAGAGCGCTCCAAGAACCAAGCCAGCATGAGAATCAAACTACCCGCGGAAGTGCGCCGTGAGCGGGACGCGTGGGTCGCCTCGTGTCCGCAGCTTCACGTAGCGAGCCAAGGCTCCACGCCTGAGGAGGCCATGGCGATGCTGCAAGAGGCGATGGCCCTGTTCATCGAGGGCTGTTGCGAAGAGGGGATCCTGGACCGTGTTCTCGAAGAGAGCGGTCTGGAGGCACCGGTCACTACTCACGTCTAATACCGAACTACCTCAAACCTCTTCGGCCTTCTCCACTTGACCGCCATCTGGCTGTGGTTCCTTCTTGTCTATCGTTGGAGGCACTTCCTGCCACGCCCGCATGCGCTGGCCAACCCGCTCATAGAAGACCTCGATCAGCTTCTCCAGCTCCTCCACGAACTTCCGCCGCGACGAGAACCGGCCCGCCATGTCCTTCACCATCAGAACCTCGAAACTCGTTGGGACTCCTCTTCGCACTCCCACGAGCCGGCCTGGGTCCTTTCTCACGTCCGCGAGCGACGCCTGAACCGGGCCGGCTGTGCCCGGCCTGAACGCCCTCAGAAACACTTCCCGGCCGTGCGCCTGGGGCTCCTCCTTTGCCCGCAACTGCCGAACAAGAGCGTTGACTCTTCCCGTGGCCGTCGTCCTATCCGGCCGGGCGCCTACCCTCATGCCGCAGGAGACGGTCCTGCGTTCCAGATTGACGACCACCTCAATGGGGCTTACGGTCTTGGGAACTCCCACGGCGCAACGCATCTCCCACGACGCGGCGAGTGCGTCGCAGTCCTCCCGAAGTCGAAGCGCCGGATCCGCTTTGTGTTTCCGCGAGAGGCGAAGCTCGACTCGCTCCCCCATGCTTCGGCTCAGTATCAGGCAAATGCCGCGCGCCTCCTGATGCCAACTCGCAATCGTACTCTCCACTTCGGGCGTACTGCTCTTGAAGCGGTGACCGTTTCGAAGACCCACAACCAGGGGCCGCCACTCCGCGTTCATCTGATCAAACGGTTGGACCCCGGATTTGCTGTGGCCGAAATACTCCACCATTTCTTCCATGATGTACCGCTGTTCCGGATCGACTTCATTCTTTCCAGCGAGAATCAACCGAGCCTCGGTAAGCATGCTGATCCAGGATGAATGAACAAAGTCGATATGTCTACCTAGACTCCGGGGGACCGCGTACGGAACATGAGAAGGCACGGAAACGAGTTGGTTCGACAGGGTGATCACCGCGTCTATTCCATACGTTCTTGCGATCTGCCCGTATCTCTCGATCTGCTCCTGGTCGATGACGTTGTTGTTGGCTTTCGCTTCAACGAGGGCAATCCATCGCCTACCACGAGTCGACAGGACCAGGACACCGTCAGGACGCACATTGCTCTTTCGGTCGGACACCGGGAACGTCACCTCGGTGTAGGCCTGCAACTTTGATGTCTTGCCCATCGACACACCCCAACTCTTCAGAAGCTGGCGAGCGAAGGGACGAGCCACTGTCATCGTGGCAAGCAGTATTGAAGTCAGCGCGCGCTCATTCTTCGATCCTGGGGTCGGAAGCAGTCTGGCGCAGCGATCGTCATTGAGCAGACTGTCGAGATCAGGCATGGGGCAGTCCTCACCGGTGGTTACGTGGGCGGGGGAGGCCGCAGGAAACACCACCGGGCACACAGGCGAGATTCACCTCTGCCGAGGAACCTGCCCAACAGGCCTCCAACCGACCGCCATTTGTCCAAGAGGCGGGCACTATGTCACAGCCCAAGGGAGCCTCTACAACCGAAGGTCTCGACGGAGCGAGAAGCCAGGAGAGGGCAAACTGCACTTGCCTACGGACCGACGCTCCGCGCCGGATGCGGGCAGGATGCCCGCGTTCCCAGGGGTCGAGAACAGCATTGCCGGCCCGAAACGCCCGCGTGCCACCCGGGTTCCCAGGGTCGAGAGCGCCACTGCCGGCAGCCGAGCCGCCAATGCCCGACGACGTCCAGCCTGCACGGGGGTCGGAGGGGAGGGTCCCAGCGGGCTCGGAACGAGCGACGCCCGACTTCCGCCCAGAAAGCAACGACCAACCGGAGCGAGCGGAGTGCAGCGAGCGCACCCCCTTCCATCTTCCTCCGAGCGCGAGCGGCCGCTGGGACCCTCCCCTCCGACCTCCGTGCAGGCGGGTGCAACCGACGACGCGCCGCAGCCGACTCAGCCGCCGATGCGGAACATCTCGACGCGCTCGGGCGCCGGCTGCAGGCCGGCGCGGACCCGCTCGGCACGCACTTCGGAGTACCGGTCTTCGCGCTGACGCCAGTGGCCGGCCAGGAAGGCGAGCAGCTCCTCGTCCGTCACGCCGGAGCGGAGGCGATCCCGGATCGAGGGGCCGGTGTCGGCGAACAGGCAGGTGTAGAGGCGGCCGTCGGAGGAGAGACGGGCGCGCGCGCAGTCGCCGCAGAAGGGACGGCTGATCGAGGAGATGACGCCGAACTCGACGCCGTCGTCGAGGTAGCGGAAGCGCTCCGCGACGTCGCTCGCTTGGGCGCGGTCGAGCGGTTCGAAGGCCCAGCGCTCGGCGATCCGATCGGTGATTTCGGCGGCCGTCACGACGCGGTCGAGGCTCCAGTCGTTGACGGTGCCGACGTCCATGAACTCG
Organism: Candidatus Multivorans sp.; assembly: GCA_965216125.1. Lineage (GTDB taxonomy): Bacteria > Acidobacteriota > Thermoanaerobaculia > Multivoradales > Multivoraceae > Multivorans. Next base: position 2,269,802 of record OZ244152.1, on the reverse strand, counting down.
ATGAAGCGCACGATGTGGCCGCGCTCCTTGAAGTAGCCCGCGATGTCGGCGACCTCGTCCTCGTTGGTGCCCTGCATGACGACCGTGTTGATCTTGATCGGGCCGAGACCGGCCTCGGCGGCGGCATCGATGCCGTCGAGCACCTGCTGTACGGGGTGTCCAAGACCGTTGACGCGGCCGAAGACATCGTTCTGCAATGACTCGACGCTGACCGTGACGCGGTTGAGCCCGGCGTCGGCGAGCGCCCGCGCCTTCGCGCCGAGCAGGGCGCCGTTGGTGGTCAGTGCGAGGTCGTCGATACCTGGCACCGCGGCCAGGAGCCGGACCAGATCCTCGATGTCCCGCCGCAACAGGGGCTCGCCTCCGGTCAGCCGCAGCTTGCGGACGCCGAGTTCGACGAACAGCCGCACCAGGCGCTCGATCTCCTCGAACGTCATCAACTGCTGCCTGGGCAGGAACTTGTACTCCCGGTCCGCCGGCATGCAGAACGTGCACCGGAAGTTGCAGCGGTCGATCACCGAGATGCGAAGATCGCGGATCGGCCGTCCCAGGCGGTCGACCGGCTGGATGCCGGCGGCGCCGTTCATGGAGTCGAGGGTCATGGGCGGACAATGCTACGCGAGGAAGACTCAGTGCCCGCCGCGTAGCCAGTCGTCGATCAGGCGGCGGGCGATCGAGAACGGCGGCGGCAACCGCACCTCGCGGGCTCGGAGTGCGTACTCGAGGTCGGAGCGGTTCACCCAGACCGCGTGCTCGAGTTCCTCGGTGTCCACCTGCACGTCGCCGCCGGGGGACGTGGCGTAGAAGCCCAGCATGATCGAGGTCGGGAAGGGCCAGGGTTGGGAGGAGTGGTACTCCACGGCGTCGACGGCGATGCCGGTCTCCTCCTGGACCTCGCGCGCCACGGCGCTCTCCAGGCTCTCACCAGGTTCGACGAAGCCGGCCAGGGCCGAGAACATCCCGGGCGGCCAGGCGGCCTGGCGTCCGAGCAGGCACGAGTCGTCGCCGCCGCTGGAGGTGTGCACCAGCATGATCACCGCGGGGTCCGTGCGCGGGAAGTGCTCGGCGCCGCAGCCGGTGCACACGCGCAAGTGACCGGCGTTCCGGCTTGACGTCGCCGCGCCGCAACGGCCGCAGAAGCGGTGGCGCCGATGCCAGGTGGCCATCGCCCGGGCGTAGGCGAGCAGGTTGCCGTCCGGACCGCTCATCGCGGAACCGACCTGGCGCAGCTCGACCAGCCGACCGGCGCCGCGCAACGCTCCCGAGAGCGGATCGTCCCGGTCGGAAAGGTCGATCGAGAAGTAGCTCCGGCCGCCCGCGTCGCCCAGATAGACGAGTTCCTCCGTCTGCTCGACCAGCGCCGACGCCACGGTCACAGGCACCGTTCCAGGTTCCGGCGCGCGATCGCCATGGGCGTCGATGACCAGACTGCGCTCTCGCCACACGACGGTCAACCGGCTCTCGGGGTCGGCGAGGCGCCCGGCAAGCCACTCCGCGTCGCCACGCCGCTCGGACCGCCGGTCGACCGCCGGCTCGGCAAGTGCGTTGTGGGGCCTCATGCGTTCTGCACTTCCGCGCGGGTCAATCGGCGCGCCGGTAGGCCATCACTTCCGAGACGCGTCGCTGGGCTATGCCCATCGCCGCTTCGCGCGGGAGACATCCCTCCGTCCGAGCCCGTTCCAGCACCTCGCGGGTGTTCTCGCGCACCGTGTCCTCGATCCTCTCGAACGCCTGTCTCTCGGAGCCGCCCGCGTACTCGACGGCGCCGCAGATGATGCCCCCTGCATTGGCGACGAAGTCGGGAATCGAGAGGATGCCCCGGTCGTGGAGAATCCGCTCGCCGGCCGGTGTCACCGGGATGTTCGCTCCCTGGAGCACGACCTTGCAGCCTACGCGGCCGGCGTTGCCGCTGTCGATCACGTCCGGACGCGCCGCCGGCACGAAAAAGTCGACCTCCAGGTCCAGGAAGGCATCGCCTTCCACCCGGCGGCCCCGCGGGTAGGCCGTGACGCCGCCGGTCGCATCCATCGTCGCCACGAGTTCGTCGATGTCGATGCCGTTCGGGTCATGGATCGTGCCGTCGAGATCGGTGACCGCGACGAGCCGCGCGCCCCGCTCGGCCAGAAACCGGGCCGCCGGCCGACCGACGTTGCCGAAACCCTGGATCGACACCGTGGCGCCTTCGAGTCCGACAACGCCCGCCTCCTCGGCCACCTCGGCGGCAATGGCAAGACCGAAACCGGTGGAGCCGACCTCGTCGAGAGGGATCCCGCCCAGCGCCTTGGACAGGCCGACCGAGCGGGCGCCCTCGTCGCGAATCCAGGCCATCGCGGTCTCGTCCGTGCCCATGTCCGGGGCGGGGATGTAGTCCACCAAGTGCCGGATCGCGCGGCCGAACTGCCGCACCAGGGCCTCCCGGTTCGACGTCCGCGGATCGGCGCGGATACCCGCCTTGCCGCCGCCGTGCCGCAGGCGGGCCATCGCGTTCTTCCAGGTCATGGCCCGCGCCAACCGGCAGACCTCCTCTACGGAGACGTCGGCCGCCATGCGGATACCGCCCATCGTCGGGCCGGCGGCGCTGTTGTCGATCACCACGATCCCCTGCAGGCCGCAGCGGGGCTCGTAGACGGTGACGACCTTCTCCGGACCGTACTCGTCGGCGAAGCCGAAATGTTCGAAGGCCGGGTCCAACCCCAAGGGAAACGTCCTCCCGGATCAGGAGCCCCCGTCGGCCTCGAGCAACTCGAGCACCGCTTCTTCGAACTCGGCGTAGAGCATCCGTCCGAGATGGATGTTGTTCAGCTCACCGCTACGGTCGAAGAACATCGTGGTCGGCAGAGCTCCCGGCCACTCGGGATCGAAGGTCGTCACGAAATCCACCGAGTTGTCACCGGCGGTGGCCAGGTAGGAAACCAGGCCCGGCGCCCGCTTGGCGAAGAACGGCCGTACCCGGTCCTCGAGCTTCTCCGGATCGTCCAACGAGACGGCAATCACCTTCAGGCCGCGGTCGCCGTAGCGCTCCTGCAGCAGGTCGAGTTCCGGCAGTTCCTGCAGACAGGGGATGCACCAGGTGGCCCAGTAATTGACGATCACCACCTTGCCCCGGTGATGTTCCAGCACCGCCCGGAACTGGTCCGCGGTCGCCGGGTGGATCGTGTCGGGTTCGAGGAGATGGTCGACCGACTCCGCGTCGTCCGCGATCGCGGGCAGGGTAACGGCTAGCAGCGCGGCAATCAGAACCGAAGCCCGGGCCAGTGTCTTGACGGACAATCCAAACCTCCTACTTGCGGGCGACCGCTCCTGTGACGGCCGAAAGGTTGCCGACGGGAGCAGTATAGACCCGCGGGGTGGGGCGCTTCGTCAGGAATGCTAGCGGAGCGCCCGGTACGTCTCCCCTTTCCTCTCGACCCGGCCTGACTCTTCCAGCCGGTCCAGGTGGAGCTGCATGCTCCGTCGCTCGACCTTCGGGATCCCGGCGCCCGCGTCCTGAGGACGGTAGACGAAGCGGTGGCCTGTGATCTCGTCCATCGTCCGCGGTTGCCGCAGGTACTCGAGCAAGCGCCGTTCGCGATCGCGGATGCGGTCGCCGTAGCGCTCGAGGCGGCCGAGGTAGGCGGCCCGGTCTTCGAGCAGACCGATGTGGTGGCCGGTGACATGGTGCGCCGCTTCGATGCCGCGCACCAGGTCGAGCGAACGCTCGAAGGCGGCAAGATCCGACCAGTCGTCGCCGTAGTACGGCCCGAAGCCGGTCAGATCGATGTCCGCGAGAAACAGGACGCCGTCGGGCTCGATCAGGAAGCAGCAGTGACCCCGGGTATGGCCCGGGGTGTGGATCACCCGCACCGACACGCCGCCGCCGAGGTCGAACAGGTCGCCGTCGCGGAACGGCACGGCGTCGGGCCGGGGCTCGTAGAAGAACGTGGTCTGCAGGTGCCGGCCGTACTCCTCGCGGCGCTCCGGTTCGGCGCCGAAGATGTCCAGAAACCCGTCGAGGTCCAGCAGGCCCGACAGATCCTCCTCGTGGACGTGAACCGGAACGTCCCTGAACAGAGGCAGCGCCGCGGTGTGATCCTCGTGGCAGTGGCTGAGCAGCACGAGGTCGACGGCGGGCAGGGCGCTCCGGCCGCGGGCGCGCACGCCGAGCGAGGGGTCGATCAGCATCGTCGACCCGGCGCCTTTCACCAGCAGGGCGTTGTTGTCGGGGTACTTGCCCGAGCCTTCACCGAACAGGATCGTCACGGCGCCGAGCCGGCGGTCTTCGAGCGGGATCAGGGGGGCAACTCGCGAATCAGCCGGCCGACGCCTCGGCGCCCGTCACCTGCGGGAGTTGCCAGCCGTTGTGGTACTCGGCCCGCAGCACTGCTCCGAGACTGCCCATGCCACCAAGAAAGGAAGGTCTGGTCGTCCTCATCGTCCTAGCTCCCCGACAGAAGTCGGCAATCCACAAGTGCCTGTACACTGCGTTATGCAGACAGCGAATCATACCGACCCGAACGGACCGGTCCCCTCTGCCGACCTGATCGGCAAGCTGCCGAAGACCGACCTCCACGTTCACCTCGACGGGTCGCTCCGGCTCGAAACCCTGATCGAGCTGGCCCGGGACGCCCGGCTCGAGCTGCCTTCCCAGACTGCGGAAGGTCTGCTGGAACTCGTGTTCAAGGAGACCTACGACGACCTGGAGGACTACCTGCGCGCCTTCTCCTACACGTCGCCGGCGCTGTGCACCGCGGAGGCCCTGGAGCGGGCGGCCTACGAACTCGGCGCCGACAACCTGGGCGAGGGCGTCTGCTACGTCGAGGTGCGGCTGGCGCCCCAGCTCCACACCGGTCCCGATCTCGACACGGCCGGCGTCCTGGCCGCAGTCGACCGCGGCATGAACCGCCTGCGACAGGAGCATGAGGCAACCGAAGGCGTCAAGAGCGGCGCCCAACCGCCCTTTCGCTACGGGATCATCGCCTGCGCGCTGCGGATGTTCGGGCCCGGTCACAGTCCCTACTACCGCGGGCTCTACGCGGCCCTTCAGGGGTTCACGCAGCCGGAGGTCCACGCCGCGGCGTCGCTGTCCCTGGCCCGAGCCGTGGTCGAGGCGCGCGACCGTCTCGGACTGCCGATCGTGGCTTTCGACCTGGCAGGGGCCGAGGCCGGCAACCCTGCTTCGCTGCATCGCGAGGCCTACCTGTTCGCGCAGCAGAACTTCCTGATGAAGACAGTCCACGCCGGCGAAGCCTACGGGCCGGAGAGCATCTATCAGGCAATCACCCTGCTCGGCGCCGACCGGATCGGCCACGGTACGCACCTCTACGACGCGGACCGGCTACGCCGCGACAACCCGAACTCGACCGCGGCGAAGGATCCCGAGCGCTACATCCGAAGCCTGGCGCAGTACATCAGCGACCGCCGCATCACCCTCGAGGTCTGCATCACCTCGAACCTGCAGAGCATCCAGCACCTGAAAAGGTTCGCCGATCATCCCTTCGGCCGCATGATCGCCGACCGCCTCTCCGTGACTCTCTGCACGGACAACCGGCTCATGTCACGCACCACCGTGACCAAGGAAATCGCCTCCGCCTGCGAGGCCTTCAACCTGTCCCAGACCGACCTCCGCAACGTGATCATCTACGGCTTCAAGCGCAGCTTCTACCCCGGCAGCTACCTCGAGAAGCGCGCCTACGTGCGGCGGGTCATCGACTACTACGACGCGGTGGCTGGCGCGTAGGACGGCGCGAGCTCGCCCTCCACGACGCTAGCCCGAGCCCGCAGCGGCCATCCGCTGCTGGCGCTGCCGCCAGCGCTCCCGGGCCCTCTCCGCCTCGACCTCGCGGTCGCGCGCCGGCGCGGTCGTGGTCAGTTCCTCGAGCAGCCGGGCGGTCGCGTCGGCGACGGCGTCCACGGCCTGCTCGAAGGCGGCCTCATTGGCCCGCGACGGTTTGGTCGCACCGCTGACCTTGCGCACGTACTGGAGCGCCGCCGCGCGTACTTCCTCACTGTTGGCGGGCGGCTCGAAGTTGTAGAGGACGCGGATGTTTCTGCACATGGGTCTTCCTCCATCGGTCCACCGGATCGTATCGGGGCCGGGTATTGATCGGCGCTTGGATCTCGTGCGCGGCGGGTGCTGTGCCAAAGTTCGGGTCATGAGGGCAGTGACGCCTCCGCCTTTCTCGATCACGTCCGCAATCCTGTCCCAGGTGGAACAGGTCGGCGAAGCGGTCGGTCGAGCCGAGGCCGCAGGACTGGGGCTGGACCTGCGGTTGCGGCGTGAGGCCCGCGTTCGCACGGTGCACGGTTCCGTGGCGATCGAAGGCAACGTGCTGTCGGAAGAGCAAGTCTCTGCGATCCTCGACGGCAAGCGAGTCGTGGCGCCACCGAAGGACATCCAGGAGGTGCGGAACGCGATTGCGGCCTACGACCTCCTCGATCGCTGGGCGCCGTCGAGCGAGGCCGACCTGCTGACGGCTCACGAGATCCTGATGACCGGGCTGGTGGAGGCGCCGGGCCGCTACCGCGCGGGCTCGGTGGGCGTGATCGGTCCCGGCGGCGTCCACCACATCGGTCCGCCGGCCGGCCGGGTACCGGGGCTGATGGCCGACCTTCTCGGCTGGCTGCGGGATTCGGAGGAACATCCGCTCATCGCCAGTTCCGTGTTCCACTACGAGTTCGAGTTCATCCACCCGTTCGAGGACGGCAACGGCCGCCTCGGGCGTCTCTGGCAGACCTTGATCCTCGCCCGCTGGAAGCCGCTGTTCGCCCACGTGCCGGTGGAAAGCGTCGTGCGCGACCGCCAGAGCCAGTACTACGAGGCGATCGAACTCAGCTCCGCGGATGGCGAAAGCACGCGCTTCATCGCCTTCATGCTGGACGCGATCCTGGCCGCCGTGGAGCAGGAACTCCGCCGCTGGCATTCGCGTAGGTAGGCCAGTCCGGCTCGTACGACGCACTCTGGTCGCCCCAGGCGGTCCAGAGCTCCGACCGGCGTCCCCGGGCGAACAGCTCCAGGAACGGACCGGGGCTGCACGCTTCGATGATGTCGTAGAGCTCGTCCGGTTTGCGCGAGTGCTCCCGCTTGCGCGAGCGGATGATGTTCACCTGCCGCCTGCCCGGCGGAAGCGTCCGCAACTTGCCCCGGACCCCGAACAGGACGAGTTCCGTCGTGTTCCGGAAGTAGAAACCGACTCCCCGACCGTCGGGACCGCCGTCCTTGCGCACCTTGTGCCAGACCAGGTTCGTCTTGTACGTGAACCCCCAGTGCTCCATCACGTTAAGCCCCGCCTGCAGCAGAGCATTGGGCACCCAGAGATAGAGGTGGGCGGCGCAGGCGCAGGCCGAAGCCACGGGGATCGCCTCGATCTCCGCCTGCGTCAGGGTCGGATAGCGGCTCAGACGCCGGTGCTCCGGCGCCACCTTGCCGGTCCGGTTCAGGAACTGCCAGGGCGGGTCGGCGAGGACGGTGCCGAAGGCGCTATCCGTATGTGCCCGCTCAAAGTCCTGTTCCGCCGATGACTCTCCTCCTCGCATGATCTCTCTCATCATACGGCGGGACCGCCAGGAAGGTCGCCGGGGCAGCCAGCCGTAGGATTCGTGGTCGCGCGCCCCCCTCCCACCAACAGCGAGAGGCCTGCCCGAAGCACCGCGTGTAGACTCCGAGTATTGCGGCCCGCTCGGACCAAGAACTCCGCAAGCCTGCCAAGGCTCAGCCAGCGAACTCTCGACGGGCGAAGGAGCATGCGATGCCAGATACGAAGATCGCAGACTTGACCGTGACGGAGTTCAAGGATCTCCTTCACGAAGCGGTGGCGCACTCCATCGTTGAGCTGCTTGTCGACCCGGACCAAGGGCTGGAGTTGCGAGACAACTTCGCCGCGGAGTTAGAGCGCTCGCTCGCGGATCTGAGCGTCGGCGCTGAGACGACGGACCTCGCAGACTTCGCGGACCGATTCGATTCCTCCCATCGAAGGTGAGAGTCGCGCTGATGGCGACGGCGGAGGCTGATCTCCGCCGTCTTGATCCAGCCGTCGCCGATCGTGTCATCCGCAAGCTCAGATGGCTGGCCGAGAACGTCGACTCAATCCGGGCGGAGACACTGACTGGGCGTTTGCAGGGAGTGTGCAAGCTGCGGGTAGGCTCCTACCGCGTTCTCTACACTGCTGATGCGGCGGCAGCACAGATCGTTGTTCACTTCATCCGCCACCGCCGAGACATCTACAAGACAGTCTGAGGCGAGCGACCCCTTTCTCGAGCGCCAAGCGGGTGCAGCACCGCGTTACTTGTCCCTTATCGTGTACCGCATCAACAGCCAGCCGTCCGGGTCGATCCGGAGCCGTTCCGGCCTCCCCGGCAGCGGCAGGGTCGCGCTCGTCCGCTCACCTTCGACGTCGATCCGTCCGCGCACGGTGCGGCCAGCGGCGAGTACGACCTCCACGTCCAGCGGCAGCCGGTAGATCGTCGCTCCGCGCTGCTCTACCTCGAACTCGACCGCCCCTGACGCGGCATCGAACTGCCACTCGATCTCGAGCTCCGGCACGCCGGGCCGGCGGAGCCATTGGTCGAAGAACCACGTGAGCCTGTGGCCGGACACCTCCTCCATCACCGCCGCAAAGTCGGCGGTGGAGGCGTTGCGGTCGCGGAACCGCTGGTAGTAGGTCCGCATGCCCCTCCAGAAGGTGCCGTCGCCGATCTCGCCGCGGAGCATGTGCAGCACCCACGCGGCCTTCTGGTAGACGTTCGGGCTGAGGAGACGCCGCGGATCGGGTACCGCCTCCGGCACGACGACCGAGTCCGGCGCCTGTTCCAGGTACTTGAGGATCCGCTCGCGCGCCGCGTCCATCTGCTCCCGGAATCGGTCGCGGCCGTAGGTCCAGTCCAGGTAGCAGGCGGTGAGGTAGGTCGCGAAGCCCTCGCTGAGCCACACGTGCGGCCAGTCGCTCTCGGTCACGGAGTCGCCGAACCACTGATGGGCGATTTCGTGGGCGATCAGGCCCTCGATCCCGTCCTCCCGGTCGATCGCATCCTCGTCGTAGAACACGTTGCCGGCGTTCTCCAGGCCGCCCCAGCGGGTCGTCGTCTGCACGTTGGCGAGCTTGGCGTAGGGATAGTCGCCCAGCCGCCGCTCGAACGTGCCCACCACCCGGGAGGCGGGCGCGAACGCCCGCAGGCCGGCTTCGCGGTCCTGCGGGTAGACCCACGTCTCGACCGGCACTCCGTTCACCACTGCCTGACGGTGGCGGACGAAGCGCGCGGCGCCGATCGCCATGACCTTGGTCGCGACCGGCGCGCGGCTGCGCCACTCGGTCCGCCGCCGGCCGCCTCCCAGGTCGACGGCCGTAACGAACGCGCCGGTGGCGACGACCTGGTAGTGCGCCGGGGCGGTGACCGCGAAGGAGACCAGCGCCTTGTCCGACGGGTGATCGACCACCGGCAGCCAGTGGTGGGCCCGGTTCGGCCAATTGTCGGCAAAGAAGGTCCGGTCGCCGTGCCGGTTGACGCCGATCGTCAGGCCGTCGGCGGGCACGCCCCCGTAGCGGACCTCGATCCGGCGCACCTGGCCGGCGCCGGCTTCGCGGCCCAACTGGACATGGAGACGATCATCCTCCTGCCGGAACGACAGAGGAGGCTCGGCCCCGGTGGTCGTCCCAGTCGGTTCGGCCAGCACCACCGCGGACACGACCATGCCGCCCGCCGGCTGCGCTCCGTCGCCGGGCGCCTCGCCGCCACCCGCCTCGCCGCCAGCCTCTCCGTCGGGATCATCCAGATCGAACTCGACCTCGGAAACCGTCTGCAGGATGCGGAAGGCGATCGTCGCCCGGCCCTCGATCTCGTCGCTGGTATCGGAGAGCACCAGCTCGAAGCGGTAGTCCAGTACATCGATCGTCGCATCGATCGCTTGCGCCCGAACCGGCGCGGCAAGACCGGGAAAGGCCCCCTGCGCGCACACAACTGCCGCGCTGAGCAGCAGCAGACGCACCGCTGCGTGCCCCGGTCGGCGAGCCGAAGCCGGGGGCACGCGCGGATTCCGGTGCCGGACTGAGCCGGCGCCGTCAGTCTTAGTCGGCGTTAAGGAACTTGTAGACGACGGCCGCCAGACCACCGCCAACCAACGGGCCGACGCCGTAGAGCGCCAGCGTGGAGGCATCGAAGCCACCGCCTGAGATCGCTCCCATGATCTGCGGTCCGATCCCGACAGCCGGGTTGAAGGCGCCGCCCGAGACGCCAGCGCCGGAGTACACCACTGCCGCGAGCGCGAAGCCGATCGCCAGACCGTGAGCGGAGTTGTCCGAGCGAACATTCAGGACGACACTGGCAAGCGCGAACGTGAAGAGCGCCTCGACCAGCATACCGTGCCAGAGTTCGTGCTCCGCGACCGGCATCAGCGCGAAACCGCCGCCCGTGACGAGCCGGAAGACGCACCAGCCCAAGCCGGCGCCAACGAGCTGCGCCAGCATGTGCTTGAGGGCACCCGCCGCCTCCATCTTGCCTTGCATCCAGGCGGCTACGCTCACTGCCGGGTTGTAGTGGGCGCCAGACAGGTGTCTGCCGCTGTAGACCATGACCGCCAACATCAGTCCGACGGCGATGGGGCTGTTCCCCGAGAAGGCCACAGCCATCATCAGGAACATCGTGCCGATCAACTCCATGAGCAGTTTGCGCATGTTTTTCCCTCCCTTAGGGGTTTCTACTTCAGATCTCTTCCTCCTCGTTTCCGCCTTCACGTCGACCACACGATCCGACGCCACTAGTAATGGTAGCGTCTGAACAGCAGAAATTCACATCAAGTTTGGATTTTTCTTTTGAAGGAGCCTCCCAAGCGATGAAGTCGAGAGCCGCCGTGGCCCGCGAGGCGGGCAAGCCACTCGAGATCGAAGAGGTCGACGTCGAAGGGCCGAAGCAGGGAGAAATCCTCGTCCGCGTCGTCGCCACCGGCGTCTGCCACACCGACGCCTACACTCTGTCCGGGGCCGACCCGGAGGGCCTCTTCCCCGCGATCCTCGGCCACGAGGGCGGCGCGATCGTCGAGGAGGTCGGGCCCGGCGTCACGTCGGTTGCGCCCGGCGACCACGTGATCCCGCTCTACACGGCCGAATGCCGCGAGTGCAAGTTCTGCACGTCGGGCAAGACGAACCTCTGCCAGGCTATCCGCGCCACGCAGGGCCGGGGCGTGATGCCGGACGGCAGTTCCCGGTTCGCCAGCGGCGGCCGGCCGCTCTACCACTACATGGGCACATCGACCTTCTCAGAGTACTCGGTGATCGCCGAAATCTCAGCCGCCAAGGTGAACCCGGCGGCGCCCCTCGACAAGGTCTGCCTGCTGGGCTGCGGCATCACGACCGGCATCGGCGCGGTGCTCAACACCGCCAAGGTCGAGCCCGGAGCCACGGTCGCGGTGTTCGGTCTCGGCGGCATCGGCCTGTCGGTGATCCAGGGCGCCGTGATGGCCAAGGCCGGCCGGATCATCGCGGTCGACGTCAACCCCACCAAGTTCGACTTCGCGCGCTCCCTCGGCGCCACGGACTTCGTCAACCCGGCCGACTACGACGACCCGATCCAGGAGGTCCTCGTCGACCTGACGGACGGCGGCGTCGACTACTCGTTCGAGTGCATCGGCAACGTCGAGGTCATGCGCGCCGCCCTCGAGTGCTGCCACAAGGGCTGGGGCGAGTCGGTGATCATCGGCGTCGCCGGTTCCGGCCACGAAATCGCGACCCGTCCCTTCCAGCTCGTCACCGGCCGCGTCTGGCGCGGCACCGCCTTCGGCGGCGTCCGCGGCCGAACCGACCTCCCCGGCATGGTCGATCAGTACCTCGCCGGCGAGATCGAGATCGACAGCATGATCACCCACACCATGGGCCTCGACGACATCAACGAAGCCTTCGACCTGATGCACGAAGGCAAGAGCATCCGCTCCGTCGTCCTGTACTAGGGGCCGAAGACTGGGTGCGCCGGCCGCCTCACATGTCCATGACCGCCGCGACGTCGCGGTCGAGCTGCGGCGGTTTGGACAGCAGGGAGATGCCGAAGAAGAGGGTCAGGGAGACGAGAAGCGAGAGTGCGCCGCCGTCGATGCCGAAGGGGACCCGCAGCCCGAATACCTGAATCGAGAAGTTGATCACCAGGCTGGAGAGGATGGCGACGTTGGCTGCGGTGGCGGTCGCCCGTTTCCAGTTGAAACCGATCGCTACCGTCGGCACCAGTGCGGCGGCGAACGTGCCCCAACCGAACGCGCCGAGCAGAGCGACCAGGCCCTCGCCGCTGTAGAGCGCGAACAGCGACGCCAAGACCGCGATGATCAGGGTCCAGGTACGGGCCCAGAACAGCTCGTTCTTCACCGAGCGCCCCCGGAAGAACTGGGGAATATCGTGAACCACGGCGGCGGCGCCGATGTTCAGGAAGCCATCCGCCGTCGACATGATCGCGGCGAACAGGCCGGCGAAGACCACGCCCGCCAGCAGCGGATGGGCGAACGCCTGCAGGAACTGCGGCGCGGCGGCGTCGGCGCCCGGAATCTCCGGGTGGGCGCCCTGGAGCACCAGGGCCCGCATTACGAGGCCGATGCTGATCCAGAGCAGGGCCGAGACCACGTACGCCCCGAGCGATATCGGCAGGATGCTGCGCGCATCCTTCACCCGGCGGCTCATCATCATCTTGGTGATGATGTGCGGTTGACCGGCGAGGCCCAGAGCGAAGACGAAGTACCAGGACAGCGAGTTCATCATCCCCGCCGTGCCCCACGGGGACATCGACTCCGGATCGTCGGCCATGATCGCCTCGCTCATGCCGGCGAAGCCGCCGTCGATCGCGGCGATCGCAGCCAGCAGCACCAGCACCGCGGCAACCATCATCACGAAGCCCTGAATCAGGTCCGTGTATACGGAGGCGATGATGCCGCCGGTGACGCAGTAGAACACCAGCACGGCACACGAAAGGGCGACGCAGGCCTCGATGCTGATACCGCTTCCCAGCGTGCTCCTCAGAATGTCCTGGAGGACTGTGGCCATCGCCAGGATCTGGGTCGCCAGGTAGCCCATGACCCCGAGCAGGATGGCGATCGCGGTGAGCAAGCGGCTCCACTCGCTCCGGTAGCGCGCCGCCACCACATCGGGCAGGGAGATGGAGTCCCGCAGCTCGGCGAACAGACGCAGGCGCTTGCCGAGCAGGTAGAAGGCGATCACGTACCCGACCGAGGCGCAGACCACCATCCACAGCGAACTCAGGCCCATGCGGTAGACGAGTCCCGGCCCGCCGACGAAGCCGAAGCCCGAAAGCGTGCTCGAGAACACGGCCAGCGCGGTGACGATGATCCCCAGGTCCCGGCCGGCCATAAAGAAGTCGCGGGTCGACTTCGTCCGCCGCAGCGCCCACAGACCGACCGCGATGCAGACCGCCAGGTAGACCCCGATGCAGGTCAGAATGACGATGTTGCCGCCGTCCATCAGCCGTTGCCTTCGGACCCCTCGCGCTCGCGCCGTGAGCGCGCCGCCAACCGCTCGAACTCGGCCACGTCCTCATCGCTCATCACCCATCGGTCGAAGTAGCGCATGTAGAGCACGACGAAGACGACCGGCACCGGCCACAACGCGTAGAGCATCCACGCCGTGGGCTCAGGGAAGGACCCGAACAGCGCGCGCTCCGCGCTCGGCTCGGCGTAGGCCCGGTAACTCAACACCAGCATGGTGAACACCAGGACAAAGAGCCCCAGCCCCCATGACAGAGCACGGCCGCTCCCAGCCGGCAGCTTGCCGGCCCGCCGCAGCCCCAGCGCCATCAGACCGACGAAGAGGACAATCGTCAAGGCGCCGTAGAGCCAGCCCCAGAACAGGACCGCGTCGTGGCGGTCGGTGCTGCCGCCCTGGCGCATCGTCTGGTACTCGGGATGGTCGATGCCGCGGCTGTCCGCCGGCTCCTCCACCAGCGCCAGGACCAGGACCACGGCGCAGAGGGCGACCAGCACCGCGAAGATGGCTACCGGGATCCGCATGTTCACGCCTGCCGCTCGCGCGGCGACCCCGCTTCGGCCTCAGTTCTCCTGCGGAGCCGGGTTGAGGATCATCGTCATCTGACGGCCCTCGAGTCCGGAGCGAGTCTCGACCTCACCGACTCCGTCGATCGCCGCACTCACCTTGTCCAGGATGGCGACACCGAGTTCGGGCCGGCGCAATTGCCTGTAGCGGAAGAAGATCGTCACCTTGACCTTCTTGCCTTCGCGCAGGAAGCGCAGCGCCCGATCGGTCTTGATCTGGTAGTCGTGCGGGTCGATCGTCGGCCGGTACTTGACTTCCTTCAGATCGATCGTCGCCGCCTTACGCCGCGACTCCTTGTTCTTCTTGTCGCGTTCGAATTTGACCTTGCCCCAGTCCAGGATACGGACAACGGGCGGGTCCGCGTTGGGACCCACTTCGACGAGATCAAGCTGCGCTGCCAGAGCGCGCGTCCTGGCCTGATCCAAGGCGACGACACCCACCTGGGTACCGTCCTGATCGATGAGCCGTACCGGGGTCTTCCGGATCCGGTGGTTGATGCGCGGCTCTCGTGTTGGGGGTGCGATCTCGGAGACTCCTGTGTTGACTACTGGCCGGTTCTGCTCACCGGCGGCCGGTCGGCCGCCAGTGGACGACTGAGACGAAGCAATACCTTAGCCGCTCCCTGCCTGTGTGCGTGCGCGGATCCAGTCAGTTGAATAGACGCGACCGTAGCCGCACTGACGCTCTCGCAGTGAGGGCTCACTGACGGCGGCTCACGTCAACCGACCGCGGCCCTGCGCGCCGGTTCCGCCTTCGCCCGCCGTGCGCGTTTCTTCTTTGTGGTCTTGCTATCAGCGACCGTCTTCTTCGCGGTCTTGGCGGCGCCTCCGGCCTCGGCCTCGCCGTTCTTCGACAGGCTCGCCTTGAGCGCCTCCATCAGGTCGATGATCTGCGCCTGCGGCGCCTCGGTCTCGTCCTCGGCGACTTCGCGGCCATCGATCTTGCTCTGGATCGCCTCCCACAGCCGCTTGCGCACCTCGTCCGTGTACTGATCCGGCCTGAAGTCGTCGGAGGCGATCTGCTCGATCAACTGCACCGCGAGTTCGAGTTCGCCGGGCTTGAGTTCGGTCTCTTCGCCCAGGGGCACTTCATCGAAGGCCTTCAGTTCGTCCTCGTACTTCAGTTGCTGCATCAGCAGACCCGAGGCGTAGGGCCGCAGCATGACCAGGTACTGCTTGCCGCGCGCGGCGTGCTTGGCCAGCGCCGAGCGGCCCGTGCTTCGCATCGCCTCGCTGAGCAGCCGGTAGGCGCGCTCGCCGCCCTTCTCCGGCCCCAGGTAGTAGGACTTCTCGAAGTAGATCGGCTCGACCTCGGCCAGCGGCACGAACTCGGTGATCTCGATCGCCGGCGAGGCCTTCTCCTGCAGTTCCTGGATCTCCTCGTTGTTGAAGGTGACGTACTGCCCCTTGCCGAACTCGTAGCCCTTGATCGTCTCCTTCCGCTCCACGAGCGCGCCGGTCCGGGGGTTGACCAACTGCTGCTTGACCCGCGTGTTGTCGGTCGGGTCGAGCATGTTGAAGCGGACCCCGCCTGAGGTCTCCGACGTCGAGTACAGCCGGACGGGAATCGAAACCAAGCCGAACGAGACGGTGCCGGCGCCAACGGAACGAGCAGGCATAGACGGCAAACCTTAGCACCGAAGCCGGTTCGGCCGTTCATACGCAATGAGCGTGCGCCGCAGAAGGTAGGGTACGCCGAACTCCCTGCCGCGCACGCTGCTAGCTCCGTTGACACGGCCGGCCGGGGTCTCCCCGGCGAAGGCCGGCCGGCTTCTGGGAGAATGCCGGGGATGCCTAGCGGCAATCTTGAGGCCTACCGCCGCAAGCGATCGAGCGAGGCGACGCCAGAACCCTTCGGTCCTGCGACGGGGACAGGCGGCGGCCGCTTCGTGGTCCAGAAGCACGCGGCACGCCGGGTCCACTTCGACCTGCGCCTGGAACTCGAAGGCACGCTCAAGTCCTGGGCCGTGCCGCGCGGACCCAGTCTCGACCCGGAGGTCAAGCGTCTGGCGGTGGCCACCGAGGACCACCCGCTGGAGTACGCCGACTTCGAGGGATCGATCCCCGCCGGCAACTACGGCGCCGGCGCGATGATCGTCTGGGACAGCGGCCGCTGGAGGCCGCTCGAGGATCCGGTCGCCGGCATGGAAGCCGGCAAGCTCCTGTTCGAGCTGCACGGCTACAAGCTGCGCGGTGTCTGGACCCTGTTCCGCATCAGAGACCCGCGCCAGCAGGACGACGGGAACCAGTGGCTGCTGATGAAGAAGCCCGACGCCGCCGCGCGGCCGGAGAGCGGCGACGGCGGCGACGATGACCTGCCGCCCCAGTCCGTGCTCTCGGGCCTGACCGTCGAGGAACTGCGCGACGGTTGCGAGCGGATCGAGGAGGTCCGCGCCGACGTCGCCGACTCGGGCGCAAGCCGCCGCCGGGTCGATCCGCGGTCTCTGCCGCTGATGCTGGCGGTCACCGGCGACCGGCCGTTCTCGCGCCCCGGCTGGATCTACGAGTTGAAGTACGACGGCTACCGCCTGGTGGCGGCCAAGGACGGCGGCAGCGTCCTCCTGCGCTACCGAAACGGCGGCGACGTCACGGCGCTCTACCCCGAACTGACCCGCGCCCTGCGGGCCCTGCCGGTGCGGTCCCTGGTGCTGGACGGCGAGGTCACAGTCCTCGACGCCGGCGGCAGGCCGAGCTTCGCCAAGCTGCAGACGCGGGCGCTGCTCAGCCGCCCGGTCGACATCGAACAGGCCGCCGTGCGCCGGCCCGCGACCCTGTTCGCCTTCGACCTCGTCGCCTTCGAGGGGTCGGACCTGCGGTCGCTGCCCCTCGTGGAGCGGAAGGCTCTGCTGGCGAAGGTCCTGCCCCCGGCGGGGCCGCTCCGCTACTCGGACCACATCGAGGAACAGGGCGAGGCGTTCTTCGAGCAGGTGGCAGCCATGGGTCTCGAGGGCGCGATGGCCAAGGACGGCGACTCCCGCTACGTCGGCCGCCGCTCGTCGTCCTGGGTCAAGCTGCGAACCGAACGGACCGGAGACTTCGCGATCGTCGGCATGTCGCCGCCCAAGGGCAGTCGGGTCGGTTTCGGTTCGCTCCACCTCGCGGTGTGGGATACCGAGGCCGCCGGGCTCGTCTACGCCGGGCGAGTCGGCACCGGCTTCAGCGACGCCGCACTCAGCGAACTGACCGAGCGGCTCACACGGGCCCAGCTTGAGGCGCCGCCGTGCCGATCGCCAGCGGGCGACGAGCTGACCGTGGGAGACCTGTTCGACGGCCGGATCGAAGACCAGACCTGGGTCGAGCCGGACCCCGAGCTGATCTGCGAGGTCCGCTACAAGGAGTGGACGCCCCACGGCATGCTCCGGCACCCGGTCTTCCTGCGCCTACGCGATGACAAGCCGATCGAGGACTGCGTGCGCCGCACCGGGCCGCGTGCCCCCGGGGCCACCCCGCCGGCGCCGCCGGAGCGTCGCGTCGAAGTGACGAACACTTCCAAGGTCTTCTGGCCGGTCGAGGGCTACACCAAGGGCGACCTGATCGACTTCTACGCCGCCATCGCCGAGGCGATGCAGCCCTACCTCACCGACCGTCCGCTGGTGATGACCCGCTACCCCGACGGCATAGACGGCAAGTCGTTCTTCCAGAAGAACGCCCCCGACTTCGCGCCGGAATGGCTGCAGAGGGTCAAGCTGACCAGCCCCCGAACCGACAAGGAGGTCGAGTACTTCGTGTGCCAGGACCGGGAGAGCCTGATCTACGTCGCCAACCTGGGCGCGATCGTCCTCCACGTGTGGTCCAGCCGGCGCCACCAGCTCGGCCAGCCCGACTGGTGCATCCTCGATCTCGACCCCAAGGACGCGCCGTTCGAGGACGTGATCGAGATCGCCCTCGCCATCCGCCGCCTGTGCCGCCAGATCAAGCTGCCCAGCTTCGTCAAGACCAGCGGCTCGAGCGGCCTTCACGTTCTCCTGCCGCTCGGCGGCGCCTGCACCTTCGAACAGTCCCGCAGCCTCAGCCAACTCATTGCCCAGATCATCTGCCGCCAGTTGCCCGACATCGCCACGATCACCCGCAACCCCGAACGCCGCCACGGCAAGGTCTACATCGACTTCGTCCAGAACGGCCGCGGCCGCCTCCTCGTCGCCCCCTTCAGCGTCCGCCCGCTTCCGGCCGCGCCCGTATCGACGCCGCTCCGCTGGTCCGAAGTCAAGCCCGGCCTCGACCTGCGCGACCACAACATCCACTCGGTGCCGGAGCGACTCAAGAAGCTCAAGACCGACCCGATGCGCGGGGTGCTGACGGAGCAGCCCGACCTGCTGGCGGCGCTCCGGCGGTTGAGCGAGCTGGTGTAGGCACGGCATCGCAGGGCCTCGCTCTCCCTCCCCATAGGGGGTCTGAGGTTCCACGGTCATCTTCCCCGTTGACAACGACTCGGAAAGTGAACTAAGTTTCCGGTCATGAAGCGACTCAACATGCACGAAGCGAAGACCCACCTGTCCCACCACATCGCCGAGCTCAAGGAAGGCGAGACGATCATCCTCTGCCGTCGCAACAAGCCGGTCGCCGAGATCCGGCCGCTGCCGCGGGAGCGCAAGAAGCCCCGACCCATTGGACTGTGCCGCGGACAGTTCACGATCCCGGAGTCGTTCTTCGATCCGCTGCCGGACGACTTCATCGAAGCCTTCGAGAACGGACCGGTCTTCCCCGACGAGTGAAGCTGCTACTCGACACCTGCACCTTCCTCTGGTGGTGCCTGGATGATCGCAGGCTGCCGGCGACCGTCCGAAGATCCGTGTCCGACCCGGCGTACACCGTATATCTCAGCGCTTCATCGGCTTGGGAAATCGCCGTGAAACACGGACTCGGCCGATTGCCGTTACCACAGGATCCTCAGCTCTTCGTGCCCGAACAGCGCAGGCGCCACGGCTTTGAGAGCCTCCCCTTTGATGAAGCGAGCGCTCTGCAACTACAACGTCTCCCGCCCCTCCACAAGGACCCCTTCGACCGCCTCCTGATCTGCCAGGCGATTGAACACGGGATGACGCTGGTAACACCGGACAAGCTGGTTTCTCAGTATCCCGTGCGGATCTCGTGGTAGCGGCAACCGCTCAGTTCTCGGCGACCTCTCGCGCCTGACGCTCCTTGAGGGACTTCGTCGCCTTGTCTTTCCAAGCTTCAGGGCCGCTGATGCTATGTCCTCCGACGACACACGCCGCTGCTGAAGGTGTTGGAAACTCGTAGTCCACGGTGAACCGGAGGCGACCGTTTCGGGGCACAAGCACCTCCTCCTCTTTCAGACGAGCGCGAAGGGCCTTGTGTGAGAGGCTGATCGATCGGACTTCACTGGACCTAGCTTCGCTGTCCTCCTTGACCGAAAAGCCACGACTCGTTACATAGCCAGTCGCCCTCCAGTCCTTCCCCTCGTAGTAGTAGTAGTCCTTCTTCGACCCTGCGCCGCTGAGCCTCTCAAAGACGTCCGGACCCAGAACCGGCACGACGGCCAGCAGTTCCCGAAGGAACCCCTCCACTTCGGCCTCCTGGAACGCGCTCAGCGTCGGCGTGCGCGCGTCGTTGCTGTTGTGTAGACGACAGCGCCCATTCCTCTTCGCCAAGGCAAGGAGCTTCGACTCCAAGTACTGCGTGTATCCTTTGTGAAGAGTGTCCTCTTGAGCGGTAAAGACGATTGCCTGCTGCCAGAACTCCTTCTCTGCGTGGTGCTTGTCCAACCGGCTACGAACAATGTCTCCCTGCCCGATGTAGACAGCAGGGTGAGTCGCGTCCTCTGAGAAGCCAACTAGTATATAGACGCCGCTACGCGAGAACTCGTCTCTTTTCTTCACACTCGGGTAACGATTGCGAGGACAAATCAGTCCTGCGCCATTCCAGTTGGACTTCGTAACCAAACGAAGGCCGTCCGAACGCCCTTCGGCAAGCAGAATCGTGATCGTGTAGGCGTGCCTAGCCGCATCCTCACTATCGGCCATGTGCTTCACTCTGCCACCTGAACACCGGCTCCCGCCGACAGCCCTCGCGTCGCATCTTGTTGCTCAGAATCTCCCAAGGCAGGGTCCCTTCTCTGATTGTCTTCGACCAACTTCAGATCCGGCTCGATCTCCACCATCTTGCCGTTCTCCACAACCAGAACGCCGGTACCGTGTTGATGCGCGACTCTGTGGGCCCGCCTGACGGCTCGCTCCATCGCCGCCGGTGCCGCCTGCATGTCGGGATCGTCAAGTCTTGAGACTGGGAGTTGTCGCTTCCGCGCTTTCATCGGTTGTCCCCCTCTTCCACGACGACGAGATCGTAACCACGTCGGTCGAGAACCTGCCAGACATCGACGATATCACGATACACGGACCGGTAGTTCCTCAAGCTCCGATCGAATCGGCGTCGGACGACTTCCTCAGGAATGCCGTGGCCGCCCTGCTTCACCCGCTGCTTGACGCGCCGGATCGCCTCCTCCGGTGTGGCCAAGGGGAGGTAGATCAGCTTGACGGCATAGTCGTCCCGCCGCCACTGCCGGATCCTCCGTACATAGCCTAGACCAGCGAGCGTCGTCTCGAAGGCGAAGCTCCGGCCGTGGTTCGCGTGGTCGTCGGTCTCTTGCAGCATGAGTCGTCCGGCCCGAAACAGCGCCGCCGCCGGCTGGAGCGGCGAAAGCCCGGCAGCGATCAGGTCGGCGTTGACGAAGATCGGGCACGCCGGCTCATACGGCAGGTACTCCAGAGCGAAGGTCGTCTTCCCGGCCCCGTTGGGCCCGGCAATGGTGATGACCTTGGCGTCAGGCTCTATTGGAGCGAGCGAGTCAACTGCCACTGCACCCGCTCCATGAGGGACTCGATGCGCCCAACGACCGCTGCACGATCGACTCCCGGCGTCTCGGGCTCCTGCCCCACATAGCGAAGCCGAACCGCATACGGATTGAGGGCAATCAGATCCCGGTAACCCACGGCCTCCATCTGCTGTGCCTGCAGGGCGTCTAGCAGTTGGGCGATGTTGTGCGTGATCGGATACTCCTCACCCTCGAGCGCGAGCCATGCCTTGAGCAGCTTCTCGACCGCCTGCTGCGCGTGGAAGCCCATCACCTCGTCGGCGAACACCTTCTCATCGATCATCCCGCGAAGAGCCGAGAGATCGCGCTCGGCCGCCTCAATCAGCACGCGAGCGCACTTAGGGTCGCTCATAGAGGGCCCGCCCCTCCCGCAGTGCACGCGCCAACACGTGGTTGATCGAATCGCGCCAGTACTCGACCTCGTCTTCGCTGTAGACGAGGACATCCGCAGGCACCCTGAACTTCGCGAGCGCGACATCGATGCGGACCATTTCCGCGTGCCGACTCCTGCTCTCGCCGAACGGCTCGGCCTCGATCACGACGAGGTCCACGTCCGACTTCTCCCCCTCCTCCCCTCGCGCCCGCGAGCCGAACAGAATCACCCGTTCTGGATCGACTTCGGCAACGATGGCGTCCACCATGGCGGCAATGAGGCGGTCCTTCGCTTTCATCGGTGTGTCCTTCCTCTGTCCAGATCCCGCGCACGTAGCCTAGTCCCACCGTCGTCGCGTTCTGCGGCGCCTGAACCGCCATCAGAACTGCAGCCTCACCCCGACCCGCACCCGCCGGCTGTCCTGGTACGCGGCCGGCCGGGCCTCGCGGAGGTCCGGTCTCGCCTGTTGCGCGGCCGCCACGGCGAGCAGGTCGCTCTGGCCCGCGCCGACCAGGACCGGATCGAAGTAGACGAGCGGCCACAGCACCGAAGCGGCGTCCTGGTCGAAGACGTTGAGGGCCTCGGCGAACAGGGACAGACGGCGGTCGTCGGAGCGCAGCGGAACGCGGTAGGTCAGGGAGAGGTCCGCGCGCTTGAGGGCGGAGCTCTTGATCGGCGTGTCCTGACCCCGAGACAACCGTGCGAGTCCGGTGCTGAGGATGCGGTTCGCCTCGTCGACGCGTACTGCCATCGTCCGCGGCACGTAGACCCCGCCGGTGCGGAAGCGGTAGACGAGGGCCACCATGAGCCGGTCGCCGGGAGACAGCACGAGCCAGCCGGAGAGCTGGTGCTCGCGGTCCGCGTCGAGGCGCCGGCTCTCACCGGTCACGTCGAAAACGTCGCAGGGTACCGGCGACGAGCAGAGGTCGAGCGTGGCCACTCCCGGATGAACGTCCATTGCGCTGAGGGCCTGAAGCCCGAGGCCGCCGGCCTCGTGGTTGCCCGTCAGCCGGCTCCAAAGGTAGGTGAAATGAACGCGCCAGGCCGGGTCGAGACCGACGTTCGCGTTCAGTTCGGCGCCCCACCAGTCCTGCTCGAGTCGCGGCAGCTCGCCACCGGCCTCGCCCCAGGGTGCGCGGCCGGCGCCGCGGCCGGGGGTCAGCAGGGTCGATACGACCTCTCCGTCAACGACGGTGGGCACGAGGCGAATGCCGTCGCGCAGCCGGCGCCGGGCGAGGCGCGCCGAGATGACCACGTCGGGCAGGAACTGGTATCGGGTACCGAACTGCACCTCCCGCACGAGCGCCGGACGCAGATCGGGATCCACCGCGGCGCGGCCGAAGTCGAGGACCGAACCGACGGTTCCGCCCGCGGCCTCAAGGCCGCCCACGGCGTCGATCCCCGCCAGGCCCGCGACCGCCCGGAACGCGTCGACATGCGACCAGGCCCCACCGCCGTAGACCTTCCACTTGCCGCGGCCGTCGACATCCCAGACAAAGCCGAGCCGCGGCTCCGTGCGGTCGTCGAAAGCCAGTTCGAGCGGGCCGGTCCTTTCCTCCTCCGCACGCACACCCAGGTGCAGGGTGACGCGCCGGCCGAACGGACCCGCCAGACGCCAGGCGTCCTGGACGTAGAGGGCACGCTTCTCCTGCCGCAGGCCAGTGGCCGCCAAGGGCCGGCCGCTCCACTCCGGCAACGACCCGCCGGGCAACGCCAACTGCCTCCCGGGATGGTCGGAGCGGAACAACTCAGAGTCTCCGCGCGAGTTCTGCACGCCGACTTCCAGGGTGTGGTCGAACAGGAAGAAGGACGGCTCGACCGCCCAGTTCCGGCGCTCCGCGGCCCGGCGGACAAGGCCAGCGGAACGAGCTTCGTACCACCCCGCGGCTCGGCCTCCGGCGGGCGCCGCGAAGTAGATGCCCGCGTCCTGCCACGGCTCCTCGTGGCCGCTCTGCTTGGAGCGTCCGGTGAACACCCGCAGCCAGAGCCGATCCGTGATTCCCCATTCGACGTTGAGGCTCGTCGTCTGTTCGGTGGACCGGCTGTTCTCCCGCCCGTCGGCCGAAGGAAGCACCAGGAGCGCCGGCCTACGGCCGTCCACCTCGCTCGATCCCGAATGGTGCTTCAGAGTCAGGTTGCTGGCCGAACCGGCCCACCAGTCGAACTTGCCCACCGACTGCTCGATCGTCTCCTTCCAGGTCACCGGCCCACCGGCGCCGAAGAGTTCCACGTCACCATTCATGCGGCTCGTCGAGTAGCCGCCGAAGGCCCGGGCCCGCTTGTCGCGCAGTGGCCCGCCGAGGAACACGGTCGCCTCCTCGCCATCCACCCGCCTCCGGTCGACGCCGCCGACGGGCAAACGCTCCACGCCCGGCACACGCAGCGCGGGCCGTCCCCCGTTGTCGGTGGGTTCGACCACCGACCAGCCGCCGTTGACAGTCCACTCGGTCCCTCCCGAGCGCGTGATCACGTCGACGTGGGGCCCGGCCATCGCCGCCGCGAAGTCCATCGAACGCACCCGCACCTGATCCAC
Source organism: Candidatus Multivorans sp. (assembly GCA_965216125.1). Lineage (GTDB taxonomy): Bacteria > Acidobacteriota > Thermoanaerobaculia > Multivoradales > Multivoraceae > Multivorans. The sequence goes on along the minus strand of OZ244152.1, from coordinate 2,246,059 downwards.
CCAGCGCGGATCGACGGCGGCCGCCGCAAGCCCCGGCACTACGCGATCCTGGCCGTCGACCCGGTAGTTGGCGAAGCCCGGCGACCAGCCGTTGACGGAGAGATCGCCGCCTGCCGGGTCCAGACCCGCGGCAAGATCGAGATTGACGGCGATCGTACTGCCCGGCAGTTCCCGCAGATCGTCGCCCGCGAGCACGTTGCCGTCGCTGCCGGTCACCACATCGAGCAGGGGCGAGGTGACGAGTTCGAGCATCGAGGCGCTGCCGCTCCGCATCTGGAAATCGACCCGCAGAACACCGCCTACAACCAGCACCAGGTTTTCCACCACGGTGGTGACGTAGCCGTCCACCGTCGCCGCCACGTGGTAGCCGCCGGGCGGCAAGCCGGGCGCACGGTAGCTGCCGCCGTCCCCGGCGTGAACGATCCGGGGGCTGTACAACTGGTCGCCGGTGATCCTGATCTCGGCCCCCGCCAGCGGCAGGCCCGTCGCGACGTCACGCACCTGGCCGTTGATCTCCCCGTTCAGGCTCGCCGCGGCGGGCCGCGCCCCGAACAGGGTCAGCCCCAGGGTCGCGACGACGAGAACCGCCGACACCGCCGGCGCCGCGGCCAACCGGTCGGAATCCCGCTTCGGCAGGAACAGGGAGGCGCACGCGGACACCAAGCCGACCATCGCCCCGGCTTGCAGCACCGCAGCGAGTTCAAAGCGGTCGGCGAGCTCGCCGATCGCCCAGGAGGCGATCCCGCCCATCGTGAACAGGAAACCGAGCGCTGTCCCCGAAGCCAGACCGCGGCGCCATGGCAACAGGGACTGCGCCATGACGATCAACACCGAGTGCGGCGCGCCCAGCAGCGCGCCACAGAAGAAGCCGACGACGAATGCCCAGTTTCCCGACCCCGGCAACACAGCCAACAGCAAGGAGCCGAGCAATGTGGTCAGGAAGACCACGGGCCGCCGACCCCAGCGGTCTGCCCACGCCCCTGCAAGGACGCTCGTCGCCGCGCCGCCGACCAGGAACAGGCCGGCGGCAAGCCCCTGGGCCTTGGCGCTCCATCCCTGCAGGCTCAGCAGGAGCGGTAGGAACGCAACGGTTCCGAAGACCGCCCATGACCTGGTCGCGAACACCAGGGCGAGTAGAGCAATGACACCAGCGCGCGCAGGTTGGCGACGTCCCGCTCCAGCGTCGGCAACCGCATCGGCGCCCCTTTCCGGCGGTCCCTTCGAGAGCTCCGCCGAGGGTGTCGAATGGACTCTGCGCGGTCCCATCGCGAAGGCCATGAACAGCGGCACCGGCGCCACCACGAGCAGGAGCCAGTAGATTCCCTCAAGCCCCGCCCAATCGAGAGCCACGCCGGCCAGGAACGGACCAGTCGCCAGCCCCACCTGACCAAAGAGGAAGAAGACGGCCGTGAAAGTAACCGAGCGCGAGAGATCGGCCATGCTGGCATGCATTACGCCAAGCGGATGGAACGCGCCTGAAGCGACGGCCGCCAGTGCGAAGGGAATCAGAAAGAGGCCAAACCCGCCAGTCGAGCCGGCAGCGGTAACCGCGAGGCCGATACAGACCAGGTTGACGGCCACACTGACCGGCCCCAGGAACCGGCTGCCGACGCGGTCGACCACCCATCCGAACATAGGTTGGGTAGTGCCGGCCAGGACTTGGTAGAGCCCCACCGCGAGCCCGATCTGAGCGGCGCTGAGGCCGAGCGGCGCCTTCAGGAAGGCCAGCAGCACCGGCCCCATGCTGTTGAAGATGTCGATGCCGAGGTGGCCAACGGTGACCGCGGCGAAGATCCGTCGACCGTTCATGCGGCCCGTCACTCGGCTCCCGCGGGCGCGTCTCCCCGCGGCGCGCTGACGCCGCCTCCCCGCCGCGGGTCGGCGACACCGACGAGCGCCTCTTCCCTGACGCGGATCGCCGACACGTCGCCGCTCAAACCGCGCTCGAAGAGCTCGTGGCCGCGCGCGGCCAGACCCTCGAGAGTCTCGGCGGAGACGCCGCCCTGCTCGTAGAAGATCTGGTCCGGCCACGCCTGATGATGCACCCGCGGGCTCTCGACCGCCTGCTGCAAGGGCATGCCGTGGTCGATCACGTTCGAGATCACGTGGTAGACGGTGGTGATGATGGTCGGGCCTCCCGGCGTGCCGACGACCATCATCAGGTCGCCCTCCGGGTCGAGGACGATGCTCGGGGTCATCGACGACAGCATCCGTTTGCCGGGCACGATCGCGTTGTTCTCGCCCTCGACCAGCCCGAACTGGTTCGGCTGACCGGGCGAAGCGGCGAAATCGTCCATCTCGTTGTTGAGCAGGAAGCCGGCGCCGGTGACGACGACCGCGTTGCCGTAGCCGCTGTTGATCGTCGTGGTGATGGAGGCCGCGTTGCCCCAGCGATCGACCACGGAATAGTGGGTCGTTTCGGTGCTCTCAGCGGGAGGCGCCACCTCGATCGGCGCCAGTAACTGCGCGCGCGCCGGATCGATCCGCGCCCGCAGACCGTCAGCGTAGTCCTGGGACTCGAACTGCGCCCGCGGCACGTCGATGAAGTCCGGATCGCCGAGCAGCGTGTTGCGGTCCCGGAACGCGAGCCGCATCGTCTCGGCCTCCAGGTGAATCAGCTCGGCGCTGCCGAACGGAGGCAGGGAATCCCAGCCTTCCAGCACGTTCAGGATCAGGCCCAGGGTCAGGCCGCCGGACGAAACCGGCGGCATCGAGTAGATCGTGTGGCCGCGATACTCGACCTCGACCGGCTGCCGCCAGGCCGGCGCGTAGTCGGCGAGATCCTGGTGCGAAATGAAGCCTCCGCCCCGCTCCATCTCGGCCACGATCAGATCGGCGACCGGGCCGCGGTAGAAACCGTCCGGCCCCTGCCCGGCGATCGCCGTCAGGGTCGCCGCCAGGTCGGGCTGCTCCAGGAGCGTCCCCGGCGACGGCGCCTCGCCGCCCTTCAGGAACTGTTCGGCGCTGGCCGGGAACCGGTTGAGCCGTTCGGCCGCCGACGCGAGGCTCCGCGACCGGACATCGTCGACCTCGTGGCCGCGCGCCAACTCGATCGCGGGGGCCACCAGGTCGGCCCAGGGCAGCGAGCCGTACTCCCGGTGCATCTCCCACAGACCCGCAACGGATCCGGGAACGCCCGCCGCCAGATGGCCGATCACCGCACTCTCCGTGACCTTGCCCTCGTCGTCCAGGAACATGTCGCGGCTCGCGCCCGCCGGCGCCTTCTCGCGGTAGTCCAGGGCTCGCACCTCGCCCTCGACCGACCGGTGGACCAGGAAGCCGCCGCCGCCGATGTTCCCGGCGGCGGGCAGCACCGCCGCCAGGGCGAACCCGACCGCCACCGCGGCGTCGATCGCGTTGCCGCCCTGCTCCAGGACACGGGCGCCAGCGTCAGACGCCAGACCATGGCCGCTCGAAACCATGCCGTCCTGTCCCTCCGCTGTATGCGCCCGGCCGTAGAAGTCCCAGGACGGGGACGAAACCTCGTCTGAAGGCGCCCCCCCCGTCCCCCCGCAGGCGAGTCCCAGCAGGACCGCGGCGGCAACGAGGACGGCGATCGGGCCGCGAGCGAGCGGACGCGAGGCACTGGTCGCGAACCGGCTCATCGGGGTTCGCAGGATATCAGAGCAGCCGGATACCCTTTGTTGGGTCCGCAACGAGACTGCTTCCCCTTAATCCCGGAGAAGACGCATGAAGACGAAGCTCCCCGAGCTCACGATCGGTATCGAGGAGGAGTACCAGATCATCGATCCGGAGAGTCGCGAACTGAAGCCCTTCATCCAGGAGTTCCTGGAACAGGGTCAGATCGTCCTCCAGGAGCAGATCAAGGCGGAGCAGCTCCAGTGCCAGGTCGAGGTCGGCAGCGAGGTCTGCCGCACGATCGGCGAAGCGCGGCAGGAGCTGATCCGGCTGCGCCGGTCGATCGCCGAGCTGGCGGCCAACAACGGCCTGTGCATCGCCGCCGCGAGCACCCATCCCTTCTCCTCCTGGAAGGAACAGGACGTCACCGAGGCCCAGCGCTACATCAAGATGCAGGAGAGCTTCGGCGATGTCGCCCGCCGCATGCTGATCTTCGGCATGCATGTCCACGTCGGCGTACCCGACAAGGATCTGCGCATTGACCTGATGGACCAGTCGCTTTACTTCCTGCCCCACCTGCTCGCCCTGTCGACGAGTTCGCCGCTGTGGCAGGGGCGCAAGACCGGACTCAAGTCCTACCGTTCGGTGATCTTCGAGAGCCTGCCCCGTTCCGGTCTGCCGCCCTCGTTCCGGTCCTACGCGGAGTACGAGCGGCTGGTGAACGTCCTCGTGAAGACGAAGTGCATCGAGGAACCGACCCAGATCTGGTGGGACGTCAGGCCGCATCCGAAGTTCCCGACCATCGAGTTCCGGGTCTGCGACGTCTGCACGAAGATCGAGGAGGCGCTGTGCCTGACCGCGTTGTTCATGGCGATCGTCGGCAAGCTGATCCGTCTGCGCCGCGACAACCAGGCCTGGCGCCGGTACCCCCGGCACCTGCTCTACGAGAACAAGTGGCGGGCCATGCGCTACGGCATCGACGGCAAGATGATCGACTTCGGCAAGGCCGAGGAGGTGCCGCTCAGGTTCCTCACCCTGGAGCTGCTCGAGTTCGTCGACGACGTGTTGGACGAACTCGGCATCCGCAAGGAAGCCGAGTACGTCCACACGATCCTCGCCGAGGGCACCAGCGCCGACCGCCAGTTGCGCCGCGCCGAAGACGGCGACCTGAACGCGGTCGTCGACGGCCTGATCGAAGAGACGCGCCAGGGCTGCGACTGAGTCGCGGCGGGCGCTGCGAGCGACTCTATGGACCCGGACGCGAAAGTGCTCGAGTCGAGAGTGTTCAGGTACTTCGGCCCCACACCAGCGCGGGGAACACGCCGAGAAGGATTGCGGCCAGGACCAGAGAGGGCGCGAGGAAGCGGGGCCAGATCCAGATCCTGTTGGCGCCGGCGGCGCTCACGTAGCTCGGCATGGGGACCGCTCCCTCTCCTTCCAAACGCAGGATCTTCTCAGGCTGGAACGGGTAGCGGAGCGGGCCGTCGGGCGTGACCAGTTCCAGCACGGCCGGGTAGTAGCGGCTCAGGATCGCCTGTTCGGCGGCCGCGGTGAACAAGTCTTCCGCCACGTAGGCCTCCTCCCGTGTCTGGACGTGCCAGGCGGCCTCGGAGAGGAAGTGATCCTCGATGTGCCAGGGCTGGAAGTCCATCGGCGGCAGTTTCGTGGCCCAGCGGTCACGGCGCTTCTCGTTCAGTCGTTCGAGCCCATCGGCGGCGTAGTGGCTGCGAAACTGACCAAGTTCGGGGTCTTCGATCAGGTGACCGAGGTTGGTCAGTTCCAGCAAACCGGCTGACGCCAGGACGAGGGACGCCCACAACACACCGACACCGCGTAGCTCGACGCGCCTGGGGGCCGCGGCGTCGAACCCGAAGAGACCCACGCCGAACACGACGCCGCAGCCGCCGGCAGACGCGTTCAGCAGGCAGTCGTAGGCGTCGCCGACGCGGGGCCAGACCAGCCACTGCACGAACTCGTCGGCGACGCCTACGAGAGAGGTCAGGATCGCGGCGAAGACCGCGGCGACGAGTGCCGGCCGGCCGGCGCGCAGCAGGGCGCGGTAGAGCAGCAATGCGACAAGCCCGTAGAGGACCAGGTGCATCCTCTCCAGCGCCGACTCCTCGGGACGCCCGCGGGCGAGGGCGGTCGCCTGGACCACGGCCCAGAGCGCCCCCACGGCGAGCGTGGCGTAGTTGCTCCAGCGCAACTGGCGGGCGGAACGGACGACCCAGAACCCAAACGCCGCCGCCGCGACCCAGAACAGGATCGTCGGCACGATGATGAGCAGCGACCTGTCGAGCTCCTCTCGAACCCACCGGGTGAGCCGACCCAGAAAGGGCGCCGAGCCGACGATCCAGAGAGCGATGAGGGCAGGTGCCGCGAACCGGCGCATCAGGAAGAAGACGCTAGCAGCCCGCCTCCGCGGCGCTGGTAGTCTGCTCACGATGCTCGGTTTCCCCCTTCGCGGGCGCGCAGCCTTGGCGTCGGCAGGCGCTCTGCTGGCGGGCTTCGCCGGCCTGCCCGCGACGGCGACGGCTGCCGAGCCCGAGCCCCGCCCGGTGGTCCGCATCGAGCGCTGGATCGAAGGCGGCGCCCGCGTCGACTGGTCCCGCCAGGGCGAGTGGCTGGCCTACGACAAGGCCGGGGAGGACGGCCGCTACGACGTCTACGTGACCTCCACCGACCGGCTCGCGGAGCGCTGCCTGACCTGCGAGATGTACGCGTTCCGCAAGGACAACGTGCTCAACCCCGTGTGGCACCCCGCCGGCGAGAGGCTGGTCGTCCAGGTTCAGGGCCACCCGAAGCGACTCAAGTTCGTCGCCGATCCGCTGCAGCTTCTGACCCCCGACCGGGCGCTGCACAGCGAGCTCTACGACATCGACCGCAAGGGCAAGCACTTCACGCTGCTGACCCGGTTCGGCGACAGCGGCACGGCCGTGCTCGATCCCCACTTCTCTTTCGACGGCGAGCGTCTGCTCTGGAGCGAGCGGATCAAGGCGCGCAAGGGGCGCTACGGCGCCTGGCAACTGCGCAGCGGCCGCTTTCGCGTCAACCGCGTCGGCATCGCGAAGTTGAAGAAGATCAAGTCCCACCCCGCGCCCGCCGACGCACTGATCGTTCCGCAGGGTTACACGCCCGACGACCGGGGCGCCCTCGTGGCCGCGAACCTCGAACCCGGCCAGTCGCCCGACACTCTCGACCTCTACCGGCTCAGCTTCGATGGCGGCGAGCCCGAGCGCCTGACCCACTCGCGGGGCGGTGTCGAAGAGCACGTCCGCCTGGCGCCGACCGGCCGCCACCTCGCCTTCACCTCCAACGCCGAGATCCGCGGCACGGAGCCCGGCCAGTCGGTGCCGCCGACGGCTCGCCGCGAACTGTGGTTGATGGACGCCGACGGCTCGAACAAGCGGCGGCTGACGTTCTTCAACGACCCGAAGTCCGACCACAGCCTGGGCCACACCTACGTCGGCGACTTGGCCTGGAGCCCCCGCGGCGACCAGATCGCCGTGCACGTTCTCTGGAGCTCCCGAGACGGCGACGCTCCGCGCGAAGCGGTGTACCGTATCGATCTTGACCCGTCATTCCGCCGCTAGTGCCGCCCTTCCAGGAACCTGCATGAGAAACCGTACCCGTCCGTTCACGCTCGCCTTGGCCCTGGCCGCGTTCTGTGTTGTGCCGCCGACGGCCGCACAGGACGAACCCCACGTCTTCCGCGGCGCGCAGATCCTGCCGATTGCCGGGCCGCCGATCGAGTCCGGGGTTCTGGTCGTACAAGGCGGCAAGGTCACAGACGTCGGCGGCCCCGACACCCGCGCGCCCCGCGGTGCGGTCGAGCACGACCTCTCCGGCAAGGTGCTGATGCCCGGCCTGGTCGACACGCACTCTCATGTCGGCTCGGTGTCGGGCGGAGACCGATCGGCGCCGCTGCACCCCGACGTACGCAACCTGGACTCGATCGATGTCAACGCCGACAGCGTCTGGCGGGCCCGGACCGGCGGCATCACGACGCTGAACATCATGTCGGGCTCCGGGCACCTCATGTCCGGCCAGACCGCCTACGTCAAACTCCGCGACGGCGCCCGCACGATCGAGGACTGGTTGTACTGCGACGATCCGCTGACCGGCATCTGCGGCGGCATGAAGATGGCGAACGGCACCAACTCGATCGGCTCGCCGCCCTTCCCGGGCACGCGATCGAAGTCGGCGGCTTTGGTCCGCAACCTGTACCACGAGGCGGTCGCCTACGTCGAGAAGATGGCCGAAGCCGAGGCGGAGAACGGCGACGACGAGGACGACGACGACGGCAACGGCGCCGCGGCCAAGCGCGACCTGCGCATGGAGGCGCTGGCCCAGGTGCTCGCGGGCGACCGGATCGTCCAGCACCACACCCACCGCCACAACGACATCGCCACCGTGCTGCGGCTCAAGGAGGAGTTCGGGTTCCGGGTCGTCGTCCAGCACGGCACCGAGTCCTGGAAGGTCGCCGAGGAACTCGCCGCGGCCGGCGTACCGGTGTCGATCACCTGGATCGACGCTCCGGGCGGCAAGGAGGAGGTGATCGACTGGAACATGGAGATGGGGGCGATCCTCGAGCGCGCCGGCGTCGACGTCGCCTTCAACACGGACGACTCCGTGACCGACTCCCGGCTCCTGTTCCGGGCCGCCGCGATCGCCGTCCGCTACGGCATGTCGCGAGAGAAGGCGCTGGAAGGGCTGACCCTGGCCCCGGCCCGGATGCTTGGCCTGGAGGACCGGATCGGCTCGCTCGAAGCCGGCAAGGACGCGGACTTCGTCGTCCTCTCGGGTGACCCGCTCAGCGTCTACTCGAAGGTCGAGCAGACGTGGGTCGAGGGGACGATGATCTACGACCGCTCGAACCCGGACCACCGCCAGTACGCGGTCGGGGGCTACAAGGTCTACCGCACCACGGCCGAGGAAGAACACATGACCCAGCAGTTGCTGTCCGGAGAGACGGGAGAGACACGATGAAGCGGCTTGGAACAACGCTGCTACTCGTCGCCGTGGCGACTCTGGCCGGCGGACCGTCAGCCGCTCAGGTGGCCGTGCGGGCCGAGACCCTGCACACCGTCTCGGGACCGCCCATTGAGAACGCCGTCGTGATCGCCGGCGCCGACGGCAAGATCGAATGGGTCGGCCCAGCCGCCGACGCGGACATTCCCGACGGCGCCCGTGTCCTGGAAGCGGCCGTCGTCACCCCCGGCCTGGTCGACCCGCACTCGGTGGTCGGCCTTTCGGGGGCGCTCAACAGCAACGTCGGCCCGGTCCGCGACCAGGACCAGCTCGAGCGCTCGTCGCCGATCCAGCCCGAGCTGCGGGCGATCGACGCCTACGACGCGAACGAGACCCTGGTCGAGTGGGTGCGCTCCTACGGCGTCACGACGCTGCACACCGGCCACGGCCCCGGCGCTCTCGTCAGCGGCCAGACGATGATCGCCAAGACCCGCGGCCGGAACGTCGATGAAGCGACCCTCGTGCCCGCGCGCATGCTCGCTTCCACGCTCGGCAACGCGGTGTCCTCCAACTTCCAGTCGCCGGGGACGTCATCCAAGGGCGTGGCCATGCTGCGCGGCGCCTTCATTGGCGCCCAGGCGTACCTGGAGCAGGTCCGCAAAGCGGAGAACCCTGGGAACGCGGGCATCCTGCCCGCATCCGAGGGCCCTGGGGCCGAACAATCCGGTGACGCGGTGTCGTCAGACGACGACGGCGACGCCAAGCCCGCCCCGCAGCCGCCGCCCCGCGACCTCGCCAAGGAGGCCCTGGGCCAGGTGCTCGACGGCGAGTTGTCGCTGCTGATCACCGTCAACACCGTGCCCGAGATCGCGGCCGCCCTGCGCCTGCAGCACGAGTTCGGCTTCGACCTCGTGCTCGACGGCGCCGCGGAGTCCTACCTGTTGCTGGACGAGATCCGCGAAGCCGGCGTGCCCGTCGTCCTCCACCCGACGATGGGCCGCGTGCGCAACGGCTCCTACGAGACCGCCGCCAAGCTCGCCGACGCCGGCATACCCTTCGCGATCCAGACGGGCTTTGAGGGCTACGTCCCGAAGACCCGCGTCCTGCTCTGGGAGGCGGCCATCGCCGCCGCCAACGGCCTCGGCCAGGAGCGCGCCCTCGAAGCGATCACACTGGGCCCCGCCCGCATCCTCGGCATCGACGACCGCGTCGGCTCGATCGAGGTCGGCAAGGACGCCGACCTCGCCCTCTTCGACGGCGATCCCTTCGAGTACACGAGCCACATCTGCGGCGTCATCATCGAGTCGGAGGTCATGTCGACGGAGTGCCGGTAGAAAGCCGCGCTGAACAAGAGTGTCGAGCCTTGACCAACTCCTACCGGTTCTTCTCGGCCTCCTCTCCGTCTGCGCACTGATCGGCGCCATCGCTCGCTCGAGGTGGGTCTCAACCAAGCAGCGCGTGTCCTCCGGCCCGGACTCCGATCTCAGCGACGGAGATGAAGATCAAGACCTCATCGCAGTCGACTACGAGTGGATCGACGAGCCGCTCCGTGCCAGTGAGATCCTCGGGCTGGCGCCGGTAGGAAGGCGCCCGCCTCTGGCGAAGGTCCCGCCGTTCCTCGCGGTCTTCACCGCAAACCGGCAGTCGCACTCAGCGGACTTCAACGACCCGGTCGAGTTCGACCGGATGTTTCGCGACATCACGGGCGGCCGGATCGCCTCCGTGCTCCTGATGTTCGAGCACGACAAAGCCCAGGTAGAGCGGTTTCTTCTGACCCATGAGCTCGATCTGCCCGCCCTGATCGGTGCGCCTTCCGAACTCGAGAGCCCGCTCACGGACTTCCAGGGCAACCGCCACTTCGGGCAGATGGTCGTGGTGGACACCGCCAGTGGCCGGGCCGTCGTGCGAGTGCTGGTGGCAAACCGGGGGCTGGGCCCTGTTCCCGTTGCGTCGAAGAAAGCTCTGATCGAGAAGATCCTCAAGAGATGACCGAACAGGACGGCAACGGCGACTTCCTCCAGGAGAAGGCACGGATCGGCAGCGACTCCGAGCCCGGCTTCGTTCTCGGCCACCCGTCCGCGATCACAGTGGATCGTCGCGGCCACGTCTACGTCGCCGATATGGCGAGCATGACGGTCAAGGTGTTCGACGGGGCCGGCCGGCCGCTACGGCGGTTCGGCGCCCGTGGCCGCGATCCGGGCCAGTTCCTCACCATCGGCCCGATGTCGCTGGTCGGCCCTGACGAACTGGCGATCGTCGACAACACGAGGGGCGCACTGTCCTCGTGGTCGACCGCTGGAGACTTCCTCGGTGAGCTGACTCTTCCGGAGGGCGCCCAGCACGTCACTCAACTCAAACCATGGGGCCCCGGCTCCCTGCTGCTGCTCTACAACAGCACCGCAGCGACCAATGCGCCCCAACCGGACCTGAACGCCCGTGGGCGCCTGTTCCACCAGGCGAGCCGGGCGTCGCTGGCACTCGAAGCCGAATTCGGATCGGCCGAATTCTCCTTGAACCAGCAGCCGACGCCGGGGCTCCACTTCCGGCCCTCGCCGAGCGCGGGATCGTTCACTCCAGTCGGCAGTGTCCAGATCGCCTACGCGCCCGCCTACTACGAAGGCAGCATCTATCTGTTCGGACAGGAGAGGCTGGAACAGTCCCTGGCGTTTCCGCGGCGTCCTGACCGGGTACCAACCCCCCGGACCCGCTCTGCGACACTTGGGGACCACCAAGAGTGCGCCGAAGATGCTGGCCGTACCGCAGCCGGCAATCGAAGGAGGCGCCACGTCACCGCCGGGCCATCTTCCATCGAAAGCGGCGGTCACCGTCTATTCGAGGTCCGGCTTCACTCGTTACGAGGCGGTCCACCGGAGCCTGGGCCTGTTCTCGACCCGCGCCGGCGCCCTGGTCCAGTTCGTTCGGGTCCGGCTCGAGCAGGGGCACGACGCGATCCTGATGCAGACGTTCTCGCCCGACGGCGAACTGCTCCACTGCCAGCAGAGCGAGCTACTGACCCGGGAGATGCTCGATGACGGACTCGATCACACGGTTCTGGCCATGGACGACCGGCGGCAGGTGTACGTCGTCAGCCGCACGCCGGACTGGCGGGTTCCGACGTTGCGGGTGTTCGAGGTGCGGCTCGGGGACGACGAAGCCAGCTCGCCCGAGTAGCCCTACTCCGCCGGCGCCGGGAAGTCCGGCAAACCCCGTTCCAGCCACACCCCCGCCTGCATCACGCGCTCGATCTGCCTCGTGTTTCGGATGTCGGCGGAGGGGTCGGCCGAGAGCAGGATCAGGTCCGCGGCCTTGCCTGCGGCAATCGACCCGAAGTCGGGATCGTCCGTCAGGACGCCGGCGGCGTTGGCGCCGGCAGCCGCCAGGGCCTGAAGCGGGGTCAGGCCGCCGTCCTCGACCAGGGCTTCCAGCTCGTGGTGGGTGCCCCAGCCGTAGGCGATGTTGCCGGCGCCGCTGTCGGAACCGACCGTGATCGTCACGCCGGCGTCGTTCATCCGGCGCACGAACTTCGTCACGTAGTCGAAGGCGACCCGGCGCTTGGCGGTGTTCTGGTCGGAGAGCATGCCGGCCCGGTGCTCGGGGTCGCGAAGGCGTTCCAGCAGCGGCGGCTCGAGACCGGCCACGAGTTCCGGATCGTCCAGCAGATCCGGCTGCTCGGCGACGTACCAGGTGGTCTTCGCCTGGCCGAGCGCCGGCGCGAAGGAGAGTTCCTTCTCCTGGGCCATCCGTACGAACTCCTCGTCGACTTCCTGGTCGCGTACGCCGTGGACGAAGGACCGGACGCCGGCGTCGACCAGTTGCCAGATGTCGTCTTCGAAGAAGACGTGTGCAGAGACCGGGATGCCGTGCTTCGTTGCCTCGCCTGTGATCGCGGTGCGGATCTCCGGCTCGATCTTCGGCCGCGTGTCGAGGAAGGTGTCGACCCACATCTTGATCAGGTCGACCTCCTGGGCGGCGAGCTCACGCACCATCTCGCGCGCCTCTTCTTCCGTCGCCGGGCCGCGGGTGCCGGGGGGAAAGCCCTCGGGGTGGGAAAAGCCCAGCCCGGCGGTGAAGATGCGGGGCGCCGGCACGTTGCCGGCCCGCACCTCGGCGATCATCGCGGGCGTGCCACCGTGGTCGGAACCGAGGCTGCGGGCGGTCAGGACGCCGGAGTGGAGCTGCAGCCGCCACGCCCACTCCTCCAGGCCGTCGCGGTAGTGGTTGTGGAGATCGACCAGACCGGGGATCAGGTACTTGCCCGTGGCGGCGATCACTTCGCCGCCTTCGGGTATGGGCACGTCGGCCCTTGCGCCGGCGCGCTCGATCCGGTCGCCGCGGATGATCACCACCGCGTCCTCGATCGGCTCGGCGCCGGTGCCGTCGAGCAGGGTGGCGCCGGCGATCGTGATCGTGCCGGCGCCGTCGATGGCGGGCTGGTCGGCGGTGCAGGCGGTCAGAGCGGCGGTGAGTGCGAAGGCGATTGCGAGGAGCCGGAACGGAACCGGATACGGGCGCGCCACCCGGGGTCCCAGGGCGGAAGCCGCGTGCGTGAGCCCGCTCATTCGAAGAGCACCTCGGCGATCGCGATGCCGCTCTCGCCTGCTACTGCGTAGAGCAGGTAGACGCGGCCGTCCTCCTCGAAGATCGCCGGATCGCGCAACTGGTTGACCTGACCGTAGGCGGTGCTGCGGACCGACGGTTCGAGGGGCGCGTCGGCGCCTTCCCAGTCGCGCTCCGGGCGCAACACCTCGACCGGGTCGGTCTCGCTCCAGCTCATCCAGTCACCGCTGAGGTCGATGCTGCTCAGCAGGATGCGCTCCGGCACTTCGGCGACCTGGGTCCAGAACACCCACAGCGTGTCGCCGCGTAGCAGCAGCGCCGAGTGGCGCATGTCCGGGTTGAAGAGCAGCGGTCCTTCCTCGAAATCGGTGAAGCCGTCCGCCGACCGGTAGAGCTGGCCGGGCATCGCCAGGGCGTAGGTCATGCCGCCGTGGCGGAAGATGCGCATGTAGGTCCGGCCAAGCTCTTGGACCTGCGCCTCGAAGTGGATGCCGTCGGTCGACGTGGCGACCCGTGAGACCTGGGTGCCGACGCCTTCCAGGCCGTGGAAGTACATGACGATCCGCCGGCCCTCGTGGTCGACGTGGACGTCCGGCGACGCGATGTGCGGGGTCGTGATCTCCTTCTGGATGTCGTGGGAGATCTTCGCGCCCCGGCGCGCCTCCCACTCCGCCACGATCTCGGGCGTCACTTCCGGCGGTTCGACGAGGAAGTGGGAGTGCTCGATCTGCAGACTTCCGGGCGGGTGGATAGACCACGGACCGAGCAGGTCGTCGGCGTAGGCGAGCCGGATGTAGCGGCCCTTGTGGTCGGCAAAGTAGAGGTAGTAGCGGCCGAGCGGCTCGGGAATCCAGTCGGGCACGCGGATGAGCGACGGGCCCTGGATGTTCTCGCCGATGCTGTCGTGGATCTCGGGTCCGATGATTGGACGATCGAGGAGGCGTTCGACGCGGAGGGGCGGTTCGTTGGCGGCGGCCGGATCGGCGTCGGGCGCCGGTTCGGATGCCGGCGCGGTGCAGGCCAGGGCGGTCAGGGAGGCGGAAAGAGACAGGACCATCAGGGTCGGCCAAGATCTCATCGGCGGTTCCGGGTGCTTGTGCGTGTCATCGCGGTCTATGCTAGCGGTCTTGCCCCACCAACTTCGCTGGGGCCTCGCGTCACTGCTGGCCCTCATCCTCTCCGCCAGCGCCTCGGCCCAGCACGGCGCCGCGGACGGCGAGTGGCGGCATCACGGCGGCGGCTATGGCTTCACCCGCTACACGCCGCTCGACCAGATCGACGCCTCGAACTTCGAACGGCTCGAACCGGCGTGGCGGTGGTCCTCCGCCGACTCCCGGGTCGAGCGGAACTCGCCCTACGAACGTCAGGTGTTCCGGTCCTCGTCACTCGTCATCGGCGACCGGCTCTACATCCCCACCGAACTGAGTCAGGTCGCGGCGCTCGACGCCGGCACCGGCGAGGAGCTGTGGGTCTACGACCCGAAGAGCTATGAGCGCGGCAAGCCGGCCCAAAGCAACTACTACACGCGCGGCCTCGAGTACTGGACCGACGGCGAGCAGGAACGGCTGTTCCTCGCCACGATCGGCAAGCAACTCGTGTCGCTCGACCCGGCCACGGGCCTTCCCGACCGCGCGTTCGGCGAGGACGGCGTGGTCGAGCTCTCCCGGAACCTGGGGCGCGAGAACATCGCGTTGCGGAACATCAGCCACGGCCAGCCCGTGATCGTGGTCGGCGACACCATCGTCGTCGGTTCCCGCATCTACGACTTCCCGCTCCGGAACAACAACCCGCCGGGGCATGTGCGCGGCTACAACGTCCGCACCGGCGAGTTCAAGTGGCGGTTCCACACCATCCCGCAGGAGGGGGAGGACTTCGTCGAGACCTGGGAGAACGACTCCTGGAAGACGGTCGGCAACGCGAACGTCTGGGCGCCGATGACCGCCGACCAGGAACTCGGCTATGTCTACCTGGCCACCAGCACGCCCACGAGCGACTACTACGGAGGGCTGCGGCACGGCGACAACGTGTACTCCGAGAGCCTGGTCTGCGTCGACGCCGCGACCGGCGAGCGGGTCTGGCACTTCCAGACCGTCCATCACGGCGTCTGGGACTACGACATCGCCTCCGCCCCGAACCTGATCGACATCGTCGTCGGCGGCCGGCTGATCAAGGCCGTTGCCCAGGTCTCGAAGACCGCCTTCACCTACGTCTTCGACCGCGCGACCGGCGAACAGGTGTGGCCGATCGAGGAGCGCCCGGTCGAATGGCGCACCTCGGTGCCGGGCGAGAAACTGTCGAAGACGCAGCCCTTCCCCACCAGACCGCCGGCGTTCGATCGCCAGGGCGTCAGCGAGGACGACCTGATCGACTTCACGCCGGAGCTCCGGGCCGAAGCGCTCGAGATCGCGGAGAAGTTCATTCTCGGGCCGATGTTCATGCCCCTGATCGAGCGCGGCGCCGGCGGCAAGGAGGCCATCCTCGCCGTCCCCGGCGCGGGCGGCGGCGCCAATCACCCGGGGGCCGCGGCCGATCCCGATACCGGGATGCTCTTCGTGCAGTCGATGACGCGGCCCTCGGGGATGGCTCTGGTCATGCCGGACGGTGCGCGGAGCTTCTGGCCCTACGTGCTGGATCGCGTCTCGACCGCCGGCCCACGCGGCCTGCCGCTGCTCAAGCCGCCGTACAAGCGAATCACCGGCATCGACCTGAACCGCGGCGACATCGCCTGGCAGACGCCGCTCGGCGACGGGCCGCGCAACCACCCGGCGATCCGGCACCTCGACCTGGGGCCGCTGGGCGGGCTGTCGTCGAGCGCGGTGACCGAGGGCGGCCTGCTGGTCACGAAGACCCTGCTCGTCACCCATGCCGCCCGCTTCGAGGTCTACAACGACCGCTCGACGGTGCTCGGCAGCTCGCTCCAGGCGTACGACAAGGCGACCGGCAAGCTGCTGGCCGAGGTGCTCACCGAGCGCGCCCTGCACGGCGCGCCGGTCAGCTACATGGTCGAGGGACTGCAATACATCGTGGTCACCGGCGGCGGCATGACCGAACCGGCGGAGCTGATCGCCTTCGCCCTGCCGGAGAGCGATGTGCCCTAGAGCGGAATCGGACCGGATGCGGGCAGGATGCCCGCGTTCCCAGGCCTGAAGCAACCGACTCGTCCAGCCAGGAGAACAGCCCATGCGAACCCGTCTCCTCCTTCTCGCCGCCGTCCTCGGCCTGCCCGCCGCGGCCGCGGCCCAGGACGACATTGCCCGCACCCCGAGCGGCAGGCCGGACCTCTCCGGCACCTACGACATCGCCACCCGAACGCCCCTGGTGCGCGACCCGAAGTACGGCGACGACCCGTACATGAGCGCGGAGGACGCGCACCGGATCGCGGCCGCAACCGTGGCAGGCAGGGTCGAGGCCGACATCCCCAGCGATCCGAACCGCCAAGCGCCGCCGGTCGGCGGCGACGGGCACCGCAGCAACATCGGCGGCCACAATCCGTTCTGGTTCGACTTCGGAAACACCGTCTTCACCGTCGACGGCAAGTACCGCAACTCGATCCTCACCGACCCGCCCGATGGACGCCTGCCGGCCAAGACGGAGGTCGGGCAGGCGCTCACACCGCTGGGCCTGGGCGCGTTCAACCGTAACCCCGGCGGCGCCTGGTGGCTCGAGACCGGCGAGAACCTCTACGACGAACCGGAAGTTCAGACCCTGGGCACCCGCTGCCTCTACGCCGGCGGCCCCACGGTGCCGGTGCGGCCCTCGGCCTACAACAACCTGAAGACGATCACCCAGACCGACACCCATGTGGCCATCCACGTCGAGTGGATGCACTGGACGCGGATCGTCCGTCTCGACGCCGAGCACGCGCCGCCCGAGGTCCGTTCCTTCGCCGGCGACTCGATCGGCTGGTGGGACGGCGACACCCTCGTCGTCGAGACGACGAACTTCCTGCGCGCCCCGAACGTCCCCCACGACGATCTGCGGGTGACCGAGCGCTTCCAGCGGCTCGACGCCTCGACCCTGTTCTACGAGTTCACCGTCGAGGACTCCGACTACACCGCGCCTTACACCGGTTCGCTGCCCTGGCCGCTGACGGACAAGCGGCTCTACGAGTACGCCTGCCACGAGGGGAACTACGCGATGGGCAACATGCTCCGCGGCGCCCGGCTGCTGGAGAAGGAGGCGCGCGAGAAGCGGCGCGAGCCCCGGATCATCATCGACTGACACGTCCGCAACGCGGCTGATACCCTCCCCTTTCTCAACCAACAGACCGCCGCTTCGCGCCGGATGCGGGCAAGATGCCCGCGTTCCCAGGAGCACCTGTTCTTGCCGCGCAAGCTAGTCGCTCTGGAAGCTCCCTCTGGCTAACCAAGCACTCGATCCGTACACCGTCCGGCATGGCGAGAGCGTGGCGCCGCCGGCGACGTTCCGGGGCCGGCTGAAATATCTCGGGCCGAGCCTGATCGTCACCGGCGCGGTGATCGGCTCGGGGGAACTGGTCCTCACGACCAGCCTGGGCGCGGCCGCCGGCTTCACACTGCTGTGGTGGATGCTCCTGTCC
Organism: Candidatus Multivorans sp.; assembly: GCA_965216125.1. Classification (GTDB taxonomy): domain Bacteria; phylum Acidobacteriota; class Thermoanaerobaculia; order Multivoradales; family Multivoraceae; genus Multivorans. The sequence continues at coordinate 2,228,394 of OZ244152.1, read as the reverse complement.
TGCTGGTGCAAGTCCCTGGTGCAGGCGGAGCTGGCGCGCTACACGATCGAGTCGGGCGACACATACCTGCGTGCGATCAACCGGGTGCCTGGGCGCATCTGGAGGATCTCCTGGCCGGTCTGGCTCGGCTTGCTCGCCTATGTCCCGGGGACGATGGGCCTCGGCGGCATCATCGGCGGCGCCGGCCAGTCGATGTCCTTCCTCGCCTCGCTGGCGAACATCGAGATCGGCGGGGTCCTCTGCACGTTCCTCATCGCCGTCGCCGGCTCGATCATCCTCGGCACCGGCTCCTACAAGTGGCTGGAGCGGGTCATGCTCCCCCTGGTCATCGCGTTCACCTTCTGCACCCTGGTCTGCCTCGTCGCGATGCAGTTCACGGAGTTCCGCACGACGCCCGGCGAGATCCTGGGCGGCATGAAGCCGGACATGTCCCTGTTCGTCGTCTTCGCGGCCCTGGCTCTCTCCGCCTACGGGTACACCGGCACGACCTCGGGCGACATCTCGTCCTACACCTACTGGTGCGTCGAGAAGGGCTACCCGAGCCTGCTCGGCGCGGACCGTAGCGACCCGAACTGGGAGCCGCACGCCCGGGGCTGGATGCGGGTGCTCCACACCGATGTCTGGCTGGCGCTCATCATCGTCACCTGCGCCACGATCCCCTACTACGTCCTCGGCGCCGGGGTGCTGAACAAGATGGGGGTCACGCCCGAGGGCAACGACGAAACGATCGGCGCTCTCTCCAACATCTTCACCCAGACCCTCGGCCTGTGGGCGGTGTGGATCTTCGCCATCGGCGCCTTCTGCATCCTGTTCTCGACCGTGCTTTCCGGGGCCGGCGGCGGCGGCCGCACGATCCCGGACTACCTGATGGAGATGGGCCTGATCGAGCGCTCCAACCTGGCGCTGCGCAAGAAGATCATCCGCGGCTACCTGGTCTTCCTGCCGCTCGCCGCCTTCGGGATCTACTACTTCGTCACCGACTTCGTCGTCCTGATCATGATCGGCGGCCTGACCTCGGCGATCCTTCTGCCGGTCCAGTGCGGCGCCACCCTGTGGCTTCAGCGCACGAAGATGGACCCGCGGATCCGGCCGCGCCGGCTGACCCAGATCGGGCTGTGGATCGTGTTCGTGTTCGAGATCGCAATGGCGCTGCTGGTCCTGCGCTACGTGGTCCTGGCTCGCTTCTTCGAGTAAGTCGGGGCCCCTGGGACCCAACGCGGGCATCCTGCCCGTCCCTGGGAACGCGGGCATCCCTGCCCGCCCTGGGAACGCGGGCATCCCTGCCCGCCCTGGGAACGCGGGCATCCCTGCCCGCCCTGGGAACGCGGGCATCCCTGCCCGCCCTGGGAACGCGGGCATCCCTGCCCGCCCTGGGAACGCGGGCATCCCTGCCCGCCCTGGGAACGCGGGCATCCCTGCCCGCATCCGGACTCAACGAAGAGCCGTGTTCCGTCGCCGCGCCGCACTGCCCCACAGCCAATCTCCTGGTGACACCGCCAGTCCGGCCTTGACCGGGTTACCCTCGATGTACTCGGTAGTGGCCCTCAAGTGCCCCTCGTTCCGAATGAAGCGATCGACATAGTCCGGCATCCAGAAGGCCCCCGATCGCCCCAGCACACGGTTGGCTCGTTGTGCCGAGAAGGACTTCCACGAGTGCACGACAACATCCAATGGGAATCCAGGGAGAGTCTCGATCAGGACGTGCACGTGGTTGGGCATAACGACCCAAGCAATCAAGTGATATCGGCGGCTGTCGAAGTGCAGCAGTGTGGCTTCGATCTGCTCGGCAATACGCGGATCACGCAACCAGCATGCCCCGTGCCCCTCGTCGGCCCAGCGGTCTATCCGCCTCCGGAGACTCGCGCAACGTGGGTCGTCCGCCGAGGTATCGGACCTGATGCCCAACTCGTCCTTCCAGCGAAGGACGACTTCGGAGGGCACCGAATCGACCAAGCGGAAAGTCACGAACTGGACTAGGCCGGGTTCATCAAGGTGCGGAATGTAGCCTCGACTGTGCCACGCTCGGTGCCGTCTGGAGGCCTGTGGGGGCAGGCGGATGGAATCGAGGCCTGACATCGCTCGCCCCAGATACGTTGGAGGGAGCCCAAGCGTCTATCAAGGCCGGATGCGGGCAAGGATGCCCGCGTTCCCAGGCCGGATGCGGGCAAGGATGCCCGCGTTCCCAGGCCGGATGCGGGCAAGGATGCCCGCGTTCCCAGGCCGGATGCGGGCAAGGATGCCCGCGTTCCCAGGGGCGGATGCGGGCAAGGATGCCCGCGTTCCCAGGGCCGGATGCGGGCAGGATGCCCGCGTTCCCAGGGCGGGCGGGACGCCCGCGTGCCATCCGTGCGCCCGATGACGGGCGCACGGAGTGGTTCACGGGTGGCGCGGATCGCGCCACCCGGGTTCCCAAGGCGGAAGCCGCCAGGCTTCCGCGGCCCCAGGCTTACTCCACCGTCACCCAGATCGGCGACGACCAGGCCATGTTGCCGTCGACCTGGATCACCCGCACGTAGTAGAGGTGCTCGCCCGGTTCGACGTCGGCGTCGGCGAACTCGAGGCTGACGTCGGCTTCGAGATTCTGGCGGTTGTACAGGAAGGTCTGGTCGCGGATGATGTCGATCTGGCGGATCGGCGTCGTGCCGATGACGCGGACGCTGAGGCGGAAGTCGCCGTCGGCGGTCAGGATGTCGCCCTGCAGGTACTCGCGGTCGGCCGTCCGCAGACGGTAGTCGAGGACGATGTTGTCGGTCGCGCCGTAGCTGTGCCGCTTCCTCATCGCGTCGAGCATGCCCTCCCGGGTGAACTCCTCGGCGATCGTGGCGGCGTAGGAGATGTGGGTCGACAGGTGGTCCGACGCGGCCTGGACGCCCAGCTTGTAGCCCTTGGCCCAGGCGTTCCAGACGTAGCCCGCGGGCTGGAAGCCGCCCGGCGCTGAACGCAGGTTGCCGGTGCGGGCGGCGCGCGGCGCGCCCTCGTACTCGTTGGAGACCCGGTCGCCCTGGTAGATCTCGACCAGAGGTTCGACCTCCGGGTCGTTGTCGCGCCAGTCGGTGCCCATGTTCGAGGCGGAGGTGTGGGAGATGGCGATGCCCTCCTGCTCCTTCAGGTACTCGTAGAGCCTCGCCGCCCCCTCCTCGTGGGTGCGCTCCGCGTCGGTGACCGGCAGCGTCGGCTTGCCGCGCTCCGCGAACAGGATGTTCCGGTGCCCATCGGGGAAGGAGATGCTCCGCTCGTAGCCGTAGAACGGCTGGAAGCGGCCGGAGACCGAGAACACGTCGACCGTCTGGTGCAGGAGCCAGTTGATGTAGTCGATGTCCGGGCCGCCCAGGAAGTTGTGTTCGCTGGCCAGGAGGTAGTCGAGGGAAGCCACGTCCATCGCGTAGCGGTAGGTCTGGATCAGCGAGCCGTCGTTGTTGCCGTCCATCGAGATCTCGGTGTGGCGGTGGGTGTCGCCCCGGTAGATGCGGTACGTCTTCCCTTCGGACTCGATCTCGTAGCCGCGGATCCTCTCCAGGTCCTCCGCCTCGTTCTCGTGGATCACGTACGCAGGCACCTCGTCGACAACGCGGGCCACCAGCTTCGGCGGCACGACCTTCAGCTCGAGCCGCGGCAGCCTGGCGGCGTAGACGTCGGCGTGCTCGAACAGGAACCCTGCGTAGTCCCGGTTGTCGGTCGGCCAGGCAGCCCAGACATCGCCGGCGCCGTCCGACGCCAGACCCCAGCGGGCATCCTGCCGGAAGCGCGTCATCGGGATGTGCTGCGGCCGGAGCCAGCGGTCTCCCTGGAGCGTCGTGCTCCAGACCTCCCAGGCGGCCCGGTGGGCCGGGGACTCGCTGAGGATGTCGGCCTGACGGAGGGTCCGGTGCCGGAAGTAGAGCCAGATGCGTCCGTCGGCGTCCGGGAAGAGCACGGGAAAGTCGTTGTAACCCTGGAGTTCTTCGGGTAACGCCTCGCCCAAGTCCGCGGCCGGCGACCGCCACTCCCAGCCGTCGTGGACCGCGACATTCATCGTGCGCCACTCGTAGAGCCGTGTGCCCTCCCGGTTGAGCACCCAGCCGGTGTCCTTCCCCCAATTCACCCCGCTCTCGTTCCACGCCGCCCAGACCCGGTCCTGTCCGTCGACGGCGAGGCTCAGGTGCGCCTCGTACTTGGCCGTCGCGGCGACCGCCAGCTCCTCGCCCCACTCGCCGCCCGCCCAGCGGCGGACCAGCACGTCGTAGTTGTCGGCGCCGTAGCTGTCCCAGCCGACGTACACGCCGCCTTTCGAGTCGGCGACGATCACCGGCTCCCAGTCGTTCGCCGGCGATGACGAGACCTGCTCCGCCTCGGACCAGCGTTGGCCGTCGTAGCGGCGCGCGAAGATGTCCGCGGCGCCGTCGCGGAAGCCCTGCCAGACCACCCAGAGGTTGCCCTCGGCATCGGTTGTCAGGTTGTGGAAAACGTCCGGCTGCGGCGCCTCGGTCAGCCGCTCCGCCGCCGACCAGGCGTCACCGTCGAGGACGCGAGCGTAGAGGTCCCAGTTACCCTCGACCTGAGCCGAATAGACGACCCAGGGGCGGCCATCCCCGTCGCGGCCCATCTTCACGAGATAGTGGTCGCCGGGCTGCTCGGACAGGGCCTGGACTTCTCCCCAGCCCTGTCCGTCGAACCGGCGCGCCAGGATCTCGTTCGCGTTGTCCCGGTAGCCGAGCCAGGCAGTCCAGACGTCGTCGCCGCCGAGTACCGTCGCGAAGTCGTTCTGGTAGTCGTCGGAGGTCATCCGCTCCACCCCCGGCACGCGCTCGACCGTCACGTCGCCGCCCAGGAACCGCAGCCGACGACCGAACGCAACATCGGCGATCCGGACCTCGAACTCGCCGTTGGCGGTGGCGAACATCAGGCGCGAGCCGCCGTTGCCCCGCACGTCGACGACCAGTCCGGGGGATCGGTAGTACCCGACCGGACCGACAGTCTGGGTATCGTGGATGGCGCGGGGGGTGAAGTTCTGGCCCTTGTAGCTGGCAAGCGTCCAGGTGTTGCCGGACACTTCCTCGCCCGGCCGAGGACGCCAATTCCGCACTCCGAGGAGTTCGCCGCCCGCCACTTCGACGGAGCCGTCCCAGTCGCGCGCGGCGGCATCGTTCACGCCGAGCCGCACGAGGAGAGAGGTGACGCCGTCGCCGGCGAGCGAAACGGTTTCCTGCGCCGGGGCGGACGGACACAGGGCGAACAGAGCGGCTGCCGCTACGGCAGCCGAAGCGAAGGCGACCTTGTTGTGAGGCATTGCCGACTAGCTTAGCTGGCGCGGCGTCGCCCGGTAGCGGGTCAGAAGACCCGCGCACCCAGAGAACGGTCGTGGGGCTGGCGGAACGCTCTGCTGCAGTTCCGAGGTTGCGGTGCACGCTCGCAGTGGAGTGGCTCGATTGCAGCAGAGAACCTCGGTACGCCGGGGCGTGTCTCTGGGTGCGCGGGTCTTCTGACCCGCTGCCGCCGAAGGCGGCCAAAGAGAACGCGCCGGCCCCGGGCCGGCTCCGCTCGCCGCGAGGTCGCGCAATACTCTACGGCTCCAGCTAAGCCCAAGAGGGGATTCCAGATGCCCAGCCGCTACCCGTACGCGTTCGCTGTCGCCGTAGTCACGGCTCAGATCCTGAGCCTCGCACCCGCCCACGCCCAGTCCGCCGACGCGTTCGTCCCGGTCACGGACGAGATTCTCGAGAACCCGGCGCCCGGGGACTGGCTCATGTGGCGTCGCACCGCAAACGGCTGGGGCTACAGTCCGCTGGACCAGATCACGCCCGACAACGTCGGTGATCTCCGCATGATCTGGACGCGCTCGCTCAACGACGGCAGTCAGACCGGGACGCCCCTCGCCTACCGCGGCGTGATGTACATGCCGAACCCGAACGACGTGATCCAGGCGCTCGACGCGGTGACCGGCGACCTGATCTGGGAGCACCGCCGCAAGATCCCCGACGACGCCAGCGAATACGTCGGCGGCTTCCTCTCCCAGAACAACCGCAACATCGCGATCTACGGCAACCTGATCATCGACACCAGTGTCGACGACCACATCTTCGCGCTCGACGCCGAGACCGGCAAGATGGTCTGGGAGACGATGATTCTCGACTACCGGACCCACCCCGCCCTGCAGGGCGCCGGCCCGATCATCGGCAACGGCAAGGCCTTCTCAGGCCGCAGTTGCTCGCCGCGCGGCGGGCCCGACGCCTGCGTGATCACGGCCCACGACGCGCTGACCGGCGAAGAAGTGTGGCGCCGCCGGACGATTCCGGCCCCCGGCGAGCCGGGGAACGAGACCTGGGGCGACGTGCCGTTCGAGAAACGAGCGCACGTCGGCTCCTGGATGCCGCCGAGCTACGACCCGGAGCTCAACCTGGTCTTTGCCGGCACCTCGGTCACCGCGCCGGCGCCCAAGTTCATGCTCGGCGGCGCGGACAAGGCGCACCTCTACCACAACTCGACCCTGGCGCTGGACGGCGACACCGGCGAGATCGTCTGGCACTACCAGCACATGAACGACCACTGGGACCTCGACCATCCCTTCGAGCGCCTCGTGGTCGACACCGCGGTGGCGCCCGACCCCGACGAGGTTCCGTGGATCAATCCGAACCTCGAACCGGGCGCGGTCCGCAAGGTGATCACCGGCATTCCCGGCAAGACCGCCCTGGTCTACTCCATCGACCGGGAGACGGGCGAGTTCCTCTGGGCACGGCCGACCGTGTACCAGAACGTGATCCAGAGCATCGACGGCGAGACCGGCAAGGCGACCGAGAACCCCGAAGTCGTCTTCCACGCTCTCGAGGAGGAGCGCCTGATCTGCCCGAACATGCACGGCGGCAAGGACTGGGAAGCCGGCGCCTACAGCCCGGAAACGAACACGCTGTACTACCCGCTCAGGAACATGTGCATGCCGACGTTGACGACGACCGACCCCAGCGCGTCCCACACCATCTACGCCCTGAGCGTCCGCCACGAGCTGGCGCCGGGCACGGAGAACCTCGGCACCGTCTACGCGATCTCCGCCGAAACCGGCAGGACGGTCTGGCTCCACGAGCAGCGCGCGTCGACGACCTCGCTGGTCGCCACCGGCGGCGGATTGCTCTTCGGCGGCGATACCAACGGCCGGTTCAAGGCGTACAGCCAGGAGACCGGCGAGGTGCTCTGGGAGGTGAACCTCGGGTCGCCGGTGACGGGCTACCCGATCAGCTACGCCGTGGACGGCACGCAGTATGTGGCGGTCAGCACCGGCATCTCGGCGACCACGTCGAGCTTCCTGCGTCTGACCCCGGAGCTCAAGCCGAGCTTCGCGAACAACCTGTTCGTGTTTGCGTTGGAGTACGCCGAACCGTAGGCGAACTCAGCGGAACGAGAACGAGGCGCCCAGCAGCACCTGCCGCGGGGCGCCGGGATCCGCCGACTCCGCCCGCGACGTGTCTCCGTTCCAGTAGTACTCCTCGTCGAGCAGATTGTGCGCCGACAGGGTGAACCGGATGCGGTCGTTCAGCCACCACGACACCGCGGCATCCAGCAGCGTGTACGGGTCGAGCTCGAAGGTGTTGCCCTGATCGACCATCACGTCGCCGACGTGCTTGACGTCGACGCGCACCTTCCAGGCGTCGGCCGGCGCGAACTCGATCCCGCCGTTGAGGATCCGGTCGGCGCGATCGGCAGGCGGTTGCCCGTCAGGTCCACAACCCCGCCGGAACTCTCGATCCTGAAGTCGCCGAAGCGGTTCTCGTACAGAGCCGCGTTCGCGTACAGGGACACCCGCGAAGCTGCCGCCCAGCGCGTCCCCAGCTCCACGCGTGTTGGCGGCCAGATCGAAGGGCGCGCCGGTGATGTCGCCCGAGTCGATGAACTTGTACTGGATCTGGCGGAACCCCGCCACGTTGACCAGCCGGACCTCTTCAGTGAACTGGCGCGTGTAGTTGGCGGTCAAGCGATCTTCCTTCTGCCGGTAGTTGACGCCGGCGACGTTCAGGTCGCTCAAGCGATCGAATCGGGGATCGATCTCGCTGAGGAACCGGCCGCCGATGATCGGCTCGTTGGTCGGCAGGCTCTGCGCGGAGCGCACCCGGTTCACGCTCACCTTGCCGAACGACTTCGCATCGGCCACGAAGGTCAGCTTGCCGAAGATCGACGTCTGGTCCACTTCGAAGTCCGACGGCCCGCTGTAGAAGCCCGTGTTCCGCTCGCTCGACGCCGACACGAAGTAGCCGCCCCAGTCGCCGACCGGACCTGACCCGCGAGCCGCACCCTTTGCGTAATCAAAATCGCCGCCGGTCAGATCGAGGCCGGCCCGCTTCGCGGCCGTCGGCTCACCCGTGCGGACGTTGACCGCGCCCCCGATGGCGGTCCGGCCGTAGAGGGCCGAGTTCGGTCCACGCACGACTCGGTGTGGCGGCCAGCTCGATCGTCACCGGCGTCGCCGCACCCGCGGTCACCTGCACGTCGGGGACCTGCAACTCCAGGTAGCCGGGCGCCTGGACGGCCAGCGCCGCGACGCCCGCGGGCACGCCGGAAATCTCGAAGCGACCGACCGCGTTCGTGACCGCCGAAGGACTCTCCCCATCGATCGTCACGAGGGCCTCGGCAAGCCGCGCGTCAAACGGCCGCTTACCCTATGGAGGTATCCGCTCGACCGCAATACCCTCCAGCAGCGCGGACTCCCCGGCCAACTCCCGATCGCCGGTCGGGTACCTGTTCGCGCTGAGCAGGAAGGCGACGATGTCGATGTACTCCTGGGCGCCGAGCGTCCCGGGTTCTTCCGGCGGCATCGTCGACTGGATGCTCGTGTAGATGTCAGCCACCTTGAGCCCGCGCCAGCGGAATCGGAACGCCACACCGGTCAAACCCGGCGCCATCTCGTCGCCGCGCAGCTCCTCGCCGTGGCACTCGGCGCAGTGCGCGTCGTAGGCGGCCCGGCCTCGTTCCGCCTGTCCCTCGGTGAAGATGCCGTCGAGCACGGAGGTCGGCGGAGCCGTAGCGACCGGCTCTGCCGCTACGGGTAGTGGTGCCTCGGCCGGAGCGGACGGCGGCGCCGTGACAATCGCCGTCGAGCAGGCCAGCGCGGACATCAGGAACAGAACCGCGGCCCCGACCGCCGCGAAAAGAACCCTCACGAGACCTCGCGAAACACGTCCTCATCCGTCGACCAGCCACGAGCTTCGGCGAGCGGCGCTACGCCGCACCGCAGTTCCTCGAGACGCACTACACCCAACCGGCGGCGTATCGCCTCACGCACGAACGTGCTTGTTCCTACACCGGTGCGGGCCGCCAGATCGCGAAGCTGAGCGTCGAGTCGATCGTCGATGCGGATGGTCAAGGTCGCCATGTCCGCCAACGTACTACGTCGCCGACATGACCGTCCACACGACGATGGAGCCCCTTTCCCTCGCGAAAACGGCTGCTATCGTTTCTGCATGGCCGAAGGGGAACTCGTCATGCACTGGCAGCAATGCGCTGCGGTCGAGCAACACCCAGACAAGGTCAGCGGCGCCTGGGTGTTCCGAGGAAGTCGTGTACCGGTAGCCGCACTGTTCGCGAATCTGCGAGACGGTGCCTCGGTCGAACAGTTCCTTGAGTGGTTCCCTGGAGTCGATCCGGCGAGCGTCCAGGCCGTGCTCGACTTCGAGGCAAAGGCGCTGTCGGCGGACGCGTTGCCTCGAGACTAAGCCGCTCTTCAGAACGACGACCCGGGCTCCCGAAGGAAGGCGATCTCCTCGGCCGTCGAGGCGCGGCCGAGGACGCCGTTGCGATGCGGATAGCGGTCGAAACGATCGATGATCGCCTTGTGCCGTCGCTCGAAACCCAGGCTCTCCGGGTCCGCCAGGCCCTCGAACAGCGCGACCGCGAGTTCGTGGATGCGCCGCGACTCGCTGTGCTGGTAGGGCATGTAGAAGAACTGCCGCTTCACCGGCGGCACGGCTTGATCGGCGCCGGTCCGCACCGCCTCCTGCGCCAATGCCAGCGCCATCCCGTCAGCCCCGAAGGCGCGTGGGTCGTCGCGGTAGAGGTTGCGTGAGAACTGGTCGAGCACGACGATCTCCGCGAGGCGGCCCTCGGGCGTGTCGCGCCAGCCGTGGAGCTCCCCCAGGACCGCCCGCCCGTGCAGCGTCTCGAACCGTGAGCGGATCACGGCGTCGAACTGCGGATCCGTGGTCCACCACTGCTTGGGGCCGTTCTGTTCGAACCAGAAGGCAAGGACTTCTTCGATCACGGCTCAGGAGCTTACGCGGCGGGAACGAGGCAACAGCCATCGGCTAATCTCTACCTTCTCCATGAACCCGTTCGCGTCACTCGGAGTCGCCACTCCACGAGTGGTTTCGGCTCCTATTCCTCGCCTACTCCTCGTCGCTCTGGCAGCTTGCGTCCTGCTCCCCGCCTCGCTGGCAGCAACAGCCGTCGAGCCCGCGACCACGGTCGACTTCCAGCGCGACATCAGGCCGATCCTCTCCGACAACTGCTTCGCCTGCCACGGGCCCGACGAGGCGACGCGCGAGGCCGACCTGAGGCTCGACACTCGCGACGGCGCGTTCAGCCCGAGGCCTCCCGCCGGCCGCAGCACCAGGCCGCGCGACCCCGCGGTCGTTCCCGGCGACGCCTCTGCCAGCCTTTTGGTCGAGCGGATCACCCACGCCGACGCGCTCCGGCGGATGCCGCCCGAGATCTCCCAGAAAACCCTCTCCGACGAGCAGATCGATCTCCTCAAACGCTGGATCGAGCAGGGAGCGGATTGGGACCAGCACTGGTCGTTCAAGCCGACCGACCGGCCGGCGCCGCCCGCTGTCGACGACGAAGCCTGGATCCGCGACCCGCTCGACCGCTTCGTCCTGGCGCGTCTCGAGGACGCGGGACTCAGCCCCGCAGATGAAGCCGACCGGCGATCGCTGGCCCGGCGCGTGGCCCTCGACCTGACCGGCCTGCCTCCCGACCCCGGCACCCTGGCGACGTTCCTCGACGGCACCGAGGCCGGCGCCTACGAGCGGCTCGTCGACCGCCTGCTCGCGTCACCCCACTGGGGCGAGCACCGCGCCCGCTACTGGCTGGACGCGGCCCGCTACGGCGACACCCACGGTGTCCACAACGACAACTACCGGGAGATGTACGCCTACCGGGACTGGGTCATCAAGGCGTTCAGCGAGAACAAGCCGTTCGACGAGTTCACGGTCGAGCAGATCGCCGGCGACCTGCTGGAGGACCCCAGCCTCGACCAGTTGATCGCCACGGGCCTGCAGCGCAACAACATCACGACCAACGAGGGCGGCGTGGTGGTCGAGGAGTACGAGGCGATCTACGCCAAGGACCGGGCCGAGACGATCGGCAGCGTGTTCCTGGGGCTGACGGTCGGCTGCGCGACCTGTCACGACCACAAGTTCGACCCGATCAGCACCGCTGAGTTCTACGCGCTCACCGCGTTCTTCCGGAACACCACCCAGTACGTGATGGACGGCAACATCTCCGACCCGCCGCCGACCCTGGTGGTGCCGCGGGAGGAGGACCGCGACACCTGGTACCGGCTGCGCGAGGAAGTCGGCGAGATCGAGGACGCGATGACGGCGCGCCTCAGCTCGACCGAGCAAGCCTTCGCCGAGTGGCTCGTGAATGACGGCCACCGCGAAGTCGAGGCGCCGCTGGATGCGGCTTCGGAGATCCTGAGGTTGGATCTCGACGGCGAAGCGCCGGCGGTCGTCACCAGCGGGGAGCGTCAGCCGATCACCCTGCACGAGGCAGTCCGGATCGAACCCGGACCGAACGGTCTGCAAGCGCTGCGCTTCGAGGACGAGTCTTCGGCCGAACTCCCACCGCTCGAACTCGACACCGACACACCGTTCTCCCTGGCGCTCTGGATCTACATGCCGGAGGATGAGGGCAGCTACACCGTCGCCAGCCAGAGCGACCCCGACGACGCCAATCGCGGCTGGCAGATCACGCTCGGATCACGCGAGCTGTATTTCCGGCTCTACGGCGACCGCGCCGGACCGGGCAGGGACGCGACCAGTGTCTCGATCAATCCCAACAACACGCAGCGTCTCACGCCCGGCGAGTGGACCCACATCGTCTTCACCCACGACGGCTCCGGCGAGCGCGGCGGCCTGCACATCTACCGCGACGGCGACCGGGTTGCCGAACAGGGCAGCGAGTTCTTCACCAAGGTCGAAGGCAGCATCCTCACCGACCGGCCGTTCTACCTCGGCCGCCACGACCTGAGGGGCGACGGCAAGGCGCAGTACTTCGCCGGCGGCGGCATCGCCGACGTGCGCGTCTTCGATCGCGCCCTGTCGGTCGAAGAGGCCAGGGTCGTTTCGGAGTGGGGCGCCATCCGAAGCGCCGCCGCAAAGCGTTCCGAAGAGCTGGCCCGCGATGAGCGCCAGAGTCTCCGGCTGAGCTACGCCAACACCAACGACGAGCAATACCGCCGCCTCGCCGCCCGCCGGCTCGAGATCGACAAGGAGTGGCGGGAGCTGCGCCGCCGCGGAACCGTGACCCACGTCATGCAGGAGCAGCCCGGAACCGAGGCGGCCGCGCATGTCTTGTATCGCGGCATGTACGACCAGCCGCGCGAACGGGTGACCGCCGGAACGCCGGCAGCGCTGCCGCCGATGCCGGAGGACCTCCCCCGCAACCGGCTCGGCCTCGCCCGTTGGCTGGTGGACGAGACGAACCCGTTGATGGCGCGGGTCACCGTGAACCGCTTCTGGCAGCAGATCTTCGGCACCGGGCTCGTCACCACCAGCGAGGACTTCGGCGCCCAGGGCGAGGTGCCGTCGCACCCCGATCTCCTCGAGTACCTGGCGACGGAGTTCCGCGACTCGGGATGGGACGTCAAGGACTTCTTCCGGCGGCTGGTGACCTCTTCGACCTACCGGCAGGCGGCCACTCTCACACCGGACAAGCTGGAGCACGATCCCCAGAACCGGCTGCTTTCGCGCGGCCCCCGTTTCCGGATGGACGCCGAGATGGTGCGCGACACGGCGCTCGCCGCCAGCGGCTTGCTGGTGCGCTCGATCGGCGGACCGAGCGTCAAGCCGTACCAGCCGGAAGGCCACTGGGAACGGGTGGCGATGAACTCGAGCAACACGGCCCGTTACCGAAGAGATTCAGGGGACAAGCTCCACCGGCGCAGCCTCTACACCTTCTGGAAGCGCGCCGCGCCGCCGCCCTCGATGACGATCTTCGACGCCGGTAACCGCGAGCACTCCGTGGTTCGCCGCGAGCGCACGAACACACCGCTTCAGGCGCTTGTGGTGATGAACGACACGCAGTTCGTCGAGGCGTCGCGCTTCCTCGCCCAGCGGGCGATGCGGGAAGCCGGCGACGACTTCGACCGCCGGCTCGACTACATCACCACGCGGCTCCTGTCCCGGCCCTTCGACGACGCCGAGCGGGCGGTCGCGCGACAGACGTACGACGCCCTGATCGACCTCTACCGCGCCGACGAGGCCGGTGCGAAGAAGCTGGTCGCTACAGGCGAGTCGGCCCACGATGCCGCCCTGCCAGCCTCGGAGTCGGCGGCGTGGACGATGATGGCAAGCCAGTTGATGAACCTGGACGAGGCCCTGAACAAGTAAGCCGGAGGCGCCCGAGATGGACCCACTCAAGGAAACCGTTCGAGCCGAGACCAGGCGTCAGTTCTTCGGCACCGCCGCCCGAGGCATCGGCGGTCTCGCGCTGGCCAACCTGTTCGCGCAGGACGCCGTAGCGCTGACCACCGCCCGCGACCAGGTCGGCGGCCTGCCGGATCTGCCGCACTTCGCGCCGAAGGCGAAGCACTGCATCTACCTGCACATGATGGGCGCGCCGCCGCAGATGGACCTGCTCGACTACAAGCCGAAGATGAAGGAGTACTTCGACCAGGATCTGCCCGACTCGATCCGGCAGGGGCAGCGCCTGACGACGATGACGTCCGGACAGTCGCGCTTCCCCATCGCGCCGTCCGTCTTCGAGTTCTCGCAGCACGGCGAGAACGGCGCCTGGTTCTCCGAACTCCTGCCCCACACCGCGAGCATGGCGGACGACATCGCCATCATCCGCTCGATGCACACGGACGCGATCAACCACGAGCCGGGCATCACCTTCATCCAGACCGGCCAGCAGATTCCGGGCCGGCCCTGCATCGGCGCCTGGTTCTCCTACGGCCTCGGCAGCATGAACGAGAACCTGCCCACCTTCGTGGTGATGAACGCGGAGCGCAGCCATCCCGCCGCGGGCATCCAGGCGATCTCGGCGAAGCTGTGGAGTTCCGGGTTCCTGTCGCCGGAGTACGCCGGGGTCGGGCTGCAGACCGGAGACGAACCGGTGCTCTACCTCAAGGATCCGCAGGGCGTCTCACCAGCCGTGCGCCGGCAAGTGCTCGATGGGCTAAGCGAACTGAACCGCCTCCGGCACGCCCAGGTCGGCGATCCTGAAACCCTGGCCCGCATCGAGCAGTACGAGATGGCGTTCCGCATGCAGTCCTCGGTGCCGGAGATGGCCGATCTGTCGAGCGAGCCGGACAGCACGTTCGAGCGTTGGGGCGAGGAGGCGAAGCAACCCGGCAAGTTCCAGAACGCGGCCCTGATGGCGAGGCGCCTGGTCGAACGCGGGGTGCGGTTCGTGCAGATCTACCACCGGGGATGGGATGTCCATTCCAAGCTGCCGATGGTGCTGCCCGCGCAGGCGCGCGACGTCGACCGGGCGGCCTGGGCCCTGATCCAGGACCTGAAGGAGCGCGGCCTGTTCGACGAGACCCTGGTCATCTGGGGCGGCGAGTTCGGCCGCACGATCTACTCCCAGGGGGCCCTGACCGCCGAGGACTACGGCCGCGACCACCATCCGCGCTGCTACAGCCTGTGGATGGCCGGCGGCGGCGTCAAGGGCGGCGTCGTCCACGGCGAGACCGACGACTTCTCGTACAACATCGTCAAGGATCCGGTTCACGTCCGCGACTTCCAGGCCACCATCCTGCACCTGTTCGGCATCGACCACGAGCGTTTCACTTACCGGCACCGCGGCCTGGACGCCCGGCTGACCGGCGTCGAGAAGGCGCGGGTGATCCGCGAGATCCTGGCCTGAAAAGGAGACATCCCCATTGATGCAAGCTGAAGAACGCAACGACATCACGCCCCTCTGCCCGCACTGCGAGCAGCCGGTGGGCATCTACTTCCGGTCCATCTCCGGAGTCCTCGGCAAGCGGTACGTCTACTTCTGCGCCCTGTGCAAGAAGGTCCTCGGCGTCTCGCACCGCAAGGGCTTCTGGATGGGGTAGCGCCTTCAATCGATACGAACGCGGTCGAACTCGTCCCAGGCCGACATGTCCGACAGGACCACCTGATCGCCCGGAACCAACCCGTCGACCACCTCGATCGTGTTGGCCGAGCTTCTGCCCAGGAGCACACGCGTTCGGCTAGCGCCGTTCCCTTCGCCGTCGAGTCGGAAGAGACTGACTTCGCTCTGTTCCTGACCGACGACGGGGCGACCCACAAAGAGCACATCCTCGAGCCGCTCGAGTTCGATTGCCCCGGCTACGGTCAAGTCCGGCCGTGCCCCGCGCGGCAGGTCGCCGTCAAGCGCGACATCGACCGTCACCGTCCCCTCTTCCACCGCCGGATCGATCCGTACCACGCGACCCGAAACGATCCCGTTGCGCGTGTCGACCGATGCGACCTGCCCGATCTGAACGTCCTTGGCCTGCGTCTCGGCGATCCGCAGCTCGGCCTTCAGCGCCGTGGGGTCGCCGACCCGGGCCAGATTCGTGCCCGCGGTAACGCGCTGGCCCTCGTCGAGCGGCACCTGCTGGAGGACGCCGTGCATGCCGGCTCGGACCTGCAGCGCGGCGACCTGATCGAGCCGGAGCTCCCAAAGGCCGCGTAGCCGATCCACCTCCGTCCGCTCGACGGCCAGCTTTGCCGCCATCGTCCTTTCCGCGATGCCGAGACGCTCCTGCTCCAGCGCAAAACGCGTTTCGTGTTCCCGCTTCGACGCCTGCGCCCGCTGGACCTCGATGGCGGATGCCAGACCGTTCTTCGCCAACTCGGCATCGGCGTCCGCCTCGAGCCGGGCCACGACCAGTGCGGCCTCGACGCTCGCGAGCCCCGCGCGCTGCATCAGCAGCTCGCTTTCGAGTTCCACTTTCCGGTTCTCGTAGCGGGCCTCGGCGGCGCGCAGGTTGAGCTCCGCTTCTCTCGCCTGGTGCTCGAGTTCCGGGTTGCTCAGTTCGACGATCACCGACTCCGGGCTGACCTTGGCCCCCGGATCGATCACGATCCGCTCGACGGTCCCCTCCGTCGTCGCCGGTATCCACCGGATCCTCTCCGGCACCAGCGTTCCTCTTCCCCGCACTTCGCGGATCATCGGGCCCCGCCGCACCGTGTCGATGTAGACACTCTCCCGGTCAACGCGAGGCGCCGTCGGCTGGACCTGCTGCAAGCCGAGCGTGACCAGCACCAGCAAGACGCCCCCGAGGGAGAAGTACGTCACCCGGCGGACCTTCTTCTTCCGCGCCAGGTCCGGTCTCGCGATGTCCATTCCGGTCGCCAAGATGGCCGTTCAGGTCGTCGCCCGCCCGTCGAAGAGGTGTATCTCCCGCTCCGCATAGTCGGCGTAGCGCGGATCGTGGGTCACCGTGCAGATCGTCGACCCCTCCTCGTGCAGCGTCCGCAGCAGGCCCATCACCGCCTCGCCGTTCTTCGAGTCGAGGTTCCCGGTCGGCTCGTCGGCAAGCAGAATCGAAGGCTGGCCGGCAACGGCTCGTGCGACCGCCACCCGCTGCTGCTGCCCACCCGAGAGCTGGCTCGGCAGGTGTTTCGCCCGCGGCGCCATCTCCACCTTCTCCAATGCCTGGTTGGCCAGTTCGCGCCGCTCCGCCGGCCGGATTCCGCGATAGGTGAGCGGAAGCTCGACGTTCTCGTAGACCGTCAGGTCGCCGATCAGGTTGAAGTTCTGGAAGATGAACCCGATCTCGCGGTTGCGGATGCGCGCCCGTTCGGATTGCTTGAGCTGCGCCACCGCGTAGCCGTTCAGCGTGTAGTCGCCGGCCGTCGGCGTGTCGAGCAGCCCGAGGATCGACAGCAGGGTCGACTTGCCGCAACCCGACGGCCCGGAAACGGCTACGTACTCCCCGGAGTCGATCTCCAGGGTGACTCCGTCCAGTGCGTGGGTCTCGATCTCGTCCGTGTAGAAGACCTTCGACACGTTCTCCAGGTGAATCAACGTACTCATGATGTAGACAATCTACGTCATATGGAGTAGCTTGTCTACACCATGACGCCAGCAAGTCCCCGCAACCAGCTTCTCTACGGAACCCTGGACCTGCTCATTCTGCGGACGCTGGTCTACGGTCCGGCTCACGGCCACGCGATCGCCGGGCACATCCAGCGCGTGTCGGAAGATGCGCTCCGCATCGAAACCGGGTCGCTCTACCCCGCGCTCCACCGGCTGGAAACACGCAGTTGGATCGCGGCGGAGTGGAAGACCTCCGACAAGGGCAAGCGCGCCAAGTACTACCGCCTCACCAGGACCGGGCGGCGGCAGCTCGTGGTGGAACAGTCGCGCTGGCAGCAGCTCTCGGTCGCGGTGGCAAGGGTCCTTCGTCCGGCGGACTAGGGCGGAAGGAACAAGGCGATGCTGCGGCAGGTCTACAACCGGCTTCGGTGTCTGTGGCACCGGCGGCGCAAGGACGCCGAACTCGACGACGAGATCCGGCTCCATCTCGCCGAAGAGACGGAAGAGCGAATCCAGGCGGGCCTGTCTCCCGAACAGGCCCGCACGGCTGCGCAGCGCGACTTCGGCAACGTCACGTTGACTCGCGAACTGACCCGCGAAGCCTGGGGCTGGGCGCCCGTGGAGCGCCTCCTCAAGGACATCGGGTCCGCGTTCCGGATGATGCGACGCAACATCGGCTACACCTGCGCCGTCGTCCTCACGCTGGCACTGGGCATCGGACTCAACGCCCCGATGTACGAGATGCTGTCGCGGCTCTTTCTCCAGGCGCCGCCCCACATCGAGGACCCGGACGGCGTCCATCGCGTCTGGCTCCGCGAGCGCATCGATCTCGACGATCGCGGCGTCTCCACGGGACGAACCTGGGTAGTCGACGCGATGCAGTGGCTCGACTTCACCGCGCTGAGCGCCGACAACGCACTGATCGACGGCGTCGCGGGCCACAGAGTCTCGTTCAGAACGAACGGACGCGGCCAGCGCGCCGAGAACCTCACGGTCTCCTGGGTCACGGGAGAGTTCCTCGACTTCCTTGGCGTGGCTCCAACGGTCGGAAGGCTGATCGCTGCCGGGGACGACGACCTGGCGGCGCAACCCGTCGCCGTGATCAGCGACGGCTACCGGCGGCGGCGGTTCGCCAACCCACAGGAAGCGCTGGGCGCGACGCTCAGCTTCGACGACCTCACCTACGTCGTCGTCGGCGTGATGCCGCCCGGCTTCTCCGGGCCCCGCTCCAACGCAGTCGACGTATGGCTGCCGCTCGAACACGCGGCAACAGCCAGCCGAGGGAACAGTTGGAGACGATACGGAACCACCTTCTACCTCACTCCATTCGTACGGCTGGCGCCTGGGGCCACGGAAGAGGCCGCCGGCGCCGCGGCGACGGCCGCCGTCCGGGCGGCGCGTGCCGGCTCGCGGTTCTCGGACTCCCTGGACCCGGAGGCGACCGTGGCTCTGGGCCCGATCCTTCGAACCCGCGGCCCCACCACGCTGCGGCGCCACATGCGCCTGCCGCTGATCGCAGGCGGGATCACCCTTGTGGTGCTCCTCATCGCGACCGTCAACATGTCGAACCTGCTGATGCTGCGGGTCGCTGCCAGGCGACGCGAGTTGGCGGTGCGCTACGCGCTCGGCCTGGGACGATGGGGAATCGGACGCCTCCTGGTGATCGAGAGTCTGGTACTCGCCGCCCTCTCCGGCATTGCGGCGCTGGCCGTCGCCGCAGTCACCGGCGACGCCCTTCGACGCACGCTCCTGCCAAATCATCAGTGGGCCGAAGATCCGCTGGGCGTCACGGCGATCGGTTTCACTGGAATCGCCGTGCTTGGGATCGGCCTGATGGCAGCCCTGGCTCCTGGCCTGTACGCGGCGCGCAGCCGGGGAATCGAGAAGCTCGACAGCTCGCGGGGCGCCCGCGCGCTCGGAACGCCCGTCCGCACCGGCCTGATCGTGGTCCAGGCCGCGCTGTCGGTGGTCCTGCTCAGCGGCACGGCCGTGTTCTACCGTTCATTCGAAGCGGCGCGCCAGGTGGATGTCGGCTACGCGAAGGAGCACCTGCTCACGGTGACGCTGGGGAGCTTTCACGGTGACACCCGCCTGGATGGCCTCGACGGCGCACCGCTCGACGAGAGCGCAATCCATGCCATGGAGGCCCGCGTACGGGATGTGCCGGAGGTGCTGGAGGTCGCACAGGGAACGAGTTCACCGATGTCGGGAAGTGGTGCGGCGTACGCGGACCTGCGGATCGAGGGGCTCAACCGCCTGCCGTTCCGCTCCGCCCCCCATGTGAATCTCACGACGGCCAACTTCTTCCAAGTGGCAGGCCTGGACGTGCGCGAAGGTCGCGGCTTCACCCTGTGGGATCGCGAAGGTACGCAGAAGATCGCAGTCGTCAACACGTCGTTCGCCAAGCAGGTCTGGCCCGGTCGGAGCGCCGTCGGCCGTTGTCTGTTCGTCAGCGGCGCCGCCGACTGCACAACGGTGGTCGGCGTGGTGGAACCCGCAGTGAATTGGTCTCTGCCTGGGACTGATCCGGTCTACTACCTGCCCATCGCCCAGGCGTCATCCGACCCGGCCCTGTCGGGATGGACGAGCATCCAGCGTTCCCTGATCGTCCGCACCGCCTCAAGCCCCGGGCGCGTCGAGGCGCCGGTGCTTGGCGCCCTGGCAGAGCTGTTTCCTGAACTGCCGGGACACCACGTCCGGAACCTCTCCACGCAGTTCGCATCGCGCATTCGCACCTGGAGAACCGGAACGCGCCTGTTCGCCGCCTCCGCGACGCTCGCCGTGTTGCTCGCAGCCATCGGGCTCTATGCGGTCATCGCCTTCGGCGTACGGCAGCGTGAGCACGAGTTCGGCATCCGGCGCGCCCTGGGCGCCAGGGCGTCCAACCTCCTGCGCCTGGTGCTGACGCGCGGCGTCTCGCTCGCCGCGGCCGGCGTCGTGGCAGGGTCGCTCGCGGCGCTCTGGGCCGGCAAGTTCGTCGAACCGTTGCTCTTCGACGGCCGGACTCCCCGCGACCCGCTGGCGTTCGCCGCCGCGGCGCTGGTGCTGCTGACGATCGCGGTGATGGCCTCGTACCTACCGGCCCGCCGGGCCGCTCGCGCAGATCCCCGTCGGGCGCTGGAGGCGGAGTAGCAGCATCAGAAGCACCCAGAGTTAGCAGTGCTTCGACGCCTCTCTACTGGAACGAGGCATCTTGCAGTCACTAGAGAGACTGCATAGACTCCTTGCCAATGCAAGCACCCGGAGCAAGCCCCATGAAGACGATGACCATTCGCAACGTGTCGCCGGACCTGGCAGCGGCCCTTCAGGAGGAGAAGAGCCGGCGGGGCCTCTCTCTCAACCGGACCGTACTTGCCCTGATGCAGGAGGCGCTCGGAGTCTCGCAGGAGGCGGAACGGAGCAACGGACTCCGCCGCTTGGCCGGCACATGGACGGAGGACGAATTCAGCGAGTTCGAAGAGGCCGTTCGGCCGTTCCGCGAGATCGACGAGGAACTCTGGAGGTGACAGGGCTCTGTGTCGACACCTCGGCCTACAGCAACTTCCGCCGCGGCGAAACGCGGGTCATCGAGCAGATCGACCGGGCGCGCTGGATAGGCGTTCCGAGCATCGTCGTTGGCGAGTTGCACGCGGGGTTTCGCGCCGGAACCCGGTTCGATCAGAACCTCGGCGACCTCACCGAGTTTCTAGGTCAGCCCGTCGTGCAAGTCCTGGCCGTCGACGAGGAAGTCGCCCGCATCTACGGTGAGATCGTCTCGGAACAGCGAGCGGCGGGTCGTCCCCTACCCACGAACGACATCTGGATCGCCGCCACAGCGGTCCGGTTCGGAGCGACAGTGCTGACCTTCGACGCCCACTATCGAGAAATCGGGCGCGTTGGGTCGATGGTGCTTGAAACGCACTAAGCACCACCCTTCACGGCAGATCCGCCACCCACATCTTCGCCTGCGCGCCGCGGCCCGTGGCCGAGCCGCCGGCGGCGTAGAGTCGGCCGCCAATGATTGCGGCGGCCGGTGACGACAGAGGCATCGGCAGCTTGCCCAAGAGTTCCCACTCGCCACCCGGCTCAAGCACCAGGATGTCCGGGTCGATCGACTTCGTGCCGCCGGCCGGGGTCGTGTGACCGCCGACCATGACGATGCGGCCTTCGTGGACGAAGGTGCCGGCCTCGCCGTGGGAGTGGCCCTTGGGCAGGTCGGGGCCGCGGCGCCAGGAGTCGGTCGCGGCGTCGTAGATGTCGACCCGCGCCTGGTCGAGCTGCATGCTGTCGTGGTGGTACTGGCCGCCGATCGTGTAGACGCGGTTGCCGATCGCGACGGCCGAGAACTGGTTGCGCGGATCAGGCATCGGCGCGGCTTCCTGCCAGTGCGCTGCGCCGGCCGCCCAGTCTTCGAGGTCGAGCACCCAGTGGTCGCCGGAGTCGGTGTCGCGGTCGGCCATGAGGCCGCCCATGTAGTGCAGCTTGCGGCCGACGAGCGCCAAGCCGCCTCCGGCGCGCGGCTCGGGCAGCAACGGCGCTGCGGTGTAGCGGTCAAGGTCCAGGTTGTAGCTCCAGACCTCCGCGATCGCGTGGCCCTTGTAGCCGTCCTTGAAGCCGCCGGCGAACCAGACGGTGCGGGCATCCAGGACCGCGTTCAGGTGGGTGACGGCGCTCGGCATGTCCTGGATCCGCGTCCAGCTTCCGTCCGCCGGGTCGAAGACGTCGACCCGTTTGCTCGACCGGACCGGGCCCTCGTAGCCGGCGAACAGGTAGAACTTGCCGTCGATCACGGTGGTGGCCGCTTCCCACTTGCCGGCCGGCATGTCGGGGAGGTCCTGCCAGGTGAGGTCCTGGGCGGCCAGGGTCGTGGCGGTGAAGGCGAGGGCGGCCGCCAGGAAGCAAGCGAGACCAGCAGTGCGACAAAGTAATTGGGCGTTCGTTCGCATGTTGGATTCTCTACACTAGACGACGGCATACGGGAGTGAGTCGACCTTGGGGCTCGCCGCTACCCCGCAACTGCGTAGAGCAACACGGTGCACCGTCGACGGTTCTCTGGGTGCGCGGGCCTTCTGGCCCGCATCAAGTGCGCCGCCGCGAAGCGGCGCGCACGAGCTGTTTGGCAACGGGGCGCACCCGCCACAGCGGAGCCAGCCTCTGGCCGGCGCCTTCTCCTGGCCGCCTCCGGCGGCAGCGGGCCAGAAGGCCCGCGCACCCAGAGATACGGCGTGCCGTCGCCACCACTCTCTACGCAACTTCAATGACCTCACTGCGGGCGAACGCGGGTTAGACCCACGTGTTGTCACGCGCGGCTAACATGAACCGTTCCCAAACCAAGAAGGAGAGCCGATGCGGATGAGGCTCAGCCCATGACGACAGCCCTGCTGGCCCTGTTCCCGATCGCCCTGGGCGGGATTCTGCTGATCGGTTTCCGGGTGCCGGCCCGGCGGGCGATGCCGGCGGCCTATGCCGCGGCCGTCCTGGTCGCGCTGCTGATCTGGCAGATGCCGATCGCGCGCATCGCCGGGGCTTCGATCCAGGGGCTGTTCCTGACCTTCGACCTGCTGTTCATCATCTTCGGCGCCATCCTGCTCCTGCACACACTGGAGCGCTCCGGCGGCGTGGACGCGATCCGGCGTTCGTTCCACGGCCTGAGCGACGACCGCCGGGTCCAGGTGGTCATCGTCTGCTGGCTCTTCGGCTCCTTCATCGAGGGTGCGGCCGGTTTCGGCACTCCAGCCGCGGTCACGGCGCCGCTTCTGGTCGCGCTCGGCTTCCCGGCTGCGGCCGCGGTGATGCTCGGCATGATGGTCCAGTCGACTTCCGTCACCTTCGGGGCCGCGGGCACGCCGGTGCTGGTCGGCGTCCAGGGCGGTCTCGGCGGCGAGGAGTTCTCCGCCGATCTGGCCGAAGCAGGCATCGGAATGCTCGACTACCTGGCCGTCGTCACCGAACGAGCGGTAGTGCTCCACGCCACGGCGGGAGTGCTCATGCCGACCCTGATGGTCGTCATGCTGACCCGGTTCTTCGGCGCCAAGCGCTCCTGGACCGAGGGGCTGTCCATCCTCCCCTTCACGATCGCCGGAGGTCTGGCGTTCACGGTCCCCTACGTGCTCTTCGGGTTCTTCCTGGGGCCAGAGTTCCCGTCGCTGCTGGGCGCTCCGGTCGGCCTCCTGATCATGGTCACGATCGCCCGCCGCGGCTGGTTGCTGCCTTCGAACACCTGGGACTTCCCGGCCCGCCACCAATGGAAGCCGGACTGGGTGAGCGGTTTCGAGGACGAGGCGACCGAGCCCAACGACCGCGGCATCGGACTCGTCAACGCCTGGGCGCCCTACGCGCTGCTCGGCGGCTTGCTCGTGCTGACCCGCCTCCCCGCGTTGCCCTTGGGCGGCTGGCTCCGCACCCCGGCGATCCGCTGGGACGACATCCTGGGCAGCGGCGTCTCCGGCGCGACGACGCCGCTCTATCTGCCCGGCTTCGTGCTCCTCGTGGTCGTGGGGATCACGGCGCTGCTGCACCGCATGAAGTTCTCGGACGTGCGCGCGGCCGCCGCCTCCTCCGGCAAGGTCCTCCTCGGCGCCGGCTTCGTGCTCATCTTCACCGTGCCCATGGTGCGGGTCTACATCAACTCGGACGTCAACGAGGCCGGCCTGCTCTCGATGCCCCTGGTGATGGCGGACTGGGTGGCCGCGAACGTCGGTGACGTATGGCCGTTCTTCGCCGGCATGACCGGGGCTCTCGGCGCCTTCATCGCCGGCTCGAACACGGTCAGCAACCTGATGTTCACCGCCTTCCAGTACGGGGTCGCGGAGCGGCTGATGATGTCGACCGCGATGATCGTCGCCCTGCAGGCGGTCGGCGCCGCCGCCGGCAACATGGTGGCGATCCACAACGTCGTCGCCGCCTCCGCCACGGTCGGCCTGCTGGACCGCGAGGGGGCGACGCTGCGCAAGACAATCCTGCCGACGATCTACTACCTGCTGGTGTTAGGCGTTCTGGGGCTGGTCGCGGTGCATCTGCTCGGGCTGCCGGATCCGTTGATGAAGGGCTAGCAGCGGAGAGCGCGAGAACGAGCCAATAGTCAGGAGAACACCTATGTCCAAGACCCTTGCCCGTTTCCTAACCATCACAGCGGCTGCCGGCCCCCGCACGCTAACGATCGCGTCCTTGACGGTCTTCCTCGTCCTGGCCGTCGCCTGCGCCGGTGACGGCCCACACGGCAAGGATCCAGCCGGCGGCCCGGCCGGGGCCGAGTCCGGAAGCCCGGGCGACGGCGCCGACAGCCGCTCCACACGCAACGCCTACTTCGGGGACGTTCACGTTCACACCAAGTACTCGTTCGACTCGTACATCTTCGGCACCCGCAACGACCCCGACGGCGCGTACCGATTCGCCAAGGGAGAACCGCTGACGCACGCGGCCGGGATCGAGATGCGCCTGAAAGCACCGCTCGATTTCCTGGCGGTTGCCGACCATGCCACCTACCTGGGCATGTTCGAGGAGATGGACAACCCGGACTCGGCAGTGGGACAGCACCCGCTCTCGATCGCGCTGCGGAGCGCCGCGACGCCAGCGGACCGCAGCGCCGTGTTCCAGGAAGTGCTGCCGCGTGAACGGGGCTACGTCGACCCCGACGACCTGCTCGATCTCGGCATCGTCAAGAGTGCCTGGCAGAAGATCGTGGAGGCCGCCGAGAGGCACAACGATCCCGGCAACTTCACGACCCTCATCGCCTACGAGTTCACCGCCGGCGGCCCCAGGGGCGAGAACCTGCATCGAAACGTCATCTTCCGCGACTCGAACGTGCCCGGCATTCCGTTCAGCCGGCTGGACGCCAGGAACAACCCGGAGCTGCTGTGGGACTGGATGGACGAGCAGCGCGCCCAGGGCATCGACTCCCTGGCGATACCGCACAACTCGAACGGCTCGGACGGGTGGATGTTCGCACTCACCAACCGCGCCGGCGACCCCATCGACGAGGCCTACGCCGAACAGCGCATGCGCAACGAGCCGCTGGTGGAGATCACGCAGGTCAAGGGAACTTCCGACACTCATCCGCTCCTGTCTCCCAACGACGAGTGGGCGGACTTCGGGATCATGGAGCGGACGATCGGCAGCGACTTCCCGAGTCAACCCCAGGGCAGCTACGTGCGCGAGGCCTACCTCAACGGCCTCGCCATGGAAGAAGAACTGGGCTTCAATCCGTATCGCTTCGGCCTGATCGGCTCCTCGGACACGCACAACGCGGCCGGGTCGTTCGAGGAGGACAACTACTGGAGCAAGACCGGACTGCTGGACATCCGGCCGGAGCAGCGCGGGTCCGTCCCCCGCGAGAACACGGGCGAGTACGACGATCCGACGAGGCAGTACTGGGGCGCGTCGGGCCTGGCCGCGGTGTGGGCCGAATCGAACACCAGGGAGGACATCTTCCGGGCGTTCCAGCGCAAGGAGACCTTCGCCACCACCGGCCCGCGCATGCGCGTCCGCTTCTTCGCCGGGTACGACTTCGACGAGGACACTCTGGCCGGCGACGATGGAATCGCGAGGGCCTACGCCGATGGTGTCGCCATGGGCGGCGACCTGATGGCGGACGGAACCCGGCGGGCGCCCAGCTTCCTGGTCTGGGCGGTCAGGGATCCGACCACCGATCCGCTGGACCGCCTGCAGGTCATCAAGGGATGGACCGAGGAGGGCGCTCACCAGGAGAAGGTCTACGACGTCGGCTGCTCCGCCGGAGCGACCGTCGACGGAGACTCGCACCGCTGCGCCGACAACGAGTCCGCCGTGGATCTGACCACCTGTTCGACCGAGGAGGGCCAGGGAGCGGCTGAACTCGAAGCTCTATGGCAGGACCCGGACTTCGATCCGAACCAGCGCGCCTTCTACTACGTCCGCGTCCTGCAGAACCCGACCTGTCGCTGGTCCACCTGGGACGCGATCCGGGCAGGAGTACCGCCGAAGCCCGGCCTGCCGGCCACGATCCAGGAGCGGGCCTGGTCCTCACCCATCTGGTACGTCCCCGGGGACAGCGACTAGGGCGAGTAGGAGGCTGCACGGTAGAACGATCCGACCTGGGAACGCGGGCATCCTGCCCGCTGCCGCCGAAGGCGGCCAGGAGAACGCGCCGGCCGAAGGCCGGCTCCGCTCTGCCGGGAACGTCCCTTGCCAAGACAGCTCGTGCGCGCCGCTTCGCGGCAGCGCGCCTGATGCGGGCCAGAAGGCCCGCGCACCCAGAGATACGTCGACGGTGCAGCGTGTCGGGTCGCGAAGATCGCGGTTCGTGAGGCCGAGGAGCAACCCACCAACAGCAGCGCCGCCATCGGCGTTCAGCCGTCTAGTCGCGGCTCGCCCTCACTCCATGGAGCCGCTTCGTGTCGATCACGACCTAGCGGGGCGGTGGTGGCAGCGGTGATGGTGGGACGAGAGGTGGTGGAGCGCCGGGTAGGTTGACCTCAATGGGCGCGGCGGTTGCTGGATGCCGCTGGCCTTCTGCGGGACTCAACGTTTCGGCCAAGTAGCGCTCGACACCCTCCTGGAGGTGAGAAGGGACGACTGCCCAACTCACGAGCAAGTGTCCCAACGCATACTTGTGAACCCAAGACTCCAGCCGATGTGCTTTCAGACGCGCCGCGACTTGGCCTCGCCCGACATAGACGGTCTGCCCGCTGCCACCAAGCCAGCTCACATAGACCCCTTCGAGATTGAAGAAGTGAGGGTGGTCGAGGTTGACGTCCAAGAACCCACACCAGCGATCACCAGTGCACTTGTTCCAGTGGACGATCATGATTGCGTCTCCGCCACGCGCAGCGCGGGAGGGCGGTCAGCAGGTTCGCCGATCTTGGAATCGGGAACCGCCTTCTCGGATCGGCGCTCAAGATACCGGGCGACCATCAGCACAGCGCCCACAAGGGCGGGGGCGGCAAGAATCCACCACTGGTTAGTAGCGAGCGTGGCTTCAACCGCCGACATTCTCGACTCGAACTCACTGGAGCTAACGAGACCATCGAGGCGCTGATCCAGCGCTTCCAACTTGCCTTCGATACGGCCAAGTTGTGTGCCTTGTTCGACCAACAGGTCGATGATGTTGGGAGGCACGGTCATCTCATCGTCTCTCCACCAACACCGAGGAGACGGCACTGATTCCAGACTGAATCAGTGTAGCGCACCTCTTCTACCCCCTCCAGGTCGGGTGGCGCGAAGCTATGCGGGTCGAGAGAGTCGTGTCAAGACATGCAGGGTGAGCAAGACCGGCCTGCTCGACATCACGCCGGAGCAGCGCGGGTCGGTCCCGCGGGAGGACACGGGCGAGTACGACGATCCGACGAGGCAGTACTGGGGCGCGTCGGGCCTGGCCGCGGTGTGGGCCGAATCGAACACCAGGGAGGACATCTTCCGGGCGTTCCAGCGCAAGGAGACCTTCGCCACCACCGGCCCGCGCATGCGCGTCCGCTTCTTCGCCGGGTACGACTTCGACGAGGCGACTCTGGACGGCGACGACGGCATCGAGAGGGCCTATGCCGATGGTGTCGCCATGGGCGGCGACCTGATGGCGGATGGAACCGAGCGGGCGCCCCGCTTCCTGGTCTGGGCGCTCAGGGATCCGACCACCGATCCGCTGGACCGCCTGCAGGTCATCAAGGGATGGACCGAGGAGGGCGCTCACCAGGAGCAGGTCTACGACGTCGCCTGCTCCGCCGAATCGACCGTCGATGGCGCTTCGCACCGCTGCTCCGACAACGGAGCCACCGTGGACCTGACCACCTGTTCGACCGAGGAGGGCCAGGGAGCGGCTGAACTCGAAGCTCTATGGCAGGACCCGGACTTCGATCCGAACCAGCGCGCCTTCTACTACGTTCGCGTCCTGCAGAACCCGACCTGTCGCTGGTCGACGTGGGACGCGATCCGGGCAGGAGTACCGCCGAAGCCCGGCCTGCCGCCCACGATCCAGGAGCGGGCGTGGTCGTCGCCGATCTGGTACGTGCCCGGCGAGGGCGACTAGCACTAGCGACGTCGACGCACACTGGGTGCGCCGCGCTGCGCGGCTAGTTGCCGGTGGTACCCTCGCTGTCATGGCTGAGCCCGTCCAGACCGCGAGTTCCCAGGCGCCCGAAGCGAGACTCAGCGACCCTGAGCAGTCGCCGCTTGCCTTGGCCGGGGTGTCCGGTTGCGGGACGATCCGCATCCCACGCGAGGAGATCGAGGACTACGAGGGCCGCCTCGAGTATTGGGAGGCGCGGTCCGAGATGGCGATGGTGGTCTGCGAGCCGACGACCGCGTATCACGAGCGGCCTTCGCAGCGGTTGGCGGGTCTGGCGCGGCTGATCGCGGCATCAAGGGGCGCGCCGATCGAGACCTTCGGGACCACGGACCTGGTGCGTTTCAAGGCTCACGGCGCGCGCAGCAAGTTGATGCAGGCGGATCAGATCCTGTACCTCGATCCGAGCGTGCTGCCAGCCGGGGCGCCGGTGGTGGACGTGGACGGCCACGTGCTGCCGGACGTGGTGCTGGAAGTCGACTACTCGACCGATGTGCGGGTGTGGAAGCTGCCGCTCTACGAGGCGTGGGGCTTCCCGGAGGTCTGGGGCGACGTGCCGGATGAGCGTTCGCATCCGAGGTCGCGGCCTTCCGGTCTGACGATTCACGTCCACGACGGCGAGCGTTTCCAGGAGGCGTCCTCCAGCCACGCGTTCCCGGGCTGGACGGCCGAAGAGATCCACGTCGCTTTGAGCCGTCGGCTGCCGTCCCCGGAGACGCTTGCCGTTCTTCGCCGCGTCGGGCGCGCCTTGGGCGCGATGGAGGGGACCGGTCCGGACGACGATCCATGGTTGCGGGCTGAGCGTGCCGATGCGCGGGAGGAGGCCCATGCCGAGGGCCGCGCGGAGGGTCTTGCCCGAGGGCGTGCCCTCATGGTGGTCGCAGTACTGCACGCGCGCGGCGTCCCCACGAGTCCGGACCTTCCCGAACGCCTGGCCGGCCTCCGCGGCTGGTCCGAGGTCGAGATGGTCCAGGCGGCGCAGACATGCGCCGACGAAGCCGAGCTTGTGCGGCGCCTCGAGCGCTGAGGCTGCGACTGCGATCAGCCGGGCGCGGTAGAGCGATCTGATTCTGCCGCGCAAGCTCCTAGCCCGCCGCGAAGTTGCCTCGCCAGGGCGGCGGCCTCATCCAGCAGCGTCCGCAGACCGCCGTGCTCCACCCAGTCAAGTCGAAACGACTGGTAGCTGGCCTCCGCCCGAGCCGCGTTGAGTCGGCCGACCGCCAGCACTCCGGACTCGCTCGCGGACGACTCGCCGTCGAGGTAGACCCTCAGCAGATCGTCGAACACGTTCGCGTCGTTCAGAGTGCCGAGCACGTCCTGGAGCTGCTTGCACCGCTCCAGCAGGGAGACCGCAACTTCGCTTTCCGCGCGTACCGGTTCGACCAGGTAGCGGAGGCGCTTACAGGCGATGCGGACCCTGTGCGGGCCCCGCTCCCGGTCGCCGCCAATGCCGTCGACGCGAGCGTTCAGCCTGTGCGCGATCCGATCCACCCGCTCGGCCAGCGCCTCCGCGTACGGCGGGCCAGCGCCTGGTCCCGGGACCCGGTCGGCCACGCGCGACTCGAAGCCGCCGGCCCACGCGGCGAACTCGGCACAGACCGCCCGGTGCGCGTCGTCTGATGGCACGTTCGCTGCCGACCGCAGTCGCGCTTTGACCCACTCACAGCCGGCCCGGTGCTCCGGCTCCAACTCATCCACCTGGTCCTCCAGCCACACGAGCGCCACCTCGGCATCGCGGCTGGAACCGGTCCGTTTCTGGAACCCGGCGAGCGTTCGCCGGTCCCGCTTCTCGGCGACGCCCCGGAGCAGTCCCTTCCAGGCGCTCAACGTGCTCCGCAGCCGCCGGATCGAGACCCTGAAGTCGTGGAGGCCCTCGGCGTCCTCCGGGTCGACGCAGCGCGGCGCGGCCTCGCGCGCCTGGGACACGAGCTCCTTCACGATCAGACGCACAGCCTCTTCCCCGTCCCGGCGCAATAGATCACCGGCAAGCGGCATGTCGTCAGTACGTCGCGCGCTCAGTTATCAGCGCCGAACTCTCTCTTCAGGAGCATTCTTTCAATAAAGAACAGAAAGACCGGATCGACTTCCGCGGCATCAAGCTGGCTGAGCGCTCGTTCGCCAACCTCAGTCAACTCGTCGTACTCCTCAAGAGCCTCCAGCAGGCCCATATAGGTCAAGGCCGTCTCGGGGCTCACTTCCATTTCAAGCGCCCGTCGGGAGAACTCCAGCGCCCGCCGGAGCCACTCCTCGTCAGGGCACCGAGCCAAACTGCGTGCGGCGCGCAGGTAGTCCGCAGCGGCCACGGCGTCGCCCTTCGCCTCGATCTCTTGTTGGGACCGCTCATCAACGGCCGCCCAATCCTGCTGAGTCCGTTGGTACGACCGGTCGCCCAGCTTGACCAGATACTCCTTGAACAGATAGTCGTTCTGTAAGACCTCGACCTGAACCTTGTAGGCAGGTTTCAAACTACCGTCGAGTTCCTCAATGAACCGCGCATAGGACGAATCACCCTTGCTTGCGGCCTCTCCCACGGATCTCTTGATGGACTCAAGCAGCACGAACGCAACCTGGGACTCCGGCGCCACAGAGGCAAACGCCTCGTAGTTACCGGCCACGAACTCGACCAGGGAGTCGTCCCATCCGGCGTCCTGAAGAAAGTGCGCCAGCAGGGAAAAGTCGTCACGGTTTACCAGATCGCGCAACTTACCGGCGGCAACGTATTCGTCGAACATTTGCCGCATCTCATGCCGGTAGAGCCAGCCTTCCCTGGTCCGGGCAGACGTCAGAGGACGGGGAATCGATTCTGCCAGATAGGTTTGGACGAAGGTCCGATCCCGTTCGCCGGCCTCGTACCGAGCCTTGAGTACGTTGAAGGTGTCGGTCGTACCACCGAGCGCCTCTTCGCCGAACTTCACGAACGCCTTGGGCTCGAAGTACCCGGAACCCCGATGGACGTGTTCACCGTCAGGCCCGATAAAGAGGTAGGTCGGCAACACGGACACTTCGTTCCGGCCCGTCAACTCGGGGCCGTCGAACTCCTCGGCCTCCTGATTCCGTTTGATGCCAACGAAGTGCCGGTTGTAATAGTCGCCGACCACGGGGTCCGTAAACACGTTCAAATCCATCAACTTGCAGGGGCCGCACCAGTCGGTATAGACATCGACGAAGACGAGCTTGTCTTCGGCAGCCGCCTCTTGCAGAGCTTGCGAATAGCTTCCAGGGAAGAACTCGATGCCGGAACCCTGAAGTCCCTCTTCGGGTGCGGCGCACCCGGCGATCGCCAGCATCACCACTGAAGCGACAAGCGATGTCTTCATTGCCGTGCCCAGCCATGAAGAAGCCGAGACTCCCGATCCCAGGTTCTTTTGTTGCTGAGATGCCAAAGTCGGTTCAGCCTATCCCAGGCCGCATGCCGTCAGTAGAGGAACGTTGTATCTCGCAGGAGCTTGGTTCGAGGTGATGTAGGGCCGGCCGCGGGCTAGACGCCCGCAGCGATTCCCACCCGCTTGCAGCAGGACTTTTCATCCCCGCCGTGGCGGTGCTCTGGGTGCGCGGGTCTTCTGACCCGCATCAGGCGCGATGCCGCGAAGCGGCCAGCGCGAGTCACTTCCACCGCACTACGGCTCCCAAGGAGCCGGCCTCCGGCCGGCGCGTTTTCCTGGCCGCCTCCGGCGGCAGCGGGTCAGAAGACCCGCGCACCCAGAGAGCCGTCGACGGTGCACCGTGTCGCTCTACGCAGTTGGGGGGCGGCGGCGAGCCGGAAGCGACGCCTTGGCCGACCCGGCGAAGCTCTTGTTCCACGCAAGCAGCCTCCAGACTTGACGCATCCGGCGTTCCGCTCGAGCCGCCAGGGACGACTGTAGGATGGGCATTGAGCCCGGCGAACGCGCCAGCACCCGGCCATCCGCCAATGAAGACCATCATCGAGCCCTTCCGGATCAAGGCCGTCGAGCCGATCCGGCTCCCCAGCGCGGAGCGTCGCGAGGACCTGCTCCGCCGAGCCAGCTTCAACCTGTTCAAGATTGAGGCAGAGCATGTGCTGATCGATCTGCTCACCGACAGCGGCACGGGCGCCATGAGCGCGCACCAGTGGGCCGCCATCATGCGCGCGGACGAGAGCTACGCCGGCTCGACCAGCTTCCGCCGCCTTCACGATGCCGTCCGGGACATCATGGGCTTCGAGCAGACGCTGCCCACCCACCAGGGGCGAGCCAGCGAACGAATCCTCTTCGAACTGGTCGGCGGGGCGGGGAAGATCGTGCCGAACAACGCCCACTTCGACACGACGCGGGCGAACATCGAGCACAGCGGCGCCCGCGCAGTCGACCTGGCCATTCCCGAAGCGGCGGATCCAACCAGTCGCCACCCGTTCAAGGGCAATCTCGACCTGGCCCGGCTCGAGTCGCTGCTTGCCGCCGAGAGCGCGCGAATTCCGCTGGTCATGTGCACGGTGACCAGCAACACGAGCGGGGGCCAGCCGGTGAGCCTGGAGAATCTCCACGCGACGCGGCAGTTGTGTCGCCGGTACGACGTGCCCCTGTTCCTCGATGCCTGCCGCTTCGCCGAGAACGCCTGGTTCATCAAGCAGCGGGAGGAGGGACAACGGGGGCGGTCGGTCCCGGAGATCGTGCGCGAGATGTTCGACCTCGCCGACGGCGCCACGATCAGCGCCAAGAAGGACGGCATCGTCAACACCGGGGGTCTGCTGCTCCTGCGCGATGCCGAACTGTTCCGCCGCGCCAGCGAGCTGGTCATCCTGACCGAGGGATACGTCACGTACGGGGGCCTCTCCGGCAGGGACCTCGAGGCGATGGCGCTCGGCTTCCACGAAGTGCTCGACGAGGACTACCTCCACTACCGGATCCGCAGCACGGCGTACGTCGGAGAACGGTTGCTGGCTGCCGGCATCCAGATCGTCGAGCCGCCGGGGGGCCACGCGATCTACATCGACGCCTGCCGGTTCTGCCCGCACCTGTCTCGCGAGCAGCTCCCGGGTCAGGCCCTGGTCGTCGCCCTCTACCGGCACGCCGGCATCCGTGCCTGCGAGGTGGGCACCGTCATGTTCGGGGCGCGCAAGGCGCCGCCGCTCGATCTGGTTCGCCTGGCGGTGCCAAGGCGGGTCTACACGCAGTCCCACATGGACTACGTCGTGGAGGCGCTGATCGAGTTGTTCGCCGAGCGCGATCGGATTCGGGGGCTGCGGATCGTCGAGGCGCCTGACAGCTTGCCGCACTTCAGCGCCCGGTTCGGGGAGACGTAGCTACTACCCCGTCGTCCGTGGCAACAGGCGGAACACTCCGTAACCCGCCAGCAGGGCGGCGGCACCGAATGCGGCCGCTTCGAGCCCGCGACCGTACAGAGCCATGCCGGTGCCGAACAGGGCGGAGTACACCGCGACGCAACCGAACAACCACGCGAGCAGCGCCGCCGTCGCGCTGCCGGGCTCATCCGCCCGCGTTTCCACGACCCGCCGCCAGCCGCGCGCAAAGGGCCGCACCCGGTCGTAGAAGGCCTGAAGCACAGCCGTCTCCGTCGGCCGCGTGGCCATGGTCACACCAAACCAGACCACGGTCGTGAGGCCGACGCCAAAGAGGAGCTGCGCGGCGGCCGAAGGCAGCGCCAACCCGACCTGCTCGTGGCCGAACTGAAACCACACGGCGACCGCGAAGGAGACGACCATCGCCGAGATCTCCGACCAGGCGTTGATCCGCCACCAGAACCAGCGCAGCAGGAAGATCAGGCCCGTGCCGGCGCCGATCTGAAGCAGGATCTGGAACGCCTGCATCGCGTTCTCGAGCCAGAGGGCCACCACCGCGGCCAGCGCCACCAGGCCGATCGTCGACAGCCGCGCAACCAGGACGTAGTGCGCCTCGGTCCTTCCCGGTCGAACGAAGCGACGGTAGACGTCGTCGACGATGTAGGAGGCGCCCCAGTTGAGATGGGTCGAGATCGTCGACATCAGGGCCGCCGCGAGCGAAGCGACCACCAGCCCGAGCAGCCCGTGCGGCAGGAACACGAGCATCGCCGGGTAGGCGAGGTCGTGCCGGATGATCGACGGATCGAGGTGCGGGAAAGCGGCGGCGATCGAGTCCAGCGTCGGATAGACGACCAGCGACGCCAGCGCGACCAGGATCCAAGGCCACGGCCGCAGCGCGTAGTGCGCGATGTTGAACCACAGGGTGGCGGCCATCGAGTCGCGCTCGGTGCGGGCGGCGAGCATGCGCTGGGCCGCGTAGCCGCCGCCGCCCGGTTCGGCACCCGGATACCAGGTGGACCACCACTGGACCGCGACCGGGATCAGGAAGACGGTGGCCGCCGTCTCCCAATCTCCGAAGTCCGGCAGCAGGGCGAGGCGCGAGGCGATGTCCGGGTTCGACACGAGTCCCGAGAGCCCGCCGACGGCCGGATGCGCCAGTGCGTACCAGGCCGC
Source organism: Candidatus Multivorans sp. (assembly GCA_965216125.1). Lineage (GTDB taxonomy): Bacteria > Acidobacteriota > Thermoanaerobaculia > Multivoradales > Multivoraceae > Multivorans. The sequence continues at coordinate 2,193,748 of OZ244152.1, read as the reverse complement.
CGCGACCGAGCCCACCATCGCGATCACGAACAGCATCAGGTCCGTGACCACGACGCCCCACAGGCCGGAGGTGGCCGAGTACGCGGCCGTCACGGCCGCGGCGACGAGCACCGTCGTGTACTTGTCCGTGCCGAGCAGAACACCGCCGATCTTGATCCCGGCGAGCAGGACCGCGGCCATGATCATCACGTTGAAGAACACGCCCAGGTACACGGCTCGGAAGCCGCGCAGGAACACCGCCGCCCGCCCCGAATACCGGAGCTCGTAGAAACCGATGTCGGTGAACACGCCGGAGCGCCGCCAGAGTTTCGCGTAGAAGAACGTCGTGCACATCCCGGTGATCAGGAACGCCCACCACATCCAGTTGCCGGATACCCCGCCGTTCCGCACCAGGTCCGTGACCAGATTCGGCGTGTCCGTCGAGAAGGTCGTGGCGACCATCGAAGTCCCCAGCAGCCACCACGGCAGGTTCCGCCCGGCAAGGAAGAACTGGCCGGTGCCCGAGCCGGCGCGGCGGGCGAAGACGAGGCCGACGGAGAGGGCGAGGGCGCCGTAGACGGCGAGGACGGTCCAGTCGAGGCTGTTCAGGCGCATGGTCGGCCTCGGTTGCAGTAGAGCGCAGCCCAAGGGCAACGACGTATCGTCGCTTCGATCGAATCGCTGTGCTGCAACCCGACGGTCCCCGGGAGCGTCAAGCGGGTCTCCGGGACGACCGTTCGCCGAACCACTCGCCAAGGTCAGACGGGTAGTCGCCAGAAGCAACGGCCTCGCTCAGGGTCGAAGCGACCGGGGGCAGGTCGCCGGGGTAGGTCAGTCCGGCGGTGCTCTGGGTCATCGGCAGGAGACGGACCCGCGCCGATTCCTGCCCGATCAGTTGGCCGACGGTCTCGCTGAGCAGGAACTCGCTCGTGATCGGATCATCGAGGCGGGCATGGAAGTCCGCGAACGCGGCTTCGAGTAGGCCGAAGATCGAGGGCTGGAACGCCCACAGGTTCATCGAACAGAGAGTGTCCGGGGCCAGTCGCCGGGTCTCCCCCTCGCCGTCGCGGCCAACGAGGCCCGAGTCGGTCCGTCGTACGTCGTAGACCTCGTCAAGCCGTTCCAGGAACGCGGATGCGGGCAGGATGCCCGCGTTCCCAGGGCCGGTCGCCACGATCCCCCGGTTGACGCCGCTGGTGCGGGAGACGCCGGTTCGGTGAAACTCATACGTCCCCAGGAAGTGCGCGTCGTCCCCTCGGGCCAGCGCGTCGGCGACCCGCCGGGCGAACGACTCGATCGCGCGCGGACCGTAGAAGTCGTCCGCGTTGACGACCAGGAACGGTTCCTCGATCTTCTTCCGTAGCGCGAACACCGCGTGGCCGGTGCCCCAGGGCTTGGCTCTCCCCGCCGGCGGTAGGGCGCCGCCCGGCAGATCGTCGAGCGACTGGGCCACGAAGTCGACAGGCACCGCCCGGCCCGCATGCTCGGCGGCCCGGCTCATGATCTGCTCCGTCCGGTCGGCCGAAGTCACGAACACGACCCGCCCGCAACCGGCGCGGATCGCGTCGCAGATCGCGTACTCGAACAGCACCTCGCCGCTCGGCCCGACCGGTTCCAGCGTCTTCGGGCGCCCGAATCTCGCCGAACGGCCGGCGGCGAGGATCGCCAGGGTCAGTCCCCGGCTCAAGCGGCTCGATGCCTCTCAACCACCGCCTGATCGAGCTCAACGCCCAGACCCGGCCCCGTCGGCGGTTCGATGAATCCGTTCTCGAACTTGATCGGTTCCACGAAGATGTCGTTGTGCAGGTCGTTCGTGTTGAACTCCTGGATCAGGAAGTTGGGTGAGCAGGTGTCGAGTTGCACCGCCGCCGACGCCGCGACGGGGCCGCAGTACATGTGCGGCGCGATCATCGCGTAGCGCGTCTCGGCCATGCCGGCGATCTTCTTCGCCACCAGGAGGCCGCCGCACTGGCCGACGTCGAGCTGGATGATCTGGGCCGCCTGTTTCTCCAGCACCTCCGCGAACTCGAACATGTTCACCAACCGTTCGCCGGTCGCGATGGGGATGTTCGTGTGGGCCGCGACACGGGCCATCTCGTCGACGTTCTCCGGCGGCACCGGCTCCTCGAAGAAGAACGGATCGAACTCCTCCAGGATGTCGGCGACCCGGATCGCCACGGCGGTCGAGAACTGGCCATGCGTGCCGATCCCGATCTCCAGTTCGTCGCCGACGGCGTCCCGCATGGCGCGGAAGATCGTCGCTACATGGCGGATCGTCTTCAGCGAGTAGTCCCGCGGCGGGCCGGTGATCGGCGAGAACGGGTCGAGCTTGCAGCAGGTGATGCCGCGGTCGACCAGCTCCTGCGCCCGTTCGCCGGCCAGGGCCGGGTTCTCCCAGATTCCCGAGCTGTTCAGGTACGCGTAGGCGCGGAGCTTGTCGTGGTACCTGCCGCCGAGCAGGTTGTAGACAGGCTGGTTCGTCGCCTTGCCGATCAGGTCCCAGCAGGCCATCTCGATCGCCGAGAACGCCGGCACGCCGTACAGCCCGGGGTGGCTGTAGTCGTGGAGAGTCGTCTTCAGCCGCTGCCAGATCTTCTCCACGTCGAAGGGGCTCTGGCCCACGACGAAGCGATCGAACAGGTCGTTCAGCAGCTCGATCTGCGGCTTCAGGTTCGTTGCACCGCCGGAGACCCGCTCTCCCAGACCGACCAGGCCTTCGTCCGTCTTGAGCTGGATGAACAGCCACTTCCGGTGACCGATCGGCGGGTCGATGTTGTCGATCAGGATCGTCTCGAGCTCGGTGATCTTCATCTTCGACCCCTCGGAGTGTTGAGCCAGCGCGGCCGCCGCCTGGCGCGCCGCGGTCAAGCCGGCGCCGATGCCGGCCGCCGCGATCCCGGCGCTGGAGATGAAGCCGCGTCTCGTGATCATGACAGGCGGCCTGACTCTACGCGTTGGGTCGTCGAGGCCGTGGGCTTCGACCCGGACATGGCCGACAGCGAACGCTGCCAGCACTCGGTGCTAGCATTCCGACAGGCGTCGCAGACGCTCGCCACATCCGACTGAGAGGCTGCTCACGATGAGTTCCGTCATTACCGTCCGCGACATCGACCCTGGAGACAAGGCCTGGCTGAGGCACCAAGCGCTCCATGTCGGCCTCTCGATGGAAGAGTACGTTCGCCGCCTCATCCACGAGAAGCGCGAGAAGGCGGAACGGCGCGTCAAACCCTCGGAGGCATTCAAGAGGCACTTCGGTCCCGAGCACGGGATCGAGTTGCCGCCACCCAAGCGCTACCGGCACAAACCGGTCAGCTTCGCCGATGAGAGCGAGGTGTGAACCCTCCCATCGCGTGGCTTCTCGACACGAACGTCGTGTCGGAGATGATGCGTCCGCAGCCTGAACCACGCGTATCCGCTTTCCTGGACAGCATCGCCCCGGAGGGCATGGGCCTTTCACCCATCACCGTCTGGGAGATTCTCGACGGCATCGGTCGCCTCGATTCAGGAAGGCGCCGGGAGAACCTGGCCGAGCGCTTTCAGAACGTCCTGGACGAGTGCTTCGAGCAGAGGATCCTCAGTTGGACTGCGGACGACGCCAAGGCGTGCGCTCGCATCATGGAAGAGAAGCGGCGGCGAGGCGAACCGCTGGACGACCACGTCCCCGACGCCTTTCTGGTCGCCGCTGCCGCCACTCGCGGCTTGACCGTTGTAACCAGGAACAGGAGAGAGTTCCGCAACACCGGCGTCGAAGTCGTCGATCCCTGGTCAGAGCCTGTGCCGCTTCGTGACAAGGCTCCATCGTAGGCAAGAGCCGGCAAGGAGATCGGCGCCAACGGTTGCAGAACAGAGCGGCGCCCCGATGTCGACGTATCTCTGGGTGCGCGGGTCTGCCATCCGTGCGCCCGATGACGGGCGCACGGACTGGTTCGCGGGTGGCGCGGGATCGCGCCACCCGGGTTCTGACCCGCTCAGGGGCGGAGCCGCGAAGCGGCGCAGCCCGGAAACAAGGACGCCGGCCGGAGGCCGGCGACGATGCTGGACGCCGCCTACGGCGGCAGCGGGTCAGAAGACCCGCGCACCCAGTGGCGGAGCAGACTAGGGTGACTCAGGTCTCGACCCGGCTCATCAGCCGGGCATCCGTCACCGGGTAGTGGCAGAGCGTTTCGTCGCATGCCTGGTAGTCGATCAGGAGCGTCGCCACGTCGCCCTCGCCCTCTAGCGGCACTTCGATCCGGAAGTCGCCGTGTATCCGGCCCTCCGGGTCCACCTTGGGCAGCACCGGGTGGCCGGCGACCTGGTAGGCGAAGCCGGACGGCGCCCGGACGCCGAACTTGAACTCCGCGTCGGAACCGGGTGCGTAGATCCAGAAGCCGGGTTCGAGCTTGAAGTCGAGGACGGCCAACGTGGTTTCGCCGTCGGTCGTCGTCGACATCGTCACCTCGACCGCGGGACTCACGGTGGCGGAGAGATCGTCCAGTTCGTCGCCGTTCACTGCGAACCGGGAGGCACTGAGCAAGTCCGACCCTCCGGGGCCTTGGGCGGCCCGGAACCGGTAGCCGGCCCAGTCGGAGGCGAAGAGCGAGCCTTCGTTCTGGTCGAGCCAGCTCTGCCAGTCGTCGGCGGAGTCATGGCCCGCCCCGCCGTACCGGGCCAGCAGCCGGTGCGCCCGCTCGGGCGCCAACCCTTCGCGAAGGTCCGCGACCGCGCGTTCCAGCAGGGACGGGTCGTTGTTCGCGATGCCGAGCGCCCTGGCGTCTTCGTCGATCCGGTACTTCCCATCCAGCCGGAAGTACGCCTTGCCGTCGTACTCGCTGCCGATCCGCGCCCCATCCCAATACAAGTAGGGCTCGTTCTCTTCGTACCAGGCCTGCCGCTCCTCGCGAGAGCCGCTCGCTTCCGGCGGGACCGTTTCGCCGAAGGTGCGCTCAATGACCCGATCCTGGGCCTCCTTCACCTTCTCCGGCGTGTCGTAGTACTCCTTCATCTCCTCGGTCGCGTAGATGTCGAGGAGGGCGAGGGAGGTGGCGAGCCCCTCGCGCGGACGCGCTTCGCGAGTGGCCAGGATCGGATGGTCCTTGAAGCCGTGGATGTAATGCACCGCGTTGATCAGCAGGCGCTGTCCCGTCTCGGTCATCTCCTCGGGCGTAGCGTAGAACCCCCACTGCAGCAGCCGCCCCTGGCGGCCGATCGCGAAGTAGTCCGGCCCCTTCAGGTGCATGCCGCCGGCGATCCACTCCGTGTCCGGCGAATCGAGGAAACCGTCGCCCGTCGTCACCACGCCCGCTTCGCTCTTGTCCGGCCGCTCGCCGACCGGCAGGTTCCGGGTGTCCCATTCCTTCTTGAGGACCTTGACCGTGGTCATCGTGTCCGGGACGTCGTCTGTCAGTTCGTAGTACTTGTACTTGGGTGGGGTCGGCACCTCCTCGAGCTCCAGCTCGATCGGCAGAGGTCCGTGGAAGATCGGATGGCCAGAGGTCGGATCGGACGTGGACTGTGGCACGACAGCCCTGGAGAACAAGCACAGTCACCCGTATCGCCAGCCCAGCAACAGGTTCAGGTCGTCCGAGATGCGCGCGCCCTGGCCGCCGATCAGGACGGTGGGCATGGACAGGGTCTCCAGCGTGACGCCCTCGGCCCCCGGCAGCGTCTTGATCCGCTCTTCCGACCGGTCGATCGTCTGGCCGTCGACGATCAGGACGTCGGCGTCGCTGAGGTCGGTCTTCGCCAAGTCGTTGCGCGCGATGCTCCGCACGTCGAAGTGCTCGGCCAGCAGTGCGTGGTAGCCCTCCGCGTGCGGTGTGCCGGCGTCGCCGGCGTAGACGACGCGCAGTTGCGGTGTCGGTTCGGCGCTGCACGCCAGCGTGAGCAGCGACGCCGCTGTCGCCAGGAAGCCAAGCCAAGTGCCATCGGATCGCCCGATGACGGGCGATCCGACTGGTTCGCTGGTGGCGCGTCCCCGCGCCACCAGGGTTCTTCGTTTCATGGGTACATCCTCATCGCATTTCTTGAACGAACAATAGTCTAGACGGTGTAGCGGTCCAGACCGGCGCTACGCGCCGGATGCGGGCAGGATGCCCGCGTTCCCAGGGCCCGATCCGGACCGCGCCACGCGGGTTCCCAGGGGCCCCACCGGCCTAGCAGCAACCGGGCCGTCGCTGATCGGAAGCCGTCGGCGTGTCCAGCGAGTACACGTTGAACTGCCGCAGCGGCGGCGAGTAGATGTGGAGCGTGATCAGGTCCTCGCCGGATGGCTGCGTGTTCGCGACCTGGTGGCAGTCGTCCTCCTCCGAGGCGCAGACGCGGCCGGCTCCGTGCTCACGGCGGCCGCAGGGGCAGATGAGGCCGGATGCCGTCGGCTCGAACTCGGTCTCGGTCGCCACGCCTTCGACGACGCGGAAGGCGCAGCTCGAACCCCGGTGGTCGTGGATCGGGGTCCGCTGGCCGCTGGACCAGCACAGGCAGACCAGCTCGTACCAGTCCGACTCGGCGATCCGGTTCCGCTGGTACTTGTCCGCGCCGAAGCGGCAGGCGGCGCCGAGGTCGGCTCGCGTCACCGCGAGCTCGCCCAGCAGGCCGCTCAGGACCTCCAGGTCGGCGCGGCCGTCGAGCGAACCCAGGTACTCCAGCAGCGGACCGAGCCGGCCCGCGGACGCCCCCGAGTTCACGTCAACGCCCTCCTACATCGACCACCTGATCCCGAACTGGGCCGAACGCTGCGGTCCGCGCCTCCGGATCTCTGGAAAGACGGCGTTCGAAGTGGGGCCGTTGGGGTGACCGATGTTCCAGGTGCGCAGACCCCTCATCTCGGTCACGTTCGTCCGGTCGGTGGCGTTGAAGACATCGATGAAGACGTGAAGGTCGTGCCGTTCCCTGACGGTGAACGTCTTGGCCAAACGCACATCGGCCGAGAAGACGTCCGGCCCGGTCCTCGTGTTGAAGCCCTCGAAGAAAGTCGACGGATAGGTGACCCAGCCCCCCGGTGATTGCATGTACGCCTGGTCCCAGGCGGTGAAGGGATTGCCGGACCGGTAGTCCAGGAATCCCGCCAGTTGGAGGCCCCAGGGCAGGTTCCCTACTGCTGAGAGCTTGTAGCTGTGCTCCACCTCGGTGTTGAGCGGCCCATTGAATTGCGCGGGCGGGTCCCCCAGATCGGACCCGAGCGACGACCCATTGAGAACGGAGTTACCCGAGATCAACTCGAAGAACGAACTGCCGACGGCGTCCTGATTGGTGTAGCTCACGTGCACCAGGGAGCCGTTGGCAAAGCGGCGCTTGAACTCGACCTCGACATCGAGGACCTCGCTGTAGCCAGTGTTGGTGTATAGGAGGACATCTCCCTTGGTGGGATCGGGCCGCGCTCCGTCGAGTGCGAATGACCGCCTGTTCTGGAAGTCCGTAAAGAAGAGACCATCGCTGTCGGAGCCGAAGACGTGGATGCTCATCGTGTTGCGCTCACCGAGCTGGCGCTCGTAGCCCACGTTCCACTTGACGATCTCGGGCAGGTGGAGGTTCGGATCAACGACTAGCTCGCGAGGTTGCGAGCCCGCGCTCGTCGGGTCCATTTCGAGAGTCACGGGATCGATCGGCACTCTGAAGAGGAGCGGCGGCCGGCCAGCCCCCGTATGGCCGATCAGGTTCGTCCGATCGTGATACAGCCCGGCGCCGAAGCGGAGGACGGAACGGCCGTTCCTCCCGACATCGACGGCAGCACCCAGCCGCGCCTCGACGGTCTGGTCGTCGACCAGGTTGTTCCGGTCGTAGCGCCCGCCGAGGTTGAACGTCCAGCGGTCGCTCACGAACCAGTCGTCCTGGATGAAGAGGTGGCTGTTCGTGACCGAGACGTCGATGTCGGTCGCGAATTGGTACACCCCACTGGCCGGAGGGACGGAGAAGTCGTCGACAAACCCATAGCTCCAGTTGCGCCACGCCGGCTGCTCGGTTCGCTGACCGAAGCGCTCCACGCCGACGCCGGCGCGCAAGGAATGATCCCCACGGAGCCAGGACAGGCGTTCCTTCCACTGGAAGCTCTCGAGCGTGTTGTCGACTTCGGGGCCGATGGAGCCCTCGAGGTGAAAAACGAGGCCGCCATCCTCGTGGAAGTAAAGACGCAATCGCCGCAACGGATCCGAGGAGGTTTCCATGCTCCGGTCGGCCTGAATCTGCCCCAGCACCGATTCGAGCGTCATGTCCGAACCCACGGCGGCAACATGGCGCACGGACAGGCCCAGGGAGTCGTTGGCATGATCCTGGTGCTCTATGTCTTGCTGGCGGGAGCGGAAGAGCGAGTGCCCGATGGCGGCCTGCTCGCTGACCCAGTTCCCCGACACCGTCAGGTCGTTCGAGTCCGAGAACTGGTGGGTCAGCTTGCCGGTCAGGCGGTCGCGGTTGGTCACGTTGGCGGTCAACCCCAATTCGACCGGCACGGCCCGTATGTAGACGTGGCTCTGGTTGTAGTCGTAGCCCATCTCATAGTCGTCGTACTCGTAGCTGGTGAAGAAGTGGGTCGTGCCCCGGTTGATGGGGCCGCCCAGGGTCAGCGATGCCTGTCTTATTGTGAAGTCCTGGCCCTCCAACTGTTCCGCGTCGTCCGCGGTCCGCCCCGTGAACCCCGCTTCCACCACGCCGTCGTGCTGTTGTTGAACCGTCGCCGAGGCGTTGTACTGGTCGGCGCCGGAACGGGTGATGATGTTGATCACGCCTCCGGACGCGTTGCCGTACTCGGCCGAGAACATCGAGGTCGACACCTGGACCTCCTGGATGGCGTCCAGGTTGTAGGTCTGCAGCGCCGTTCCCGTCGAGAAGGTCGATCCCCTCTGGCCGCCGCCGGAAGAACTCCGGGGGCCGGCGCGGGTCTCGGACGTGGCCAGGTCGTCGTAGTTCAGGTCGCTCAGGTCGTTGTTGGCCACGCCGTCGATCAGGAACTGGTTCTGGTTCATGCGCGCCCCGTGAATGCTGAAGCTGTTGTTGGGGGCACTGTTGTCAAGGCCGCCGGTCGCGAGGCCCCCGTGGACCCCTGGAAGGATCCTCAGCACGTCCAGGAAGCTCCGGTTCGGGAGCGGCAGGCTCTGGATCTCCTCGAAGGAGATGTACTTGTTCACGCGGGAATCGACCGACTCGATCTGCGGCCGCTCGGAGACGACGGTGATCTCCTCGCTCACTTCCTCGGCGGCCGCGAGTTCGAAGTTCACGCGCTGAATGCTGCCGACCCGGACCGCCAGGGATGCGGGAGCGCCGGCATAGCCCGCGGCCTCCACCGAGATCTGGTAGGTCGCGGGGCGCACGTTGGTCGCGTTGTAGAACCCGTCGGCGTCGGTGGTGACGACGAGCGGATCCTCGATCTCCTGCGACTGCAGGATGACCGTGGCTCCGGAGACGCCAGCCCCCTCGCTGTCCGTCACGTGGCCGAGCACCTGGGCGGCGGGACCCTGGCCGGCGGCCGGCGCCGCTGCCAGCAACAGCACGGCCAGCATCATGGCCCAGCCCACCGCCTGCGCGTCTCGAGTTCTCGTCTGGTTGAACATCCTTCGCTCCCTTTCGGTTCCCGGCCTTCGCGATCTCGAAGCTGCCTGCACCGGAGGTCGTCCGACCCCCGGTCACCGGGCACACTTCAAACGGCTTGGACAAGGCTATGGGCAGGCGCACCCGATAGCTTGATCCAACCCGGAGCCGAAGTTGATCGGACTCGAAGCGGTAAGCAACCGGAACGTGAGCCCGTCCGCTAGGATCCGTCGGTGATCTACTACTTCGGTCCCTTCGTGCTGAAGCCTGAGCAGTACGGCCTCGAGGTGGCCGGACAGCCCCGGCAGCTTCAGCCCAAGGTGTTCGAACTGCTGACCTTCCTGGTCGCGAACCGGGACCGGGTGGTGTCCAAGGAGGAGTTGCTCGGGAACATCTGGGACGGCGCCTACGTGACGGAGGCGGCGATCAGCCGGGCGGTCAGCGAGGCGCGCAAGGTCCTCGTCGCCGGCGGCGGAAGCGCCGGCTGGATCACCACCGTGTACGGGCGCGGATTCCGCTTCACCGGTCCGGTGATCGAGGATCTGGTCGCGACGGAAGGCGCCCCCTCGGTCGCCGTGCTGCCGCCGCCGGAAGAGGAACGGGGACTCTCGATCGCCGTCCTGCCGTTCGCCGACCGCAGCCCGCAGCGGGATCAGGCGCACCTCTGCGAGGGGATGGCCGAGGAGATCCTCCACCGCCTCGCCCACGTCGTCGGCCTGCGGGTGACGGCCCGCGGGGTGTCCTTCCAGTACGACGCGCTGGCCGATCCCCGGGTAGTAGGGCGGCAGATCGGCGCCAACCTGGTGCTGGCGGGCACGGTCCGCAAGGAGGGCGACGAACTCCGCATCGGCGTCGAAGTGACGGATGCCCGCACCGGCATCCAGGTCTGGTCGGAGCAGTGGCAGCGGCATTCGCAGCAGATCTTCGCGCTGCAGGACCAGACGGCGAGTCTGATCGCCGAGACCCTGGAACTCCACCTGGCGCCGGAAGCGCAACGGCACGAGGCCCGGCGAACGGCGTCCAGCCAGGCCTACGACCTCTACCTGCGCGGCCGGAGTCTCTACCACCAGGCGCGCAAGAGGACCTACTACGAGGCCCGGCGGCTGTTCGCCGCCGCGATTGAGCTCGATCCGGCGTACGCCCTGGCTCACGCCGCGTCCGCGCACTGCTCGGCATGCCTGTACCTGTTCCACGAGCCGAGCGAGGAGAACCTCCGACTGGCCGACGAGTCGAGTTCGCGGGCCCTGGAGCTGGCGCCGGAAGTCGCGGAGGCGCATTCCGCGCGGGCCATGACCCTGAGCACCAATGGTCGGCTGGAGGAAGCCGAAGTCCACTTCCGGCGTGCCCTGGAACTCGACCCGCTGAGCTTCGAGGCGAACCACAACTTTGCCCGTCACCGCTTCGCCCAGGGCCGGATGGAGGAAGCGGTCACGTTCTTCTTCCGGGCCATCGAAGCCGATCCGACGGCTTACGCCCCTTGCTCGATCTGCGCCTCGGCTCTGGCGGCGCTCGGCCGGGAAACCGAGTCGGCTCGACTTCAGGAGCTCGCTCTGACCCGAGTGCGAAGGCGTCTGTTGCGCTACCCCGACGATCAACGCGCGATCTACCTGGGCGCGGTCGCTCTAGCCCGCCAGGGCCGGAAGAAAGAGGCTCTGGAGTGGGCCGATCGGGCGGAGGCGCTGGATGTGCAGGATGCCGTCGCGCTCTACAACCTGGCCTGCGTGGCGTGCATATGCGGCGATGTGGGCAAGGGGCTGCGGTACCTGGAATCGGCGATCGCACACGGCTACCCGCACCTGAACTGGATCGAGAACGACGCCGACCTGGCGGTGCTGCGGGCGGATCCGCGGTTTGGGGAGATCGTGGCGGGGCTGCGGGGGGCGGCGGCGCAGGCGGTGAGCTGAGGTCACTGGGTGCGCGGGTCTTGCGCGCGCCGGTCCGTGACAGGCACACTCACGCTTCACACGAACATCTCAAAGGGGCGAAGCGGATGCTGGAACTTGGACTTGAGGGCAAGGTGGCGATCGTCACCGGCGGCAGCGAAGGGATGGGGCTCGCGACGGCGCACCGGCTGGCGAGCGAGGGCGTGCGGGTCGCGATCTGCGCGCGCCGGGCGGAGAACCTGGAGCGGGCGGCGGACGAGCTGCGCGCGGCCGGCGGCGGCGAGGTGTTCGCCAAGCCGGCGGATGTCACGTCGGCGGCCGATGTCGAGGACTTCATCGCCGCGGTGACGGCGGAGTTCGGCGGCGTCGACATTCTGGTCAACAACGCCGGGGCGTCGGCGGCTCAGGGCCTCGAGTCGCTCGACGACGACGCCTGGCTCGCCGACATCCAGCTCAAGGTGATGGGTGCGGTGCGTTTCTGCCGGGGCGTCGTGCCCTCGATGCGCGAGCGCGGCGGCGGCGCGATCGTCAACGCGACGATCGGCGGCGGCAAGGCGCCGTCGGCGCGGGCGCTGCCGACCAGCGTGACACGGGCCGCCGGCATCAACCTGACCAAGTCGCTCGCCAACGAACTGGCCGCGGACAGGATCCGCGTCAACACGATCTGCATCGGCCTGATCAAGAGCGACCAGTGGGTGCGCCGGGCGGAAGGCCAGGGCGTCGAGGTCGACTCGATCTACGAGGCGATGGGCAAGCGGGTCCCCCTGGGCCGCGTCGGCGAGGCGGAGGAGTACGCCGACCTGATCGCGTTCCTGGTCTCGGAGCGCGGCGCCTACATCACCGGCGCGTCGATCAACCTGGACGGCGGGCTGTGTCCCGTCGTCTGACCTGCCGGGCTGCCAAGTAAGGAGCAGAACGTGAAAGTAGCGATGCAGAAGAGCCCCTTCAATCGCGGGGATCTGTTCGAGGAGCAAGGGTTCGAGGTGGTGGAGGGTGTCTGCCGCAGCGAGGACGACCTGGCCGATCTGCTCGGCGACGCCGACGGCGCGCTGGTCGGCGTCATGCCGCTTACTTCCCGCTCCGTCCTGGAGCGATGTCCGAAGCTCAAGGTGGTCAGCCGGTTGGGCGTCGGCGTCGACTCGATCGACCTCGACGCGGCGACCGAACTCGGCATCCTGGCGACCAACGTGCCGGGTTCCAACACGACCGAGGTCGCCGACCACGCGATGGCGCTGATGCTGGCGCTGACGCGGCGCGTCGTCGACGCCGTTCGCACCACCCGCGACGGGGATTGGGGCCGTGACCGGGAGTCCATGATCGGGCTCCTCACCGGCGCGCGGCGGATCGCCGGCCACACGGTCGGCATCATCGGCTTCGGCAACATCGGCCGCGCCTTCGCCACCCGCGCCCGCGGCTTCGGGCCGGCGCGGATCATTGCCGCGGACCCGTACGTCGACCAGGTCACCGCCGACCTCTACGGCGTCAAGCTGGTGCCGCTCGAGGAGCTGCTGGCCGAGGCCGACTACGTGACGATCCACTGTTCGGCGACCGACGAAACGCGGCACCTGATCAACGCCGACACGCTCGCCCTGATGAAGCCGACGGCGCTGCTCGTGAATGCGGCCCGGGGGCCGATCATCGACGGCGCGGCGCTCGCGACCGCGCTCGCCGAAGGTCAGATCGAAGCCGCGGCGCTCGACGTCACCGAGAAGGAACCGATCGACCCGGACGATCCGCTGCTGAAGCTCCCCAACTGCATCGTGACCCCGCACATCGCCGGCTTCTCGCCGGTGTTCCTCGGCGAGTGCCCGATCCGCCAGGCCGAGAACGTGATCCGGGTGCTGACCGGCGAGATGCCGCATGGCATCGCGAACCCGGAGGCGATCAAGACGATCGCGGTGATGCGGGCGACGGACCCGGGGCGCTGGGAGGGGGTACCGGACTTTTCGACCGCGTTGGCGGTGTAGAAGAGGAGGAACGTCATGTCCGCAAGCGAACTCCCTGCATCCGACCCTGGGAACGCGGGCATCCTGCCCGCATCTGGTGCACTGGCAAGCCCACTGGTCCTGTTCACCGCCCTGCTAGTAGTCGCCGCCTGCGCCGGCCCGCCGCCCGAGGAACCCGCCACGCCCATCACCCCCGACGCCGTCGCCAACTGGCGCACAATCGACCTCAGCCACGCCTACGGCGCCGACACCCTCTACTGGCCAACCGACACCCGGGGCTTCGACCTCGAGACGCTGGCCGAGGGCCACACCGAAGCCGGTTACTTCTACGCCGCCAAGCAGTTCGCCACCGCCGAGCACGGCGGGACCCACCTGGACGCACCCGTGCACTTCGCGGAGGGCGGCGACGACGTCGCCTCGATCCCGCTCGACCGGCTGATCCTGCCCGGCGTCGTCATCGACGTCAGCGAACAGGCGGCCGCCGACGCCGACTACCTCGTGACCGCCGGGGACATCGGCGCCTGGGAGGAGCAGCACGGCCCGGTACCGGCAGGCTCCGCCGTCCTCATCCGTACCGGCTGGCCGGACCGCTGGCCCGATGCGCTCGCCTACCTCGGCGACGACACACCGGGCGACGCGAGCAACCTCCACTTCCCCGGCGTCGGCGAGGACGCGGCCCGCCTGCTGATCGAGGAACGCGGTATCGGCATGCTCGGCATCGACACCGCCAGCGTCGACTACGGCCAGTCGACCGACTTCATCGTCCACCAGATCGGCGGCGCCGCCGGCGTGCCGAACCTGGAGAACGTGGCGGACCTGTCGGAACTCCCGCCGACCGGCTTCCTGCTCGTTGCCCTGCCGATGAAGATCGAAGGCGGCACCGGCGCCCCGGTGCGGATCGTGGCGCTGGTTCCGCCGTAGGCGGCTGGCTCAAGCGCATCGGCCTACGCCCGACGCCCGCCCGTCAGCCGGCCCTCGTCGTCGATCAACACGAACCTGCTCGGACGCTCCGGACCCCAGGTCCACAGCACGAGGTTGAAGTCCTCCGGCCCTGCGCTGTGAGCGAAGCTCTGGACGACCATGCCCACCTGGCCAGCCGCGACCAATCGATCAGCCAAGGTCTGCGAGAGAGGAACTGCCCCATCAAGCATCTCGGCTTCCCAGGCCGGGCACTGCAGGTCCGCTTCGATGACACCGAAGGCGGCTCGCTCCGATTCGTCCCGGGCATCGAAAACCGATTCGGCATCGGCTTCGTAGGCGCAGAGCGTGAGCGGCTGCATCGGCCGCCCCAACGGCTGTGCCTCGCGGATGGCAGCCAGCGGAGTCAGGGACGTATAGAGCGCCGGCATGCCGCGCCGGTTGAAGCGTCCACCATGACGGCGCGCACCCTCGCCGGACAACGGTGTCCACGACCACTGCGGATTGTGGGCCCGATAGACGACCCCGCGGAAGCGCACCGCCGAACTCGGCCTCAGGCGTAGCCGCCGGCCACGACCCTGTCGAGGTAAGCGTGGACCTGATCTGCCTTGCCCTCCCGCAGCAGCAGATCCGCCGTGGCGCCGCCGAACCCGGGCAATGGCTCCGCTCGGAACCATGCGTAGGCCGCGAGCGGCGAGCCAGTCTGCGCCTCGACCCGGTTCAGAATCTCCAGCATCTGGCGGAGCCGGCCCTGGGTCTTCCGGGCCCGGACCCGCGACGCGCGCGAGAAGGCGTCCCGCCCCAGACCGAGGGTGCCGGCGATCTCGGCCTTGGTGGTTCGCAACTCGGATGCGATGAGCACCGGCGAGAAGAGCTGATCCTCGATGAATTCCTGGAAACGCATGACGGTGACCTCGTGGTTCGTGACGCAGTCTAGCGTGATTCTGTGTGACGTGGTCGGGACACGGTTCGGGCAGCGGCACGGAATCAACCTTGTTGATCTAACGGCTACCGTTCAATCTGCAAGGTTGTTTCCTGGTCCGCCCAACCGACGAACGCGGCGAACACGGCCGGAAGTAGACCGCCCAACGTGGGTTCCAGGAGCCGTTCAGGCCCCGTAGTAGAGTCCCCTTTCACACTTACAACACATCTGAGGCACCCGACCGTGGGCGCCCGGCGATGCGCCTGGCCGCATCCCACCGACAGGAGATACTCATGCGCTACACCACTTCCTTCCTTGCGGCGACGGCGCTCCTCGCGCTGGCGGCCCTTCCGGTGTCGGCCGGGTCGATGGACGTCGATCTCAAGGCGGCCGACGGCACGATGCTCAAGGCGACCTACATGTCGCCCGGCGTGCCGGGGCCGGCGATGCTGCTCATCCACCAGTGCAACATGGACCGGAAGTCGTGGTCGGGCATCGCGTCGCAGTTGGTTGATGCGGGTGTGCATGTGCTGACGATGGACCTGCGCGGCTTCGGCGAGAGCGGCGGCGCCGGCCCCAGCGAGGCAGGTGGGTTCCCGTCGTTCCTGCAGACAGCGACCGGCGATGTCGACATGGCGTTCGACTACTTGGGCAAGCAGGAGGGTGTTGATTCTTCGCGCATGGCGGCCGGTGGCGCCAGTTGCGGCGCCATGCTGACTGCCGATCTGGCCGCGCGCCGCGACTCGGTCAAGGCGCTGATGCTGCTGTCGGGCCCGCCGAGCGCCGAGGCCGTCGCCAACATGGCGGCCAGGTCGGATCTCGCGGTCTTCGCCGCGGCGGCGACCGGCGACACGATCACGGCTGGCGTTGCTGGCCAGCTCCAGGGCGCGGTCGACGGCTCGAAGCACCCCAACTCGACGGCCAAGATCTACGACGGCACGGAGCACGGCCTGCCGATGTTCGAGAAGAACGCGGATCTCGAGCCGGCGCTGGTGAGCTGGCTGAAGATGGAGTTGGTGGGGAAGTAGGGTCTGCCGCTGGGTGCGCGGGCCTTCTGGCCCGCATCAAGTGCGCCGCCGCGAAGCGGCGCGCACGAGCTGTTTCGCAATGGGAGCTCCCGCCAGAGCGGAGCCGGCCTGCGGCCGGCGCGTTCTCTGGCCGCCTCCGGCGGCAGCGGGCCAGAAGGCCCGCGCACCCAGTCCCGGAACCGGAGCAGAATGCGGGCCTCTACCGCAGCTCGGCGGTCTTGTTCCGTTCGATCAGGTCGAAGTCGATCTCGACGCCCAGGCCCGGCCCCATCGGGGCGTGGACGTAGCCCTCGTCGTCGACTTCGATGTCCTCGACGAGGCCGTACTTCTGCGCGGCCGCCGGCAGCAGGACCTCGAACCACTCGCAGTTGCGAATCCCGGCGCTGATGTGCAGGTGGGCGACGTTATTCAGGGAGTTGCCGCCGTGGTGGATCTCGAAGTTCATCCCGAAGCCTTCGGCCAGGTGAGCCGCCTTGAGGCAGCCGGTGATGCCGCCCTTGAGCGCGACGTCGCCGCGCAGGTAGTCGGTCGCCTGGTTGTAGATCCACGGCGCGAACGAGTCATACCAGGCGCCCGGGAACTCGGTCGCAAGGATCGGGATGCGGAGTTGCTGGCGTCGGAGTGCATCGTGGCCGGTAATGTTAGGGACGGGCAGCGGGAGAACTGCTCTTCGACGGCTTTCGCACCATCACTCCCGGCCAGTGGCCCAAAGAGGAGGAAGAGCATGGCCACCCTGACGATCAGAATCCCTGACGCTCACCGCGACCGGCTCGCTGCTCTCGCAGCGCAGCGCAACCTGAGCCTGAACAAGTTGATGGAAGAGCTGTCCGTCAGGGCCTTGGCCGAGCACGACACTGAGATGCGCTTCCGGATGCGCGCGGCACGAGGCGACGCGCAGCGCGGGCTCGAAGTGCTCGACGAACTCGACCGCCACCATGGAGAGGCCTAGTGCTGCATCGGCAAACCACCCGTGGGGACTGAGCAATGACCGAAGAAGGACGATCCCGTCCCAAAGCCCGCATCGCCGGGAGGGCTCTGCTCGCGGTGCTGATCGGCATGCTCGCCGGCGCCGGGCTCAATGCCCTGCTCGGCGAGAAAGGCGCGGACACGCCGTCGCTCGCGTTGTTCGGCGGCGGACTGGCGCTTGTCGTCGTGATCGTGCAGGCCCGACGGCGAGCGCGGAAGTCACAGGACGCCTGACTAGCCCGGAGCTTGCGCCGCCGAGCCGGCCGGGGCGACTTCGAGGCCGTCGGAGCAGGCGACGTCGCAGACCTGTTCGCCGTCTCGCCGTCGGCCTCCCAGCCCTTCACGATCTGGGCGCTCTGCTGCGCCGTCTTGAGGCGAAGGCGGTAGTAGAGTCGCGCGGTGGACGTTGTTAGCGCACCGTTGGCGCATGATCCGGTTCCCCTGGAGCACTCCACACTCTTCCAAGGCGCCGCCGAGACGATCCTGCCCGCTCTCCCCGGCTCCTGGTTCCGGACGTGTGTCACTTCTCCTCCCTACTGGGGACTTCGCGACTACGAAGAAGAAGGTCAGATCGGCGCCGAACCGGGCCCGACCCTCTATGTCGAGCGCCTGGTCGCGATTCTTGATGAGGTTCGCCGGGTTCTGCGTGACGACGGCACGCTCTGGCTCAACCTCGGCGACAGCTACACGAGCGGCAACCGCGCAACACGCGCACCGGACAAGAAGAACCCTGTGCGGGCGATGGCCTACAGACCCCGGACGCCCAAGGGCATGAAGCCGAAGGATCTCATCGGGATTCCGTGGATGGTGGCCTTCGCGCTCAGGGACGCGGGCTGGTACTTCCGTAGCGACATCATCTGGGAAAAGCCGAACTGCATGCCTGAGAGCGTCAAGGATCGTCCAACTCGATCCCACGAGTACCTGTTCCTGTTCACCAAGTCGCTGCGGTATCACTACGACCCCTCGAGGGCGCGAGTGAACGGCAGAAGCCGCCGGACCGTCTGGTCCGTACCAACCGAGCCCTTCGCGGGAGCTCACTTCGCCACCTTCCCTCCCAGACTGATCGAACCCTGCATCCTCACTGGATCCAGCCCTGGAGACTGGGTGCTCGACCCCTTCTTTGGCTCGGGCACGGTCGGGGTTGTCTGCGAACAGCAGCGTCGCAGGTACGTCGGCGTCGAACTCAACCCGGCGTACGCCGAACTCGCGGCAAAGCGCATCCGCTCGACCCAGCGAACTCTCTTCACGCTCGACTACGACACGGCGCAGTGACCCTGGACCCCTGCTCGAAGCCAACCCGCATCTGCTCGGCTACTACAGGCTCCTGCTCGGTTTCTCCCAGAAGCAGTTCTACGGCAAGGCGCACGGGCTGAGCGCCTTCAAGTCGATGGAGGAAAAAGGAGCCCTATCCAAGACCCAGAAGGGCCGCGTAGCCGAACTTGCGCGTTGTCTCTGCATCAGCGCGGCCCACTTGGTGCACTCTGTGGATCGGCTGACCCAATCGAAGGTTCACGACCTGACGCTGCTCACTTTGGGACCGCAGTTGCGGGGCGGGGCTCTGAACCTCGTTGGTCAGCAAGCCACCAGGCGGGTATTCGACCTGATCGCCGTCCTGACCGAAAGCGCCCACGTCGAAGTGGATCAGTCCACCATCAAGATGCGAAACGCCGCCGGCGCACCCATCCGGATCTTCTTCGCCTCCGACCCCGACATCGCCATCCATGAAGAACTACCGTCCGGCCGCAGCCGTCCTGTCATCGCAATCGAGATCAAGGGCGGCAAGGACGTGTCCAACGTCCACAATCGAGTAGGGGAAGCTGAGAAGAGCCACCAAAAGGCCAAGAAGGAAGGCTTCACCGAGTGCTGGACGATCCTCGGCATCCCTGGCCTGGACCACGAGCTTCTCGGGGGCGAGCCCCCAACCACCGACAAGTTCTTCGCGCTCGATGAGATCACGCGCGGCGACTCGGAGGCGTTCGACGATTTCAAGGAGCAGTTGTACTCGCGGATTGGTCTAAGGGAGTCCTTCTGAGATCGCTCCGAGCCACTAGCCGGCTAGCTTAACTACAAGCCGCAACAAGCTTCCTATTCGCCGTCAGCACCTCGATGCCGCCCACTGTCATGTCCCCGTCATGGGTCACCAACCTCCACCCATGTATCCGACAAGTTTCCACCAAGGCACCATCGTTGAAGTCGCTCTCACCCTTCTCAAACTCCGTCAACACATCGTCGACCGCGGTTTTCGAGAACGGATGATCTCTCCGGGTGCACTGGGTCAGCATCGCACGAGCAAATGCGGCCGCCTGGCTGCCAACAGCGCCGAAATCCGCCGATCTCCGGAATCTCTTGAACCGTGGATACTTCCCTCGATGAAGTGCCCTCCACTCTATCCCACAGTAAGCCCTCAAGTACTCGCCGAGCACGATGGGATCCATCATCAACTCCACGCCCGCCGCCAACATGGCCTTCAGCCCTTGACTGTACTCTCTCACATTCGGCCGCCGCCCATCCGACGGCGCAGGATAGAGATGAAGCCAGACGTTTGCATCGATCAACACACTCTCATTCCCTCGGAACGTGTAGTGCGCCAGGTCATGCGCTCTATTCTTCGCCCTCGCCATCACCTAGTTCTTCCTCCCATGCCCGATCGAAATCCTCCGAGTTCTCGAAGTAGAGCTTCGCGTTGCGCACCACGCGCCGAAGAACCTCCTGATCATCGGATGCCATATCCTCCACTTCAAGCAGACGGCGAATTCTATCTTCTGAAAACCGCTCGTAGAGTTGCCCCACTGCCGCATTCAAGAAGGCGGAGATCATCGTCTCTATGCGCATGAACGACAGAACGACAGGCCTTTCCGCCTCTACTAGAGGAGCTATCTTGTCAAACAGCCTCTGACCGTCCTCGGCCGACACACAGAGCGGGCCGCCAACTATGTCGTAGACGCGAACAACAACTGGTTCACTCATCTCTACTGCCCTTCCGCGTCAGAATATCGCTTCTGACGTCATCTCACTCTTCAAGGCGTACTTCGTCTCGTCGGCTGTGTTGACCTCAATGGTCACCGCCGTTCCCGGGAAGTCGGCCGACATCTTGCGAAAACGCTCCTGGCCTCCGGCAAACTCATAGAACGCGAACCGCGATGCAATCTGGATTCTTCCTCCATTCAACTTCGAGAAGGCCTGGAGGAAACCAAGGCCAAGCCCCCCTGGTTGCGGCCCACGTTTGGTGGTGTGATTCGGTCCAAGGGCCCATTTGAGCGCCGGAACCGAGCCGATTTTGGGTTGCCCGAAGTAGCGACGCACGGAATCCCGGATCCCCAGTCCTGCGTCTGACACGGTAAAGTCGAGGCGATTCTTATTCGGAAAGAACTGGCCGCAGGCGAACACGCCGATAGCCGATTCGGAGTGGATCACCGCGTTCTGGTAAACCTCAAACACCTTTTTCCTGAAGGCCTTGCTAGCCGCAACGGTCATTCTTGGCATTCCCTTGTCGCGGAGCTGGCGATGAACGTAGTCCTCGAAGGCGCCTTCGTCAAGCAGGCGAAAGCGACGAAAGGGCATCGTCGTGCGAAAGGTATCCTTGAGAGGTTCGTGCCAGTAGTAGGTGAGAAATGCGTTCTTCCGGAGAATCGTCTGGACATTCGCACGTACAGCCACGATCTTCACGAGGTTGAGATTGTCTGCAACCCGAGAGAGAACCGCACCCAGCGGGGCGGCCATGTTGGCGTCGAAGAAGCTCACTTGGGACATGTCCAGTGTCAGTTCCTCCGCGAAGAGATCCTTCGTCGCGGTGGCAAGATGTGCGAGTCGCTCGAACCCGTCGCAGTTACTGCGAACGGTGGACAGGCGGTGGATCATAGTGTTTCTTGAACGAGGGGCGCGTCGGCGAGTGTGGAGCGGCGCCGCGGGCGCAGCCTATCGCGGCTTCGGCCCAGGCCGAATGTCGAGAGAAGCGCCACGCGTCGCTCAGCAGCCGGGCCTCGGCCATCCGGTGGGCGTTACGGCGTGTACCAAATCGGCGACGACCAGGCGCGTTCCTGGATGGTTGCCGGGAAGTCCTGTCGAGGAGTTGTACCGGCTCGCAGCGCATCCCAGGACGACCAGCGGCAGGTGGGGTTCTCCAGGACCCGGGCATAGTAGAAGGCGCGCTGGCCCGGGTCGAAGTCGGGGTCGGTCCAGAGGGTCTTGAGTTCGGCGGCGCCGACATCGGTGCTGGTTGAGCAGTCGGTGAGATCGACGGTGGCGCCGTTGTCGGGGCAGCGGTGGGTGGCCGCATCGACGTCGAGGCCGTCGGAGCAGGCGACGTCGTAGACCTGTTCGGCGGTTTCGCCGCCGGATTCCCAGCCCTTGACGATCTGGACGCGCTGGAGCGGCGCGGCCATGGTGTCCTGCATGGCCCAGACGAGGAAGCTCGGTGCTTCGCCACCGCTCTCACCGCTGAGGTCGCCGCCCATCGCGACGCCGTCCTCGTACGCGGCCGCGACGAGGTCCGGGTCGTCGAGATCCAGGCCCGAGAGTGCGGCGCCACCGAAGAAACGGACCTGGATCCGGGTCCCGGAGGTGCCGAAGGTCTCCTTGCGGCGCATGGCGTCGAAGATCGACTCGCGGGTGTTCTCGTTGGCCCAGACGGCGGCTAGGCCCGAGGCGCCGTTGGTGATCGCCGTCGTGAAGGGGTAGATGCGGCCGGTGCCGTCGTCGACCGGCTGCGCGGCGGCGCTGGGATCCTGCAGGCTAGCCCCAGCCCCGGCCGGTTCGCTGGGCAGGGAGCCGCGCTGCTCGCCGGTCGCCTGCATGAGTCCCGAGGCGCCCCAGTAGGTCTCCTCGTCGAAGGATCCGGCGGCGACGTGGGTGTCGGACGAGCCGATCACGCCGAGCTTGTACGGGTTCGACACGCCGCCGGCCTCGATCGTGAGGCCGCGGCGGAAGGCGTCGCGCACGTAGCTGCCCGGCGGCTCGCTCGCAATGCT
The DNA here is from genome assembly GCA_965216125.1 of Candidatus Multivorans sp. GTDB lineage: Bacteria > Acidobacteriota > Thermoanaerobaculia > Multivoradales > Multivoraceae > Multivorans. The sequence goes on along the minus strand of OZ244152.1, from coordinate 2,171,641 downwards.
GGTCGAGACCCGGTAGGGCATGATCTCGAAACCAGCCCATTCGTCGTTCGGCGACAGCGCGGGGTGGGTCTCCGACGTGCCCTTGGTCTGGGTGATTTCGACGACGGGCTCGTTGCGGCTGCGGAGATCCGCGTACGCCTGATCGATCGCGGCGCCCTCGAAGTACTCGTACTCGAACATGCGTCCGCCGGAGCCGTTCGTGTTGTGGGGTATCGCGATCGCCTCGTAGCCATCGGCGCGCCACTCGTCCATCCGGGCCCACAGGTCCTCCGGGTTGTAGGAGTCGAGCCGGGAGAAGGGGATGTCCGGCGCCTCGGCGCCGCGGAAGACGACATTGCGGTGCAGGTTCTCGTAGATGCCTCCGGCGCCGGCGGACGTGTACTCGTAGGCGATGAAGGTCGTGAACACGCCGGGCTCGTAGTGGCGGTTCGCCGAGGCCGCGATCTCGCTCCAGGCGGAACGCACGACATCCTTGTTGAGATGCTCACGGATGCTCGGATCGGCGTCCTCCATGTAACGCACGTAGGGCTGCATGGTGCGGAAGATGCCCCGCCGCTCGGTCACGGTCTCGGCCGTGCGCACGGTCTCGCCCGCCGGGTGGTTGTAGGCCGGAGAGTCGGGATCCATCATCGCGGGCAGCATCCCGAGGTAGTTCGCGTGGTCCGCGACCCCCTGGAAGTCGAGCGGCCGGTCGAGCTGGAGGTCGAAACCGGCCGGGTGCTGGATCGGGTTCCCCTTGGCGAACTCATAGGCCTCGTCGGGACCGGCGCGGGTTGCGAACACGAAGGCGTCGTAGGAGTAGCGGGTGTGGACGTGCAGGTCGCCGAACCAGGCCTGGCGCTCCGCCGGCGGTCCGGCGTCGGCGGCGGACGCGCCGGCAGCGGTCGCGGAGGGGTCGGATGAGTCGGAGTCGCCGGCGGCGCAACCGAGGAACAGAAGTACGGTCAGGATCAGGATCGGGACGGCTATTCGGCGCATGGCGAACCTCCCTCGATGGGTGGATGAAACGCGGTCTGGATGAACACCTTCGGATGAATGCAGTGTACCGATGGCGGCGGAGGTGTTCTGTATCGCCTCGCCGCTACGCGGCATCGGCCCGGATGCGGGCCAGAAGGCCCGCGCACCCAGAGATACGGCCCGGTGTGGCCCACTTCTCTACATGCGGATGACATGGCGCCGCTGCGGGCGACCCAGTATGCGGCGCTAGGATGAACCGCTCACCCCGTTCCTGTTCCCTCGTCTGGAGGAGCCATGGCTCGACAACTCGTCCTGCGCGCCGCCGCTTTCTGTTGTCTCCCCGGCCTGCCTCTCGCGGCAGGTTCCCTCACCGCACAGACGATTCCGCCGCTCGCCGGCGACGACGTGGTCTCGGTCCGGGTCCAGTTCGGCATCACGGATACGGAACCGCAGGCGTGGAACGGAGCTGTCGAGGTCACGGGCGGCGAGGTGCTCGCGGTTCGTAACTGGAGCGTGCATCCCTCCGAGTCGGTCCAGGGCAACAGTTGGACGATGGCGACGCGCGAGGGGATGAACTACCCGCGCCGGGTCTACCAGTGGGAAGACCCGCTGGGCACGGTGACCTACCTGCACCACCCCGGCGTGGTCGTCGACGTCTCCGCCAGCGGCGGGACGCGGCTCACGTTCACGACGCCTCAAGGCGATTTCGACCTGCAGCCGGCGGACCTCCGCGTCGGCGAGGAGCTCTCCTTCCTCGACGGCGCCGTGCTGGCTGACCGGGTGGCGCCGGCGGAACCGCTGTCGTCGACGGAGCACGAGAACGACTTCGCGACGATGGCGAGCGGCGAGAACGGTGAGGTCTGGGCCGCCTGGACCGCCTACCGGGACGGCGGCGTCACCGTGATGGCGCGGCGCTTCGACGGCTCGATGTGGCAGCCGGCGATGGCCGTGACCGACGAGCCGGGCGACCGCCTGATGCCGAAACTGGAGCGCGACGGCACGGGCCGGCCCTGGGTGGTCTGGTCCGAGCAGGTCGACGGCAACTTCGACCTCTACGGCCGCTATCTCGAGGACGCGGCAGCCGGCGACTGGTCGGCAACCGAGCGCCTGACCTCGGCGCCCCAGGCAGACATCGAGCACGAACTCGCCACCGACTCGAACGGCAACCTGTGGCTCGTCTGGCAAGGCTTCCGCGACGGCCGGTCCGATGTCTTTGCCCGGCGCCACGACGGCTCGCGCTGGTCGGCCGAGGAGACCGTCTCGGCCTCGCCCGCGAACGACTGGACGCCGGCGGTTGCGGCCTGCGGTGACGGATCCGTCTACGTCGCCTGGGACACCTACGACCAGGGCAACTACGATGTACTGCTGCGCCGCTTCTCAAGCGGCCGCTGGGGCGACGCGGCGCCGGTAGCCGAGACGCCGAAGTTCGAGGCCCATGTGTCCGTCGCCTGCGACGCCGGGAACCGGCTCTGGGCGGCCTGGAACGAGAGCGGCTTCCAGTGGGGCAAGGACTCGGGCTTCGAGATCTACAAGGAAGCGACGCGCATCTACGAGTGGCGCTCCGTGGCGGTGGCGGCCTGGGACGGCGTTCGCTGGCAAGTTCCCGCAGCCGACGTGAACGAGCTGCTTGAACAGGAACTCCCCGAGTACATCCCGGGCTTCAACGACTTGCCCGTGCTGCAGACCGACGCCGGCGGCCGGATGTGGCTGTTCTTCCGTCACCGCACGATCCGGGCCCGCGACACGCCGGACTTCACGCCGGCCCACCGCGCCGCGTGGCAGCTCTACGGCACCGCCTACGTCGGCGGCGAGTGGACCCGCCCGCTCCACCTGCCCTTCAGCCGCGGCCGCCAGGACGTGCGTTGGGGGCTGGCCTCGGACGGCCGGGGCAACCTGTTCGCCGCCTGGCCGACGGACAACCGGGACTCGGAGGAGTACGTCTTCAACCACTCCTCGATCAACGCGGCGAAGCTGCCGGCGCTGACCGGTGAGGCCACGCCGCCGCGGCTGGTCGACCCGGAGGAACGCGCGTACCACACCTACCCGGTCCATCCCACCGAGGCAGAGGACGTGGGACGCATCCGCGCCTACACGATCGAGTCCGAGGGCCGCACCTACAAGATCTACCGCGGCGACACCCACCGCCACACGGAGTTCTCGCACGACGGCCTGAACGACGGCTCGCTGATGGAGGCCTACCGCTACGCCCTCGACGCCGCCGAACTCGACTTCCTGGGCGTCAGCGAGCACAACAACCGGGGCGGCCAGGACATCGAGTACGTGAACTGGCTGCACCCGCAGATCGCCGACATCTTCCGTCTGCCGGAGAGCTTCGTGCCTGTCTACACGTACGAGCGCAGCATCAGCTACCCCGACGGTCACCGCAACATCCTCTCGGCCAAGCGCGGCATCCCCACCCTGCCGATCACCGAGGCGGAGCAACAGCACGAGGAAGGCGCGGCGAGGCTGTTCGCGTACCTCCGGGAGCACGACGCGATCTCGATCCCCCACACCTCGGCCACCGACATGGGCACCGACTGGCGCGACAACGACCCAGAGGTCGAACCGCTGGTCGAGATCTACCAGGGGGATCGCACGTCGGCCGAGTACGAGGGCGCTCCCCGCGCCGCCACAGCCGAGAAGCCGATCGGCCAGCAGGGCGGTTTCGAGCCCGCCGGCTTCGTCTGGAACGCCTGGGCCAAGGGCTACAAGCTCGGCGTGCAGGCCGCGTCGGACCACATCTCGACCCACATCTCCTACGCCGCCACGATCGCCGAGGACTTCACCGCCGAAGGCCTGCTCGAGGCGATGAAGAAGCGCCACTCCTACGCCGCGACGGACAATATCGTCCTCGACTACCGGATGCGCGCGAACGGCCGCGAGTACCTGCAGGGAGACATCGCCGACGTCTCCGGCCGCTTCGAGCTGGTGATCAACGTGATCGGCACCGCCCGCATCGAGCAGATCGACATCGTTCGCGACCAGACGTTCCTCTACAACAGGCAGAACCTCGACCAGGAAGTCAGCCTGACCTTCGTGGACAGCGACGTCGAGCCCGGCGAGCACTACTACTATGTGCGGGTGATCCAGAAGAACCGCGAGATCGCCTGGTCGTCGCCGATCTGGGTGACGGTCGAGTAGGCCGGCGCCGTGCACAGCCCGGCGGCTGGTCGTGGTGCCCGTGCTAGGTTCGCTGCCAGCGTCTTCCCCGCGCCGTCCGACAGGCGACCCGAGGCTGCCGGCAGAAGGAACAGGAAGTCAATGGGAGAACCAGCCGGAATGAGTCGAGAGAGGTTCCTGGACCTTCTCCGATAGCCGCCGGCAGGCCCCCCGCTGCTAGCCTCGGCGCTTCATGGACACAGTCTGGGTCCTGGTCTCGGCCGCGGTCGGCATCGGCTTCGTGCACACGGTGGTCGGCATCGATCACACGCTGCCGTTCGTGGTCCTCGGCAAGGCGCGCGGATGGTCCTTGCGCCGGACACTGTGGGTCACCGGGCTGTGCGGCGGCGGGCATGTCGCCTCGTCGGTCGTACTCGGCGGCACGGGCATCGGGCTGGCGATCTTCGCCAGCGGGCTCGACACCCGCGAGGGTTACCACTGGATGCAGGGGCGGGTGGGCGCTTTCGAGTCCATCGAGGCGGTTCGCGGCGACCTGGCGGCGTGGGCGCTCGTCCTCTTCGGGCTGACCTACGCGGCCTGGTCCCTGGCGCGGAGGCGCCGGCAGCAACGCCACGTCCATGAGCACGCCGGCGGCGTCGTCCATTCGCATGACCACCCCGCGGCGGGCGCCCACCAGCACGCGGCCGGCAAGGCGGCCGGGGCCGCCGGGCTCACCGCCTGGAGCCTGTTCGTGATCTTCGTGCTCGGCCCCTGCGAGCCGCTGATCCCGATTCTCATGGTGCCGGCCTTCCAGATCGGCCTGTGGGCGGTCGTGCCGGTGACCGTGGCCTTCGGCGTGACAACGATCGCGACGATGGCGGCGGTCGTGGCCCTCGCCTACCGGGGTCTCGAGTTCGCGCGGTTCCCGGGTCTGCGGGCGCATGCGCACATGCTGAGCGGCCTCGCGATCGCCAGTTCGGGCCTCGCCATGTTGCTGTTCGCGGTGTGAGCGGCCTTCGAGAGCGTTCGGAAACCGGCGCTTCGCGCCGGATGCGGGCAGGATGCCCGCGTTCCCAGGTCTGTCGCTAGCCATGGGCGCACACTTCCACGACGACGGCCACGGACACGGCCACAGCCACGGCCTGCTGCAGCGGATCGGGTACATCGCGCTCTGCGGCGCGGTCGGCGTGCTGCTCCTGCTCTACCTCACGGGCGCGCTACGCACGGTCGCCGGCATCGACCTGGCGCTGATCCTGACCCTGGTCGCGGGCTATCCGCTCATCCGCCACGCGATCCTCGACCTGCTGGGCGGGCACTTCTCCTCGCATCTGACGATCGCCATCGCGGCCGGCGCGGCGGTGGCCATCGGCGAGTACTTCGCCGCCGCCGAGGTCATGTTCATCATGCTGATCGGCGAGGGGATCGAGCACTGGACGGTCGACCGCGCCAAGGGAGCGATCGCCGGCTTCGTCGCCAGCCAGCCGGACCAGGCTCGGGTGCTGCGCGACGGCGGCGAAGAGTTCGTCGCCCTGGACCAGGTCGAGGTCGGCGACCTGGTGCGGGTGCTCGCCGGCGAGCGCCTGCCGGTGGACGGCACGATCGAGCGCGGCGAGTCCTCGGTCGATCAGAGCAGCGTGACCGGCGAGCCGCTTCCCGCCGAACTCGGGGTCGGCGACGCGGTGTGGAGCGGCAGCCTGAACGAGTACGGCGTCCTCGACATCCGCTCCGAGCGCACCGGTAGCGACACGACGGTCGCCCGCATCGCCAACCTGATCGAGGACGCGCAGAGCCGGCGGGCGCGCGTCGTGCGCACCGCGGACAAGCTCGCCCGGTACTTCCTGCCCGCCGTGCTGCTCGCCGCCGCCGCCATCTACTTCTTCACCGGCGAGATGATGCGCACGGTGGCGGCGTTGATCGTCGCCTGCCCGTGCGCGCTGGTGCTGGCGACGCCGGCGGCCATGGCCTCGGCGATCGCGCGGCTGGCGCGCGAGGGCGCCCTGGTCAAGGGCGGCGACGTGATCGAGTCCCTGTCGCGGATCGATGCCTGCGTGCTCGACAAGACGGGTACTTTGACCTGCGGGCGCCCGACTCTGACCGCGATCCTGTCCGCTCCGGGCGTTGCCGAGGATCGACTGCTCCAACTCGCGGCGAGCGCGGAGCTGACCTCGGAACATCTGCTCGGACGGGCGCTGGTGACCGAGGCCCGCGAGCGGGAGATCGCGCTGTCGGCGCCGGACAGCTTCAAGCTGCACCCCGGCCGGGGCGTGACCGCCACCGCCCTTGGCCACGAGATCGCGGTCGGCAACCCGGCGCTGCTGGCCGACGTGGTGAACCAGGACGATCTAGACGCCATCGCCGAGAGCCTGCAGCCGACTCCCGGCAGCGGGGAAACGCGGTTGGCCGTCGCGGTCGACGGCGCCTTCGCCGGCGCCATCGCCCTCGCCGATCCGCTGCGCGAGGAAGCCGCCGAGGCGGTCGCCGACCTGCGCCGAGCCGGCGTCGATCCGATCGTCATGCTGACCGGCGACGCCGAGGCGACGGCCAGGGCGATCGGCCGCCGAACCCGCATCGACCAGGTCCACGCGGAGGTGCTCCCCGAGGACAAGGTGCGCCGGCTCAGGGACCTCTCGCGCGGCAACCGCAACGTTCTCATGGTGGGCGACGGGATCAACGATGCGCCGTCGCTCGCGGCCGCCACGGTCGGCGTCGCGATCGGCCACGGCGCAGCCGATCTCTCCGCCGAGGCGGCCCAGGTCGTCCTGCTGCCCGACCGGCTCGACTACCTGGCGCCGCTGCTGCGGTATTCGCGCCGGGTGGTGGCGCGGATCCGCAGCAGCATCCTGATCTTCGCCTTCGGCGTCAACTTCGTCGCCGTCGGCTTCGCCGCCTTCGGCTGGCTGCCTCCGGCCGCCGCGGCGATCGTCCATCAGGCCGCCTCCCTGCTGGTCATCCTGAACTGCGTGCGCCTGCTCTACGAGGGCCGCGCGGTGGCCGAACGCCAGGGGGGCCGCCTGGGCCGCCTCGGCCGCTTCCCCGCTCTCGCCGGAGCGGCGGAGGGGATGGCCGCCGGCTGGAGATCGTGGAACGCCGGCCGCCGCGAGGCCGTCCACCGCCTCGAACACGCCCTTGAAGACAGCCCGGCGCGACTCCGGTCGCTGGCGCCGCGGCTGCTGCGCGCGGCGCCGTTCGTGCTCTTCGCGGTCTGGGCGGGGGCCGGAGTACGGACGATCGCACCGCAGGAAGTCGGTCTGGTGCAGCGCTTCGGCCGCCACGTCGGCGACGAGCTCGGTCCGGGCCTGCACTGGCGCTGGCCGTGGCCGGTCGATCGGGTGACCCGGGTGGAACCGGATCGCCTGCGGGTGGCCGCCGTCGGTTCACCCAGGTCGCCGTCGCCGACCGGGACCTACGGAGCAACGGGCGGCGAAGCGACCTACGAGTGGAACGTGCGCCACGCCGGCTTCGACGAGACGCCGCCGCTCGAACGGCTCATGCTGACCGGGGACGAGAACCTGGTGGAGGTCGCGGCCCGCGTCCACTACCGGGTCGCCGATACGGCCGCCTTCGCCTTCGCCACAGCCGATCCGGCGCTCCTGGTCGAGGCGAGCGCCGAGCGCTCCCTGCGCGCCGTGCTTGCCGCTCACACGCTGGACGCCGTGCTGACCGGCAAGAGAAACGACATCCAGAAGGCGTGGCAGGGGCAGCTTGCGGCCGTACTCGACCTCCTCGGCGCCGGCGTCGAGGTGGTGAGCGCCACGATCCAGGACGCCCATCCGCCGCTCGATGTCGTCGACGCCTTCCGCGCCGCGGCGAGCGCGCTCGAGGAGCGGGAAACGCTGATCGAGCAGGCGGAGGGCTACGCCCTGGAACGCCTGCCCGTGGCCCGCGGCGAAGCGCAACGGCAACTCCTCGAGGCCGAGGGCTACCGGACCGAGCGAGTCGAGGCCGGCCGCGGCGAGAGCCGGCGCTTCGAACTGCGGGCCGGAGGGTACCGGCGCGACCTCAACCTCCACCGCTTCCGCCTCCAACTGGAGACGCTGGAGAGCTCGCTCGCCGGACGACCGAAACTGATCACCGACGCCGACGCCGGCCGCAAGCGCTTCGTCTTCGTGGACGAAGCGGACGACCGCCTCCTCGATGTGTACGTTCCTCCACCGGGCACTGCCCAGAACGAGGTAGACCAATGATTGAACAAAGTCACAAACACCAGCACGAACACGATGACCACCGCGGGGCGCACAGCCACGACCACGGCGACGACCACGAGCCTTCGCCGCGCCGTGCCACGTCCTGGCGGCGCGGCGGTCTGGCCGTGCTGGCGGTCGTCGCGCTGACGCGGTCGGTGTTCGTCGTACCCGAGACCGAGAACGCGATCGTCACCCGTTTCGGCAAACCCGTCCGCACGATCGAGGCGCCGGGCCTCCAGTTCAAGTGGCCGATCGACCGCCGGCTCCGCTTCGACAACCGCGTGCTCCTCTACGATCCGGCGCCGGCCGAGTTCCTGACCCAGGACAAGAAGAACCTGGTCGTCGACACGGCGGTCGTCTGGCGGATCGCCGACCCGGCCCGGTTCCTCGAGACGATCGGCAACATCTCCGGCGCCGAGATGCGCCTGCACGACGTGGTGTGGGCGGGGCTGGCGGCCGCGCTCGGCCGCACGGAACTCTCGCAACTCGTGTCCACCGAGCCGCAGGAGCTGCGGATCGAAGAGGTTGCCGCCGAGGTCCGCGAGTCCGCGGGCGCCGTCTCCGGCCCCCAGCTCGGGGTCGAGATCCTGGAAGTGCAACTCACCCGCCTGAGCTTCCCGGAGCAGAACCTGGAGTCCGTCTATGCCCGGATGCGGGCGGAGCGCGAGCGGATCGCCAAGGAGTACCGGGCCCAGGGCGAGGAACAGGCGATGGTCATCCGCGCCGAGGCCGACCGCGACCGTGAGTTGATCCTGGCGGCCGCCTATCGCGACGCCGAGATTCTGCGCGGCAAGGGCGACGCCGAGGCGGCCGGCATCTACGGCGACGCCTACCGGCAGGACCCGGCGCTCTACCGGTTCCTGCGCACCCTGGAGTCCTACGAGTCGATCCTCGACGACCAGACGACGGTCATCCTGTCGGCGGACTCCGAGCTCTTCCGACTGCTGGGTGGAGGACCCGAATGAGGCTTCGCGGCCTCCCGACCGCGGCGCTGGCGCTTGCCCTGATGTGGCTGGGCTGGGGCGTGTACTTCGTCGCGCCGGACGAGGAGGCGGTGGTGCGGGTACTCGGCCGGGCAAGGGCGGCGCCCGCCGGACCAGGCCTGCACTGGAACTGGCCGCGGCCGGTGGGCCGGGTCGGCAAGCTGAAGGTGCGGGAAGCCAAGCGCCTGACCCTCGGCTTTACCGCGCCGGACCGCGTGCTGGGCGGCGACTCCGCGCCGGCCGAAGCGCGCTGGCTGACCGGCGATCGCAACGTGGTCCACATCCGGCTCGTCGCCCTGTACGCCATCCACGACCCGCTCGCCTACTCGCTGCGCTTCGAGAACGTCGAGTCCGTGCTGCAGGCGAGCGCGCGCGGCGCCCTGCTCGAAGTCGTCGCCGGCATGAGCGTCGACGAACTGCTGACGACCGGCAAGGTGGCCGTGCAGCAGAGCGTCCAGGCCGCCTCGCAGGGTCTGTTCGACCGCTTTGAGACCGGCGCGACCGTGCTCTCAGTGAGTCTGGAAGGCGTGAGCCCGCCGAGCCCGGTGCGTGAGGCCTTCAACGACGTGGCCAGCGCGCGCGAGGACCGGGACCGCCTGATCCGCGAGGCCGAGAGTTACGGCAACGAGGTCGTGCCGGTAGCCCGCGGCGAAGCCCGCACCCTCGTAGCGCAGGCCGAGGGCTTCCGGACCGCGGAAGTGGACCGCGCGACCGGCGAAGGGGACCGCTTCCGGTCCATCGCCACCGCCGCGCGCGGCAACCGCGACGAAGTCCGCACACGCTCCTACCTGGAGACGATGGAACGCGTGCTGCCCCGGATGCGGAAGACGATCCTGGAGCCGGGCCAGAGCACGATCGACATCGACTTCCTGCGCCGCGAGCTGACCAACGGGCCGAGGGGCCCGCAGTGAGGATGACGCGCAATCTGGGGGCGACGGCGCTGACCGTCCTGGTGCTGGCGGCCGGCCTGGCCGTGGCGCTTCGGGACCGCCTGCCCGAGCGCCCGGGCGACGCTGGCGACGCGGGCGACCCCCGGGAGGTCTTCTGGCAGATGGTCGAGGCGAGCCAGGATGGGGCGGTGGAGGCCTATCTCGACCTCTTCGCCGGAGAGGTCCGGGAACAGCTCGAAACGGTGCGCGAGGAGATGGGAGACGCCGCGTTCGAGCAGTACCTCCGGCAGCGCGTCGCCGATCTGAAGGGGGTCGCGGTGATCGACGAAGAGGATCTCGGCGAGACCGTGCGGCTCGAGGTCGAGTACGTGCGGGCCGCGAGCTACGACACCCAGAGTCTCGATCTCCGTTCGTCCCGGGGGCGCTGGCGCATCGTCGCCCTCGGCCCGACGCGCGAGCGCGAGCCACCGGTGCCCTACGGCACGCCGGTCGGCCCGACCGATTGACGCCCGGGAGAAAGGGTAGCGATGAGAAGGTTCGCGATCGGTCTACTTGCGCTCTTTCGCCGGGTCTCGCTGGCGATGCGGAAGCTCCGCGGCCAATCCGAGGACGATGTCGCGGCACAGCGGGTCGTCAGCGGCCGCGCCTGGGACGAGTTCTGCGACACGCTGAAGGCGGCCGGCGCACCGCTGAACTTCCCCGGAACGCCGCGCGACGCCTTCAACCAGGCCGAGGGCTACCGCTACCTGAGCCGCCTGGCCCGCGGCGGCCTGATGGCCTTCCTCGAGCACGCCGACCCGAGGGCGCCGGTCCTCCACCGCGTCGCCCACGAAACGGTCAAGCTCGGGTCCGACAACCCCGACAACCACTACCTGACCGCCTCCATCTCGGGCGCTTTCGAGTACCGGATCACCGGACGCCGCAACACCGTCGCATACCTCGGCTTCGGCACCCAGGCCGGGCACTACGGGCAGGGCGGCGGCATGCCGCCGACCGGCTACATCGAGGCCGCGGAACTAGAGATCGACGCGGAAGGCCGCTTCGAGTTGCTCCTCAGTTGCGAGCGGCCGGACGGGAACTGGCTGCCCATGACGCCCGAGAGCGGTGTCCTGATCGTGCGCCAGACCTTTCTCGACCGGCGCACCGAGATCCCGGCCGAGTTGCACATCGAACGGATCAACCGCTCCCCGGATGAGAAGCGCCCGTCGCCGCTGACCCCGAGCCAGCTCGACGAGGGGCTGCGGTCGGCGAGCACCCTGGTCGCGGGCGCTTCCCTCCTGTTCGCGAAGTGGGCGCGCGATTTCCAGAAGCACACGAACACGCTGCCCCGGTTCGACCAGGAGACGTCGAACCAGGCCGGGGGCGACCCCAACATCGCCTACTTCCACAGCCATTGGCGGCTGGCCGCGGACGAGGCGCTGGTGATCGAGGCCACGCCGCCGGAGTGCGAATCCTGGAACTTCCAGCTCAACAACTATTGGATGGAGTCGCTGGACTACCGCTACCACACGATCCACACCAACAAGCATCTCGCCGACTATGAGAGCGACGGCGCCGTCCGCCTGGTCGTCGCGCACGAAGATCCGGGGCGCCCCAACTGGCTGGACACCGCCGGTCACACCTCCGGCACCATGTGCTTCCGGTGGATCCGGGCCGAGGAGCACCCGGTACCCGCGACCCGGGTCGTCAAGCTGCGCGAACTCCAGGCGCTGCGCCGGTAAGTCGATGCCGAAGCGGGTTGCCGAGACATCGACGGACTACGAGCGGCCGTACCGGCCTCTTCCCATAGCGCTGCTGAACGCGGTCGGGCGGGCCGCCGGTGGCGTCGGTCTGCCCGGGAAGCTCGACGTCGGCTCGATGATCGCAAGGGCCCGGAGGAAGACGGGGCTCGCCAGCTTCGGCGACGAGTGGTTCATGGCGCCACTGTCCGTGCTCGTCCGTTCGATCAACGAGGAGGCCGACCTCACAACCCTGGGCCGGTGGATCCAGAAGCGGCGGATCGAAGGGGCGCTGGCAACGCGCTTGCGGGTCGAGGAGCTGATCCGCGTGCACCCAAGGATTCGTGAGATCGAACTCGGCCCTATCGTGCTGATCGCCGGCCTCCAGCGCAGCGGCACGACCACGCTGCACCGGCTGATCGCCTCCCACCCGGAAATGCGGGCAATCACCGCCTGGGAGGGACTGAATCCGCTGCCCCTGCCGCGCGAGGCGCCGGGAGACCCCCACGCCCGGATCAGACAGGCGCTCATCGCGGAACGCGCGATCGCCTACCTGGCCCCTGCCTTCTTTGCCGTGCATCCAGCCGAACACGACGCCCCCGAGGAGGACGTGCTCCTGCTCGACGTGTCCTTCATGAGCCAGTCGGCGGAGGCGACGATGCACGTGCCCTCCTACGCGCGCTGGCTGGAGGAACAGGACCATACGAGAACGTACGAGGAGTTCCGCACCCTGCTCCAGGTCCTGCACTGGCAACGTCCGCGCCGTCACCTGGTGCTCAAGACGCCGCACCACATGGAGTACCTGGACACCGTCCTCGAGGTGTTCCCCAGGGCGACGATCGTGCAGACGCACCGGGACCCGCTCAAGACCATCCCCTCCTTCTGCAGCATGGTCGCGCACGGCAGGGGGATGTTCAGCGACCGCGTGGAACCGGGGGAGATCGGCGCGCACTGGCTCGCCAAGACCTGCCGCCTGGTCGAGCGCACCGCGAGCGCCCGGGAAGCGGCGGGCCCGCGCCGTTTCGTCGACGTGTCCTACTACGATCTGGTCAGCGACTCGATGGCGCAGTTGGGGAAGGTCTACGAGCGGGCCGGCATTCCCTTCGGACCCGACGCGGTGAGCGCCGCCGAGCGCACCGCGGGCCGCAACGTCCAGCACCGCTACGGCCGGCACGTCTACGATGCGGACAGCTTCGGCTTGACCCGCGAGGCAATCGAGAACCGCATGGCGCCGTACCGGCGCAGGTACGGCATTCCCCATGAGTAGAGGAGACGTTCGGTCGTGAAGAGACTCTTCAAGGTCCTCCGCAAGGCGCTCAGGGACCGTGCTGCCGAGCGCGCCGAGATCGAGCCGCTCCCCCCTTCCGTTCGGATCGACGGCAAGACGTGCCTGGTGACGGGGGCCAACAGCGGGCTCGGCAAAGCCGTCGCGATCGACCTGGCGAGACGCGGCGGCCACGTCCTGATGGCCTGCCGAAGCGGACACCCCGACGCGGGGGAAGACGTCCAGGCCGCCTCCGGCGCCGACCGCGTCGAGATGCTGCGAGTCGATCTTTCCGACATGCGTTCGGTGCACCGGCTTTGCGACGAGCTGCGCGACAGGGGAACCAGGATCGACATCGCGGTCCTCAACGCCGGCGTCATGCCGCGCCGCGCCCGCCGGACGGCGCAGGGTTTCGAGATCATGTTCGCCGTCCACTTCCTCGCCAACCGCGTCCTGGTCGACCGCTGGTTGAAGGACGGGACGGTGCGTCCGGCGGCCAGGATCGAGGCGGCGCCCCGTATCGTCCTCGTCTCGTCCGACGCCCACCGCTCCGCCGGGCCGATCGACTTCGACCGCTTCGGCGCGTTCACGGACTACGGCGTCCGGGACGGAATCAAGCACTACGGCGCGAGCAAGCTCGTCCTCTGCACCTATGCGACCGAACTCTCGCGACGCCTGAATCGTGACGGCGAGGACCACGTCGTGGTGCACTCGCTCTGCCCGGGACCCGTCAACACCGCCATCGCGCGGGAGGCGCCGCTGTTTCTCAAGCCCTTGGTGTACCCGTTGATGAAGCTCTTCTTTCTCCCGCCGGCCAAGGCCGCGGCGCCCGTGAGCTATCTCTGCTGCGCCGGCGACGCCGGCAAGCGCAGCGGCATCTACCTGCACATGCTGCGCGAGAAGCGCCCGTCCGGGCACGCGACCGAACCGTCCAACGGCGCCAGGTTGTGGGAAGCCAGCGAGGCGCTGCTCAGGACGCACGCGCGGCAAGGCTCCTAGCGCGGCAGAACTACCAGAGGCCGGCGCTCCGCGCCGGATGCGGGCAGGATGCCCGCGTTCCCAGGTCAGACCGTTCTACCGCGCAAGCTCCTAGCTCCGCCATGGCTTACCGACCCGGATCTGCACTCTCCAAAGCACTCCACCACATGGTGGAGATCTGCTCACGCAAGCCGATCGCCGGGCAGGTCGACATGTCGGGCCGACACGTGATCGTCACCGGCGCGACGCCCGGGTCGATCGGCTACCAGGTCGCGAGAACGCTGGCCGCCTGGGGCGCCAACGTCGCCGTCACCTGCCCGCGCGACAGCACCGCCGCCAGGGAGGCCCTGCTGCGGGACCTGCGGGACGCCGGGCACCGCCCGAACGGAATCGAGGCCCACGGTCTGGATCTTGCCGACCGTGCCAGCGTCGAAGACTTCGCCGCCTGGTACCGGGAGAGGTCCGGCGGCCGCCTGGATGTGCTGATCAACAACGCCGGCATCCTGCGGGACGTGCTCTGGCGTTGGCGCAAGCCCAGGTTCTCGACCGACGGCTTCGAGATCCACTGGCGAACGAACTACCTCGGCACGTTCCACCTGACGCGCCTGCTGCTGCCGATGCTCCGCGAGTCCGGCCGGCGTAGCGGCGACGCGCGGATGATCAACGTCTCCTCCCACCAGCACGACAAGGGCAGCAACGATCGCCTCTTCCGGGGCTCGGGCAGGTTGGACTCCTGGACCGCCTACGGCCAGTCCAAGCTGGCCCTGATCCACCACAGTTTCGAGCTGCAACGCCGCTACGGAGCGGACTCCAACCTCCGAACTGCCGCCCTGCATCCGGGGTCGGCCTACTCGAACATGACCTTCGGCTGGCAGGACGAACCCCGGTGGCTCAGACGGACAAAGCGTCTGGCCACCCCACTGGCGCCGCTGATCCTCCTGACGCCGGCCCAGGCCGCCCAGACCACGATCCACTGCGCGACGGCTACTCTCCTGGAAGGCGGTCACTACTATGAACGCTGCGCTCCAGCCGAGCCCGCCAGCGACGCCCGGGACGAGGCCGCGGCAGAGCGCCTGTGGGAAGAATCGGACCGCTGGTTCAAGTCGCTCGGTGAGGAGTAGGCAAGAGCAGGAGACCCCGCATGTTCGAACACGCCACCACTTCGGAACCGGTAGTGATCAACGCCCCGATCGACACCGTGTGGGACATCCTGGTGGATGTCGACCGCTACCGCGAGTGGAATCCCTTCGCCCAGACCTACACGAAGACCGACCTGCGCGTCGGCGCCACCATCCACTTCGACGTCAAGCTCGGCCGCTACGACCGCAAGCAGACAGAACGGTTCGTGGCGATCGAGCGGCCGACCCTCCTGTCCTGGAGCACCAAGATCGTCCACAAGTCTCTGCTGAAGGCACTGCGGGAACAGCGGCTCGAGAAGCGGAGCGAGACCAGTTGCGCCTACTTCAATACGGATACGCTTGAGGGCCCGCTGGCGCCGCTCGCCATTCTGCTGTTCGGCCGGGCCATGCACCGCGGATTCGCGGATGTCGGTAGGGCGTTGAAGCAGCGAGCCGAGGATGGCGCAGTCCGCAGCGGACCAGACTAGAGGAGAATTCCGATGACGACCTCCCTTCTCAGGCTCACCGGGCCGGCCCTGTGCGGCGGCCTCCTAGTGGTTGCCGCCTGCACCCAGCCTGAGAGCTCTCCCGAAGCCGTCACAGCGGGTCCGGACGGCTTCATCGCCGGCGGCGTCCAAAGCGCCCAGGGCCCCGAAGCCGGCGTCTGGGTTATCGCCGAGACGAAGGACCTGCCGACGAAGTTCGTGAAGATCGTCGTCACCGACGACGAGGGCCGGTTCATGCTGCCGGAGCTGCCGGACGCGAGCTACGACGTGTGGGTGCGGGGCTACGGCCTGGTCGATTCGGCGCCGCTCGAGATGAGGCCCACGGCCGAGCCGGTCACGCTCCAGGCAACAGTCGCAACGACTCCAGAGGAAGCGGCGAGGGTCTATCCCGGCGACTACTGGCTGTCGCTGATGGCGCCGCCGGACGAGAGCCTCTTTCCCGGCACCGGCGACGACGGCAACGGCATGGGAACACGGATGCTGTCCCAGGCCCACTGGCTCGACTCACTGAAGTCGGACTGCAACTTCTGCCACCAACTCGGGAGCCGCCAGACTCGCACCGTCGACCACGTGTTCGAAGCGAAGCCGGAGCTCACCACTCACCAGCAAGCCTGGGAGTGGCGGCTGGGGACCGGGGTGCGCGGCAACCAGATGTACAGCGTGCTCCGGCTTCAGGGCATGGAAGCGTCCCTGGACGTGTACGCGGACTGGACGGAGAGGATCGCGGCGGGAGAACTGCCGCCCGCGCCGCCGCGGCCGCAGGGGATCGAGCGCAACCTCGTCCTCACCCTGTGGGACGTCGGCAGCGACAAGACGTTCATGCACGATCTCGCGTCCACCGACAAGAACAACCCCGGGGTCAACGCCGGCGGACCGATCTACGCGGCGAGTTCCGGCCACGGCCAGCTCGTGGTCATGGACCCCGTCCTGAACGTGAGCTATGCCCGGAACATCCCGACCAGGGAACCCAGAAGCGAGGTCCCGTCCCGCTTCCCGCCGCCGATGCGGCCGTCCTTCTTCTGGGGCGACGAGCACATCTGGGCCAATCCCCCGTACAACCCTTCCGATCCGCACAATCCGATGATCGACAGCAAGGGCCGGGTCTGGCTGACTTCGAAGCTCCACGGAGCGCGGCGGCCTCCGGCCTGGTGCAGCGATCCGGAGAACAAGTACGCGGCCTGGTGGACGCCCCGGCCAGGCGGCCGTCACGCTTCGTTCTTCGACCCGGTGGCTCAGAAGTTCACGTTGATCGAAACCTGCTTCAGCACCCACCATCTCCAGTTCGACAACGATGCCAACGAGACCGTCTACTTCAACGGCGGCGGCGCCGGCCTTTCCTGGGTCGACACGAAGGTCTTCGACGAGACCGGCGACGAGCAACAGGCCGTCGGCTGGTGTCCCCTGGTCGTCGACACGAACGGCGACGGGGTCATCACGAAGCCCTGGAACGTCGCGGTCGCTTCGGCGGGCGGCTTCACCTACCGGGTCGACGCCGTCAGGGCCCAGGAGGAACGAATCGCGGCGGGAGAGGCCGAGACCACACCGGCGCCCGATCCCCGGTACGACACGCAGCTTTCGTACGGCCTCTACTCGGTCATTCCAAGCCCGGTCGATGATTCGGTGTGGGGCGCCTCCCAGACCTATCCGGGCTACATCATCCGTCTGATGCGCGGGGAGGATCCCCCGACCAGTTGCCGGTCGCAGATCTTCCGCGTCCCGGAACCCGGTTTCGACCCGCGTGGAATCGATATCGCCAGCGACGGCGTGGTGTGGACGGCTCTCGCCGGCAGCAGCCACCTGGCAAGCCTGGACGTCCGCAAGTGCGAGCCCCGGGACGAGCCGGACAGCCCGGACGGCAGCCAGTGCCCCGAGGGCTGGTCCCTGTACCGGACCGAGGGCCCCACGATGAAGGGCACGGACGTACCGGCGGACTTCCACTACTACAACTGGGTCGATCAGCACGACATCGCCGGGCTTGGCGAGAACACCCCGATCGCCACCGGGTCGAACTCCGACAGCCTGCTCGCGCTCGATCCCGAGACCGGCGAATGGACGACGCTGCGCGTCCCCTACCCGCTCGGCTTCTTCTCCCGCGGCCTCGACGGCCGCATCGACGACCCCGACGCAGGCTGGAAGGGCCGCGCCCTCTGGGCCAACTACGGCACCAACTACATCTGGCACACCGAAGGCGGCAAGGGCACCCGCGGCAAGTTCGTCAAGTTCCAGATCCGGCCGGATCCGCTGGCGCGGTAGGGCGTCGGCGGCGCGGCGCCGGGGCGCGGCGTCGTCAGAGTCACCCGCACGTAGCGGGTCCGAGGGGGCCCAGCGAGGTTCACGCTTTCTCGGAAGAACGGGGGTCTGCGCTCACTTCTTCCCGCCCGGAATCTAGCGAAGTAGCAAAGAATGCAGCTGCTTGTGGGGAACCACGGCCAGGGACTGCCCCCGACATGGTCCGGCTTGCCAGGCAAGGCGCCCAAGTGCGCGGTGGGTTCCAGCCTAGCATCGGCAATGGCTGTCGGTAACGACTCGAAGACACTCGAAGACAACTGTGGGGCGATCAGCGCATCAAGCGGGCGGGGATCGTTGACAGAGCCGCTGACCCTCTCCGGATGGAGGCATCACTGTTTGGCTAACCGCCGTATCTGCCGTGCGGCTTGTGGTTCAGCACGTCGTGTATGTACCTTCCCCGTCCCGAGCCGGCGGTAAACTCCTGCCAAATGTGAGGAGGACAATGGGAATACCACCATTCCACACCATTTGGGAAGCGAACATAGATGGTTTCGGCCGTTGGGTCGTAGGCTTCAGCGACTATTCTGCTAGAGGTAGTCACAGGAGTCCACTCAATCATGTATCAACCTCGTAAATTCCCCTCCACTCGGTTAGGGCAGGACCAACATCAGGCACCTGCGGCTCTTCGCGCCATGGACTGAGAGGAGGGTCATCAGCATGGGGTCTTGGGTCTGGCATGTCAAAGAGAACGCGTGCAGGCAAGACGACTGATTCACCGCTGACGATGCCTTCACCCGTACGAAGCGACGGTAGCACAGCCGCCAAACCGGCGACCGTGTCCGGAAGTGCTGCCCGAATCGTGCCTTGGTCCTCGGAGTTCGAAAGACGGAAGGATACAACAGTTCCGCACTGTGCCAGGGCTGTGCCTGGTAGCTCTGTAGGTCGCTGAGTCACCAGTAGGAGTCCGACCCCGTACTTGCGTCCCTCCCTGGCAATCCTGTTGGCTGACTCGCGAGTCAAAGGACTGGCGGTCTCTCCGAGGTATCGGTGGGCCTCTTCCAGCACTACGAGCACTGGGCTGGGCCGGCCAATACCCGGACCATCGAATTTACTCCGGAGAGCGACTTCGAAGATCAGGTTTAGGATGACGCCGATGGCGAGGTCGGCCGCCGCTGCCGGGACGCCGCTAAAGTCGAGGACTGATACAGGCTCCTGCGCCCCCAGCCACTCCTGGACAACCTCGACTAAGGGATCTTCTTCTGCAGCCAGCCCGTCTGGCTCCAGTAAGAAGCGCAGCTGGGGATCCAGCAGGCCGAGCCGAAGCTGATCCGGGGCCGTTCGGAAGGCGGCGTAGGACGGTCCCTGGTTCGGTGGCCGGCCAGCGGGGCCATAGGGCTCGAACGTCGCCGGAATCAGCTTGGCTGCATCGCCGGCGCACGTCACACACACGTTCTTGTCGGCGTCCACCGTCGTGTTGTTCTCATAGTCAAGCTGATGCCAAACTGACCGGAGATCGAACGGAACCGGCGTGTCTGCCGTGACGGCACTTTCGTCCAGCGCCAGCCACTTGCTCTCCCGGACGTACTTCCGGCGGGCAGCTCTTACGAGTTCGGTGTACCGGCTCAGGAATGGGTGCCCGCCAGACCCAGCGCAGAAGATCCGAGCTATGTCCGCTGCGGGTAGCGCCCAGAACGGTACTCGCAGCCGATCGCCCTTGGTAGCGAGAACGGTCCTGAGAGACGCGGTTCCGTCTAACGCTTGGGAATACTCGCCATGCGGGTCAATGAGAACAACGTTCGCTGCCGCCCATCCTCCTCGCACGAGGCCTTGAAGAATCGAGGCAACCGCGCTGGTCTTCCCGGATCCAGTGGAGCCTACAATCGCCGCGTGACGGACGACGAAGCGCGATGCGTCTACACAAACTGGGACATCTTCATTTGCAGCCAAGCAACCTAGGCGAAGATTCTCCATGTCGGGGTGCGGGAACAGCGCCAGAAGCTCCTCGCGCGTCGCGAAATGGACTGGATCGTCGAGACCAGGATAAGAACTGACACCCCGCCTGAAAGAACCACTTCCCCGATCGATCTCGCCCAGCAGCTGAACTTGGAGCCAGCGTTTGTCGTGTTGGACTGCTTCTGTTGGAAGTAGCGGAGCCGAGAGTTCCGCGATGCCGACCAGGGTGACGCTCGCAACCAGATCGACCGGACCCTGGGGAATCCTGACTAGAGATCCAATCTGACCGACCGGCTGCAGAAGGCCACGGAAGACCGGCGCTGTGCCCGCCAAGTCTGGATCGAGAGCAACAGTGACGGTCGCGCCGAGAACATGGCACACCTCCCCAATCCGAGTCGGGTCATTCTCGATCATAGCCGCTTTAGCCTACTCTTGGCCTTCTCTCGAGATCTCCCGAAGGACATCCTCTAGGGAAGAGGCGCTACCGTGGTCCGGCCTCGTGCTCCGCGCCAAGAACCCCGCGAGGTGTCGGAAGTCTGGAAGCAAGAACTTCCCGTCAGACCATACGTCCGCCGGAGCTTCTTCAGGCTCCTCCCACTTCGCTCGGACACCGCCTACGATCGCCTCGTCCGCAGCAAGTATCTGGAGATTGGGCGTCCTTCGCGCATAGGCTCCCAGTTGTTCTGGTATCCCCGAGAAACAGAAGACGATGAACTCAGAGCGGGCCCGCCGGCTCGCGGCGTTGAGAATGTACTCATTGAGGTGCTCATCGCCAAACGAATATCCCGCAACAAGGAGCAGCGTCTCGGGCTCGTGAAGTGCACGTCGTAGCCGATCTTGCAAGACTACGAACGGAACCCGCCGTGATTCCTCGTACTTAGCATCCGACGGGTAGATGGCTGCGGCTTGCCCGCTCGGGACCGCCTGGCCGAGACGGACGACCTCCCCGTTCTCTTGCCACGCCCAGTTTAGGGACCCGTGTAGCTTCCAGAGCCTGACGAAGAACCCGGGTACTGCTTCAGCCTCCTCGCTCGGCAGCGTCTCAACCAGTTCGGCGTGGAAGCGAGCCTTCAAAGTGCCCACAAAACCGTCGAAGTAGGGTACGTTTCTGGTCTCCAGCGCTTCCTCGAGCAGGAGGTCGTAGTTCACAGTGAACAGTTCAAGTGGTAGCCGATAGTTTGAGCGACCTGCCCAAGCGGCGAGGTCTCGTGCCGCCGAGAGGTCGACAGTGGCGACACTCAACGCTCTGACAATGGCCTGACACACCGACGTGTCTAGTTCCTTAGCCATGGCGGACGTCAGATCGTCCACCGTGGCATCGTCCGTGACGAGAGCCGAAATCCTGCGAAGCCTGCTAAGTACTGCTTCGAGATCGCGCTTTGCGAGTTGACCCGCAAGTGCGGCGCGCCCAGGCTCCTCTATGGCGTCTACGACTGCCTCCTGAAGTCCCTTCACATCGGGTAGGCCACACGCTTTACCAACCCCGGCACCGAGGAACATACAGACGTGACGTGACCTACTCGCGAGTTTCGCGCCTAGAGACCTAACAAATTTCAGTACGTCGTGATCTTTCATCTGGAGTCACATCGAAGAAGGTGAAGTGAGCGATTGCGTCAGGAGGCGGAGTTGGCTCGCCAAGGGACGTGCTTGTGTGGAAAGAGGCTAGAGCTTGAACCGTAGCGAGCGCAGAAAAGCCTCCGCACGGCACGACGCCAAGGCATAGGCGTTCCGCGACAGAGGCTGTGTCCTTGGATCAGGAGCGTATCACTCGGAGGGTTGACCGCCGCTGCCTCTGAAGTCCGGATTGGCTCTTGTGCCGGCCCTTGTTAGTGGCAGTTCGATTGCCCGACAGGTTGGGTAGGAGCCTGCCAGGCACCCTGGACGAGTAAGAGCGGACGACCAGGGCGAGCGAACGGCCCGCCGCCAAGTGAAGAACGGAGTAGATCCCGGAGCCGACGTTCTGTCAGGCCGTCCAGCCAGCGGACAGCACTTCCGCCTGTTCAAGCACCGTCCGCGTCGCCCTCTCCTGCTTGTCGGGCGGGTAGCCGTGGTCTCGCAGAACGCGTTTGACCAGCCGGCGCAGGTTCGCACGAACGTTCTCACGTAGGGTCCAGTCGATCTTGACGTTGTTCCGCACGGTCTCGACCAACTCGCGGGCGATCGCCCGTAGTGACTCGTCGCCGAGCACCTGTACGGCGCTGTCGTTCGTCTCGAGCGCATCGTAGAAGGCCAGCTCGTCGTCGGAGAGCCCTAACGCCTCACCGCGGGCACTCGCTTCGCGCATGTCGCGGGCGAGTTGAATCAGTTCCTCGATGACCTGCGCGGCCTCGACGGCTCGGTTCGCGTAGCGGCGGACGGTGTGAGCGAGCAACTCGGCAAAGGACCGCGCCTGGACGACGTTCTTGCGCTTGCGGACGGCCAGTTCCCCCTTGAGCAGCTTCTGTAGCAACTCGACCGCGAGGTTGCGTTGCTTCATGCCCCGCACTTCGACCAGGAACTCCTCGGACAGGATGGAGATGTCGGGCTTCTCCAAGCCGGCCGCGGCGAAGATGTCGACGACCCCTTCAGAGGCCACGGCTCGTGAGACGATCTGCCGGATGGCGTAGTCCAGTTCTTCCTCGGGACGCGCCTCCCCTTGCGCGCGCTTTGCCAGCACCGACCGGACAGCCTGGAAGAACGCCACATCGTCGCGAATCCCCATGGCCTCCTCATGAGGGACGGCGAGCGCGAATGCCTGTGAGAGTTCGCGCACGGCCTGCTGACAGCGCTCCTTGCCGTTCTCCTGCGCGAGGATGTGTTCCTGCGCTCCCGGCAGCAGGCTCACCCGTTCAGACGCCGTTCCGTCAACCCATCCGGAATAGTCGAAGCCGTGGAACAGGCCGCAGCACACCTCGTACTTCTCCAACATGACTGCCACCGCTTCGGACTGATCCACGGTCGTCTTTCCTGTGCCCCCGCTCTCGGTGTAGGTCGCGAGAGCCCGTTTGAGTTCATGTGCGAGCCCGAGGTAGTCGACGACCAGGCCGCCCGGCTTGTCCCGGAAGACCCGGTTCACCCGCGCGATCGCCTGCATCAGCCCGTGGCCGCGCATCGGCTTGTCCACATACATGGTGTGCAGACTCGGCGCGTCGAAGCCGGTCAGCCACATATCCCGGACGAGGACGACCTGAAAGGGATCGCCGGGATCGCGGAACCGTTTCGCCAGCATCTCGCGGCGCGCCTTGTTGCGGATGTGCGGCTGCCAGTCAGGAGGATCCGATGCGCTGCCGGTCATCACGACCTTGATCCGGCCATGGTCGTCATTCTCGTGATGCCAGTCCGGACGCAGGCGAGTCAACTCGCCGTAGAGGTCGATGCAGATGCGGCGGCTCATGCAGACGACCATCCCCTTGCCGTCCAAGGCCTCGAGGCGCCGGTCGAAATGCGAGACGATGTCCCGGGCGATGAGCCTGAGCCGCGGTCCGGCGCCGGCGACCGCTTCGAGCTGTGCCCACTTCGTCTTCAGCTTCTCCTTGCGCTCGACTTCCTCGCCTTCGGTCACGTCCTCGAAGTCGGGATCGATCCTCGGGCGCTCGGCCTCGTTCAGTGTCAGCTTCGCCAGCCGACTCTCGTAGTAGATCGGCACGGTTGCGCGGTCCTCAACGGATCGCTCGATGTCGTAGACGCTGATGTAGTCACCGAACACCGCGCGCGTGTTGGCGTCCTCCAGCTCGATCGGCGTGCCGGTGAAGCCGATGAACGAAGCGTTGGGGAGCGCATCGCGCATGTGGCGGGCGTAGCCGTCGATGAAGTCGTACTGGCTGCGGTGCGCCTCGTCGGCGATCACGACGATGTTCCGGCGCGTCGACAACTCGGGATGCCGGTCGCCCTTCTTTTCTGGAAAGAACTTCTGGATCGTGGTGAAGACGACCCCGCCCGACTCGACGGCCAGCTTGGCGCGCAGGTCGGCACGGCTACTGGCTTGGACGGGCGGCTGCCGCAGGAGATCCTGGCAGCGTGAGAACGTGCCGAAGAGTTGATCATCGAGGTCGTTGCGATCCGTCAGCACGACGACCGTCGGGTTCTCCATCGCCGGCTCGCGGATGATGCGTCCGGCGTAGAAGGCCATGGTGAGGCTCTTGCCGGAGCCCTGGGTGTGCCAGACGACGCCGATGCGCCGGTCGCCAGGCTCACCGCCCGCCTGCCGACCGGATTCGTAGACACCGCGCGATTCGCGCACTTCGAGGCCCTGCCGTTGCAACCGGGTCGCTCGCAGGGTCTCGCCGACCGCCGTACCGACGGCGTGGAACTGGTGATACCCGGCCATCTTCTTGGCTAGGTCTCCGCTGCCATCGTCCTCGAACACGATGAAGTCCCGGACCAGGGTCAGGAACCGGTCCCGCTCGCACATCCCCTCGAGCATCACCCGCAACTGGGGCAGATGCTGGCCGGCGAGCGTCTCGCCGTCTATCGTGCGCCAGGGCTTGAACCACTCCCGGCCTGAGGTCAGTGTGCCCGTACGCGCATCGACGCCGTCCGAAGCGATGAGCACCGCGTTGAAGGCGAACAGGCTCGTGAGCTCGGCCCTGTAGGTCTGGATCTGGCTCCAGGCCGTCCACACCGTGGCCTTCTCGTCGGCAGGGTTCTTCAACTCAATCAAGCCAAGTGGAAGGCCGTTGACGAACAGCACGATGTCCGGCCGCCGCTCGTGCTCGCCGTCTACGACGGTGAACTGGTTGACCGCCAGCCAGTCGTTCTTGGCGGGCTCATCGAAGTCGAGGACGGAGACTTGCGCTCCGCGCAGGGCGCCCGCAGCGGTCCGATACTCGACCGTTACGCCCTCCACCAGCATGCGGTGGGACGCGCGGTTGCGGGCTTCCAGCGTGGAGCCTTCAGGCCGAGTCAGCTTGCGGAACGCGCCCTCCAGGGCTTCCGCCGGCAGGGCTGGATTCAGCCGATCCAAAACGCCGCGCAGCCGAGATTCCAGAATGACTACGCCATAGTCGGTTCGCTCCGAATCCGCCGCGTGCGGGGCAATGTCGGGACCGTGGGCCACCTGCCACCCAAGGCGTTCGAGCCATTCGAGCGTGGCGTCTTCGACCTCCGACTCGGTGAAGGTCGCGGATACCCGTGTCATGTGGCGGCTTCCAGTGCCCTCTCGGCATCCGGTACGCGGACCTCTCCGGAAATGAGCTTCGGGAGCAGCGTGTCACGAAGAGCGACATGTGTTCGACTGCTCAATTCGTTAGCAACTTGCCCCTCCAGCAAGCATGAGAACGTGTCGGAGAGTCGCGCGATCACGCCGTCGGGAGATGCAACGCAAAGGGCATCCGTCAGATGGTGCCGCCTGATGTGTCCCATCGTTGTCGCTTTGTCCTGGGCAATCCGCCGGAATGCCGGAAGATGGGACAACAGGCTGTGCAAGTAGAACCACTTGGGATACCTCTCTGAAGTCACCTTGAAGAGATGCTGGTTCAAGGCGGCCTGCCCGCCGCACCACGTCTTGACCACGAGGCTTCCTGACCAAGAGAACAGGACATCACCATCCTCGATGATGCACTCTGGCTTGATGGCGGTGCTCGCCCACTCACCGCTATTCGCCTCGCCAACCCGCAGTTGGGCGATCTTGACCACCGGTAGTCGTTCTTCGTTCGGCGCCGGGCGGAACTTCTGAAGGGCAAGCCCGTTCTGGAACCGCGCGATTGCGTCGAGCGGGATTACCTCCCATCCCTCCGGTATCTCGCCGATCTCGGAGTCGACAAACCGGTCGGGAAACAGGTCGGCGATGTCCTGCGGCAGGCCCGTGTCCCGGCCTTCCATCTTGGCCCGCACTGGATCGAAGTCGACGAACCAGGACTTGAACAGCGCCCCCGCCATCGCCTCCAGCGTTTCGTTCATCCGGCGGTCCAGTTCGATCTTGTCGTCCAACCTGCCAAGGATGTGGGCGATGGCTTGTTGTTCGTCCCGGTCGAAGTTCGGACAGGGAATCTGCGCGAGCTGGTGGCCAGACACATTGGGAAAGGTCGAGCCGGTCGCATGAGCCAGAAGTTGGGGAAGTTCAAACTCGATCACCGCCCGGACGAGAGGTTGAAGGCCAGAATCCCGACGATGCCGTATCGCCGCCACTCCACGGCCGACGGCATATCGTCGATCGGCCCAGTTCATACGACCTGTGGTCGAACCACGGACACAGAAAAGGAGGTCGCCGGGCTGCGCGAACCTGCGGGGATCGGTTGTGAACTGCACCGGATGCGGATGGTGCGCGCCGAACTCGGTGGGACCATTCAGAAGAGCTACTCCATCTCTTGAAGAGACCGTCTCGCCGCGTGGTGACTGACCCATTGTGATTTGGGCAATGTCGTCAAGGCATAGAGACGGCCGCACAACGTTGTCCGCAGAAGCTGACGGCAGCGTCCCTCGATTGGAGGGCTTGGCTGCCCGGCGCTCGAACCACTCGACACCTTGGTTCCGAATATGTTCCCGAAGCGTCCGGTCACGTATCGAGTTGCACAGCACCAAATCGACCAACTGTGCCATCGGAATCTCGTCCAAGGCGGCGGCAAGGCGGGCCTGATCCGTCAGCGTGAGCCGGCTACCGAACAACGCGATGTCCACGTCTGACGTCACGGTGTTGGTGCCGGTTGCTCTGGACCCGAACAACACGGCCCGTTCCACGCGCTCGTTGGCCGCTATCTCGGCGATGATTGCTTGGCGATGCGCGTCCTTGAGGCCGTCCGTCATGCCGTTCGCTTCGCGTCCAGAGCCCGGTAGAGCCGGAGAAGGACCGGATAGTAGTTCTCCTTGATCAGCGACTCTGCCTCCAGCGCCACCTCCCTCCAATAGGTGTGGCTCAAGAGGTTCCGCTTGTCCAACGCGTCGAGAAGGGTCTCGCAGTCGCCCTCGTCGATGTAGTCGACTTCGAAGCTCTTGCGGATCACGGCTCGCGGCACGGCCACGTCGTGGCCCTCGTAGAAGAGCAGGTCCTTGAGCACCTTCCACGACAGCTCGAAACAGAACTCGAACGTCTTGATCAGACCGGCGCGTTCCAGGTCGTCGTACTCTTCCCGGTCGCAAGCCTTCGTCAACTGCGCGAGCGCTGTCTCGAAGTTGTCGAGCCGTTGCTGCCAGCGCCGTTCGTCGGCGTTGCTCACGGCCCCCTGCCCCCGAACCCCAACGCCTTCAGGTTCTTGGTGATCGCGGCGTCGAGCTTGCAGCCTGCTGCCTGCTGTTCGCGAAGCTCGGCGACCAGCCGCTTCATCCTGTCCTCGAACGGCTCGCCGTCATCCGCTTGAGGCTCAGCGCCAACATAGCGGCCCGGCGTAAGTACATGGCCGTGCTTTCGCACCTCGTCCAGCGAGGCGCTGTTACAGAAGCCGGGAACATCGGCGTATCCGCCGTCCTCTTCTCCCGTCCGCCATACCCGGTACGTGTCGGCGATCCGAGCAATGTCCTCCTCGGTCAGTTCGCGGTGTGTTCGGTCCACCATCCGGCCGAGCTTCCTTGCGTCGACGAAGAGGATCTCTCCGCGCCGCTTGCGCCCACGCGCCAGAAACCACAGGCAGGCGGGAATCGGTGTCGAATAGAAGAGCTGGCCCGGCAGGGCCACCATGCAGCCGACCAACTCGGCCTCGATCAGGTTCTTCCGGATCTCTCCCTCGCCGGACTGATTCGACGACATCGATCCGTTGGCGAGCACGAACCCCGCAACGCCCTTCGGCGCCAAGTGGTGAACCATGTGCTGCACCCAGGCGAAGTTCGCATTGCCCTTGGGTGGGATCCCGTAGCGCCAGCGCTTGTCTTTGACCAGCCTCTCGCCTCCCCAGTCCGACACGTTGAACGGTGGGTTGGCGAGGATGAAGTCAGCCTTCAGGTCCGGATGGCGGTCGCTGTGGAAGCTGTCGCCCTGAGCGATCTGTCCCCCGATCCCGCGTATGGCCAAGTTCATCCTTGCGAGCCGCCACGTCGTGTAGTTCGACTCCTGGCCATAGATCGAGATGTCGCCGCTCGCTTTGCCGCCGTTGCCGTTGCCGCTGGCGTGCGCCCGAATGAACTCGATCGACTGCACGAACATGCCCGAGGATCCGCAACACGGATCGTAGACCCGCCCGCGGTAGGGATCCAGCATCTCGACGAGGAGGCTGACGACGCAGCGCGGCGTGTAGAATTCGCCGCCCCTCTTGCCCTCGGCGCTGGCGAACCGCGAGAGGAAGTACTCGTAGACGCGGCCCAGCACGTCTCGGGAACGGGCTTCAGCGTCACCGACGCGGATGTTACCGACCATGTCGATGAGCTGGCCGAGGCGTTGCTTGTCCAGGGCGGGACGCGCGTAGTCCTTGGGCAGCACGTCCTTCAGCGCCGGGTTGTCTCGCTCGATCGCGGCCATGGCCTGGTCGACGGTCTGGCCGATCGTCGGTTGCCGCGCCTGAGCCTTCAGATGCGCCCAGCGAGCCTCCTGCGGTACCCAGAAAATGTTCTCCGCGATGTACTCGTCGCGGTCCTCCGCGGCGTCTTCCCCCCACTCGGCCAACACCGCCGCGTGGCGCTCCTCGAAGGCGTCCGAGATGTACTTCAGGAAGATGAGGCCGAGCACGACGTGCTTGTACTCGGCGGCATCCATCGAGCCGCGGAGCGCGTCGGCCATCGCCCACAGTTCGGCCTCGTAGCCTGTCGTGGCGGCGCTATCGGATTGCCTGTTTGCCATCGTGGTCGCTGTGATTGTCGATCCCGTTCGTCTCTACAACCGCTCGGAACTGCCATCGTAGCCCCACAAGGCGACTAGTGTCACGGCGACGTCTCTCATGCTGGCGCCGACCTGGTCGCTCTGGCTCGTAGCAGCCATCGCGGAACCGCTTCGGGAACTCGGACATGCTGCTTGACGGTCGGCGCCAACAGACCGTACCGGCCTTGCTTACCGAGCCCTACCGCAGGGATCCGTGGGCGGCCTCGACCCGCGACCTCCACCGCCGCCGTGCTCCACGACAGCGCGCCGCATGTACCACTGCTCCACTTGGCTTCCGACACAGTAGCCCCGAGCCGGCTCCGCCGCCTCTAGAGCACTCTCTGGAGCAAGCGACGCACATCCTTCAGTCGCTGCAGATCTTCGGCCGACAGGCCATCCGGGTGGAAGTGCATTACGTCGTTCCGGATTCTGCGAACCTCGCCCAACTTCCTGACGAAGGTCTTGCCCTCCAATCCGACGCCAAGACGCTGCCAATGCTCCGGCTTCTCCAACCAACGCGTGCACTCGCCGAACGTGAGGTCAATCACACCATCTACCTCCCGCTCTTCGTCCTCCGGGTCCTTCGCCGCCGCCAGTTCCTCGCTCGAGAAGTGCCCGTTGATGAGCCGCCGAAGCTGATTCTCAATCTCGCTCAAGAGAAGGAACGGTTCGGTCTGTTCCCGAAACATAGTGCTCAAGTCGGTTGACGTGACAATACCCACGATCGAACCATCGCCTCCCCGAACCAGCACCGCCTCGTGCTCAACGATCTTGCGGAACGCCGTGAAGAGCGAGTCTTCCTCCCTGACTTCCTCGTGTGGTTCCATGCACTCCCCGACACGTTCCGATTCACCACCCTTGATTCGAGCCAGGAGAATTGAGCGCCAACTGATCATGCCGTCCACTTTGTACATATTCTGTGTAACGGGCAGTTGAGAATAGTCGTGCATCGCCATAAGACACAGAGCTCTGGCCACCAGGTCATCCCGGTTCACCGTTACCGTTGGCCGATTCGCAGCCGGCAACATCCGCACCCGTAGCACAGGGTCTTCGATGGGTGTTTCAGAGGGCGAATCTTCTTGGTTCTCGTTGCCCTCAGAAACGTCTTCCCCATCTTGGTCCTCGCCGGCTCGTGGAATGGCTCCTTTGGGATCAGAGAGCAAGAACTTCAACTGCCCATCGATGTATGCGGTTTCGAAGTCCGGGTCGGTCGAAAGGCCTTCGCGGCGAAGCGCCCCCTTGACAGTTGCCACGACTCGCCAGCCTCGGCGCTGTTGGCCAAACCACCCCAGCAGCTGCCGAACGGTCACGGTCGGAAGCGAGTCACCCTTCCTCAGCGACTCGGCGACTTCCTTTAGCTTGGTCCGCCCAGAGAAATTAGACCTTCCATAGGAATCGGTGTACATAGGAACAAAGCTCCGTGGTGACGGCTTCGCGCAGGGGTGGCCTCCCTGCGACAGACTTAACAAACCCGCACCATAGCACTTGTTGGCCACCCTATTCCGCCGTTCCCCAGAACGAGCCGAATGCGTAGAGTTCGCCCCCTCCCCGCCGGGGCGCTTCCGTTCGGAACGGTGTGGGGCACCTCCCAGACCTATCCCGGCTACATCATCCGTCTGATGCGCGGGGAGGATCCCCCGACCAGTTGCCGGTCGCAGATCTTCCGCGTCCCGGAGCCCGGTTTCGACCCGCGTGGCATCGATATCGCCAGCGACGGCGTGGTGTGGACGGCTCTCGCCGGCAGCAGCCACCTGGCGAGCCTGGACGTCCGCAAGTGCGAGCCCCGGGACGAGCCGGACAGCCCGGACGGCAGCCAGTGCCCCGAGGGCTGGTCCCTGTACCGGACCGAGGGCCCCACGATGAGGGGCACGGACGTGCCGGCGGACTTCCACTACTACAACTGGGTCGATCAGCACGACATCGCCGGCCTCGGCGAGAACATCCCGATCGCCACCGGGTCCAACTCCGACAGCCTGCTCGCGCTCGATCCCTCGACCGGCGAATGGACGACGCTGCGCGTGCCCTACCCGCTCGGCTTCTTCTCCCGCGGCCTCGACGGCCGCATCGACGACCCCGACGCGGGCTGGAAGGGCCGCGCCCTCTGGGCCAACTACGGCACGAACTACATCTGGCACACCGAAGGCGGCAAGGGCACCCGCGGCAAGTTCGTCAAGTTCCAGATCCGGCCGGATCCGCTGGCGCGGTAGGGCGGCGGGGGGCGGCGGCGGCGTCACCCGCCCGCGGCGGGTCCGAGGGGGGTGAGGTCTCAGCGGACGTTCGCGCTTGGTCGGACGATCGGGGTTTGCGCCCACTTCTTCCCACTCGGATTCCGGGAAAGTGCCAGTAACTCCTCCAGGCAGTTGCGCGGAATGACGGTTAGGGAGTGTCCCCTGCGTAGCCCCCGCGGTACGACCGGTTTGTAACGTGCCGAGGCCCGGAGATACGCTCCGAACATGAAGGCCACGAAGAGACTAAAGCGGACCCTGCTCCGTAGAGATGACTGGCGCTGCGGGGTGCATCTCGGTGAGTGCGGCGAGAGAATCAGGAACTACGGGGAGGCTACCGTAGACCACATCTTCACGAAGTCGTTCTTCAAAGACCGCGAGCCGGGAATCGAACCAGCGGACTGCAACAAGGTCTGGAACCTCCAGCCGATGCACTGCGAGTGCAACAACCGGCGTGGTGGGCAGATCTATGGTTTTCCGGTGTTTTCATGCCGGTGCCACTGGCTGGAGATAGTCGCAGGGGAGAACGGTGGTCACATTGTCATGCTGCACTACATGACAGAGGCAGGCGAAGAGACGTGGGAAGTTTGTACGGAGAGGCACGATTTCGTCGGCGCAAGGCGGCTCTCTACTGGGAAGTTCAGCGACTCGTTCGGAGGGGCGGAGCAGGTTCAAGTCGGCAGTCTGTGGTCAATGCCTGTTCACAGACCAGGCCCGAAGGAGAAAGTTGTAGAGGCAGTAGTGGGCGAGGGCTGGAGCGGACATGCATTCCCAGCCCTGGAAACGAAAGAAGTTCAGGTATTCAACGCCATGGAACAACTGAGGAGAATGCGCGTTCGGGATGCGCTTACCATCGAATGGTTCAATCGCAGGATGAACCCCGCCAGCATCGAGGTGCATTACACGGCGACGATTCCGGCGGAGCGCGAATCGTGATGCCCACGGGTAGCCAGGACAACGCCGCCGCTTGCTCCCAGGGACATAACCGCCCTTGATCATGCTCCCGACCCGGCCCTTCTATATCGGCTCTAGACCCTTAGCTCGTGTCCGCCAGAAAGCCCAGCAAGCCATTGAGTTTGCAGGTCCTTGCGAGGATTCTGTAGCGGGAAGCCAGGTGCCGATCGGTGAGATCTGGATCGGTCCCAAGTCTCGGGACGACATTCCGGCGGTGTTGAAGGGTCTTCAGCACCTCTGGTGCGACGAGGAGTTGCGTGGTCGGCTGTTCGCACTCCTGGACGAACAAGTGTTGCCGGGGACCGACCGGAAGGTTGGTCGTCGGGGCATGGAGTTGTGGCGGATTCTGGTGTTGGGGGTGCTGAAGCAGGGTCTGGGCTGCGACTTCGACCGGCTTCAGGAGTTGGCCAACCAGCACGCGACGGTGCGCGCGTTCCTGGGTCACGGTGAGTTCGGCGACAAGAGCTACTACGAGTACCAGACGGTGGTGGACAACGTGTGTCTGTTGACGCCGGATCGGAGAACCGGAAGCTGGCGCTCACCTTCTTCCACTCGCCAAAGGGACCCTGCGCCCCCCTTGAACCGCTGGCCCCCGGCTGTGCCTGGCGGGCGTTCCTAATGGTGCTGACCCGTCGCCGATCGCCCACTGCGTCGCTGTGGTCGTCGATCCGGTCCGTTAGGGCCGAACGCCGCGGAGACGCTGTCGCTCTTGTATCAGCGTCGAAGGGCCCGGCTGACCGTGTGGATCCGTCCCTGCACTGCCGCCGATGCACCGACGGGTCCGACCCCGGTCCAGGCCGTATCCACCTCCCGCGGCTCCCCGGGGACCACTAGGGGCGTCGGTTAGCCAGACTCGTCGAGCTCAACCAGGAACTTCAGGAAGGTGGTTCGAACGTGTTTCCTCTGCTCTTCGTCCAACTCGTCGCCGCCGATCGCGGTTCTCGACCTCGCCAAGAGCCGGCCGTCGATCGCCTTGGGCCGCAGACCAGTCGCTCGAATCTGGCGGATCAGTGCTTGCCGTTCCGCCATCGGAACATCTTCTGCCTCGTCACGCACGACCTGCGCGAGCTCTCGGTGTACGTCTTGGGGCGTGAGTGACGCGATCGCTTTGGCGGCTTCCGGCTGAGGCCGCGGCGTACAAGTCAGGAAGGGACGTAGGTCGTCTTCTCCCCACTCCCAACGCTCGTCGGCCTAAGGTGCGATGCTGGTGTGATGGCCCCCCGGCGGTGCCGTCGTACCAGTAGATCCTGAGGAGCCGAAGCTGCCGCGATGCCCTCGTGGCGATGGTGGTCAGCGCCTCTACAACCCCATCAGCGTTGAGTCGCACTTCACCACGCTGCAGCTTCTTGCCAGCCAGAAGCCTTGAGCCTTGCGCGAACAGATAGCCGGCGTCCACGAAGACCGCAACGTAGTCCATCAACCACTCCTCGGCGCACACTCCTCGGCGCACAGTAAAGGGGGCTCCGTCGGGAGCCCCCCATTAGAAACCGTCCGCCCATGGTAGTGCTAGTGGCTGTCGGGCGGATGGCTACACACGACGAACCGCCTTTCAACGGTGGCCGCAGGAGAAAGTGAACCACGCTTGAGTCCCGTTGTCAACCACATCTTGGTGGCTAGTCCTCTCTAGCGCCAGACGGCACCTAAAGCCCTTGGGAGTCGGCTCAGACCGGAACCTCGCTTCCCCGGAGACTCTAGACCAGTGCGATACTCCGCCGGATGCGATCACGACGACATGGGAGCGCTACGAGTACCGGATGAAGCACCGTCTGAGCCGACGTGGCTTGCTTGGACTGCTGGCAGCGGTCGTGTCCCTGCCGAAGCGAATCGGCCGCGCTGAAGCGGCGCGGCAGGACGGCAGCCCCTTCTCCGGTACCCGGGTCGACCGCTGGCACCGGACCCATGACCGCGTCTGGCTCGGCGAGTCGCTCTGGGCCAATCCGATGGAGGACTGGCGGGTTGTGGACGGTGCGGCCGAGGTGCAGACGGGCGGTGGCGATCGGAACGTCCACCTGATCACGCATCGGTTGACGGGCGAGCAGGGGCGGTTCCGGATGTCGGTCCGTTGCCGGCGGGTGGAGGCCGGGGAACGCGACGGAGGCGCGGGGTTCCGGATCGGTGTCCGCAATCTGATCGACGACCATCGCAGCAACTGCTTTGCGCGCGGCGTTGGGATCGACGCCGGGCTGGTGGGCGGGCGGCTGGTGCTGGGGGGCTCAAGTGCGGAGATCAGCGATGACGAGTCCATCGCTGCGAACGAGGTCGTACTGCTTCTGGAGGGTCGGACGGAGGGTGAAGAGACAGCTCTCAGCCTGACGGCGCGGACGGCCGCCGGGGTCGAGCTGGGCACGGTCATGCACACCCTGCCGCCGGCCGACATCGAAGGCAACGTCGCCATCGTCAGCAACTTCGACGGGGAGATCCCGAAGGGCCAAGGGGCCCGCTACCGCTTCAGCGAATGGACGGCGGACGGGGATGCCTTCGCCGTGGAAGAGGAGCACCGCTTCGGGCCGATCCTGTGGTCGATGTACTCGATGAGCGACTCGCGCGGTGACGAAGGGTTCGTCGTGAAGCTGACGGCGCTCATGCCGCCGTTGGGAGAGGGCGACGACCGGCGCGTCGAACTGTTCACGCAGCACGCGGGGGAATGGCGATCCCACGGCTTCGCCGAGCTCGACCCGGACGCCTGGACCGCGACGTTCCGGCTATCCCGGTGGAACGAACGGGTGGCAACTCCGTTCCGGCTCGTCTACCGGGAACAGCACACGGATGGCGGTGAGACCGCTTCGGAGTGGCGGGGCTCGATAAGGGCGAACCCCGCCGGACGGCCGCTGCGGCTCGGGGCGCTCACCTGCCAGAACGACTACTCGTTTCCCTATGCCCCGGTCGCCGACCACGTCCTGGAGCTGGATCCCGATCTGCTCTTCTTCTCCGGCGACCAGCTCTACGAAAACCACGGCGGCTACGGCCTGATCCGCGAACCCGCGGCGCCCGCGATCCTGAACTACCTGCGCAAGTACTACCAGTTCGGCTGGGCGTTCCGCGAGGCGATGCGCGACCGGCCGACGCTCTGCATCCCGGACGACCACGACGTGTTCCAGGGCAACATCTGGGGCGAGAGCGGCAAGGCGATGGAGACCGGCCGGGGCACCTCTTCTCTGGGCGGGTACCGGGAGCCTGCGCGGATGGTCAACGTGGTCCATCGCACGAACGCATCGCACCATCCGGACCCCTTCGATCCGGCGCCGGTGGAGCAGGACATCAGCGTCTACTACGGCGACATGGTCTACGGTGGCGTCGGCTTCGCCATCCTCGGCGACCGGCAGTTCAAGAGCAGCCCCGAGCGCGTGGACACGGGTTCCGGTCGCGCGGACCACGTCCTGGACACTGGACTGGATATGTCGACGCTCGACCAGCCCGGGCTCGTCCTGCTCGGCGAGCGGCAGGAGGAGTTCCTGGAGCAGTGGGCCGGCGACTGGCGCGGCCACTCGATGAAGGTGCTGCTCAGTCAGACCGTGTTTGCGGGCGTGGCCACCCACCACGGCGCCTACGACGACTTTCTGGCCGCCGATCTCGACTGCGGCGGCTGGCCCCAGACGCCGCGCAACCGCCTCGTCCGCATTCTCCGCCAGGCGAAGTGCCTGCACGTGTGCGGCGATCAGCACCTGCCTTCGCTCGTCCAGTACGGCGCCGACCGGCAACGCGACGGGTGCTGGGCTTTCTGCACGCCGGCGATCAGCGCCGGCTATCCGCGCTGGTGGCGGCCCGACGCGGTCGGTGTTCCCCACCGGAACCGACCGCGGCACGGGCTGGCCGACACCGGCGAGTTCCGCGACGGCCTGGGCAACCGGGTTTACGTCTACGCGGTCGGCAACCCCGAGGTCGGCGCCGAGAGCAATCCCTACCAGCTCGCTCACCAGAAGAGCAGCGGCTTCGGCGTGGTGACGATCGACTCGGAGGCAAAGACCTACGGGATCGAGGCGTTCCGGTTCCTGTCTGCCGCCGGCGGAGACAGCGACGACGACCAGTTCCCCGGCTGGCCGGTGACCCTGCACCAGGACGAGAACGCGGGCGAGAACCGGATCGGTTAGGGGTCTGCGGCCTATACTCGACCGCTTGACGCAACCAGAGAACAACGGAGGTCCGCCATGACGCCAAGAAAGCGCTTTCTGTTCACCGCGGTCGCCTTGCTGATCCTCACAGCGCCGCTTGCGGGCCAGGACGGCGAGATGAGCTTCTTCATCACCAGCGCCGGACCCGGCGACGGCGCCAACCTGGCCGGCCTGGAGGGCGCCGACAAGCACTGCACGGCGCTCGCCGAGGCGGCCGGGAGTTCGGGCAAGACCTGGCACGCCTACCTCAGCACCGACGGCGAAGACGGCGTGAACGCCCGGGATCGCATCGGTGCGGGCCCGTGGCTCAACGCCAAGGG
The DNA here is from genome assembly GCA_965216125.1 of Candidatus Multivorans sp. Lineage (GTDB taxonomy): Bacteria > Acidobacteriota > Thermoanaerobaculia > Multivoradales > Multivoraceae > Multivorans. The sequence continues at coordinate 2,135,456 of OZ244152.1, read as the reverse complement.
CGCCGAAGTGGCCCCCAACCTCGACGCACTCCACTACTCGAATGTCGGGCTGACCAAGGAGACGCAACTCACCGAGAAGGGCGAGATGGTCAAGGGCCGCGGGGACACTCCCAACGAGCACGACATCCTCACCGGGTCGAAGCTCGACGGCGCCCGCTTCACCGACGGCGCCGACCACACCTGCACCAACTGGACGAGCAACGACGAGGGCAGCGCCCAGGTCGGCCACCACGACCGCACCGGCGGCGGCCCCGTCCCGTCGTCGTGGAACTCGGCCCACGGCAGCCGCGGCTGCTCGCAGTCCAACCTCCAGGGCACGGGCGGCAACGGCTACTACTACTGCTTCGCGATCGACTAGCGATCGACTAAGGAGATTGCACCGCGCAGCAGGCTGCCTGCTCATCGGCGGCCTCTTTCTGGCTCAAGCCTCTGAGGCACGCCAAGAGGCTCAGGCCCCCTCGCCGCCCGCTTCGCCCGGCACGCCGGCGCCGTCGGACGAGCCGCTGGTTCTCCCCTCGGCCTTCGACGGTCCACCGCCACCCGAGCCGCCGGCTGTGGTGACTCGGGACGACTCGGGCCGGGCCACGGTGCGAGCCGTGCGCCTTGCTTCGCCACTCCGGATCGACGGCCAACTCGACGAGCTCCTGTACACGACCGTGCCGCCGGTTTCGGACTTCCTGCAGATCGAACCGGAGCCGGGCGCACTGGCCACCGACAAGACGGAGGTCTGGGTCACGTTCGACGACGACAACGTCTATGCGTCGCTTCGCTGCTGGCAGGACCCCGAGCAGATCGCAGCCAACGACATGCGGCGCGACGTATTCACCCAGGACGACTATGTCGATCTCGTCTTCGACACGTTCCATGACGGTCGCAACGCGGCCATCTTCACCATCTACCCCTCGGGTGGCCGCATCGACGGCCAGGTCACCGACGAGCGCCAGTTCAACATTGACTGGAATCCGCTCTGGGATGTCGCGGTAGGCCGGTTCGAGGGAGGCTGGACGGCCGAAGTCGCGTTCCCGTTCAAGTCGCTCCGCTATCGCCCCGGCCGGGCACAGATCTGGGGCTTCAACGTGCAGCGCTACACGCAGTGGAAGAACGAGAACTCGACACTGACCCGCATCCCGGAAGCGTTGGGCGAGATGGGCATCATGCAGGTGTCGCTGGCGGCAACTCTGGTCGGCCTGGAAGCCCCACCGCCCTCGAGAAACCTCGAGCTCAAGCCCTACCTGGTCGCCGACATGGTGAGCGACCGCCTCGTCAACCCGGAGATCTCGAACGAGGTGGACGCCGACATCGGCATCGACATCAAGTACGGGCTCAGCCAGAACCTCACGGCGGACTTCACCTACAACACCGACTTCGCCCAGGTCGAAGCCGACCAGCAGCAGGTCGACCTGACGCGCTTCAGCCTCTTCTTCCCCGAGAAGCGCGACTTCTTCCTCGAGAACCAGGGAACCTTCGGCTTCGGCGGGGCCGGGGGCGGCGGATTCGGGGGGTCCTACGAGACGCCGGCCCTGTTCTACAGCCGGCGCATCGGCCTGCACGAGGGACGCGCGGTGCCCATCGAGGCCGGCGCCCGGCTGACCGGACGGACGGGCCGCTACACGCTTGGCCTGCTGAACATCCAGTCGGACGACGAACCGTTATCCGGCACAATGGCGACGAACTTCGGCGTGGCGCGACTCAAGCGGGACATCCTGCGCCGGAGCAGCATCGGCGTCATCTACACGCGACGCTCGATCGACCAGACCGGCGCCGGACAAAACGAAGCCTACGGCGTCGACGGGACGTTCGCCTTCTTCGACCACCTCACGTTCAACACCTACTGGGCCGAAACGAGGACACCCGGGCTCACGGGAGATGACGCCAGCTATCGGCTGCAGATGGACTACAACGGCGACCGCTACGGCGTCCAACTGGAGCGCTTGCGGGTTGGCGGCCACTTCAACCCCGGCATCGGATTCGTCCGCCGCCACGACATGCGCCGTTCCTTCGGCGAGTTTCGGTTCAGCCCTCGACCAGCCGACAGCAAGCTGGTGCGCAAGTACTCCTGGACCGGGTCGATGGCCTACATCGAGAACGGCGCCGGCCTGGTCGAGACGCGGGAGGCCGAGGGGGAGTTCGGCATCGAGTTCCACAGCGGGGATGAACTCGAACTGAAGTACGTGCGGACCTTCGAGTTTCTCCCGCATCCGTTCCCCATCGCCTCGGACATCACGCTTGGCGTCGGCGGCTACGACTTCGACTACGTGCAAGCCGAATTGCAACTGGGCCAGCAGCGGCGGCTATCGGGCCAGTTCTTCCTCGAGTACGGCGACTTCTACAGCGGCCGCAAGACGACGGTCGGCTGGGGCTGGGGGCGCGTGAATCTGAACTCGCGCTTCCTGCTCGAACCCAACATCTCGTTCAACCGCGTGGAGTTGCCGGAGGGCGAATTCAACGTGGAGCTCATCGACCTGCGCGCGGTCTACACGATGACGCCGCGCATGTTCGTGAGCGCGCTGTTCCAGTACGACTCCGAGAGTCGCGGGTTCGCGACGAATGTCCGTCTGCGCTGGGAGTACCAACCCGGCAGCGAGCTGTTCGTCGTGTACAACGAGCAGCGCGACACGCTGACGCAGGGCTTTCCGGGGCTCAACAACCGCGCCCTCATCGTGAAGGTCACTCGGTTGTTCCGGCTGTAACCGCAGCGGCGCGGCGGCAGAACGACCGGAGACCGGCGCTTCGCGCCGGATGCGGGCAAGATGCCCGCGTTCCCAGGGCAGATCGTTCTACCGCGCAAGCGCCTAGCGGGACATCAGCACCGTCACCCGATGGGGCTCCGTCGTGGACGGGTGGTGCATGAGGACGTCCTGCTTGCCGTCCCGGTTCAGGTCGGTCAGCCACGTGTACTCCTCGTCGTTGGGGATGGCGACCGCCACCCTTTGAGGCTGCCGGGCGAACAGGTCCGGTCCCGGCACACCGACAAACACGAGCAGTTGCCTGTGCGTCTCCTCGATAAGCAGGTCTGAGCGGCCGTCTCCGGTCACATCCCCGATGAGCAAGGTCGTGTTGAACGCGCGCAGGTGACGCTTCTGTGTCCTCCGTTCCTGGTGCGTCGCCCCTCGGAGCACTATGTCCAGCGGCACCCAACCCGGCTCCCTGATGCTGGGGTGGCCGTCCAGTTGTATTCTGCGGGTGGCGTTGGGTTCTTCGGGATAGAGGCCCCCTGCCATGGAATGGAACTCGAGATCCAACCAGATGTCATCGCCCATGAACCCCTTGATTCTCTTCCAGACGCTGCTCTTGAGGTAACCGACCTCTATCGTCGTGAACATCAGGTCGACGTGGCCGTCGCCATCGAAGTCGTGCCGGTCCATCCCGAGCTGGATCCTGCCGGCCGACTGAAAGGCGAAGTCGACGCCCCGTGCGAACAGAGTGCCGCCATCGGGTGCTGGCGCGCCAAGATGCACCTCGTAGGTTGAACGCTTGCGTGAGATGCTCGCGCCCTCCAGCGAGAGAACCACGAGATCCGCGACACCGTCGCCGTTCAGGTCGGCTATCGAGTGCAGCACCCTCCCGATCATGTCTCCGGTGGCGAGCGAGGAGAGTTCGTCAGAGTCGAATGCGACGTCGGTCGTGAAGGTCTCGGCCACCGGGGCAAACAGCCCATCTTCGTCCTGGTGATGAACCTCGAAGTGGTCCTCGTTCCAGAACACCAGGTCGCCAAGACCATCCCGGTCGTAGTCCATCTCGTGGACACGGCTTTCCTCCCAAGGGGTGTATCGGTATCCATCGGCGCCGTAGATCCTGCTCATCTCAGTGGACCGGCCGATCTTCACTGGATCCGCGAACTCGCCGGCGCCCGTCTGGATGAACACCCGGAAGCCACCGACGCCCGGCACGACCAGGTCGTCGCGGCCATCGCCGTTCACGTCCCGAGTGACGTCCACATGGGGGATCTCGCCTGCGCGAGGCGGGTTGAAGCTGGCCGTGACGGCGACCAGCGCGCGCTCCGTCGCCGATTCGGGATCGAACCAGTTCAGGCGACCGGGGTCGTAGGTGACGAGCCGGTCGCGGCCGCCGATGTTGGCGACGTCAACGAACAGCACTTCGGGACCGAGTGTTGCGTCGAGTCCTGGCGCCCAGGCGCCGTCGCCGAACTCGTAGATTCGCAGGCGGCGTTCGTCGCCGTCGTCGATGTGCACCACGGCAAGCTCCGCGCTTGCGCCACCGAGAAGAAGTCCCGTCAAGATGGTCTGGCGCTCGCCGGCGCCGGTGACCACCTCGTACCGCTCGAAGGTGAACGGCGCCGCCTGCTCGGCGCCGGGGAGCGTGGCGGCAGGCCCGACGCATCCGTAGAGGCACAGCTTGAGTGTGAGCATCGCGAATCGGCCTCGCCGATAGTGCCTCGTGCCGCTGCTCGTCAGTCGCTTTCTCATGGCGTTCTTCCCTCCAGCCCGAAGTTGACTGCGTCAACATACACACCCTTGTTGACGATGTCAACACCTTCGTCTCCCGCTCGAACCCGCGCCGCGCCGGAACGTGACGCTCTCGTCACTGTCGAAGTCAAGCGATAATCCAGGGATGGACGGCAAACCAGGCGCCTACCACCACGGAGATCTCCGCACGGCTCTGATCGAAGCAGCCGCCGCGATGATCTCCGAGGGTGGCGCCGCGAGCGTGACCATGCGGGCGATCGGCGGTCGGCTCGGTGTATCGCGCGCCGCGCCTTACCGGCACTTCCCGGACAAGACGGCGCTCCTGGTCGCGGTCGCGGTGGAGGGATTCAAGCGTCTCAACCGCCGCCTTGGGGCCGGCGACACCGGCGTCCCCCCGCAGTCGAGCGTCGAGCGGCTCCGGCGCATGGGCGAGGAGTACGTGCGCTTCGCCCTGGAGCATCCCGCCCACTACCGCTTGATGTACGGCAAGGAGGCCCTTGCGCGACAGGATCAACCCGAGTTGCGAGAAGCCGCCGGCGCCCTACTCGAGAACCTCGTCCAGGTGATCCGGGTGCACCAGCAACAAGGCGAGATCGAGCGAGGGGACCCGCGGGCACAGGCCTACGTGGCATGGAGCGCGGTGCATGGGCTGGCTTCTCTCCTGATCGAGAGACAGATCGACCCGAGCGTCGACGTCAACGAACTGATCCAGCAAAGCACCCAGACACTGCTGGACGGAATGCGAGATCGCAGCTCCTAGGAGATTGCGCGGTAGAACGACCGGAGGCCGGCGCTTCGCGCCGGATGCGGGCAGGATGCCCGCGTTCCCAGGCCAGATCGTTCTGCCGCGCACGCTCTTAGGCTGCTCCGTCTTTCCCCAGCAGAAGGTCCCGCACGGCCCGCTTCTGCAGCTTGCCGGTAGCGTTCTTCGGAATCTCGTCGAGCACGAAGACTCGCGCCGGAACCTTGAAGCGGGTGACGTAGCTCGCCACGTGCCGCAGGAGGTCCTGTTCGCTCGCCTGGACGTCGCCGCTGAGCGCCACGGCAGCCCAGATGTTCTCGCCGAACCGGGAGTCCGGCACGCCGAACACCACCGCTTCGCCGACGGCTTCGTGCTTGTAGAGCGCTTCCTCGATCTCGCGCGGCGAGATGTTCTCGCCGCCCTTGATGATCAGGTCCTTCTTGCGGTCGGTGAGGTAGAGGTAGCCGTCCTCGTCGAGATAGCCGATATCGCCCGAGTAGAGCCAGCCGTCGACCAGCGTCTCTTCGGTGGCCACCGGGTTGCGCCAGTAGCCCGCCATCAGCGTCGGCCCGGCAATCACGATCTCGCCGCGGACGCCGGCGGGCACGTCGGCGCCGCTGTCGTCGACCACGCGAACCGACATGGTGGGCTGCGCGCGGCCGACGGAGCCGGGCCGAAACGGGTCCTGATCGTAGTAGGCGGCGCCTGCCCCTCCCGACTCGGTCATGCCGTAGCCGTCCCGCACACGGCACGAAAAAACCTGCTCGAACTCGCGGCGCACCTGATCCGGAAGGGGGGCGCCGCCGGTCCACACGCCCTCCAGGCTCGACGTGTCGTAGCGGTCCCGTTCCGGGAACTCCAGCATGTAGGTCAGCATCGTGGGGACCATGGAGAAACGAACCACCCGCAGGTCCTGAATTGCCTCGAAGACGCCGCGAGTATCCCAGTGCACAAGAAGGCCCGCCTGCATGCCCTTGATGAAGCCGAGATTCATCATCAGAACTCCGAACGAATGCGACAGGGGGAGCACGTGCAGGGTCGGCATGAAGGGCGGCAGGTCGACCATCCTGGGGTGCGGAATGGAGACGACGCTCTCGTGCGTCAGCATCACGCCCTTCGGCGTGCCGGTGGTGCCGGAGGTGTAGAGCAGCAGCGCCAGATCGTCCCCTGCCCGGTCGGTTATCTCCACCAGGGGCTCGGCGCCGGCCATCTCCAGAGACAGGTCGATCGCCTCGTCCCCAGCCGGGCCGCCGGCGGCGAAGAGCAACTGCAGCTCGGGGCAGGCCCGGCGGATCAGCGGCACGAGTTCGCCGGCGGTGATCACTGCCCGGGCCCTGGAGTCCCTCAGCATGTGCTCAATCTCAGGGACCGTGAGCTGAGGCCTGATCGGGAGGATGACGGCGCCGATCTTCCACACCGCCTGGAATGCCTCGAAGACCTCGGGGCCGTTGGGCATCACCACGGCAACGCGATCACCGGCCAGGACACCGCGATCCCGCAGCACCCTCGCCAGCCTGCGCGCCCGCGCGTCCAGTTCGACGTTCGAGATGGTCTCGTCCCGCCAATGGAGGATCGAGTATTCGCCGAACTGCTCGATGTTCTCCAGGGCCAGATTGGCTGCGTTCAACTCCATGGACCTCCGTGCTGATCGACGATCGCCCGGCCCATTCTCACCTACACTGGGCCATGGTAGAGATAGAGAGCCGGCGGCGGCACACGAGCCGGCGCGCAGCAGCAGGAGGAGGGCCATCCATGAAGAAGCGCCTTCGCTGGTCCGGGTGCATCTCGGCGATCGTGGTGGCGACAGTCCTGGTCTGGAGCCCGGCGCAAGTTCAGGAAACGACACGCCCGCTGCTCTCTTCCGGCAACGCTCCGGCGCCCGAACCACGGGTGTTTCCGCCTCTGCGCTCCGAACAGAGCCCGGAAGACAGGTACTTCGACGCGCCGGGGCGGAACCCGGGGTCGGCAGCCCACCCCATGGCGCCGGGCAGAGTGCGCAGCGATGCACCTGCATGGCACGAACTCAACCACGTCGATCCATCTCTGCCCTCCTGGGTCGGGCCTCTGCTCCATCCCCGGCAGACCGACCCCGAGCCACCAGTCGACGCCAGGTTCCACGATCCGATCCGTCTGTCCGGCGACTTTCGCAACGACGACTACCCGTTCATCCTCTCCGATCCGGACGACCGCAACGACGTCTGGATGGTGTGGACCAGCTACTCCGGACGGCGCGACCGGCTTCACCTGGCCCGCCGCGATCCGGCCACCGGTGTGTGGGGACCATGGAATCCGGTTCCCGGCGTCACCGGCGACGTCTGGCGTCCCAGCCTGGCCCTGGACAGCCACAAACGGCTGTGGGTCGTGTGGGCGCAGCCGGAGCGGTTGTTCGAAGACGAGCCCAACTTCGACCTCTACGGACGCTGGTTCGACGGCGAGCACTGGGGCCGCCTGGAGCGTCTGACTTCGGCCCCTGGAAGCGACTTCAATCACCGCCTGGCGCGCGCCCGGGATGGCTCGCTGCATCTGGTCTGGCAGGGGACCCGCGAGGGGCAGGCCGACATCCTCTACATGAGCTACGACGGTACTTCGTGGTCACGGGAGCGACGGATTTCCGACAGCCCGCGCAACGACTGGACCCCGGCTCTGGCTCTCGATTCGAGCGGAGCTGTGTGGATCGCCTGGGACAGCTACGACCGCGGCGACTACGACGTCTTCCTCCGCCGCCTCCAGCGCGACCGCCTGGGACCGGTGCAGACGATCGCGGCGACGCCGTTCTTCGAAGCCAGGCCCAGCGTCGCCGTCGATGGCGCCGACCGGGTCTGGATCGCTTACGAGGTCGGCGAGGCCGGCTGGGGCAAGGACCAGGGACTTCTGATCGACCAGGAGCGTCAGCCGGGCTCGATGCTCAACCGCGAGCGCACGGTGGCGGTCCGCGTTCTCGATGGCGACGAGGTCACCGCCGCCGCTCCCGAACTCCGGACGCTCTTCCCGGCTCGCCGGCGCCTGCACTACACGAAGACGCCGAACCCTTCTCTCAGCGGCCCGGAGCTGGCCGTCGACGATCGGGGCCGGGTCAGTCTTCTGGTGCGAGCGATGGAGAGCTCCGGCGCCTACGCCCAGTACTGGAGGCTCTACGTCACCACGATGGACGCGAACGGTTGGAGCGCTCCCGCCGCCGTGCCGTGGAGCATCGGCCGCCTGTCGATGTCGGCCTCGGCGACGCCCTCGGCGGACGGCGGCCTGTGGCTCGGCTGGCCGCGCGACAACTTCCCCACCTTCTCGGCGATTCTCACGTTGCCCGAAGAGACCGTGGTCGAGAACGTCTACGCGGCGAGGTGGGCGCCGGCGACCGCGCCCGGGCTGAGGACTGAGGCCCCGCGGCCACCGCCCTTCCCGCAGCGCGCCGCCGGCCACGAGCGCGAGGCCGAGGACATCGAGCGCATCCGCGGCTGGAGGACTCGAGTCGACGGCGAGGACCTGCGGATCCTGCGCGGCGACACCCATCGCCACACCGAGATGTCACTCGACCTGCGCGGCGTTCCGGACGGCTCCGTGCTCGACTTCTACCGCTACATGATCGACGCCGCGGCGATGGACTTCGGGCTCATCAGCGACCACCAGTACGGCGGTGAGCTCGAGTACTGGTGGTGGCTGGAGGAGAAACTGGCCGATCTCTTCCACGCTCCGCAGAGTTACATAGCGCTCTTCGGCTACGAACGCTCGATCAACTTCCCCATGGGGCACCGCAACATCCTCCACGCCGAGCGGGGCCACATGCCGGTGCCCTTCTTCCAGAAGACGGGCTACGTCGAGTATCCGAACATCCGCTACCACAACGGCGCCGGAATCGTTCAGGACGACGACACGAAGATGCTCTACGAAGAGGTGCGGCGCACCGGCGGCATCACCATCCCCCACACCAGCGCTACGACGATGGGCACCGACTGGCGCGACAACGATCCCGAAATCGAACCCCTGGTCGAGATCTACCAGGGCGATCGTCACAGCTACGAAGCCCCGGGCGCGCCGTTGACCGACCGCGCGGCGCAGGCGCAGTCGGAGCTCACGCGGCCACACGACGAGGGCTTCGTGTCCAATGCCTGGGAGAAGGGCTACCGCCTCGGCGTCATCGCCAGTTCGGACCACCTGTCGACCCATATCTCCTACGCCATGGTCTTCGTGCCGGAGCGCTCGCGCCATGCCGTCCTCGAGGCGATGCGCCAGCGACGGACGTACGGCGCCACCGACAACATCGTGCTCGAGTTCTGGATGGGTGAGCACTTCATGGGCGCTGAGTTGAGCGGCACGGACGAACTGCCGGAGATGAGGATCGTCGCGGTAGGCACCAGACCCTTCTCGACCGTCGAGATCCTGCGCAACGGAACCTCGATCTACCGGAGCGCTCCCACCGGCGCCGAGATCGACCTGCGCTATGCGGATCTGTCGCCCGAGCCGGGACTGAACTACTACTATGTTCGCTTGATTCAGGAAGACGGTCAGATGGCCTGGAGTTCGCCGATCTGGGTGGAATTCGACTAGGAGGCTGCGCCGCGGAGCGGCGAGAAAGGAGCGGCAATGGATCTCAAGGATGTCACCTGGGAGCGCGACGGTGGAGTGGTCACTCTCACCATGAATCGGCCGGAGAAGCTCAACGCCCAGTCGATGGACATGATGGATTCGTTGATCGCCGCCTTCGAGGAGATCGAGCGCGACGACGACATCAAGTGCGCCATCTGGACCGGCGCCGGCAGAGGCTGGTCGTCGGGGCGCGACTTCTCCGATCCCAAGCTCGCGGGCGTGGCGCCCTACGGCCCCGAGTTCCCCCGCGGCACCCGACTGCTGCCGCTGTCTCTCGGCGGGCGTCTGCAGTTCGCCCTCTGGCGCTGTCGCAAGCCGATCATCGCCGCGGTGAACGGACACATGCTGGGCGGCGCCTTCTCTGCCGGGCTCATGGCGGATTTCCGGATCGCCTCGGAACGCGCGAAGTTCGGCGCCCTCTTCGTCAAGCGCGGCCGGGTCCCCGACAACGGCGGCGTCTACATGCTGGTCAAGATCATGGGGCTGGGGCCGGCCCTCGAGTTCATGTACTCGGGCGAGATCATCGATGCGCAGCAGGCTGTCGAACTCGGTCTGGCGAACCGGGTTGTTCCCCATGAAGAGCTGATGCCGACCTGCCGGAAGATCGCCGCGAACATCGCCGCCGGTCCTTCCCTCGCCATCGAGTTCATGAAGAAGATCGCCTATCGCACTTTCGAGGGCGACAGCATGGAGAGCCTGACCGCCTACGAAGCCTTCGCCCAGAGCGTCTGCGAGGCCAGCGAGGACGGCGAGGAGGGCGTGCGCTCCTTCGCCGAGAGGCGCGAACCGGTGTTCACGGGGCGCTAGCGCCGGCGGCAGCCAAACCCGCGTTGGTCAGGACCCGTTCACTGTTGATGGTTCAGCCGTAACCCCGGCCGCGGCCAGTCGCAGGCGACCAGCGAACCGGTTCCCGACAGCGTGATGTAGGCGGTTCGCAGATCGGCGCCGCCGAAGCAGATGTTCGTCGTCAGAGGGTCGGAAGCGGGCACAATTTCGACGATCCCTCCCTGCGGCGAGACGACGGTGATGCCGCCGGTGATCAGGGTGCCGATGCAGATGTTGCCGCCCGCCTCCACCGCCAGGGAGTCCCAGAGATGGAGGCCGGGCGGATCGACGACCAGGCGACCGCTGATGGGCAGGATCGTCGTGTCCTGGATGACGGCGCCGGGCGACGGGATCGGCCAACTCCACAGACGCGTCGGATAGGTCTCGGCCACGTACAGCGTCGCGCCGTCGGGAGACAGCCCGATGCCGTTGGGCCCGTCGAGGGGAAACAGGACCTCCTCGATGAAGGCGCCATCCGCCCTGGCATAGAGGACGCCGGTGCGATCCCGGTCCCGCTCCCGGGTCTGGCCGTGGTCGCTGAACCAGAATCCACCGCAGTCGTCGAAGACGATGTCGTTCGGCGCCCGCAGCGGCCGGCCGTCGCACTCGGTGTAGAGATCCTCGACGTTGCCGGTGTGGATATCGACGCGCTGGATGCGGCCGCCGATGTAGTCCGGATGCTGGCGCCCGGGGACGTGCAACGGGCCGCCGGGAAAACCGGCCACCGGCAGCGGCCCGACGTCCAGGCGCCGGTAGTCGAAGCCGCCGTTGTTGCAGACGTAGACCCGGCCGTCGGGCCCGAAGGCGGCGCCGTTCGGCCCGCCGCCGCAACGGGCCAGGACCTGGTGGCGGCCGTCCGTCCTGACCCTGGTGAGGTTGCCGCCGGCGATCTCGACCACGATGACGCTGCCGTCGTCCATCGCCATCGGCCCCTCGGGAAAGTCCAACCCGGTGGTGATCTCGCGTAGTACTCCCACGCTCACTCGTGTTCAGACGGTCGCATCGAAGGTCTCCTTCACCCCCAGCCAGGGGAGCAGGATGTCGATCGGCCCCCTGTTCACCGGGGTCCACAAGGGTTCGTTCATTTCTGCCTCCCAGCCTCGGTAGAGCTCCAGGAGGGCTTCGACGCGCGCCGGTTCGCGGCGAGAAAGATCCTCGACCTCGCCCGGTGAGGCGCGGAGATCGAACAGGTAGAGGTGGCGCTCGTTGACACTCACCAGTTTCCAGGGACCACTTCGCACCGCGAAGTTCTCGGCGTTGCGCCAGAAGAGCGGCCTTGCCGGAGGCGGCTCGGCGGCTGTCAGCAGGGCTGTCAGATCGACGCCATCGAGCGTCACGCCGGTCGGCAGCGACGTACCCGCAAGTCCGAGCACCGTGGGCAGGATGTCGAGAGAGCTCACCGGCGTCGACTCGACTCGTCCGGCATCGATCCGGCCAGGCCACGACGCCAGGAACGGCACTCGTACGCCGCCCTCGAAGTGCAGCAGCTTGCCGCCCAGAAGCGGATCGTTGGAGCAGGCCTCCACATAGGTGGCGCAGCCGTTGTCCGACAGGAAGAGCACCAGCGTGCGCTCCGCCACCCCTGTCGAGCGCAGCTTGGCCATGATCGCGCCGACGCCGTCATCGAGGGCGCTGACCATGGCCGCGAAGACGCGCCTGCGCTCGTCGCCGATGTCGGGGAAGCGGTCGTAGTACTCCTCCGTCACCTGCAGAGGCGTGTGCGGCGCGTTGTACGCGACGTACAGAAAGAAGGGCTCACCCTGGCGGCGGTCGATGAAGTCGACCGCCTCCCGGGTGAAGGCGTCGGTCAGGTATTCGGTCTCCTGGACCACCTCGCTGCCGCGTTGAATGGGGTTGATCTCGGGTCGATGCCGGAACTCGTGGGGTCGGCGGCCACCGGCGATCGACCCTGAGGCGACGGTGCGGACTCCCGGTTGATCCGCGGGGTCCATGTAGAGGTTGCCACCGTGCAGAAAGCCGAAGAACTCGTCGAAGCCGCGATGCTGTGGCTGGAACTGCGGCTGCGAACCGAGGTGCCACTTCCCCACCATGCCCGTGGCGTAGCCGGCGCTCTTGAGCAGCTCCGGCAGCATGACCTCGGAAGTCGGCGTGCCGAGCCCCGCGTCCTCGACGCGTTGCATGGCGCCGGCGCCGAACTCGTGGCCGAAACGCTGCTGATAGCGACCGGTGAGCAGACCGGCTCGGGTCGGGCTGCACAGTGGAGCGCTGACGTAGCCGTCGGTGAAACGGATGCCCGCGGCCGCCAGCGCGTCCAGATGGGGCGTGCGCCCGTTCTCGCAACCGTAGGCACAGACATCGCCATAGCCGAGATCGTCGGCGAGGATGAGCACGATGTTGGGCGGCGGCTGGGGATCAGCCGGCGACGGCGCTCCATCCCCGCTCCCGCAGGCCGCGAGCAGAACCGCGAGAGACAGCAGGCAGATCCCTGGCTTGGCGCCCTTCATCGCCCCGGTCCGCCCGACGCCTTTTGGAGCTCGACCAGGAGCGAGTCGCGCAGGCGATACTTCTCGACCTTGTTGGTGGGCGTTCTTGGCAGGTCGTCGAGCAAACGGACATGGCCGGGGCGCATGTGGCGAGGCACGCGCCCGTGCAGCCAATCTCCGAGTTCCTCCGCGCTGACATCGGCGCCCGGTCGGGTCACCGCGAAGACCGCGACCTCCTCCTCATCGCCCTCCCGGGCCGGCACCCCGACCGCCGCGCAGAGGCTTATGTCCGGATGCTCGGCAACCAGTTCCTCGATCTCGTGCGATGAGATGTTCTCGCCCTTGCAGCGAATGAAACTCCCCATGCGGTCGGCGAAGTAGAGCAGCCCGTCGCCGTCCATGATCGCTGCGTCACCGGTATGGAGCCAGCCGTTGGCGAGGAGTGCAGCCGTGGCTTCCGGCCGGCCCCAATAGCCCGAAGTGAAGAGGTCGCGCAGCCGCGGCCGGAACGCGAGTTGACCATAGTGCTCTGGCGGCAGCACGTCGTCATTGGGGCCGAGGATCGCGGCCTCGACGAAGATCGAAGGCGCTCCCATCAGCCCCTTGCGGATCTCCCGGTCGCCCCGGAAGATCGGGTATCCCGAACGGCGCGCGAACTCGAGCATCTCCTCCTTGGCGCGTCCGCGATAGAGATCCGGGGGCGTTCCGCCGCCGTTGGGGAACTGATCGATCAGGCCGAGAGCGCCGAGTCCCGTCTCCGTCTGGCCGTAGGCGGTCGCGCAGATGTCCAAGCCGAAGCGAAGAGCCAACTCGTGGTGCCTCTCGGGCAGCGGCGTCAGGTTGACGCAGTGCAGCGTGTTCCACGCATCGTCGGGTTTCTCCGGGGCCGCCACCAGTCTGGAGATCATGACGTCGATCAGGATCGCCGTCGTGGCGCCCCGGCGGGCGATCCGCCGCCAGTAGTCGCGGGCGCTGAAGCGGTCCCAGATCGCCACCTCGCACCCCACCCAGGCGGCGCGCACGACATTGCTGATCGCGCCCGCGGCGTGGTAGAGCGGCAGATCGTTGTAGACCACGTCGTCGCAGTCGATCAGGCAGCGGGGGCTGTAGCTGAACTGGTTCATCCAGCGATGGGACTGCAGCACTCCCTTGCTCGGTCCCGTGGTACCCGACGTGTAGAGGATGTTCGCCAGGTCGGCCGGCTGCTGCGGCGCGCGTGATCCGTCGCCGCCCGCCGCCAGCAACTCAGCGAAACCGCTGACGGTTCGGAAGCCTTCGGCCGTGATGCCGGACACGGCCGGATCGAAGTCGTGGTCGTCCCGAGCTGGTCGATGCACGACGAGATCCGGCTCAGCCAGAACCTCGGCGGCGGTCGCCAACTGGGCCAGCAGGCTCTCCTCGCTGATCACGAGGCGGGGGTTCAGGTCGCGTAGTTGATGCCCGAGCAGACGGCCGGTGAGGCTGTAGTTGATCGGACAGTAGACGGCACCGACGCGCCACAGGGAGAACATCGAGAGCGCGCCCACCAGAGGGTTGGTCAGGAGCAGAGCAACCCGGTCCCCGGCGCCGACACCGAGTTGACGCAGCCCGCCGGCGATGCCTGAACACAGACGGTCCATCTCCGCGAACGAGATCGAGCGATCCTCTTCGCCGTAGTAGAGGAAGGTGCGAGCGCCCCGGCTGACCGCCCATTCGTCGAGCCGGTCGAGGACGAGCACGCCGTCGCGGGCGAGTTCGGCCTCCAGGCGCGCCGGATCTTCAGGCCCAGCCATCGATCGACGCCCGGCCCTGAGTAAGCACTGTCGCCTCCCCGGTGGAGGCCGAGAACAGCACCTCCCCGCTATCGACACGCCATGCCTCGACGGTCAGCGTGTCGCCCGGCACAACCGGCGCGGAGAACCGGGCCTCGATCTCCGTCAACCGCTCCGGGTTGCCGTCGCAGAACTCGCGAACGAGGGCAACGGCCGCGTAGCCGAGGGTCGCTGGCCCCTGCAGGACGGGCTGCTCGAAACCACGACTGCGCGCGAACTCCTCCTCGACGTGGATCGGATCGTCGACGCCGTTGAGTTGGTAGAGAATCGCCTGGGTTTCGGGAATCGGCGCCGACCAGCGGAGATCCGGCGGACGATCCGGCGGTCGACGCTTCGGCGCCGACGCGGGCCCCGGATCGCCTCCGAATCCGCCCGATCCCAGCAGCGCGGAGCTGGCAATCAGCTCGAAAACCAGGTCCCCATCGTCGGCGCGGCCCTCGACCCGGGTCTGCATGATCGCCAGCGAACCCTTGTCCCATATATCGGTCACCTCCGCCGACACGTGCAACTGGCCGGACGCCGGCAGCGGACGGTGCACGCGCAGGCTCTCGCCGGCCTCTACCCGATGGTAGTTCCGCACCAGGTCCACAAAGTGCGGGCTCAGGGAGTGCATGGCGACCAGACAGAAAGTCGGCAGAACGCGCATCCCTCCATTCCGATCCCGACCGAAGAGGCCGAGATCCCTGGCGCCCGCGCCGACGCTCAAGGCGTAGAGGCCGACATCCCGTTGGTCATAGGCGAACACCTGGGGACCGGCCCGACGCCCGATGTCCGCGAGATTGGCCTTGGGAGGCCTCGCCGCCATCAGTCGGTGACGGCGTAGGCGTTGCTGATGACGACTCCCCGGGGAGTCGAAACCTGGATCAGGGTACGACCGTTCTCCTTCCAACCCCGGGTGGTGAGTTCCTCGCCCGGAAACACGACATCCGAGAAGCGGGCCTTGAACTCGCGGAAGCGACCCACCTCGCCGTCGCACAGCCCCTCGACGATCGCTCGCACCGCGAAGCCGTACGTGCACAGACCATGCAGGATCGGTCTTTCGAACCCGGCCGTCCTGGCGAACTCCGGGTCGATGTGCAGGGGGTTGTAGTCGCCGCTCAGACGGTACAGGGCAGCCTGTCCCCTGGGGATCCTGTACGTGATGTCGAGATTGGGCCGTACGCCTGGAGGCGGATCCAGGACCTCGGCCCTGGGCCCGGGGTCGCCGCCGAATCCGCCGCCTCCCCGGTAGAAGCCGACTTTCAGCGTCTCGAAGACCTTCTCGCCGCTTGCTGTGGAGCCGGTGGCGCTGGAGTGGATGACCGCCGCCTTCCCCTTGTCGAAGATGTTGACGACTTTTCCGGTCACAACCAGCGGCCCTTCGGGCGGGATCGGTCGGAACATCCGGATCAGTTGCTCGCCGTGCAGCATTCGTGACTGATCGAATCGCCCCTCCAGGTCCACCATCGCCTCGTACTCGGGAATCACGCAGTAACCAGGCAACACCTGGAGACCGCCCGAGGCGCCCTCATAGAGATACTCGAGGTCTTCAACGGGTACTCCCACGCCAAGGGCGTAGAGAACAACGTCCTTCCAGCCATAGTCAACCGACCTCGGCGCAGTCTCCAGACCGATGAGATCGGCAAGGCCCGGTTCCGGCATCTGTTCCTCCGCGGCAGCGGCTTTCCTGATCGGTTCGGCTACGATAGCAGCCCGCCGCGAGAACCCATCATCGACTCACGGTAAGAGTCGGAATGTCGGAATGAAGGAGACCCTCCCCATGTACGGTCTAACCGATGAAGTGCGCGAGCGCCGCGATATCTTTCGCACCTTCATCAACGACTATGTGATTCCCGCGGAGGCCGAGCTGGCGGCGGAGTACGACCCGACCGGACCGACCTACACGCGCCTGAAAGAAGAGGCCAGGCGTCAAGGCCTGTGGGCCATCGGCCATCCAAGGGAACTGGGCGGCGGCGGTCTGGGCTTCATGCCCTTCGTCTATCTGAACGAGATCATCGGCCGGTCTCATTGGGGTCAGGTCTGCGTCGGCAGCGTTTCGATGCAGGACTCCATCATGCTCAATCTCTACGCCAGCGACGAGCAGCGAGAGCGTTTTCTCAAGCCGCTGGTGGCGGGCGACATCTATCCCTCGGTCGGTCTGACCGAGCCCGAGGTCGCGGGGTCGGATCCGACCCTGATGCGCACAACGGCGGTGCTCGACGGCGACGACTGGGTCATCAACGGCCACAAGTGGTTCACCTCCAGTGCCGACATCGCAGCGTTCACCACGATGTTCTGCATCACCGAACCTGAGGCGGACCGCTACGCGAAGTTCTCTTCGATCATCGTTCCCACCGACACGCCCGGCTACAACATCGTGCGCGTCATTCCGACCATGGGGAACCGGCACAGCGGTCACTGCGAGGTCCGGCTCGACAACGTGAGAGTGCCCAGGGCCAATCTCCTCGGTAACAGGGGCGAGGGGTTCCTGATCGCCCAGAAGCGTTTGGGACCCGGACGGATCTTCCACTGCATGAGATGGCTGGGACAGGCCCAGAGGGCCTTCGAACTCATGTGCGAGCGGGCTTCGAGCCGCTACGCCCACGGTTCGCTGCTCTCCGAGAAGGGAGAGATCCAGCGCTTCATCGCGGAGTCGGCGGCGGAGATCCAGGCGGCCAGGCTGATGACCCTGCAAGCGGCCCAGACTCTCGATCAGGGAGGCGAAGCGCGCGTGGAGATCTCCTTGATCAAGTTCTGGGGCGCGCGCATGCTTCACAACGTGATCGATCGAGCGATCCAGGTACACGGCGCCCTCGGCGTTACTGGCGACACGCCGCTCGAGCACATGTACCGGGAGGCTCGCTACGCCCGCATCTACGACGGGCCCGACGAAGTCCATCGCATGGTGGTGGCGAGGCGCCTGTGCAGGGATCCCTACGGCGCGCCGCCCTGGGCCTAAGCCTGAACGAACGGCAGCCCCGACTCAGAAGCGGATGCCGGCGTGGAGCCGGATCTCGCGAGGCGACTGCAGGGCCGCGGCGCCGGGGAGCTGGCGCCCGTTGCCGCGGTTGATGCCGATGATCTCCTGCTCGTTCGTGATGTTCACGAGTTCGACGCCGACTCTGCCGTTGATCCGGCCGCCGAGCGGAAAGTCCCATATACCGGTCAGGTTGAGGGTGTGGGTGTCCTCGAGCTGGTTGGTGTCTCGCGGCTCCCGGTAGGAGGAGGTGTTGATC
Source organism: Candidatus Multivorans sp. (assembly GCA_965216125.1). Taxonomy (GTDB): domain Bacteria; phylum Acidobacteriota; class Thermoanaerobaculia; order Multivoradales; family Multivoraceae; genus Multivorans. The sequence goes on along the minus strand of OZ244152.1, from coordinate 2,117,414 downwards.
CTGGCGCCGGTGACCGGGTGGACCAGGCGGGTCGCTTGGCGCCGCCCCCAGCGCTCGCCGCTGCGGAAACCGTAGTAGCCGCCGACCGAAATGTTGTGGCGCCCCATGACGAAGTTCCGCAGAGCCACGACGTTCAGGTTGTGGGTGCGATCGAGGAACCCGTGGCCTGCGCGACCGACGACGGTCGCGTCGGTAGCGCCCGTGCCGAGCTCGATCCCGCCTAGCCCTTCTCCGAGGTCGTCGTCGAAGAGAACCGGGTTGTCGTTGCGACCGAAGTTGTTGCCGTTGCCGTTCGACCAGGTGTAGTTCGCCTGCATCGTCCAGTCGTTGCGCATGGCGCGGCGGAGCGTCAGGCGCAGGCCTTCGTACTCGCGGAACGCGTCCGGCCGATTCCGCACTTCGCGAAAGACCCGCCCCGCGTCGTTGTACTGATGGGTTGCCATGTAGAGGTCGTTCAGTTCCCAGACGATGCCCGTAGCCTCGAAGAGCCAGATGTCGCCGAACTGGGCCGCGATTCCGACCGTGAACTCGTCCTTGTAGTACGGGTTCACCGGCTGCACCGCGTTGGGATTGGCCGGAGTTCCCCGCCGCGCGAAACGGTCGTAGCGCAGGGTCGCCGGGTTCCAGTTGTACTGGTTGAAGAGGTTGCGGCCGTTGGGCAGGGTGCTGAACTCCCGCGCGACCATGTCGCCCTGGAGGGTCTGGTAGTAGCGTCCCGCATTCAGCTTGAACACCAGCGAGCCGTCGCGCCTGATGTCGTAGTTGGCAGCGAACCGCGGCGCCACCTTGGTCCAGTCGTTGATCTTCGTGCCGACATCGTTGTTCTGCTTCTGGCTGTCCATCCGCAGGCCGTAGTAGATGTTCCACTGGTCGGTGGCCGCCACGCGATCGTCGGCGTAGACGGAGAGGATCTCGTCGGTGTTGGTGGTCGGGGACGGTGGATCGTAGACGTTGAGGTACTGCGGTCGAGCGAATCCCCCCGGCAGGTTCGGGTCATACCCGATGCCGTAGAAGCGATGGTCGATCACGTTCAGGCCCTCGATCGCGATGTCCTGGTAGTCGGCGCCGAACTTGAATTGGTGGTCACCGCGGAACATGCTGACCGACGCGTTCGCCTGGTCTCGCGGGATCGTGACGTAGCCGCCCCCGGCAGTCTGGCCGATCGTGTTGTAACGAATGCGCGAGCCCCGATCCTCGTAGGAGAAGTTGTTGCCCAGGGGCGTGTGAGAATCGGCGCCCGGGGTGAGAGTTCGCGACGCGATCACGCCCCGTTTGACCGAGTTTTCCTGCGATGCGACCTTGAGCTCGAGGAAGGACGACGAACCGAGAGTCGCGGTCCACGTGCCGGAGAAGAACTCTCCCGGAAGGTCGCACTGGCAGACGGCGAACTGGTCGCCGGTCGAGACGTTGGCGTGGTTCTTGTCGACCGGGCTGTCCACGCCGGTCAACGTGAGGTAGTTGCGCGGGTTGGGCTGGAAGCTGAGCTTGAGAGTCGCCACCTTGGCCTTGAGGCTTACGTCCTGGAAGCTGCGGTCGGCGAGAATGTCGAGAGCGTTCGTGTTCTGCTGCGAGTGGGCGGCGAAGAACCAGGCCTTGTCGCGCTTCAGATAGCCGCCGAGGTTGGTCTCGTAGCTGTTCTCGATGGTACTCGAGCGCGGATGCCCAGGCGATACGTCCGAGGTCGCCTTCCACTTCTGGCTCTGCGGGATCCACAGGGCTTGACCGTGAAAGTCGTTCGTCCCGGACTTGATCACCGCGTTCGTGACCCCGCCGACCACGCGGCCATACTCGACGCCGAAGCCGGCGTCCTCCAACCGGACCTCTTCGAGCGAACTCGAGGGTACGAACGCTCGCGGGCTGCCGCCGAAGCGCATGAAGCTGATGTCGACGCCGTCGACGAACCCGGACATCTCGACTTCCTGGCCACCGTTGACGGCGAACTTGATGTCGCCCTGGAAACGTGAAACGGCGTCGTGCACCACCCCCGGCAGGGCCTCCATCGACGACTGGTAGTTGCGACCCTTGAAGCTCAACTGCTCGGCCACCTCGGCCTCGAGAGTGGCCTGCGAACCGACGGCGTACCTGTCGATGGTCACCGCATCCGAGACCACCGTGATCGTCTCTTCAGTCGCCGAAATCAGAGTCATGTCGAGCGTCCGGCGGCCGCCGGATTCGACCTGTACGGCCGCCTCCGCGGTTCCCATGCCCTCGAGGTCCGCGCTGAGCCGGTAGGAGCCCGGAGCAACCAGGAGGAATCTGAAACCGCCTTCGGCGTCGGTGATCGCGGTCATGTCACCGCGGTCACCGCCGAGGGTTACGGTAGCGCCGGGAACTCCGGCGCCCGCGTCGTCGCGAACGATGCCGTCCACGGTGCCGGTCTGAACACCATCCGCCCACAACGACAAGGGGCAACAGAGAGCGATCGCGAAGATCCAAGGCAACGGGTGCAACGTACGATCCTTCATGACTCGCCTCCGAACTGGTTTGTGACGCGGAATCGGCAGAGCCTATGACAACGCGGTTCGAAGTTCAAACGCTGATTGGGCAACGATTCCCGGCCAGCTTGTGGCTATGGTCGCCGCTTCGCGGCGGCGTGTCTCTGTCGGAAGCGGGCCAGAAGGCCCGCGCACCCAGAGCGCCTCCGTCGTGTCGAGGCAGCTCGGTACTGCAGCCCACACCCCGTCGTCGCGGGCATCGGAACTGCAGCACGGCATCCCGCCCACACCGATGGCGTTTCTCTGGGTGCGCGCGCCTTCTGGCCCGCTGCCGCCGAAGGCGGCCAGAAGCCGCGCCGGCGGAAGGCCGGCTCCTTTGCCTCGGGGCGATCCGCAGCGCTTGGCTATGGTCGCCGCTTCGCGGCGGCGTGTCTCTGTCGGAAGCGGGCCAGAAGGCCCGCGCACCCAGAGCGCCTCCGTCGTGTCGAGGCAACTCGGTACTGCAGCCCGCACCCCGTCGTCGCGGGCATCGGAACTGCAGCACGGCATCCTGCCCACACCGATGGCGTTTCTCTGGGTGCGCGGGCCTTCTGGCCCGCTGCCGCCGGAGGCGGCCAGGAAAGCGCGCCGGCCGAAGGCCGGCTCCTTGTGAGCAGCGCAGCGCACGCGCTGCGCTGACCCCTAGCCGACCCGGTAGCTGCCCTGGCGCATCATGACCTCCAGCTCGCCGCAACGGCGTGGCTGATCGGCGCTCAGATCGACCTCTTCCCGGGGATCTTCCTGGAGATCGTAGAGGCGCCGGTTCGCGCCCTCGAAGCCCACAATCAGCTTGTAGCGGCCGTCGTAGACCATCCTCCAGTCGTAGAGGCCTGACAGCACGTACTCTCGATGCCGGTCCGTCTCCCCGGCAAGCAGCCCACGCAGCGAAATACCGTCCATGTCGTCGGGAACGCCGACGCCGCCGAGGTCGAGAAACGTGGCCGAGAGATCGATCAGGCTGACCGTGGCGCCGGTGCGCCGCCCCGGCGCCACCCCGGGTCCGGCGATCACCAGCGGTACCGCCGCCGAAGCCTCGAAGGGCAACTGCTTGCCCCAGCGCGAGCGGTCGCCCAGCATCTCGCCGTGGTCGCTCGAGTAGACGACGATCGTGTTCTCCAGTTCGCCACGCTCCTCGAGACGCTCGACGAACAGGCCGACCCAGCGGTCGATGTTCTCGATCATCGCGGCGTAGTTCTGGCGAATCCGGATGTGATGGCCCGCGTCCCACGGGCCGTCGTAACCGTGCGGCTGCGGGAACTCCTCGATTACGCGATCCGGCCCCCTGTAGAGGCGCTCCATGCGCGCGGTGATGTCCATCGGCGGGTGGGGGCCGGCGAAGTTGACAGCCATGAACCACGGCTCGCCGGCCGGAACGGCGTCGAGCAGCGACATGCCGTTGCGACCGATCCAGTTGTCGCAGTAGTCGGCGTCGGCGAGCGGTGAGATGCGGGTCTTCCCCCACTGCTCCACCGTCTCCGGGGTCCGCCGCTCGAGCATGTCCTCGGCGCAGATCAGCCCCTGACCCGGGTCGAGCGCGTCGAGATAGGCATAGTACGGGTCCTTGGCGCCCAACGGCTGTGTGCTGTAGATCAAGGCGCCGGCGCCCTTGCCGGCGTTGTTGATCGCGTCGCTGAAGCCCCACTGTTCCGCGAAGCGACGCCCGTCGAGGCCCAGCCCAGGCGGCGCCCCGGCTCGATCGATCTGCCCGGTCTGCTCGATGACCTCGAATAGCGCGCCCGAAGCCAGGTCCAGCTTGCCGCAGCCGAGCACGTGGTAGCCGCCGTCGCGGAGCCGGCGGTAGAACGTCGTCCGGTCCAGGGGCAGGCTCTGTCTGTTCGTCCGCACACCGCAATCGTCGTACTCGCGTCCGAACGCCAGACAGGCGCGCGACGGACCGCAGACCGGCGCCGCACAGTAGGCCCGCTCCAACGTCAGCCCCCGTGCCGCCAGGGCCTCGAGATGAGGCATCGGCACGGGGACAGCCGGGTTCCCGGGCATCCAGTCCCAACGATGCTGGTCGGGGAACAGGAACAGGATGTTGGGCCGCGAAGGCGCCTGCGTCGCCGGGTCCGACGGGCGACACCCGTAGGCCGCGGACAGAACTCCGGTCGCCAGTGAACCCGTGAGGAACTCGCGTCGCGTCGATCGGAACATCTCCTATCCCCCTTTTCCGATGCAGTCTCCTAGACTATGCCCACTCATGAACCAACGCCGAAGCTTACGGATCTCGGCCCCCTTGCAGGCCGGGTTGGTCGCCGTCCTGTTGCTGGGCTGTAACCCCGTCCCGTCTGTCGACGGCGACTACCTGGCGCCGGAGCTTCGCGCGCGGGTGGAACGATTCAAGATCGATCGCGCGACGGCGCCGACCAGCCCGGCGAACGTCTACGAGCGGGTCGACCTCCTCTGGGATTGGGCCAACGCGTACGCCCTGACCGGAGGTCCTCTGCCCGTGAACTTCGCCCTCGATACCGCGATCATGCGCTGGGCTGAGGCCGACGGCTCGCCCCCGGACGTACGCCTGGTCGCCGATGTCGAGTTGAACACCGTCGAGGACTACGTCCCCTACATCGATCGCTATCTCGAGGAACTGCAGATCAAGGACGAGGATCCGGGCGCTCTGGGCAGCCTCCGCGTCGTGCCCGACGAACCGCTGACCGCGGGCACGAAGGCGACCGTCGAACTCGTCTACGAAGTCGGCAACATGCCGATGCAAGTCGGCGGCGGCGTCCTTGCCGGACGCCAGTGGCTGGCGGACACGAACGACTTCCAGAACCAGGATCCGGCAGGTCCCAACTACCTCACTGCCCGAACCTCAAAACCCGAAGCTCGGCTCGAAGCAGTCACGGTCCCCCTGGTCGGGCCGCACGGTTCGCAGCGCTTCCCCAAACCGACGCCGGCATTTCGCCTTGCGGGGGCGGCGTTGCAGCCGGGAGACACCATCACCGTCACCTACGGCGATCGATCCGGCGGCTCGGCCGGAATCGGAGTCCAGGCCTTCGAGACCGACGCCCTGCTGCTGCCGCTCTACATCGATCTTCAGGGCAACGGCAACTGGCTGACTCCCAAGTGGCCGAACCTGACGGTGATCGGGGGCGCTGTGGCGGGCGTGAGAGTGCTGGCGCCGTCGGTGGTCGCGGCCGGGGAGACCTTCGACCTCACGGTTCGCAGCGAAGACGCCGGCCTGAACCGTGCCAGCGGACCACTGCCGGGGTACGAGATCCTCCTGAACGGCGAAGTGGTGGCTACCGTCGCGGAATCCGCGAGCGCCGTCGCCATCGCCGACGGGCTCTTGATCGAAGAGCCGGGAACCTACCGCTTCGTCGCGCGTTCAAGCGACGGCGCGCTCGAGGCCACAAGCAACCCGGTCTGGGTCGAAGCCGAGCCCGAGCGCAGGATCCTGTGGGGAGAAACCCACGGCCACACCGGCTTCGCCGAGGGCCAGGGATCGCCTGCGGGGTACTTCCGCTACGGCGTCGAGGACGCGCGTCTCGACTTCCTGACCCTCTCGGAGCATGACTTCTGGCTCGACGACTACGAGTGGCAACAGTTGCAGGAGTACAGCCGCCGCACCACGGAGGAGGGCCGGGCGATCGCCTTCCTGGGCTACGAATGGACCCCGACCCGCAAACGCGGCGGCCATCACAACGTGCTCTTCCGCAGCCCCGACCGCGAGCGGGTGCCGGTCCAGGAAGCGCATCGCCTGCCGCTCCTGTGGGAGGGGCTTCGCGCCGCCAACGACCCCGACGACGTCCTCGTCATCCCGCACGCGCACTCCGCGGGAGACTGGACGCAGAGCGACGGCGAACTCGAGCGTCTTGCCGAGATCTACAGCGAGCACGGCACCTTCGAGTGGTTCGGCAACATGTTCCTGCGCAACGGCTTCGAGGTCGGCTTCCTGGGGGCCTCGGACGACCATCGCGCCAAGCCCGGCGCTCCCCAAGGTCACTTCCAGGCCTCGCTGATCGGAGTTCCGGGGCTGGCCGCCGTGCGCGCCGGCGAAAAGACCGCCGACGCCATCTTCGACGCCCTGCGCGAGCGCTCCGTGTACGCCGTCTCCGGTCAGCGCATCCTGCTCGACGCCGAGCTGAACGGCTATCCGATGGGGGTCCGTCAACCGCGGGCCGAGCAGCGCCGGATAACCGCCCGGGTATCCGGCACCTCCCCCATCGACCGCATCGAAGTGGTGAAGAACGGCGAGATCGCCTTCAGTCGCAGCTACCTGTCGGCGCCTCTCCGCGACCGGTCCTGGCTGCAACTCGGCTTCGAGTCCTCCTCCGAGGTCTTCACACTGGACGCGGTCGACAACCCACGCCCCTTCCGCGTCTGGCGCGGCACGCTGCGGGTGCGCGGAGCGCGGGTTCTGGACGTGGACCCGGTAGGCCTCGACAACCGGGTACTCGACTGGATCGAGACCGAAGGCGCCGACCTGCTTCGCTTCGACATTCGCACCCGCGGCCGCAGCGACACTGTTCTGCTGGGACTCGCCGGCGCCACCGCATCGACCACGCTCGAGATCGAGCTCGAGCCGAGCCGCGAGTACGGCATCGGCCAGGGCCACGAGCGGCCGGCGATGGAGATCCCCGGCGCCAACATCGAGCTCCGGCTCGCCGGCCTCCGGGACAACCGACTCGAACGTGAAGTTCCGTTCGGCGAGCACATCGACCGCGTGACCCTGCAGGTCGTCGAGCCGGAGGCCCCGCTCGACCGTGAGTTCGAGTACCTGGACATGGGACCGGCAGGGCCCGGCGACTACTACTATGTACGCGTCACCCAGCTCGACGGCGGTCAGGCCTGGTCGAGCCCGTTCTGGGTAGGCGCCCGGGAACCCGGCCCGGACGCCGCCGGCGCCCGCCCATGAGGACGATCCGCTTCGACGACGTCGACGCCCTCCGCGCCGAGATCAGCGAGGAGTTCGGCCCCTGGAGCGAGCCCCTGGAAGTGAAACAGGCCACGATCGACGCGTTCGCCGAACTCTCGGGCGACCGCAACTGGATCCACGTCGATGTCGAGCGGTCTCGCCGCGAAAGCCCCTTCGGCCAACCGATCGCCCACGGCATGCTCACGCTGAGTCTGTTCCCCAACCTCGCGGACGGCGCCGACTTCAAGGTCACCGGGTTCGGCAATTCGACGAACTACGGCATCGACCGGGTTCGTTTCCTCGCCCCGGTGCCGGCCGGCGCCCACTTGCAAGCCAGCGTCCGGTTAGCCGATGTGCAGGGGAAGGAGCGCGGGACTCTGCTGGCGCGGGAAGTACGTGTGCGGCTGGCCGGGGAGGATCGCCTCGTCTTCGTCGCCCGGCCCCTGGTTCTCTTCATGCCATCGACAGCAGAAGACGCGCGCTAACGCCGCCATGCACGAGAGCGGGAACAGCGCCGAGCCGCAGCCTTCGACTTCTCGCGAGAGGCGGGCGTTCAGCGGTTACTCCTGGTACGTCCTCGCCGTTCTCGTCCTCTGCTATCTCTTCAACTACGTCGATCGCAACATCCTCTCGATTCTCGCCGAGGACGTGAAGAGCGATCTGGGTCTCACGGACGCCCAGATCGGCTTTCTCTACGGCACCGCCTTCGCGGTGTTCTACGCCGTCTTCGGCATCCCCTTCGGTCGTCTGGGCGATGCCTGGATCCGCAAGAACCTGATTGCCATCGGGCTCTTCTTCTGGAGCCTGATGACGGCCCTTACAGGCACTGCCCGGAGCTTCGCGATGCTGGGCGCCTACCGCGTCGGAGTCGGCGTCGGAGAAGCCAGCCTCAGTCCGTCGGCGTACTCGTTGATCGTCGACTACTTTCCCCAGAGATTGCGAGCCACGGCCCTGGCTCTCTACTCCGGCGGTATCTATCTCGGCGCCGCCACCGGCTTCGCCCTCGGCGGCTGGATCGTCGATTTCTGGAGCGGCAGGTACCCCGACGGATCGGCGCCGCTGGGGCTCGCCGCCTGGCAAGCCGCCTTCCTCGCGGTCGGTATCCCGGGGCTGGTCATGGCCCTCTGGGTGTGGACCCTGCGAGAGCCCGCCAAGGGCCAGCAGGAGGGAGTTGCGGTCGAAACCGTGGGTCGTCCGGCGCCGCTCAAGGAGTTCGGGGCAGTCATACCGCCCTTCACGGTCCTCAGTTTGTGGCGATCCGGGTGTGGCCGGAAGGGGCTGCTGATCCACGCCGGCTGCGCCGCCGCGCTGGCCTTGGTGGCATGGGCGATGGTCGCCTCGGTGGGCGAGCCGGCCCAGTGGATCGCCTTGGCCATCGGCATCTACGCCGCCTTCTCCTGGGGTCAGGGGCTGGCCTATCGCGATCCCACCACGTTCGGCTGCATTCTCGGCAGCCGCGCCTTCATGTACAGCAGTGTGGGCTTCGCCAGCCTGTCCTTCGTCACCAACGGACTCGCGTTCTGGACAGCGCCGCTCTTGATCCGCAGCTTCGACGCCAGTCCGACCCGGGTGGGGACGTTGATGGGTATCGGCGTCGCGGTCGGCGGCTGGATCGGCGTCACTGCCGGAGGCCTGGTGTCCGATCGCCTCAAGCAGAGGACACCGAACGGCCGGGTCATTCTCGGTCTGGCTACTGTCGTCCTGTCCGTGCCGGCGATGATTCTCATGCTCACCGCCGCCAGCCTCACGGCGGCCTTCATCTACTTTCTCCTGACCGTCGCCTTCGTCTCTCTGTGGATCGGTCCCGGAGCAGCCGCAGCCAACGAACTCGTGCCGCCGAGAATGCGCTCGACGGCGTCGGCGGTCTATCTCCTGCTCAACACTCTCATCGGTTTCGCGCTCGGACCGTTCGCGGTCGGCAAGATCAGCGACGTCCTGGTCGCGGCCGGCCAATCGCCGGCCGACTCGCTGCGTTACGCGATGATGCTCAGCATGCTGTTCTGGGTGGTCTCGGTCGCGTTCCTGTGGCGGGCGCGCGCTCACGTGGGACCGGCCGAGGCCGCGCTGGCCGCTACAGGGACAGGGTCGCGGCCAGATCCGTCTTGAGGATCTTGCCCGAGGCGTTGAGCGGAAACTCGTCGATGAAACGCCACAACCTCGGCGTCTTGTAGGGCGCCAGGCGTTCCCTCACGTAGTCGAAGAGAGCTTCCTCACTGGGGCGCTCGTCCCCGGCCAGTCGAATCACCGCCGCCACCTGCTCGCCCCACTTCGGATCGGGAACGCCGATCACTGCCGCCTCGGCGATGTCGGGGCGTTCGAGGAGCACATCCTCGATCTCCTTGGGGTAGATGTTCTCGCCGCCGCGGATGATCATCTCCTTCAGCCGCCCGCGAATTCTGCAGTAGCCGCGCTCGTCCATCGATCCGATGTCGCCGGTGTGCAACCACCCCTGGTCGTCGATCGCGGCCGCCGTCGCCTCCGGCATCTCGAAGTAGCCGTGCATGACCAGGTAGCCGCGGGTGCAGATCTCGCCCGCCTCGCCGACAGGAAGGACGTTGCCGCTGTCGCAATCGACGATCTTGACCTCGGTCTGAGGCAGCGGCGGCCCGGCCGTCGCCGCCTTGTCTTCGACGCTGTCGTCCGGATGGTTCTGCGTCACTCCCGGCGAAGCTTCGGTCTGACCGTAGGAGATCGAAAAGCTGACCCCCAGCGAGTCCTCGATGCGGCGCACCAACTCGGGTGGCACGGAGGTGCCGCCCGAGCACACGCTGGTCAGCGACGAGAGGTCGCGGCGCTCGAAGTCGGGATGCTCCAGGATTTTGATCAGCATGGTCGGCACGCCGGGAAGGAAGGTCACCCGCTCGCTCTCGATCAACTCCAGGATCAGGCCCGGGTCGAACTGTTCGACCAGAACCACCGTCGCCTTCGTAAACAGCGGGCCGAAGATCGCCAGGCCGCCGCCGCTCGAGTGAAACAGCGGTACCGCGTTCACCCACACCTTGCCCAGCCGGCCGCGCTGCGCGACGAATCGGGCGTTGTTCACCATGCCGCGGTGGTGCAGCAACGCGCCCTTGGGAACGCCGGTGGTGCCCGAGGTGTACTGAATCTGGACCGGCGCCTCGGGGCTCACCCGAGGTAGCTCGCGGTCGCCCGGCGAGCCGCCCACGAAGTCGTCCCACTCCTCGAAGAAGAACACGTTTCTCAGGTGTTCCAACCGCGGGCGCACCTCGTCCAGCGAAGCCGCCATCGAGTTGCCGCGATGGTCGCGCACCAGGAACAGACCGGCGGCGCGCGACTGGCCGAGGACGTACTCGAGTTCGCTGCTCCGGTAGGCGGGGTTGACGGTCACGAGGGTGAGCCCGGCGAGGGCGGCGCCGAGTTCGACCAGCACCCACTCCGGCAGGTTCGGCGCCCAGACCGCGAGCCGTTCCCCTGGCTCGAAGTACCGCAGAAGCCGGCGCGCGACGTGCTCGGCGTCGGCAAGCAACTGCGCGAAGGTCCAGCGGCGGCGCGACGCGGGGTCGGGAACGCCCTCCACCAGGGCGATTCCTTCGGGGGCCGCCGCCGCAGCCTCGACCAAGAGTCTGCCGACGGTCCAGTCGAGAACCGGCTGGCTGGTATCGGCCGGCCAGTAGGACTCCCTCAGCGACATCCGTTCTCCGGCCGCAACGCCTCGCGCTCCTCGCCTAACCGCCCGCGGCCGCGCCGTCTCCGGCATCGCGGCGGCCGACCCAGAAGGGGCTCGACCATGCCTGACCGCCATCGAGCTGCGTCACTCGGAAGTAGTAGTAGTCGCCCGGCACAGTCGACCCGAGATCGACGAAGTCGAACTCCCGGTCGAGGCCGGCATCCGCATCGATCACCTGCAGGCTGACACGATCGAGATGCCGACCGACCGCCAGCTTCTGTTCGGTGCGACTGTTGTCGAGATCCTCGAGTTCGAAGACCACTACGGCAGCGGGGATGTCCACCGGCTGCCGAACGAGCGGCGGAGCGAAGCCGTTCTCCCGCGCCGCATCCAGATGCAGCGTGACCCGCGTCGAGCTGCTGGCGCCGCTCAGACGAAGCAAGAGCGTGTTCATCCGGCCGCGGGTCTCGGTGTAGAAGCGCACTCGCTGCGGCTGCTCCGGGTCGACTTCGGCCCACTCGAGATACGGGTTCTTGAACCCCGGAGCCTCAACGCCGACAAGCCGGGCCCCCGCCACCTCGAGTACGCCCGACCAGACTCTGTAGACGCGTGGATTGTCGCGGTCGGGAGCGAAGACCTCCGAAGACGACTCGAACCCGATCTGCAACACGGCACTCGATTCGAGCGGCGCCGACAGATAGCTGCGGCTACGCAGAACGCGTCCGTTCTTGATCAGGTCGATGCGGTCGATGGGAGAAGTACCCGATACCCGGCAAGAGAACTCGCGCCGCTCGGTGTACGGCTGCCGGGTTCCGATGGGCTCGCCGTTCAGGGTGGCCGAGAGCAGGATTCTCTGGCCCGAAGTGGCGTATGCGCGGCGTGAGCGCAGGGCGTCAAAGACCGCGTCAGTGGTCTTTGACGGCGCCACGGCCGCCGCCAGGCCGGGGCCCTGAACGTGGGGAGAGAAGAAGAGCCCTGGGTTGTAGCCCGGCTTGGCGCGATGATCGTCCGAGGCCGAGATGAAGCCGATCTCGAAACCGTTCTGCAGGTACCGGTTGCCGAACCACTCGAAGGTCCCGTGCTGTGACGTGATCTCCACCAGCGTCTCGAGATCGCCCGCGCTCTGGTTCCAGTCGCCGGCCTGGTGCGCATGGGGGATGACCAGCACCTCCGACGGAGCGTTCTCGGCCCGCAGGCGTTCGTACATCTCGGCCAGGGTCGGCGCCTCCTGGTTCGGCACCCGGGGGCGATCGCGGGAGCGGAAGAAGACGTTGTGGTGACCGCCCAGATCCCGCCTGGCGCTCCATTCGTAGCCGAGGATGGCCAGGAACTCGCCCTCTTCGGTGAAATCGCGGGTGAGTTCCTGGAGATGGCGCCACTCCAGGTCGTCCATCGACGAGTCGTGATCGGTCAGGGCGACGAAGTCGAGCCGCGCGTCGTCGCGGGCATAGCGATAGAACTGCTCGCCGCCGCCCTGGCCCTCGGCGAAGCCCGCGTGCCCGTGCAGCTCGCCCCAGTAGATCCGCTGTGCCGGCGCCGCCTCGATCCAGACCGGGTTGCTCTCCGCCTCGAGCCGGCCGTCCGCGGAACGCACGACGAACCGAGCGACTCCCGAATCGCTCACGGTCACCCCCTCGACCCGGGCAGCCGCCGTCGAACCCGCCGGCACCGTGGCGACCGTCTCCCCGTCGAGCAGCACGGTGTACTCCTGGCCGGTGGCGCCGCGCGAGCGGTTGAAGTAGCGGTCTTCACTGCGCACGACCAGATCGATCTCCTCGCCCGCCGCAACCACCGACGAAGCGAAGACCGCCAGGGACTCAACCTCGTCCAGGCTGACGACTTCATGATGCGGCCAGCGCGGGGTGAAGTAGACGCCGGTTCCCTCGAGGTCGACGTAGATCGGCAGCACCAGCGCTTCGGTGGTCAGCGTCTGCAGTCTGAGTCCGCCCGACCCCTGCGACTGGTCGCCATAGGTGAAGGTGACGGTGTCGCCCTGCTCGAGATGGCCTTCGGCGAGCCGAAACACCACCATCGGCTCCTCGTCCTGGAAGCCGCCGTGCTTCCCCGACAGCGGAATGCGGTCCTTCTCCCAGCGCGCATCGGGGTTCGACGAGCGCAGCGATACGTAGTTGTCCGCCGCCGGATCCTCGTGTTGCATCGACTCCTGGTCGGCCATGATCTGGGCGCCGAGCAGGAACGAACCCCCGGTCGCCATCCCCATCGAACCGACGGTGTACGTCTGCTCGATTTCGGCCCGCTCGCCGGCGACCAACAACCCGCTGGTCCCGGCCGTCACGTCGCCGATCGCGTCCGGACGCTCGTCGCGGATCGCCAGTTCACCGATCTTGTCGTCGAGCGTTCCGAGGATCCGTTCCGAGATGCCGCGTCCGAGTTCGTGCTGGCTGACGACCCGCATGACCGTCGTCGTGCTGTCCATGGGCAGCGTTCGACCCGTGACCGCGTAGGCGTTCAACCACTCCCAGAACACCCGGGCGCGGTCGGTCGCGTTCGCCTGGTCCGACGGCGCCGCCGCGACCTCCACCTTGAGCGTTTCCACCCGCGACCGCAGGTCCGCTTCCAGATAGTCGTCACCGGACGGCGGCGCGCAACCGACAACGACGGCAGTGGTGAACAAGGCACCAAGGACTCTCCTGAGGGGAACGCTCAACACCCGAATACGACCCTCCTCCAAGCCTGACCAGTGAGAATCAAGGTAGCACGCCGGCCTCGGGGCGACCAGGAAGGGCCTCTGTCTGTCGCTGTCTGTAGTATGGATTGCTCAACAATCAACGCCAGTCAAACGGAGAGGCCATGGGATTGCTGACCGGTAAGGTGGCCGTCGTCACCGGCGCAGGGAACGGCCTGGGCAGATCCCACGCCGTTCTCCTCGCCAGGGAAGGAGCGCGCGTCCTGGTCAACGACCCGGGCTGCGCGCGCGACGGTTCGGGCGAGAGTGACGTTGCCGACGAAGTCGTCGACCGGATCCGCGCCGATGGCGGGGATGCCGTCGCCAGCAAGCTCGCCGTCGGCGCCTTCGATGCCGCCGGCCAACTCGTCCAGCAGGCGGTCGATGCCTTCGGCGGCGTCGACATCCTGGTCAACAACGCCGGCATCCTGCGCGATCGAACGGCTCTCAAGATGAGCGAAGCGGAGTGGCAGGCGGTCCTGGCGGTGCACCTCGGCGGCACCTTCAGTTGCCTGCAGGCGGCCGGGCGCGTGATGCGCGAGCAGGGCCGAGGCGGCCGGATCATCAATACGACATCCATCGCCGGAATGCAGGGGAATTTCGGGCAGAGCAACTACGCCGCCGCCAAGGCCGGCATCTACGCCCTGACGCGCACCGCCGCCATGGAGCTGCAGCGCTACGAAATCACTGTCAACGCGATCTCGCCCACCGCCTACACCCGCATGACCGCGGACAATCCGGGCGTCACCGAGAGCTTCGGCGCGCGCTACGGCCCCCAACACGCTTCACCCCTGGTCGTCTTCCTGGCATCGGACCACGCCGCTCACATCACCGGCCAGACGCTGGGAGTCGAGGGCACGCACATCTTCGCCTATCGCATGATGAGCACCGTAGGCGTCAAGCAACACACGAGCGACGACCCTTGGGATCCGGCCGCCATCCGGCACGCGATCGACCAGGTGATCAATAGCTGATGCCGTCCCGGCGTCAAAGCGCGGCTGTGCTGGTCGCGCTGGCGCTGCTGTGGATCGGCTGCGTGCCCGCATCCGATGACGACGACCTGGGCCGCCGGGTCGAGGAGCTGATCGCGGACATCGAGCGCGAGCCCACGTCGGCGGACAACATCTTCCGCCGCACCGACACCTTGTGGGACTGGGCCAACAGCTTCGCTCTCGACGGAGGCGTCCTGCCGGCGGATCTACCCCTCACGGTGGCCCTGGTTCGCTTCGCCGAAGCGGATGGCGGCGAGGTTCGCCTGCCGCCAGCTATCGATCTGTACCTTCAGACACAGGTGGAGCGGTTCGATCAGTACGTGCGGGAACTGGAGTTGAAGCAGTCCGATCCGCAGGCCATCGGCGCGTTGCGCCTGACTACGGCCGGCCCTCTGGTCTCCGGCACCCGGGTCATCGTCGAGCAGACGTACACTGCCGGCTCTCGCGGTCTCGCGCTCGCCGGCGGTTTCCTGGTCGGCAAGTCGGGAACCGGCAACGAAACCCGAGCCCAGAACCAGGATCCGACCGCGGACAACTTCGTCTCGGTACGCAGTTCCAACCCCGCGGCTCTGTTCGTGCCCGTCCAGGTGGAATGGAACGGTGTCCACTCGCACGTCCCGGGCAAGCGTCCGCTGCCCGGCTTCCGGCTTGAGGGGGCCGCGCTCAAACCGGGCGAAACGGTCACGTTCATCTACGGCGGCGAATCGAGCGGTCTCGCGGTGCCGGCATTCAGCAGCGACGGGCTGCTGCTGCCGGTCTACGTGGACATCGACGGCAGCGGGACGTACCTGACTCCCGAGTTGCCGGGAATCGAGGTCGTCGGCGAGGCGGCAGTCCACGGCGTTCGGATCCTGGCGCCCTCCGTCGTCGGTGTCGGCGAGGCCTTCGAGATCACAGTGCGAAGCGAAGACCGGGCCATCAATCGGGCCAGCGGGCCGATTCCCGCCTACGAGGTACTTCTGGACGGCGGCGCGGTCGCAACGATCCCGGCCGGCGGCGAGGCTCTGTCGGTGGTCCAGGGACTGGCGATCGAGGCGCCCGGAGTCCACCGCCTCGAGGTGCGCTCGGTCGATGGCCGGTTGCACGCCACCAGCAACCCGATTCGGGTCGAGCATGAACCGGCGGAGCGCATTCTCTGGGGCGACACCCACGGCCACACCGGACTGGCGGAGGGAACCGGCTCGGCGCGGGCGTTCTTCGAGTACGCCAGCCGGGACGCCCGCCTCGACTTCGCGACGCTCTCGGAGCACGACATCTGGATGGACGACAGCGAGTGGCTAGAGCTCCAGGAGCTGACCCGCGACTTCAGCGAAGAGGGTCGCTTCATCGGCATCCTGGGCTACGAATGGACGGCGTTCAGCAACCGTGGCGGGCACCACAACGTCTTCTTCCGCGATCCCTGGAGCCGTCGAGTCTCCGTTCAGGAAGCAACCCGGCTGCCCGATCTCTATCGGCAACTGCACGCGATTTACGATCCCGACGAGGTCCTGGTCATTCCGCACGCCCATCGCGCCGGCGACTGGACCCGCAGCGATCCCGAGCTGGAGAAGCTGGTCGAGCTCTACTCGGTTCACGGCAGCTTCGAGTGGTTTGCCAATCGCTACCTCAAGAACGGCTTCGAACTTGGCTTCGTGGCCGCCTCGGACGACCACCATGCCAAACCGGGACTGGCGCCGGGACCCCTCTCGAGCGTCTCCCAGCCCGGGGGTCTGGCCGCCGTGCTGGCCCCCGAACTCAGCAGAGACGCCGTGTTCTCGGCGCTCCGGAACCTCTCGTGCTACGCAACTTCCGGGCAACGCATTCTGCTCGAGGCGACTCTGAACGGCGCCGGCATGGGGCGCCGGCAGGAGAGCGCCGGGCGGCGCGAGCTCCGGGTGAAGGTCAACGGCACTTCGCCGATCGATCGAATCGACGTGGTGCGCAACGGCGAGATCATCCTCAGCAAGCACTACCTTGCCGAACCGCTCATGCCGCACACTTGGCTGCAGGTGTCCTTCGAGTCCTCTTCCGAGGTCTTCGGCGAGCAGCTCGACAACCCCCGCGGCTACCGACTGTGGGAAGGTACGCTCGAAGTCGAGGGAGCGCGCGTTCTCGGCATCGCACCGACCGGCCTCGACAACCCGCGTCGCGAGCAAGTCTCGCGGCTCGAGCAGGGGTCGCGGGACGGCGTCAGGTTCCGCATCCTGACTCGCGGCCGCGCCGACTCGTTCCTGGTCGAACTCGACGGCGCCGGTCCTCAAACCCGGCTCCGCTTCCGCCTCGAAGAGACCACGGAGTTCGGCTTCGCACCGGGGGTCAGGCCCGCCGCCCGGATCGCCGCCGCCGACTTCGAGGTCCGGCTCGGCGAGCTTGAGGCCGGCCGCCTCCATCGTGAGCTGCCGGTCGGACCTCACCTGGACCGCCTCGACCTGCAGGCGGTCGATCCAGGCGCCGCCCTCGACCGGGAGGTTCAGTTCGTGGACTTCGAGGACGTTGCGGACGGCGACTACTACTATGTTCGGGTGACCCAGCTCGACGGCGGCAAGGCCTGGTCGAGTCCGTTCTGGGTCGGGGATCGCTAGCAGCGGCAGGGAGCATACGAAGTTGGCTGGAATCGTCACCTACGGCGCCTACGTACCGTACAACCGCCTCAACCGCGCCGCGTTCGGCGGCCGCGGTGAGCGCGCAGCGGCGAGCTACGACGAGAACTCGGTGTCGATGGCGGTCGAGGCGGCGCGCGAGGCTCTGCGCGGCGGCGCCCGGATCAACCACCTGTGCTTCGCCACCACCTCGCCGGGCTACGCCGAGAAGCTGGACGCCGCCACCATCCACGCGGCGCTCGACCTGCCCCCCGCCGTTGCAGGGCACGACTTCGGCGGCTCGAGCCGGGCCGGCCTGTCTTCTCTGCTGTTGGGCAACGACCTTGCCCTGGCCGGACGGCGGCCGCTCGTGTGCCTGAGCGAAGTGATGGTCGGCGCTCCAGGCGGTGCGCGCGAAGCGACAGCCGGCGATGGGGCCGCGGCCTTCAGCTTCGGTCCCAGCGCCGAGGCTGCCGCGGAAGTCCTGGGCAGCGGCTCGGTGACCAAGGAGTTCATGGACGTGTGGCGGGCGCCGAGCGAGCCCTTCGCCAATCAATGGGAGGAGCGATTCGGGACCGAGATCATCGTGCCGCTCATGCTCAACGCGCTCGAGCAGGCCCTGACCGGCGCCGGCGTCCCCGCGGACAACCTGACCACGGTCATCGTGGACAGCACGAGCCCGCGCGCGGTGCGGAGTTTCATCGCCAAAGCCGGCATTCCCGCCGATCGCCTGGCCGACGATCTCGCGGCTTGTGTAGGGCGAACCGGCGCCGCGCATGTGGGCCTCGCCCTGGCCAACGTGCTCGACCGTGCCAAACCCGGCGACCGGATCGCGGTCATCGCCGGCATCGACGGTGCCGACGCCATCATCTTCGAAGTGACCGACGCGATTGCCGCCAACCGCCCCGAGCGCAGCGTGGGACGATGGATCGAGGCCAAGCGCAACGACCTGGAGTACAACACCTACCTCAAGTGGCGGGGCGTGCTCCCATTCGAGAAACCCCGGCGCCCCGACCCCAAGCGGCCGGCGGCGCCGCCTTCGTATCGCGCCGAGCGCTGGAAGTTCGCCTTCGTCGGATCTCGCTGCACCAACTGCGGCACGGCCAACCTGCCGCCCCAGAGAGTGTGTGTCGAGTGCGACTCGATCGACCAGGCCGAGCCCGAGTCCTTCGCCGACGCGATCGCTTCAATCGCCACCTACACACAGGACAATCTGGCCTACTCCCTGCAGCCGCCGGTGGTCGTCGCCATGCTCGACTTCGATCGAGGCGGCAGGCTACCCTGCCAGCTCACCGACATCGACCCGCACACTGTGCGGATCGGGGACCGGGTGGAGATGACGTTTCGTTGCCTCCACACCGCCGAGGGAATTCACAACTACTTCTGGAAGGCCAGACCGCAGCGCTGAACACACCGGCCGATCGGGCCGGAGAGGGGGGCTCATGCCGAGTCATGGAATCAAGGATCGGGTCGCGATCATCGGGATGGGGTGCACCTCCTTCGGAGAGCACTGGGATCAGAG
The DNA here is from genome assembly GCA_965216125.1 of Candidatus Multivorans sp. Lineage (GTDB taxonomy): Bacteria > Acidobacteriota > Thermoanaerobaculia > Multivoradales > Multivoraceae > Multivorans. The sequence continues at coordinate 2,098,696 of OZ244152.1, read as the reverse complement.
CATCGGCGATCTCTCCTTGACGGCGTCACAGGAGGCGCTGAAGTCGGCCCGACTCGATCTCGCCGAGGTCGACGCCTTCTGGCTCGGCAGCGCCGGCACCCTCGCTTCGGGTCTGCTCCTCGCCGAACCATTGAAGATCCGCTACAAGCCGGTCACTCACGTCGAGAATTTCTGCGCTACCGGCAGCGAAGCTCTGCGCAACGCCGCCTACGCGGTCGCCAGCGGCGCTTACGACATCGTTATGGCCCTGGGTGTCGAGAAGCTGAAGGACTCGGGCTACTCCGGGCTCTTCGATCTGAATCCGACGACGGACGGCACCGAACTCGAGATGACGCCGCCGGCGGCGTTCTCCATGATCGTGCCGGCCTACGCCGAGAAGTACGGCGTCAGCGAAGACACGCTGAAGGACGTGCTGTCCCGGATCGCCTACAAGAACCACGCCAATGGGGCCAAGAACCCGAAGGCCCAGTTCCGGCGTGAGGTACCGCTGGAACGGATCAAGTCCTCTCCTCCGATCGCCGGCAAGCTCGGGCTCTTCGACTGCTCGGGAGTAAGCGACGGCGCTGCCGCCGCGGTCCTCTGCAGAGTCGAGGACGCCCACCGCTACTGCGACGACCCGATCGTGCTCAAGGGCGTCGGATTCGTTGTCGGGCCGGCCGAAGGGGTCAAGAAACCGGACTACGACTTCACTACCTTCCCCGAGGTGGTAGCGAGCGCCGAGGACGCGTACCGGCAGGCCGGCATCACGAACCCGCGCGAGGAAATCAGTCTGGCGGAGGTCCACGATTGCTTTACTCCGACCGAGCTGGTGCTGATGGAGGACCTCGGATTCTCCGAGCGCGGCAAGGCCTGGAAGGACTGCCTTGACGGCCGCTTCCAACTCGACGGTTGCCAGCCGATCAACTCCGATGGCGGACTCAAGAGCTTCGGCCACCCGATCGGCGCCAGCGGCCTGCGCATGATGTACGAGATCTGGCTACAACTGCGCGGCGAGGCCGGCGAACGGCAGGTAGCCGACCCGCGCATCGGACTGACCCACAACCTCGGAGGACTTCCCGGCAACTGCGTGAGCTGCGTCTCCGTGGTCGGAAAGGCCGCCTAGCGGCTCATGCTAAGGTTCGCTATCCCATTTCAGAAGGAGAGCCTCCATGAACCGTTGGGTCAAGATCGCCGCCTGCTGTGTGGTCGCCGCCGGTGTCCTTGGATGGGGCGGTTTCAAGACCTACCGCTCCCTGCTGGAGAGCGGGCACATCCGGTTCAACGAGTACGACATTCGGACTGAGGGCATCCTTCAGGTCGGCGAACCTGCGCCGGACCTGCCGTTGACTCTGGTCGGCGGCGGCGCCGCGCGTCTTTCCGATCTTTGGGCAACGAAGCCTCTGGTCCTGGTCTTCGGCAGCTACACGTGACCGCCCTTCCGGGCCCGTGTGGCCCGGCTCGAAGAGATGCGGCAGGAGTGGAGTCCGGCCGTCGAGTTCAGCTACGTCTACATCAAGGAGGCCCACCCGGAGGACGAGTGGCAGGCGCCCAAGAATGAAGCGACGAACCTGATCTTCGACCAGCCGAAGACGATGGTTGACCGCATGGACCTCGCCGAAGAGTTTGTTGAAGCGATGGATGTCAAGACACGGACCCTGGTGGACGACATCGCCAACACCGCCAACGCCTGCTACGCCGGTTGGCCGGAGCGCATCTACGTGATCGACAAGGGCGGCACGATCGCCTACAAGGGCGGCATGGGGCCATTCAACTTCGATACCGACGAACTCGAGGAGTTCCTCGCAGACAACTACGCCGGGCTGCGGGGGGCGAGCGAAGCCACAGCCGGCTAGAGCTCCGCGCCGTCGCTGCTCTACTCTGATCGGCCGGCCGGGTTGTTGACCCGGTAGGTAAGGCGCGCCGCGGCGCGCCGCGTCAGGATGCGCATCAGGAAGATGACGACGCGGTTGCGCCAGCCCGGTACGACCGAGGAGGCGCGACCGAGCCCGCGCAGGCTGGCGTCCACCACCTGCTCGGGGCTCGTCCAACCGGTCATCGGCTCGGGCGCCCCCATGCCGGCCTTCTTCTGGTACTCGGTGGGCGTGAATCCCGGCGACAGCACGATGACGTCGACTCCGTGCTCCGAGAGCTCCGCCCAGAGCGCTTCGCCGAACATCAGGTTGAACGCCTTCGACGCACCGTAGACCGCCTCGAACGCCACCGGCTGGTAGGCCGCCGTGCTCGACAGGAAGATCAGCGCGCCGCGACCGCGCTCGACGAGCCGCGGAGCGAGAATTGTCGCCAGCCCCACGGCCGCCCGGTTGTTGACCTCGACGATCTGCAGTTGAAGCTCGGGATCCTGCTCGACAAAGGGCCCGTAAGTGCCGAAGCCGGCGTTCGACACCAGCATGCCGACCTCGATCCCGAGATCGTCGACGGCCTCGAAGACGAGCCGCGGGCCGGCGCGCTCCCCAAGGTCCCGGGGAACGACATGGACCGTCACACCCGAGGCCGAACGCAGTTCCCGCGCCAGCTTCTCGAGCCGGTCGGTGCGCCGTGCGACCAGCACCAGTTCCATGCCCTCGTCGGCAAGCCGCCGCGCGTAGGCCTCTCCGATACCGCTGGAGGCGCCTGTAATCAGGGCGGCGCCGCCGTAGCGTTGCGAAAGTCGAGTGCTCATCGCGTCCAGACGTTCCTCTCAGCGTCGCGCGCGACGCCTGCGGGTCGCGACCCTACTCGCAGCGTAGCTGCTAGCGGGCTAGGCCACGGCTCCAGGCGTGGCCACGCGGGGATCGTTGACGCCCATGCCATCCAGCAGTTCCTGAAAGCGTGGCTCGTCACGCAGGCAGTCGAAGGCTGGATGCACCTTGGCCCAGTGAACGGGGCCAAGCTTCGCGTCCAAGGCATCTTCCAACCAGCTCAGTGCCGCCTCCCTTTCGTCGAGCCAGGCGTAGAGGATCGCCAGGGAGGCAGAGCGGCTATCCCCATCGGTCGCCCGCTTCAAGCGCTGATCCACCATCCAGCGAAACACTCCCGGCTCGCCTTCCTTTGCGTAGATCCTCCCCATCGCCGCCGCTTCCTCCTCGCGGTCAGCGTGCCGCAGGCGCACCTGACGCTCATGGATCGCCTCGTCCGTTCGGCCCATGGCGCTGTAGCAGGCCGCCAGCAGCGAGCGCACCAACGGATAGTCCTCTTCCAGCTCGAGCGTGTGACGAGCCTGCACCGCCGCCTCTTCGTAGCGTCGCGTGTAGTAGAGGATCTGACACAGCCCCTGGCTAAACGTCCGCGACAGCGGATCCAGATCGAGCGCAGTCCTGATCTCCCGTTCCGCTTCCTCGACACGGCCAACCGGCGCGAGAAAGTGGTTCCCGTACGAGTAGTGGGCGGTCGAACTGCCCGGGTCGAGCTGCAGAGCCCGCAGGTAGGCGCGTTGCGCTTCTGGCCAGTCCCACCGGAGCGCGCTCAAAAGACCCAAGGCCCGGTACGCGAGCACACTCGCGCCGTTGAGTGCCAGCGCCCGGCGCACTGCCTCCTCCGCCTTGGCCACTGTCTCCTCCACTGGCAGGAAGCCGTAGACCGCGAGGTTTGCGTAGCACACTCCGAGCAGCGCGTGACCGCGCGCGAAGTCCGGCTCCAACTCGAGCGCCCGACCGATGACGCTCATCGCCTGTCGTATGCGGCCCTCAGTCTGCTGGTTGAGGCAGTACCGCGCCTCCAGGTAGAGGCGATAGACCTCCTGGTCTTCCGTATGGCGCGCCACCACCGGACCCGGGTGCGAATCCAGCAGCTTCGTGCGCACGTGATCCACGATCGCCCGCGCGATGTCTTCCTGGATCTCGAAGACGTCTCCCAGTTTCCGATCGTAGTGCTCGGACCAGAGCTGACTGCCATCCGACGTCCGAACCAGTTGCGCCGAGATCCGCAGCCGATCGCCCGCCTTCCTCAGGCTACCTGCGAGAATCGTCGCTACCCCCAGTTTCTCGCCAATCGAGGAAGCGCTGAGTTCCTTCAGGCGGCGGTCGAAGGACGATGTTCGGCCCACAACCCTCAGGCCCTCGACCGAAGCCAACGTGTCGATCAGTTCTTCCGCCACCCCATCGCAGAAGAAGGCCTGATCGGGGTCGGGGCTCATGTTGGCGAAGGGCCGAACGGCGATCGACCCTTCAAGGGAGACCTCGACCGGAGCGGTGAACCGGTAGCCGCGCCCCGGAACCGTGACGACGTACTGGGTCTCCTTGCTCTGCCCCAGGATCTTCCGTAGCACGGAGAGGTTGTGCGTGAGGTTGCTCTCTTCGACCGGCGTATCGGGCCACACCATCGCCATCAACTCCTCCTTGTGGAGGAGGCGGTCGTTGTTCTCGACCAACGCTCGCAGCGTGTCGAAGATCTTCGGGCGCATCCCTATCGGGCGCCCGTCCCGGAGCAGCCGGCGCTGACCCACATCGAGCAAGTACGGGCCGAAGACGTAGGTGCGGCGGTCAGGAAGCGAGGACATTGGCGACAGCACTCGACGGCACCGGTTGATTCAGAGGACGAATCCTAACGCTTCCCAAGAAATCCGGCGCCTCAGCGGCGCTAAGGCAGAGCGAAGACGTACAGGTTGCCGCCGCGGGCCCGCGCGGCGCCCTCGGGCGTGTTCTTGGGGCTCCCTGGCCCGGTCGATATGGCCACGTACTGGCGCCCGTCGACGGCGTAGGAGATCGGGTAGCCCATGGCCGGCGCCCCGAGGTTCACCTCCCACAGCACCTCGCCGGTCTCGTGGTCGAAGGCGCGGAAGCTCCCGCTCGCATCGCCGCCGAAGATCAGGCCGCCGCCGGTAGCGACGACCGAGTAGGTCGAGGCCTCGGTCTCGAACAGCCACTTCGTTTCGCCTGTTATGGCCGAGATCGCGTAGACCGTGCCGAGGTACTCCTCGCCGGGCGCCTGAATGTGATCCGCGGCCAGGTTGTAGATCGCGACCTGCTGCTGCATCGCCTGGGCGCGCGGGCTCTCGACATCCCCGGTCACCAGCATCCTCGCGCACTGGTTGCGCAACGGGTAGTACATGGTCTGGGTCAGGGGGCTGTACGAACCGGCCTCCCAGTCCTTGCCGCCGATCCAGGTCGGGCACACGAGCATCTCCTGCTCCAGCTCGGTGAAGATGATCTCGGTGTTCTCCACCGCGCGCCCCGTGGTTTCGTCGATGTCGACGACGACGTTCTGCGGCACCGTCGGCCGCGCCCAGAGGAACTCGCCGGTCTCGCGGTCCAGGGTGTAAACGAGGCCGGTCTTGCCCGGGATCCCCGTCATCACCTTGCGCGTCTCTCCGGACTCCAGGTCCGACCGGATCCAGCGCACCGCCTCCGGATCGGGCGATACCGGGAGGTCGACCAGGATCCGTTCGAACGGATGATCCAGGTCCCAGTGGTCGTTCAGGTGCTGGAAGTACCACCGGATCTCGCCCGTGTCGACGTCGAGCGCCAGGGTCGAGTTGTGGTACAGGTGGGTCAGCTCCACGCCGCCGAGCATGAACTTCGGCGCCGGCGACGTCACGGCGGTGCCGAAGTAGATGAGTTCGAGTTCCGGGTCGTAGCTGGGCACCATCCAGGTGCCGACGTGGTGGCGCTTCTCGAACGGCACGTCGCCCCAGGTCTCGTCGCCGGGCTCGCCGGGCGCCGGCATGGTGCGTTGCCGCCAGAGCTCCTTCCCGGTCAGTGCATCGAGCGCGATCATGATGCAGGACTGCGGGCCGCCCCACGGCCGGCAGCTTCTTCCGGAAACCACCCGGCCGCCGGCAACGATCGGACCCGAACTGTGGGTGGCGGGATTGACCTGCCAGTCCAGAATCTGCGTCTCCCAGACCATCTCCCCGGTCTCGGCGTCCAGAGCGAAGGCGTAGTTGTCGTCGCTGTTGTTCAGGATCAGCCGGCCGTAGATCGCGATGTTCCGGTTGTTCTTCGCGTTGAAGCCGACCTGGGCGTAGAGGCCTTCCGGCAGCTCGCGCGTGTAGCGCCAGATGAAGTCCCCGGTCACGGAGTCCACCGCCTCGATCACGTCGTCGACCGCGGGGATGTAGAGCACGCCGTCATACGCCAGGGGAGTGATCTCGGACGTCCCCACCCCGAGTTCGCGAGCCCAGACCAGGCTCAGCCGCTGCACGTTCGTGCCGTCGATCTGGTCGAGGGGGCTGTAACCCCAACTGTCCAGCGTACGGCGGAACATCAGCCACTCCGAAGCCGGTGGGTCCGCGAGCATCTCGTCCGTGACCGGCACGAACGTCGATTCCGCATCCTGCGCTGACAATGCCGCGCTGAACCCGACGCTCAGGGCAAGGGTCACAACCACCAACCCGCGTCCGAGCGGGCTGGGAACTTGCGCGGTAGAACGATCTGACCTGGGAACGCGGGCATCTTGCCCGCATCCGGCGCGAAGCGCCGGTCTCCGGGAGTTCTGCCGCGTAGCATCCTTCACTGGAGCGCCTCCGTTTCCTCGCTGTCTGCGGAACAAGGCGGGGACTGTAACAGCGACGTGTCGCCGGACCGCCTCTCAAGTGACATCATCGACGAATCCAATGCGAATCGAAGTCGGGAAGCACCACGCCGCCGGACCTGGACGATCGAGCCGCCGAGCCTTCCTCAGCCGTAGCGCCGGTCTGGCGGCGGCAGCGGCCTCGACGGGCTTCGTCGGAGGCGCCTCACCTGCCGCCGCTGCCGGCAGGCCGAGCCAGGAAGACGGAAGCTCGGATCGAATCCGGATCAGCTCCGTCGACGCCTACCACGTCCACATCAACGAGCGCTCGAAGGGCCTGCTCGACCCGCCGGTCTTCTCAGGCGACGACGATCCGCGACGCTGGCGTTACGGCGGACCCTTCGAGCAGCTCCCGTCGGCGATCATCGCGGTCGTCAAGACGAACACCGGCGTCACCGGCTTCGGCATGGGGGCCGGCGGCAGCGCGGCGGTCGAGATCATCGACGGCCATCTCCAGCACCTGCTGGTCGGCGCGAATCCGCTCAACGTCGAGCAGCTCTGGGATCAGATGTACAGCTCGGCCCTGCTCTACGGCCGGCGCGGCGTCTTCGCCATGGCGCTTTCCGCCGTCGACAACGCGCTCTGGGACATCGCGGGCAAGCACGCCGGCAAGTCGGTTCATGCCCTGCTCGGCGGGAAGCCGGACGACCGCGTGCCCGTCTACCAGACCGGCGGCGACATCGCGGCCGGCAAGAACCAGGGCATCCGCCACTTCAAGCGCATCCTGCCGATCGGCCCTCAGAGCACGAAGGCCGAAACCGACCGCGGCATCGACGACGTGCTCGCCGCCCGCGAAGCGATGGGCCCCGAGGGCAACCTGATGACCGACTGCGTCTCGCGCAACGGCACCGTCGACTGGGCGGTCGGCATCGCCGAGCGCCTCCGCCCGGCGAATCTCTACTTCATGGAGGAGCTGCTCTCACCGGACAACGTGTTCGGGTACGCCGAACTGGTCCAGAGGATCGGCGGCGGCGGTCCCGGCTGGACGAAGGTCGCCTGCGGCGAGCACGAGTACACGGAGTACGGCTTCGAGGTGCTGGTGCGCGTCGGATCCGCTGAAGTCCTGCAGCCGGACATCACCTGGTGCGGCGGTCTCACCGCTGCACGACGCATCGCGGCGCAGGTCGAAGCGGCCGGTCTCGAACTCGTGCCCCACCGCGGCGGCAGCCTGTGGGGACTGCCGATCTCGCTGACGGCCCCGAGCTGCACGATGGCCGAGAGCTTCGCCACCGGTTCCGCCATCCTCGATGCGATGCAGGCGCCGTTCGACGACGGCGACTTTCTGGCGCCCACCGAACCGGGTTTCGGCACCGCGCTCACCGAGGAGATGGTGCTCGACCACCGGCTTGGGCCGTGAAGTAGCATTCGCGCCTTCCACATGAAGTGCTTGAACTGTCTTGCCGCGGTGCTGCTCGTGAGCGCCGGCGCCGGCGCCCAGGAGGCCGATTTCGTACCGGTCACCCAGGAGATGCTGCGCAACCCCGAACCGGGCCAGTGGCTCCACTGGCGGGGGACGCAGAACGCCTGGGGCTACAGCCCGCTCGACCAGATCACGACCGAGAACGTGGGCCAGCTTCAACTGGTCTGGGCGTGGGCGATGGACGACACCGGCCCGCAGGAGGCGGCGCCGCTGATCCACGACGGGGTCATGTACCTGCCCAATCCGGGCAACGTCGTCCAGGCCCTCGACGCCGCCAACGGCGACCTGATCTGGGAGTACCGGCCCGAGGTCTCCGACGATGGCGCGGGCGCCTTCGGCCGCGGGGTGCAGAAGAACATCGCGATCTTCGGCGACCGCATCTTCGCCGCCACCAGCCGGGCAACGATCCTCGCCCTCGACGCCCGCAACGGGAAGCTGATCTGGGAAACGCAGACCGCCGACACGAGCCTCGGCTACCGCTACACCGCCGGCCCGATCGTCGCCAACGGCAAGCTGGTCACCGGCATCACCGGCTGCGGCCGCTACAAGGACGACGTCTGCTTCATCACCGGTCACGACCCGGCAACCGGCGAGGAGATCTGGCGCACCTCGACGATCGCGCGTCCCGGAGAACCCGGCGGGGACACCTGGGGCGATCTGCCCCTGCGCTTCCGGGCCGGCAGCGACGCCTGGATCGCCGGCAGCTACGACCCGGACCTGAACATCGTCTACTGGGCCACGGCGCAGGCCAAGCCCTGGGCCCGGGCGGTGCGCGGCACCGACGGCGACGCCCTCTACACGAACTCGAGCCTGGCGCTCGATCCCGACACCGGCGAACTGCTCTGGTACTACCAGTACCTGCCCGGCGAAACCCACGACATGGACGAGGTGTTCGAGTCGCTCCTCATCGATGTCGATGGGCACAAGCAGCTCTTCAAGATGGGCAAGCTCGGCATCCTGTGGCAGCTCGACCGGGAGACGGGCGAGTTCCTCGGCGCCATCGACGTCGGCTATCAGAACATCGTCGATGTCGACCGCGAGACGGGCGAAGTGACGTACCGCGAGGGGATGGTCCCGGAGATCGGGGTCGAGATCAACATGTGCCCGAGCACGTCGGGGTTCAAGAGCTGGCGGGCGATGTCGTACGACCCGAACACCCGGGCCCTCTACATCCCGATGACGATGAACTGCGAGCTGGCGACGTTCGGCCCCGTCGAACACGTCCTCGGCGGCGGCGGCGCGGGTCCGGTCAAGCGCGTCAATACCCTGCACCCCTACTCGGGGGGCGACCTGGGCGAGATGCTGGTGATCGACGTGATCGAGGGCGACATCATGTGGCGCCACCGCACGGAGTCACCGATCAACACCGCCGCCATGTCGACGGCGGGCGGAGTGATGTTCGCGGGCGACTACGACCGCAACGTGTACGCCTACAACGCGCGAAGCGGCAAGATCCTTTGGCAGACCCGGCTGCCGACCTCGGCCCAGGGCTTCCCGGTGACCTACCTCGCAGGGGGCCGCCAGTACGTCGCGATCCCCGTGGGAACCGGAGGCGCCAGTTGGGCGACGATGGTGCCGCGGGATCTCATCCCGCACATCCGCCGGCCGAACAACGGCAACTCGATCCACGTCTTCGCGTTGCCGGCGGACCTGCCGGCCGCCAGCGCCTCGGCCCGGACCGCGGCGGCGGACCCCGACGTCCCGGCCGCGGACGTGGCCTCAGCAACCGTCTGGGACGGCGTATACACCGCGGAGCAGGCGGAACGCGGAGCCGTCGCCTATCGCGAAACCTGCGCCACCTGCCACGGCGACGACCTGGGCGGCGGCAGCAACTCGCCGAGTCTGATTGGGGTGAGCTTCCAGTTCCTGTGGGGTGACAAGACCCTCCACGAACTGTTCGAGGCGATCCGGACCACCATGCCGACCGACAACCCGGCCAGCCTGCCCCGGCAGACCTACCTGGACATCCTCACCTTCATGCTGCAGGTGAACGAGTTCCCGACGGGTGACGCGGCACTCGGAGCCGATCCCGCGGCTCTCGGCAACGTCCTGATCACCGGCAAGCCGTAATCACCTCGAGCCGTCTCCATCCCCAACCATCCAGACGAGAAACTCGTCGAGCTGCCGCCGGAAGGCGCTGAGGACCGTGGGCAGCCGGTCTTCGAGGGGGCGCATCCGTTGCTCCTCAAGGGCGAAACCGTAGACGTTGCGAAAGACATGGCGAAACCGCAGGAAGTCCCCGAGCGACTGCTCGAGGTCTTCGTCGATCACGGCTGGCCGCAGGCCGGATATCTCGAGGCTCATGTCTCTGAGGAGTTGACGATGCCACTGTTCGCCCTTCGGAACGCCTCCGTTTAGTTCCTCGGCGATGCGAACGAAGACACGCTCGATGCCGTTGTAGAAGTCGTGGAGAATCGACCCGCGGGCGCGAAGCGAGAACGTGTCGGTCTCTTGCGGCGCCGCCGCGCTCTGCTCCTCGAGGAGCCCGAGACTGGCGAACTCACCGCGAATCTCGGCGGCGAGCCGGCGCGCGAACGCCTCATCCAGCTTCACAGATCGACTCCTTCTTCGAGGATCGCTCGTCGCATCGGTTCCGTCGCCGACTCGATCGGAACGATGTCGAGCGGCAAGTCGGTCAAGTCCGCGGCGCGGGCGGAAACTTCGAAGAAGCGGTCCGCCCGGAGACCAGCCACGGCGATATCAATGTCGGAACGCCAGGTGAAACGGTGCGCGGGATCGAATGCCGAACCGATGCCCACGACCCGGTGCGCGCCGTGGCGCTTGAGGAAAGCGGCGATTCGCTGCGCGTCGCTCCTCGCTCTGTCCCTTCGACCCGGCGGCAGTCGGGTGCGGCGGACATGGTCCAGCAGAACGTGGCGATCCATCGCGGCCAAGTATAGGTGTCACAAGCGAACGACGCCGACCCGACGGCCCAGGAAACTCAGTCCTCGACAGCTTCCGGGATCGCCTCGGCCAGCAGCGCCAGCGCCGTCTGCAGAGACGCGCCGGCATGGCCGCCAAACGACCCCTCGTACAGGCCGAGCCGGACCACGACCATCTCGTGCGAGGGCACGATGATCGTGCTCTGCCCGCCCGCGCCCTGCATGCTGAACGCGCTCTCCGGCAGTGAGGAGTAGCGTCTCTCGCCGCCTCGCGGCGGCTGGTTGACCCAGAAGAACCCGCCGTAGATCGGCCGGCCGTCGGCCACCCAGGCCGGCGCCGGGGTGCTCACGAACTCGACGTAGCCCTCGGGCAGCACCCGGTCTCCGGTCGGCGACACGCCGTCGTCGAGGTAGAGCTGGCCCAGGCGCGCCCACGTGCGGCCGGCGCCGAAGCCGTAGCCGTTCAGCAGGAAGTTGCCGTACGGGTCCGTCTCGGCGACGAAGCGCCGGACGCCGATGCGGTCGAAGAGCTGCTCCTGCGGGAACCGGTGGTAGTTGTCTCCCCGCCCCTCGACCGCCAGCCGCACCAGGTGGTTGATCAGGATCGGATCGCAGTTCCGGTAGCGGCCGATGGTGTTCGGCGGCCACTGCGGCGGGCGTTCGGTGGCCCAGAGGTGGGAGTTCACCGTGCCGGTGTAGAGGTAGAGGTGGTCGGGATATCCCATCTCGGCCTCGTCGTACTCCGGATCGCCCGCGTTCACGCAGCGCAGGCCGCTCGACATGCGGAGGATGTCCTGGATGCGGATGGCGCCGCGCACGTCGTCGGGGTTCTCGTGCCAGGAGTCGACCGGGGCCAACTGGTCGAGCGTGTACGCGCCCTGCTCGATCAGCACGCCCATCAGGGTCGCCGACAGGCTCTTGTTCATCGACCAGCTCTCGAGGGGGGTGTCCTTGTCGATGCCCTCGCGGTACCGCTCGGCGATCAGGCGGCCGCGGTGGAGCACCACGAAGGCGAGCGTCATCGCCTCCGGTTCGAAGGCGGCGTCCACCGCTGCCTGCAGCTTCGCCGCGTCCATGTCGTCGGGCAACGGCTCGTCGAGCAACGCGTCGCCCATCGGCCAGGTGGCATCCTCGCGGAGTGCGCTCGTGACCGGAACCGTCTCGTACAAGGGCGCGTCCTCGCCCTGGGGGAGCGCGACGCAACCCTGATCGCCGTGCAGTACCGCGGTCCGGGTCACGCCGGTGTCCGTGGTGACGTGGACCCGCCCGTTCTCCCGGTCGAGCCGGCGACCGGGCAGGCGGTCGCGGTACTGGTGGCGGGACGTGAAGCCGCCGATCTGCGACTGAGCGTCCTCGAAGTCGAGCCCGGTCAGGAAGACCGCGGAGCACAGGACCTTTGCGAAGCCGGCCGCTTCGTGTTCGATGAAGTCGCCCGGCGGCGGCACGCGGACGGTGTCGAGTTCGAGTTCCTGGCCACGGGCGACCAGGCTCTCGTTCAGCGTCAGCTCCTCGCTGGCGACCGCCGACTGGTTGACGCCGGCGTCGGCGCAGCCGGCGAGCAGGGCGGCGGCGAGCGCGATCCGCTGACCAACCCGGTTGCCGTAGCCCATCACTCGCTCGCCTCCGGCCGGTACCAGATCGGCGACGTCCAGGCCATCTCCTGGATCGCCTGGGGGTAGGACCCGTCCGTGCACACCGCCGGGCGGGCTTCCGGCGCCAGGCGCAGGCAATCGTGGACGCTCCACCGCAGGCTGGGGTTCTCGACCACCCGAAGATAGTAGTAGGCGTGGAGGCCGGGATCGAACTCCTCGTCGCGGTAGACGGTGCAGAGGCTGTCGTGGCCATCGCCGGATCGCTCGCCGGTCGCGGGATCGGCGCTCGCCCCGTTATCCGGCGATCCGGCGACCGGGATGACCTGGTAGCGGCCGGTTCCGTCGGCGTCGACCCAGCCCTTGATGAGCTGGAGCTGCTGCAAGAGCCCGGCGCCGTCCGCGGGGTCGCGAACGGCGAAACCGAGGAAGGTCGGCGCCGCGCGATCGGCTGCCTCGGGCAGATCGCCGCCCATCGGGACGCCGCCGGTGTACGCCTGCTCAAGCAGGTCGGCCTGGTCGCACAGGTTCGCGGAGAAGTTCCAAGCGCCGAAGAAGCGGGGCTTGATCCGCGGGCCCGAGGTGCCAAACACTTCGCGGCGTTTCATGGCGTCGAAGATCGCATCGCGCGAGTTCTCGACCGCCCAGACGCCGGCCAGACCGCCGGGGTTGCCGTCGATGCCGCTGGTCAGAAGCCCCGGTTGCAGGCGTTCCTCGGGCGTCGACTCGACGGAGACCGCGCCGCGCCAGTCCTCTTCCGCCACCGCCCCCGGCGTCGCCGTGTGCGTATCCGTCGACGCGATGATCCCGAGCTTGGCCGGGTTGAGACCGGTCGCCATCTCCTCTTCCAGGCCCTCGAGCAGAGCGGAACGCACGTAGTCCGATCGGGCGACGCAGCCGGCGCCGACCATGCCGGCGCTCCCGTTCTCACCGGGGGCGCATTCCGTGGTCACCATGCGCTGCTCCGTCTGGTCCAGGGTGTTGAAGACCTCCTCGCGTCCCATCACCCGCACCGCCTCGACATCGCAGAGCTCGTCGGGTTCGCCGAAGACTGATGACAGGCCGTTGATGCACTCGGAGCCGCCCTTGTGCTGGAAGATCTCGATGATCGGCTCTCGCTCCAGGCGCTTCCGCGAGTAGGCCCTGCGGCTCTCCAGCGTCGCCTCCAGACCGCGGTAGGGGCCCATCCGGCCGTTGGCCAGGTTGCTGTTGTGCGGAATGGTCAGGTAGTCGCAGTCCGGGTTCGCGCTCTCCTCGCCGCACACCGCGTCCAGCCCCTGCCAGAGCTGACTGTCGGTCGGCGCGTCGATGTAGGAGACCGGCAGATCGGGCACTTCGGCACCGCGGAAGACGACGTTGCGGTGGTAGTTGGAGATTCCGGGTGTGCCGGTGTACTCGTAGCCGACGAAGCTGGTGAAGCTGCACTCCTCGGTCCGGTCGTAGGCGTCTTCGGCCGCCTCGATGATCTTCTGCCACGGGCTCTTCGCCCACTCCAGACACAACTCGCCCGACTCGCCGCACACCTCGGCGATCCGGCGCGGCGTCTCGGTCGTGATCACCGCTCCGAGCATCTGCATCCCCCGGCGCTCGCTGGTGCGCGCTTCGCGACAGAACTCCGTGTCGTAGCGGGGCGACTCAGGATCCCGGCACAGGCGGCGCTCGCCGAGGAACTCGCCGTGGTCGGTCACCGCCACGAAGTCGAGCGGCCGGTCGATCGAGATGCTGCCCTCGGGCTCGCCGCCTGAGCCGATCGGCCAGAACGGGATCGACTCGCCCTTGGCGAACCGGTAGGCGTCCGCGGGCGTGGCGCCGGTGCTGTTGGCCGCCGCGTCGAAGGAGAAGCTCGTGTGGACGTGGAGATCACCGAAGAGCGCCTGGCGGAGCGGCGTCGCGTCGAGGCAGGCGGGCCGGTCTTCGGTTCGGGAGACCGTACCTCCAAAGGTCGCCCCGTCCAGTCCGGCCTGCTCCACCGCCGGGCCCGTGCAGGCAACCGCGGAGAGCAGTAGCAGCAGCGGTAGCGGTAGCGGCCAGAGGCGGTACGACTCGGTTCTCATTCAGTATCTCCTGTGCGCTGTGGCGAACTGTTCGGGTTCGGACGGCGCCCCACGGTATCGCCTGTGGTTCCGGCCCGCGAGCAGCAAGCAGTCCCGGCAGCCGGCGAGACCCTACGACCACAGGCGGTGGCTATAGTGACTCGATCCAGTTCAAGGAGAAGAAGATGCACACACCGCTGCCGATCGTTCTCGCCGCAACCCTCGTGTCCGTCGCCGCCAACGCGCCGGCGCAGACCGCCCTGAACGACGATGTGCGCTCGAGATGGGAAACCTCGTGCATGATCCGGCACGACAAGTTCGACTACGTCCTGCCGGGCGCCATGCGGCGCAACGACATCGACATGTGGATCGTGATCGACCGGGGCCGCGGCACCCAGCCGATGACCCGCGACTTCGCGGTCGCCACGGTCAACGGCCAGGGGTTCTTCGTCTTCATCGACCGGGGCGGCGAGCGCATCGAGCGGCTCCAGCTCGGGGGCGAGACCGATCTGGCCCAGGAATGCGCCGCCTACGACCGGTTCGGCGACCCCGACGAACTGCGGGCAATCGTCGAGGAGCGCGATCCGGAGCGCATCGGCCTGAACTACCTGGCCGTCCCCTACGAAAGCGAGGGCCTGCACATCGCGGACGGGCTCCTGTACTCCGACTTCAAGTTCCTGCAGAGCGAACTGGGCGAGAAGTACGCGGCACGCTTCACATCCGCGCAGCACCTGATCGCCGACTTTCACGGCGAACGGGTCGCCGGCGAGATCATCGAGTTCTCGAAGATCGGCGACCTCACCCGGCGGCTCGTGGAACGGGCGCTCTCCAACGAGGTCATCACCCCGGGGGTGACGACGCACAACGACGTCGCGCGCTGGCTGGAGGAGCACCTCAAGACCGAGGGGCTGCTGCGCGCCTGGTACCCGACCGTCTACACCCACCTTCCGGACGGCAACGAGATCGGCGGCACCGAGCGCGTGATCCAGCGCGGCGATGTCCTGCAGATCGACTGGGGCGCCGACCGCAACAACTTCACGACCGACATCAAGCGCTTCGCGTATGTCGTGCGCGAGGGTGAGACCGAGCCGCCGCCGGGCGTGCTGAACGCCTTCGCCGAGACGAAGAAGGTGCAGGAGATCATCCGCAAGCACGTCCGCCCCGGCCGCACCGGCCGCGAGCAGCTCGATGAGTTGAAGCAGCTCATCCGCGACGCCGGCTACGTCTACACCGAGGCCGAAGCGATCAGCGACGTCCCCGGCATCGAGGTCAACGTCGGCATGCACGCGGCCGGCAACATCGGCCACGACATGGCCGCGAGCCTGTTCGAGATCTTCCCTGAGAGAACGAAGTACGTCGTCCGTCCCAACTCGATCATCTCGCTCGAGTACATCGTCTTCACGCCCGCCGAGGAATGGAACGGCAACAAGATCCCGGTCAACGTCGAGGAGAACGTGCTGATCACGGAGCGCGGCATCGAGTGGCTGTACCCACCGCAGGCGCGGGTCCTGGTGATTCGGTGAGGAGGAAACGAATGAACGTGACTCGATCCGCCCTTCCGCTACTCGCGTTCTTCCTCTGCGCCCACGGGTCTGCCGCGCAGACGATCAGCGAGGAGACGCTCCAGCGGATGCAGCAGCAGATCCGCAAGGACAGGTTCGACCACGTGCTGCCGCGGGCGATGCGCGACAACAACGTCGACATGTGGATCCATGTGGTGCGCGACCGCAATCCCGATCCGATCGCGCGGGATCTGGGCGGCGAATCCGGCGTCTTCGTGTTCACCGACCGCGGCGGCGACCGGATCGAACGCGCAATCCTAGGCATGACCGACGAGGCGCTCTGGGAAGACGAGGCCTACGACCTCTTCGCCGGCGAGGAAGCGTTCGAAGGCGATGCGGGTTGGCAGCCCGTCGTCGGCGACTTCGTGGCCGAGCGGGATCCCCAACGCATCGCCGTCAACTTCGCGCGGCAGAATCCCCTGGCCGACGGCATCTCCCACACGGATTACGAGCTCCTGAAGGACGCACTGGGCGAGACGTACGCGGCGCGAATCGTCTCCGCGGAGGGCGTAATCTCCGACTTCGTGGCGGGCATCGTGGTCGGCGAGATCGCGCTCGCCGGCTACTTCGGCATGCTGACGATGCAGACCCTCGACGAAGAGTTCGCCAAGATCGAGGTCGGCGTGACGCGGCTCGAGGATCTCGACGGCAACGTGTTCGTTCGCGACGCCGACGGCAACGAGAACAACGGCAACGGGTACGTGCTGCAGCCCGGCGATCTCCTGACCATCCTGAACGGCGCCGGGGAGGGCTACTTCGTCGCCGACCTGGGCGGCAACGGCTACATGCTGCGCGAGGACGAAACGGAACTACCGCCGCGAGTGCAGAGGATCTGGGACCACGCCATGCAGGTCCGGAAGATTCTCCGCGCCAACATCCGGGTCGGCCCCACCGCGGGCGAGACCCTGGCGCTGCTGATCGAGAAGCTGGAGGAGGCGGGCTTTCTCTACGTCGACGAGGACCGATACGACCCGACCCTCGATCCCACGAAGACCCAGGTCCACCTCGATCTCCACGCCCAGGGACGCCGGGACATGGACGCGCCCCGGATCT
The DNA here is from genome assembly GCA_965216125.1 of Candidatus Multivorans sp. Taxonomy (GTDB): domain Bacteria; phylum Acidobacteriota; class Thermoanaerobaculia; order Multivoradales; family Multivoraceae; genus Multivorans. The sequence continues at coordinate 2,081,671 of OZ244152.1, read as the reverse complement.
CGCCCCTCGGCGGCGACTGGCAGCGCGACATGAAGCTCCCCCTCTTCCACAGCTTCACACTGGAGTACATGGTCCACATGCCGGTGCCGGAATGGGGTCCCGGAAAGCACATGTACATCGCCTTCCACGACGGCGCCATCGTCACTCCGCGCGGGATCGAGTTCCCCTATCCCCCGGACCCGGGGATCCGCGTCATCCGCTAGCGGCCTACTTGTCGTCGCCCCACCAGCGGCGGAGCCGTTCGGCGATGGCGGCCTCGGATCCCTGGTCCGACGGTTCGTAGTAGCGGCGGCCGGACAAGCCGGGCGGCAGGTACTCCTGCGCCTCGAAGTTCCCTTCGAAGTCGTGGCCGTACTTGTAGTCCGCGCCGTAGCCCATGCCGCGCATCAACCCCGTGACCGCGTTGCGCAAGTGCAGCGGCACCGGTTCGTTCGGGGCGTTCCGCACGTCCTCCATTGCGCGCCCGAGGGCCACGTAGGCGGCATTGCTCTTGGGCGAGGTCGCCAGGTACACAGTCGCCTCGGCCAGCGGAATACGGCCTTCGGGCAGCCCGATGAAATGGACCGCCTGCTGGGCGGCGACGGCGACCGGCAGCGCCCCCGGGTTCGCCAGCCCGATGTCCTCGGCGGCCAGGATGACCAGCCGCCGCGCGATGAAGAGCGGATCCTCGCCGGCCTCCAGCATCCGGGCCAGCCAGTACAGGGCGCCGTCGGGCGAGGCGCCGCGCACCGACTTGATGAAGGCCGAGATCGTGTCGTAGTGGCTGTCGCCCGCCTTGTCGTACTGGGGGGTTCGCCGCTGAAGGGCATCCGAGATGGCGTCGACGCCGATCCGGCGCACGCCGTCGGGTGCCGGCTCGGCCGCAACGACCGCCATCTCCAGGGCGTTCAGGGCGACGCGGGCGTCTCCGTTCGCGATGTTCACCAGGTGTGACAGCGCGTCCGCTTCCAATTCCGGCGCCAACAGTCCCAGCCCGCGCTTCTCGTCACTCAGTGCACGCTGGACGATGCCGGCCATCGCATCGGCCTCGAGCGCATGCAGAGTGAACACGCGGCAGCGGGACAGGAGCGGCGCGTTGACCTCGAAGGACGGGTTCTCCGTCGTCGCCCCGATGAACGTGATCGTGCCGTCCTCGACGTGGGGCAGGATCACGTCCTGCTGCGCTTTGTTGAAGCGATGAATCTCGTCGACGAACAGGATCGTCGGGCGGCCATAGAGGGCTCGGAGTTCCCGCGCACCGGCGACGGCGCGGCGCAGATCCGCGACCCCGGCCGACACCGCGCTCACCGGCTCGAAGTGGGCGCTGGTCGTCGTCGCGATCAGCCGCGCCAGGGTCGTCTTGCCCGATCCCGGCGGCCCCCAGAACAGAAGCGACGGCACCCGGTCCGCCTCGATCGACCGCCGCAGCACCTTGTCCCCGGCGAGGATGTGCTGCTGGCCCACGAACTCGTCGAATGCGGCGGGCCGCATTCGCTCGGCGAGCGGCGCGGTGGCCTTGGTCTGAGATTCTCCGGCGTCTTCGAACAGCCGGCCGCTCCTGGGCTGGCCCGTCACCTTCATAGGCTACTCGTCCCTGTGCTCCAGCGCCGCCACCACATCGGCGAACTGCTCGAGCGCAGCCTGCCCCTTCGGCGTCAAGCCGTAGACGCCGGGAGGCGAATTGGCGGGGCGTTCGAACCAGCCGTAGTGATCGGCGTACATGATCTCCCTGGCCCGGGCGACTCCCGTCCCCTTGGCGGCGACGGCAGCCTTGGTCGGACCGTTGAGGCGGAGATGGGCCGCGCAGCGCAGGGCGTCCTGCCGGTACGCAGTCATGATCGGACGGCGGGTCGAGCCGCCCTGGGTCGGGTCGCCCACCCGGCGCTGGAACTCCCGCAGCAACCGTCCGATTGCGTGTTTGCGCCGGCGCGGCCGGTAGGGCGCCGGGTCGAGCAGCGCCTCCACGAACGGCGCGGGCTCGAGCCGGACCGCCAGCAGCCCCAGCCCGAGCCGGCGGCACAGCGCCAGCGCGTCCTGCCGGCGGGTAGTGCGGCCGGAGAACGGTGGAACGGCGAGGTAGACGTTGTCGGTGAGGCCCTGTCGCGCGATCCCCTGGAACACCAGCGGCAGGGAGAAGCTCGTCTTCAGTTCGACGACCACGGGCGGCTCCTCGCCCCGAATGGCGACGACATCGCAACCGTCGACCTCTCCCTTGACCTCATAGCCCTGCGCCTCGAGGAACGCCTTGACCGGCGGGTAGAGGGTCTGTTCGCGCACGCAACCCCTAACGACGCTCGAAGAGTCGATCGATTGGACGACCCGCCTGGGGATTCTGTTCGGCCAGATCAAAACCGAGTAGCCGGGCCACGCTCGCGGCGACCGGCGTCTTTCCCCGCCCGTGATCAACCGCGATCACAAGGCTCGTGGCGTCCCGATACTGCTCGTCGCCCTGAAGAAACTCCCAGAGCTGCTGAAGGTAGCCATCGGCCCGTGCCAGAGAATCCAGGTAGCGGTCGTATCGTTCCCCGTGAGCCCAATCGTCCCCGTCACCGAGGGCGAGGTAGAGCACCCGTGGGCGATACGTCCTGAGGTGAGCCATGGCGAAACGAAACGTGTACGCATCGTGGCGCACGGTGTCCCACGGCGTGGGCGTGTCGAATTGAAGCCGGCTCAGCGTTTGGACCTGAGGGTCGGGGTGATCGTACGACTCGAATCCTGCGTTGGTCAACAGCACGCGACTGCCCAGCGCCTGGTTGCCGGCGATGGAACCTTGCGTCCGCATCAACTGACCCCAGAAGAACGGCATCAACAGCGCTCGTCGCTCCTCCGGCGTCGCGGCCCAGTACTTCCGATAGGCCTCGGTGTCTGTCGGGTCTCCGGCCTCGCCGATGGTGGACCGCAGGACCTCGACATCCAGCCCCCCGAAGATCTCTTCCGTTCGCACGCCATCGAGGGTCACAAGCACGACGTTGCGTGTCCTACCCTGCGCATCCGCCGCGCTCGTGAGCGCGCAGATGGCCAGCGGAATGAGCGTCAGAGTCCGGCGGGCATGGTCCAGGAACACGCTGCCGGCCATTGATACCGAGTATACGATCAGGTTCAACCAACGTCTTTACGGGCCGACGCGCGGCACGGGTTACTGGGCAAACGCACCTGGGCCGCCGTCGGCACCGGAGGTCGCGCGAGCATTCCGCCTGGCGGATCGGGTGCTAGGCGCCGAGTTCGGCGGCCTCGAAGCCGCGTGGAACGCCAGGCCCTGACCCTCGGCACCGGGCCAGCCTGCCTACCCGCCGCAAGCCCAAACGGACGCCTCGCCCTAGAGCAAGCCCTCCACCCGCCTCTGGAAGTCTGCCTTGACCTCAGCCCAGTCAATATCGACCAGGAGACGAAGCGGCAGATCGCGTTCCGCGTCGTCGAAATGGACGAGACTCCGAACGACATGTCCAACGTCCCGCACCGCGAACTTCTGCTCAAAGAGTCTCAGATACTCACGCAGCGACCGGTGCCGGTTGAGCAGGACCCAGAGGTCGACGAAGTCCTTGCGGCTGCCACGGCTGGCGATCGCCGAGAGTTTCATCGTCGCGATGTCATCACGACTTGCGAGCACCAGACCAGAGCCGTTCGATGACACCGTCGGACCCAAGAGCGGGTAGCCGTACTCGATTACCGAAACCTGCACCCCAAGCACCTCAACGTAAAGAGTGCCCGCACTCACCGAGGTGACCGAGAGTTCCGGTACCTGTCCGCGCAGGCGGCCCAGCACGGCCTCGATGTCCGTCATCGTGTGAGTGAAGATGTCGAGATCCACTGAGATCCGATGCCCCTCCATGAGGGCCAGGCCTGTACCTCCCGCCAGGTAGTAGTCGGCGCCGTTCAGCGCCCGCGAGACGAGCGCGAACGCTTCCCGCGCATTGGGCTCGAGAGCCTCCCAATGCAGCGTGCTCATCCCCGCCACGCGGCTTCGCGCTTCCGAGCCTCGCGTACCCACTCGGCGGTCCGTTCCTCCGGCACCGAGCTGGCGAAGGCCCAGAAGTTGAGTTCGCGCGGCGGCAGCACCCTCCGGCCGCGTTCCTCCAGGAAGAGCCGTCTCCGCTCGGCGTCGCAGGTCGAGAGAAGCCAGCGCATCGGCTCCCAGCCACCGCGAGCCATGACGCGCTCGATCACGATCTCGGGCAGTTCGGGTTCGGCCCTCAGCGCTTCGAGATCGTATTCCCAGAGTAGGCGCTCGACCGCAGCAGGGAAACGCACTTGCTCATTCTACCGGGGCGTCTCCCCGCCGACGGCGCTGGTACAGAAACGAAACGGCCACCAGCAGGGCGCCGACAATCAGGAAGGAGAGGATGCGATAACCCTGGTCCAGGAAGGAGAGGTCGATGAGGAAGGTCTTCGCGACGACGACGAGGAGCAGCGCCAGCCCCTGCCACCGGAGGCCGGGGGCGTTGCGGCGGATGCCGGCGGCGACCAGGGCCGCCGCCCACAGCAGCCACAGCGCCGACAACACGACCTGGGCGGCGAGGTCGAGGTCGAGATCAAGGCTGAGTCCCTGGACGAAATCCCAAGCCTCGAGTGATACGGCGACCAGCGCGAGCAGATTGGCAACGACCAGAGCGCCAGCCCACAACCCGCCCTCCATTCGAACCTTGACCTTCAGGCGGTGGCCTACGTAGAGCCCGGCAACGGCGAGCCCCGCCGCCGTGCCGGCCAGGGTGAGGAAGCGGAGGTTGACGAGCAGGACGCGGTCGGACGGCCCGAGGAGGGCCTGCGGCGTCATCAACAGGACGACGCCGAAGAGCACAACCGAGAACGCGCGCATCCACAGTGACGGCAACCGCGCCCCGGCGATTGCCAGCGCGACGGCTTCGGCCGTCCACGCAACCGTGATCCAGTCGCCTTCGAGCCGGATCGGGAACGCGATCGTGGCCAGGAGCGCGGCCAGGACGGCGAAGAGCTGCTGCAGGTGAAGGCCACGGCGCCCTTCGGTGGCTCTCCAACTCCCAAGAACCCGGGATAGCCCCAGATGGAGCGCCGCAAGCACCAGCACGGCGCCGGTCAGCAGCCAGCGGTGATCCTCGTACAGGAGCCCCTGCAGCAGCAGCACGTAGAAGCCGAGCGTCGCCGCCAGGACACCGATCTCGCTCGGGCGCAGGCGGCGGGCCAGCCGGGCTCGGGCAAGCGGGAGCCCGGTGTAGATGGCGTAGAACAGCGTCCCGAAGAGAGCGGTCGAGACCAGCCGATCGGGGTCGTAGAACTGCAGCGACCAGGCAACGAAGTAGACGACGGTCGCGGTCAGAGCGGTCGGCGCCAAGGCGTGGAAGCCGCGCACGAGAGCCAGGGTCAGCAGGCTGGCGCTGAGCAGGGCGAGGTAGCTGAAGAGCACGACCTGCGCGTCCTCGCCGGTGCTCAGCAACGCCGGCGTCAGATACCCGGCGGCAAGCGCGAGTACCGCCAGCCGCTGCGAGTTGCGCCGCACCGACAGCGCAATGACGCCCCCTGTGACGAGAGCGAGGAAAGCGAACGCGGCCGGCTGCGGCACCAGGGCATAGAACTCCCAAGCGGCGTAGCCCGAGAGGTAGATGACGCCGGCGCCGAGGGCCGTCATCCCCTCGGCGAAGTAGCGCATGCCCCGCGCCGCCAGCCACTCTCCGTAACCGGCAAAACCGATGCCGCTGACCAGGCCGATCAGGACTCTTCCCGTCGGCCCGATCCACTCGTTCTCGAACGCATAGCGGAGGAAGAAGGCGGCGGCGAGGAGAAGCGTGAGGATGCCGAGACGGTTCAGCCAGCGGCCGCCGATGAGAGCCTCCAGGTCGACGTTGCGCCAGGCAGCGGGTTTGGGTTTCGAGGTGTCCCCTGCGGGCGCGGCAGCCGAGGCGGGAACATCGAACGCCGCAGGCGCCGATTGCGACGGCCTCTCTTGGCCAGCGCCCCGCAGGGCCGCCACCTCGCGCTGTAGTTCCAGCACGCTGGCTTCAAGAGCCAGCACCCGTTCGTCGAGTGGTGCTGGCGGCTCTGTCACTAGTTGATCATCTCCAAGGAAGCACTAGACGCTACCACCGCTCGGAGTCCTCGACTTCTCTGGCGCAGACCAGACCGGCTAGTTGGGCCAGTAGATGTGCTCATCGTCCGGAGCGTCGGGCGCCTCGAGCGACTTGTCGATGTTGATCGGGCCCTCGCCCTGCGACGGCCACATCGGTGCGGCCTGCTCAGCGCCCCACTCGGCGAGCATGCGCTCCATCGCCTCGACCCGCGCGGGTTCCGCCTCCGCGAGGTTGTGCTGCTCGGCGGGGTCGTTGTTCATGTCGAACAGCCAGGTTGCCCCGGGGCGTTCGGTCACCTGGAGTTTCCAGCCGCCGGCGATGACGGTCTGGTAGTGCCCCGATCGCCAGAACAGCCGGTCGTGGGGATCCCCTTCCTGGCCCCCTTCGACGAACGGAACGAGGTCCACTCCGTCGATCTGCCGGTCCTGCGGCAGGTCGACCCCCGCGGCGGCGGCGGCCGTCCCGAAGATGTCGAAGCCGTGAACGGGCCGGTCGAACGTCGTCCCGGGCGCGATGCGCGCGGGCCACTTCAGGAAGTAGGGCACGTGGATGCCGCCTTCGAAGAAGCTCATCTTCCAGCCCCGGAAGGGGTCGTTGACCTCAGGCAGGCCGATGTAGCCGGCGCCGCCGTTGTCCGACGTGAAGAAGACGAGCGTGTTCTCCTCCAGGCCCTGTTCGCGCAGCGCCTCGAGCACCCGGCCGACGCTGCGGTCGAGCGCGCGCACCATCGCGCCGTAGACGCGCAGGCGATGGTCCTCGATGTGGGACAGGGCCTCGTAGTCCTCGCGCGCCGCCTGGAGCGGCGTGTGCGGCGCCCAATGCGCGAGATAGAGGAAGAACGGCCGGTCGCGGTTCGCCTCGATCACCCGGACAGCCTCGTCCGTGTAGTAGTCCGTCAGGTAGCGCGCCGGCTCGAACGCCTCACTGCCGTTGAACGAGGCCGCGAAGCGCAGCACCTTCCACAGGAACTGGTCGATCGGGTCGAACTTCTGCCTGGAGTTGACGACATCGGGATGATCCACCGGCAGGTAGAGGCCGCTCTGCATGAGCAGCGACTCGTCGAACCCCTGCTCGTGCGCCGCCATGCCTCCGGTCTGCCCCAAGTGCCACTTGCCGACGTGGGCGGTGTGGTAGCCGGCGTCCCCCAGCAGCTCGGCGAGCGTGATCTCGGACGGCGGCATCCCCATGTCGTCGTACGGGATCGATTCCGCGTCGTGGATCACGCTGTCGCGCAGCCGCTTCGGTTTCCGTGGCCGGAGCCGCGGCACGATCTGCATCATGCCGGCGGGAGTCGGCGTGAACTCGAAGCCGAATCGGGTGCCGTACCGCCCGCTCATGATCGCCGCCCGCGACGGCGCGCAGGTCGCGTTCGCCGCATAGCCGTTCGTGAAGTTGACGCCGTCCCGCGCGATCGAATCGATGTTCGGGGTCGGCACGGCGCCGCCGGCGATGCCGCCGCCGCCGAAGCTCAGGTCGTTGAAGCCGAGGTCGTCGGCGAGGATGACGACGATGTTCGGCGGCCGCTCATCCGCCGGCCGGCCTTCAGGATCGGCCCCGGACTGCCACTCGATCGGCTGGTTCGCAGCGACTTCGATCCGCGTCTGTCTCGCCACGAACTCGAGCAGAATCTGCGCCCGGAAGCTCCAGGCGACGCCACCGGCGATCGCGACCACCGCGACAACGGCCAATACCCACTTCCAATGCGACTTCACTGGCCAGCCCCTCCGCTAGGTCGGATTCCGCGAGGCGGACCCGCCGGTCGGTCCGCGATGAGCCAAGAGAGCGAACCTAGCAGCCGCCTCACCCTCAAGGCGGATCGCCGATCGACGGCTAGCAGCCGCCGCCGGGCCGTTCCACGACGCCCCCGGAACTTCGCGGCGCCTTCGCTACTCTGTCTCGATGGCCGTGCGCGCAGCTCTACTCCTGCTTCTCGCCGCGTGCGCGCCGCCACCCCAAACGGAACTTGCGCCCGGCGCCCCGCCCTCGCCCCCGAACGTCGTCATCATCCTGACCGACGACATGGGCTACGGCGACCTCTCGTCCTACGGTCACCCGCTCATCCGCACGCCCCACATCGACCGGCTGGCGGCCGAGGGCCAGCGCTGGACCTCGTTCTATGCCTCGAGTCCGCTGTGCAACCCCAGTCGGATCGCGCTCGCGACCGGAAGGATGCCGGTCCGCATCCAGGGGGGCGGACTCAACCGATGGTCCAACCTGCCGGCGGAGGAGACGACGCTTGGCGACATGTTCCAAGCCGCCGGCTACGCCACCGCCTACATCGGCAAGTGGGGCATGTCGGGCCGTTTCGAGGCCGGAGGCGTCCACCCGAACGACGCCGGCTTCGACTACTTCTACGGCGTGGAGGACTTCAACGACGGCGGGCGGCGGCCGGAGATCCCCCACACCTACGATGGGCTAAAGAACGCGACCAGCGATGACTTCCACTTCTCGTTGTTCCGGCAAAAGGAGGCCATCGAAACGCCGACCCACCAGCCGACTCTGACCCGCCGCTACACGGAGGAATCCGTGGCCTGGCTGGAACGACAGGTCGACGCCGGCTCGCCATTCTTCCTCTACCTCGGCCACACGATGCCCCACGTGCCGATCTTCCGCTCGCCGGAGTTCGAAGGTCACAGCAAGGCCGGCCTCTACGGCGACGTGATCGAGGAACTCGACTGGTCCGTGAGCCAGATCGCCCGAGCGCTCGAGGAAGGCGGCGTCGCCGAAGACACCCTGGTCGTGTTCTCGAGCGACAACGGCCCCTGGCTCACCTACTACGACCTCGGCGGCTCACCCGGGCCCTTCCGCGACGGCAAGCACACCGCCTGGGAGGGAGGCTTCCGGGTTCCCGGCATCTTCTGGTGGCCGGGGACGATCGAGCCGGCCGTGATCGATGGCATCGGCGTGCAGGTCGACCTGATGGCGACCCTCGCCACGATCGCCGGCGTGGAACTGCCCGACCGCGAGCTCGACTCACTCGACCTCTCCGGCACCCTGCTTGCCGGCGAGCCGTCGCCGCGCGACGAGTGGTTCTACTACGGCACCCGCGGCCGTTTGTGGGCAGCCAGAGTCGGCGACCACAAGCTCGTCCTCGAGTCCTGGGAGTCACTCGGCAAGGAGGGCGAACTCGCCTGGCGTGGCTTCGACAACGAGCAGGCTCACGATCCTCCGCTGTTGTTCGACCTCAGCACCGACCTCGGCGAACGGTTCGACGTCGCCGCCGAACATCCCGAGATCGTCGAGCGGATCGAGACCGCGATCCGTGACCACCGGGAGTCTCTGAACGCGGCTCCGTAGCTCACCAGCAAACCCCTAGCGCGGCAGCACTACCGGAGGCCGGCGCTTCGCGCCGGATGCGGGCAAGATGCCCGCGTGCCATCCGTGCGCCCGATGGCGGGCGCACGGAATGGACGGGCGCACGGAATGGTTCGCGTGTGGCGCGGGTCGCGCCACACGGGTCCCCAGGGCAGATCGTTCTGCCGCGCAAGCCCCTAGCCGGTGCTATCTTGCGCCGCATGATCGACCTGTACTACTGGCCCACGCCCAACGGCTGGAAGGCTTCGATCGCGCTTGAGGAGATGGAACTGCCCTACCGCGTCGTTCCCGTCAACATCGGCCGCGGGGATCAGTTCAAGCCCGAGTTCCTCCGCATCAGCCCGAACAACCGGATGCCGGCGATCGTCGACCATGAACCCTTGGGCGGCGGCGAGCCGCTGGCGATGTTCGAATCCGGCGCCATCCTCCTCTACCTGGCGGAGAAGAGCGGGCGGTTCCTGCCCCAGGACGTCCGTGAGCGGTACGACGTGACGCAGTGGGTGATGTGGCAGATGGGCAATCTCGGCCCGATGCTGGGCCAGCACAATCACTTCATACGCTACGCACCGGACAAGATCGACTACGCGATCGAGCGCTACCGGAACGAGGTGCTACGCCTCTTCGCGGTGCTGGACGGCCAACTGGACGGCCGCGAACACATCTGCGGCGAATACTCGATCGCCGACATGATGAGCTGGCCCTGGGTGTTGACCTACAAGAGCCAGGGAATCGACCTGGATCAGTACCGTCACCTGCGCCGCTGGTACGACGCGCTCAAGGAGCGGCCGGCGCTCCGCCGCGGCTTCGAGGTCGGCCGCGACATTCGCGGTCTCGGCAGCGGCGCCGGCAAGGGGCCGGACGAGGAAGCCCGCAAGCATCTGTTCGGGAAGAGCTCGCCGATCGGCGAGTAGCGCGCCAGCCTGACGCGGGGGGCTACAATCCCCTCCCATGAGTTGGTTCTTCGACAAGACCCGCATACCGAGACAGGGTGAGGCACTTCCGGGCCGCGCCGAGACGATGCCCGTCCCCCCACGCCACTACGTGCTCGACGCTCCGATCGGCGAGCCGTACCCGGAAGGCAGCGAGATGGCGATGTTCGGGCTCGGCTGCTTCTGGGGCGCCGAACGCAAGTTCTGGGAAGCTCCCGGCGTGATCACGACCGCGGTCGGCTATGCCGCCGGGGCGACGCGGAACCCCACCTACCGCGAGGTCTGCAGCGGCATGACCGGTCACAACGAGGTCGTCCGCGTGGTGTTCGACCCCGAACGGATCTCGTACGAGGAGCTGCTCCGCATCTTCTGGGAGAGCCACGACCCGACCCAGGGCATGCGCCAGGGGAACGACATGGGCACCCAGTACCGATCCGGGCTCTACGTCTACTCCGAGGACCAGCACCGGGCCGCCGAGGCGTCCCGCGGGACCTACCAGGAGCGACTCTCCGCCGCGCGCTTTGACCGGATCACGACCGAGATCCTCGACGCCCCCGACTTCTACTTCGCCGAGGACTACCACCAGCAGTACCTGGCGAAGAACCCCGGCGGATACTGCGGCCTCGGCGGCACCGGCGTGACCTGCCAGGCGGGACTCGAGTTACCGGCGAGCCAGGCGGTCTGAGAGCGGCGGCAAGGGAGAAGACGATGGCGGACCCTACGGCTGACATCGCACGGCCTATCGGCTGGCTGCTCCTGATCGGCGGCGTGCTAGCGCTGGGCGGCTTCGCCATCTACGCGCTCGTCGTCGACCGGGAAGCGCCCCTCTACATCAAGCTCGGCGTCGGCGGCGTCTACGGCGGTCTGGCGCTGCTCCTGCTGTCGGTGCTGCGGCAGCGGCTGATCGCCCGCAAGACCGACAAGTACAAGGACGTGCAGATTTGAGACCAGGGAGAACCGGATGCTGATTGCGACCACCGAGACGATCGCCAACCGCACGATCACGGAGACCCTGGGGCTCGTGCGCGGCAACACGATCCGCGCGCGACACATCGGCAAGGACATCACCGCGGCACTGCGCAACCTGGTCGGCGGAGAGGTCACCGAGTACACGAAGATGGTCGCCGAGAGCCGCGAGCAGGCACTCGACCGGATGATCGCGGAGGCTGAGAGCCTCGGCGCCGACGCCGTGGTCACGGTGCGCTTCACGACCTCGGTGATCACGAGCGGCGCCGCGGAACTGCTGGCGATCGGGACGGCGGTCAAGCTGGACTAGATTCGGACCGGCGCTCCGCGCCGGATGCCGGCCGGAGGCCGGCGTACCCAGCATCACTCGTCACTTCGCGGCTCGTTGCGCACGCCCAGGCGCTCGAGGACGCCGGCGACGAGCAACGGCCACACCAGGGTGGCGTCGGCGGGCACTTCCGCGAAGCGGCCGCCCTCAGAGACGGGCACGAACTTGCCCCAGGACACGCCCTCGCTGTAGCCGCAGCCGGAGAGGCCGCCCCAGTGCTCCGGCTCGGGACAGATGCGGACGCCGTAGCGGAAGCGCTGCGGCTCGGCTTCTCCGCCATCGCGACGTGCCGCCGCCTCGAGGTACGGCGCCACCTGCTGCGCCCAGTTCCGCGGTACGCCGCCACCGATCGTGAAGATGCCTAGCCGCGTAGCACCCGAGACGAGTTCCGTGTAGTGCTCCAGATCGAGGAACGGATCGAAGCGCACCGGCGCCTGTCCGCGCCGGCGGCGCGCGCGGTTGAAGAGCGCGAAGTCGAGACCGATCTCCGAGTCGGTGAACGCGGGCACGTAGACCGGCACGCCACGGCGCCAGGCGGAGGACAGCACGCCGCGCACCGGCTGGCTCTCCCCCGGCGCCGCCTTTGCCGGCGAGCCCTCGCCTTCGCTCAGCCAGCGCCCGAACGCCTCGTTCAGGGTGCGCGAACAGGCGACCTCGCCTTCGGGCCACTGCTCCAGGATCGAATGGACGATGAGCTCCACCCGATCCAGGTTGCTCTCCAGTTCCAGCGTGTCGTAGATGCGGTCGAAACCCGCGTAGTACGCGGAGCGGTCGTCGAGTGCACCATCGCCCGCCGGCACCTTGAAGTGGATCATCCCGGCGGTCTCGACGAAGCCATGGACCATCAGGGCGCCGGTGCAGACGATCGCGTCGAGCAGCCCGTGGTCGATCATGTCGCACAGGACGAGCCCCTGCTTGGCCGCGGTCATGGCGCCGGTCACCGTGCCGACCACCAGGCAGTCCGGATCCGCAGCCATGTCGTGGAGCACGTCCGCCGCCTCGCCAAGCTGACGGCCCCCGAAGGAGGTCGACTTCATCGCCGCCAGCAGATCCGAAAAGGACCCGACGGCGCCGAGGTCGAGCGGTGCGAGGGGTTCCAGTCCACGGCCTTCCGAGAACTCGGTCGGGCGGCGCACGCTGCCGGCGGGATGGAAGGGTCGATTGCTCATCAAGTTCGAACCGAAGCTATCGCGGCCCGCTCGCCGGCTGTGACAGGATTCGCGCCGAAGGCAACGAAGGTTCGCCGCCAAAGGAGGGAAGGTCGGCCGCGATTCCGAAGTTGGCGCCGTACCAACTCGGATCCAGGTTCCGGCACAGGCGAGTTGCGCCCCGACCGCAGCGGCGATGGGCTGAACAGTTGTGAACTCGCGCGAACCCAGGGAACTGGAACTCCTCTACCGGCTGAGCCAGACGCTCGGCGGGAGCCTCGATCTGCGCGACGTGACTCAGCCCGCGCTCTCGACGCTGGCCAAGCACCTGAATCTGAAGCACGGCACGATCACGCTGCTGAACCGGAAGACCGGCGACATCCACATCGAGGTCGCCCACGGCTTGACCGGCCAGCAGACTTCCCAGGTCCGCTATCGCCTGGGCGAGGGCGTGACCGGCAAGGTGATCGAGACCGGCCAGCCGGAAGTGATCCCGAAGACGAGTGAGTCCGAGATCTTCCTCGACCGCACCCGTCGCGGCAAGAGCGCGGAGGTCTCCTTCCTCTGCGTGCCCATTCGCACGGGCAACGAGACCTACGGCGCGCTCAGCGTCGATCGGCCCTACGACCCGGACCACGATCTGAACGGGGACGTCCGCGTACTCCTGATCGCCGGTGCCCTGATCGCCCAGGCAGTCAAGCTGCGCCGCACCGCCGAGGAGGAGAAGGAGCAGCTCGAGGAGGAGAACGAGCGCCTGCGCGCCCAACTCCGCGACCGCTTCCGACCCACCAACATCGTCGGCAACTCGCACGAAATGCAGGAGGTGTACGACCAGATCGCCACCGTCTCCGGCAGCAACACGAGCGTCCTGATCACCGGCGAGACCGGCACCGGCAAGGAACTCGTGGCGCAGGCGATCCACTACAGCAGCGCCCGCGCCACCCGGCCCTTCGTCAAGGTCCACTGCGCGGCGCTGCCCGAGAGCGTGATCGAGAGCGAGCTGTTCGGCCACGAGCGCGGCGCCTTCACCGGTGCGATCAACCAACGCAAGGGGCGTTTCGAGCTGGCCCACACCGGCACGATCTTCCTCGACGAGGTCGGCGACGTGCCCCTGCTGATCCAGATCAAGATGCTGCGGGTGCTGCAGGAGCGGGAGTTCGAACGCGTCGGCGGCAGCCGCACCCTGAAGGCGGACGTGCGGATCATCGCCGCCACCAACAAGGACCTGTCCGACATGACCGCGCACGGCGGATTCCGGGAGGACCTGTTCTACCGCCTGAACGTGTTCCCCATCCATGTGCCGCCGCTGCGCAAGCGCAAGTCGGACATCATCCAACTGGCCGACTTCTTCCTGGAGCGCTACACGCGCGCCAACGGCGCCAACGGCGCCAACGTGCGCCGGCTCTCGAGCGCCGTGATCGACATGCTGATGAGCTATCACTGGCCCGGCAACGTGCGGGAGCTCGAGAGCTGCATCGAACGCGCGGTGCTGGTGGCGAGGAACGACGCGATCCATCCTCACCACCTGCCGCCGACCCTTCAAACCGCGGAGAGTTCCGGCACCGAGCCGGCGGGCAGCTTCCGTTACCTGGTCGAGAACTACGAGCGCGACCTGCTGCGCGACGCCCTGAAGAGCGCCCGCGGGAACGTCGCCGACGCGTCGCGCAAGCTGCGCACCACGCCGCGGATCACCGGCTACAAGATCAAGAAGTACGGCATCGATCCGGACCGCTACGCCGGGTAAGCAGCGACGGAAGCGCACACCCACGTTTGTCTGCCCTTCATACCGGCTGCAACAAAATTGTCCGAACGCGTGTGCTCCGCTACCGAGACGCACCGCAACTACACCCGGCCGAAGCCCTTGACTAGCAACGGTTTGACACTGAAATAGCCGGCGCCGGCTGCGGTTGGCACCCCTGTTGCTACCCCCACGTGCAACCGGCAACCATGCCCTGAAGGAGGTCACCAATGTTCCGGAAATCAACAATCTTCCTTGTCCTCGCTCTGCTCAGCCTCGCCGCCGCCCCGGCGTCGGCCGACGCTGAATACGCCCTCGACTTCGCGTCGGCCTACGTCTGGCGCGGCATTACCTTCACCGACGGCGCGGTGTTCCAGCCCTCCGTCACCGCCTCGAACGACAGCGGCTTCGCCATCAACGCCTGGGGCAGCCTCGACATCGACGACGCGAACGACATGAGCGGTGAGTTCAACGAGATCGATCTCACGGCCTCCTACGGCTTCGGCACCGACGCGGTCTCAGCCGAGATCGGGTTCATCGAGTACCTGTTCCCGAACACGCCGTTTGCCGGCACCCGCGAGATCTACGCCACGTTCGGCTGGGACATGGTCGCCGCGCCCAGCTTTTCCGTGTACTACGACATCGACGAGGTCAAGGACTTCTACGCCAACTTCGGTATCGAGTTCGGCGGCGACGTAAGCGGCGCCATGGCCTGGAGCGTCGCCGTCTCGGCCGGCTACGCCGGCGACGATTTCGCCGCCGCCTATGGCGGCCTCTCCGGCGGCATGTACGACGGCAACGTCACCTTCGGCCTGTCGGGCGGCTCCTGGTCGGCGTTCGTCAGCTACATCGACGCTCTGGACAGCGACGCCCTGCCCGACCAGCCGGTGGACTTCCTCACCGGCATCGGTTTCTCCTTCTAGCGACCTGCAAGGCGCCCGAGGCTCGAAGAGCTTCGGGCGCTTTCGCGTCAGCGCCCGGTGAACCGCGGCGCCCGCTTCTCCATGAAGGCCGCGACGCCTTCGCGGTGATCATCGGTCTCGCCGCAACGGATGTGCGAGATCGCCTCCCGGTCGAGAATGGACCGGAAGTCCTGCGTCACTGCCAGGTTCACGTTCTCCTTCATCCAGCGATAGCTCACCAGCGGCCCGTGGGCTAGCCGCGACGCGAACTCCATCCCTTCGGCGCGGAAGCTCTCCGCGTCGTAGACGCGGTTGACGAGGCCGATGCGCCGCGCCTCCTCCGCATCGATGATGTCGGCCGTGAAGAACAGCTCCTTCGCCACCGCCGGGCCGACCAGGCGGGTCAGTTGCCAGGTCGTACCCCAGTCGCCGCCGTAGCCGACCTTGGAGTACGCGGTGCCGAACTTCGCCGCGCTCGAGGCCAGCCGCAAGTCGCAACTTGCCGCCAGGCCGAGGCCGGCGCCCATGGCGAAGCCGTTGACCAGGGCGATCGTGACCTTGGGAACGGAGTGAACGAGCCACGCTGCCTCCTGGCCGCTCCGCAGACCGTCGATCCGCTGCTCGAGCGTCTTCGGGGCGCCGCCGCCCGAGCTGGCCATGCCGGACACGTCGCCCCCGGCACAGAAGGCCCGACCCTCGCCGGTGAGGACGATCACGCCGACATCCGGGTCGGCGGCGAGCCGCGGCAGCTCTTCCTGCAAGCCGCCGGTGATTTCGGCGGAGAGAGCGTTCAGTTTCTTTGGACGGTTGAACGTCAGCAGGGCGACGCGGTCCTGGACGTCGACCCGCAGTTCCGGTTCGGGAGTGCTCTTGATTTCGGCTACGGTCATTCGCGCTTCTCCTGGTTCCAAAAAAGAAGAACCGGAGTGTAGCCCCTCGGGCGCACCCGTTGGAACCCGTGTGGCGCGTTCCGCGCCACACGTGAACCGTTGCCTGCGCCCATCCGGGCGCAGGCAACGGAACACTTCACGCGCTCGCGCGTTGTAAGAGTGAAATGCCCGTGGCCGCTCTCAGGCCCGACCCGCTGGCGGTGCCGACGACCCTCCGAAGCACCCCGGTGCGGATGACCGCCCCTACCGAAGCGGCCCACATGGACCGCGCCGCGGACGACGGAAGGCTCATGGCGCGCGTCAAACAGGGCGACGAGCAGGCGTTCGCCGACCTGGTGGACCGCTACAAGAACCCCCTCGTGAACTACCTGACCCAGATGACCCGCAGCCGCGAACGCGCCGAAGATCTGGCGCAGGACGCCTTCATACGCGTCTACCGTTCGGCCGGCCGCTACCAGGAACGGGGCCAGTTCCAGGCGTTCCTGTTCCGCATCGCCACGAACCAGCTTCGCAGCGAGCAACGCAAGGCCGCACGCTGGCGCGGACTGCTGCCGTCACTGACCGCGGAACACCAGCACCGTGCACCGGTCCCCTCGCCACAACGAACCGCCTTGGGCTCCGAGGCGGTAGACGCCGTCACCAGAGCCCTGAGCCGTCTGCCTCTTCACTACCGCGCCCCGGTCGTGCTGAGGGAGATCGAAGGCTGGCCCTACGCACGCATCGCCAAGACCCTCGGATGCCGCGAAGGGACGGTCAAGTCGAGGGTCCACCGCGGCAAGAATCTGCTTCGCGAGGACCTGAGCGAGTACTGGAACGGAGGAGCGAGATGAAGAACCCTGACGGAACCCCTAGCGGGCGCCCGGATCTGAAACGCCTGCCCCGCGTCGAAGCCTCGGCGGACTTCACCGCGGACGTGCTGCGCCGTGTCCGGACGGACGAGGCCCGCCGGCCTGTGCCGCGACTGCGTTTCGCCATGGCCTGCGCCGCCGTCGTCGTCGTATCGGCCGCCGCCGGCGCCTGGTGGGCCCGGCAGTCGGCCCCCGAACCGGCGCCGGTTGCCGCGGACACTCTCGAGCAGTTGAAGTCCGAGCACCGGGAACTGATCCAGGAGCTGGAGTCGCTGCGGCGTCTGGCCCTGGACTCCCAACCCTACGTGCCGGTGTCCATCGACCCGCAGACCGAAGTTCTCTTCGATCTGCGGGACATCGAACCCCTGCCGGCGCGGTACACCACCGTTGCCGGCCGCAGGATTCAATAGGAGATTCACGCAATGACCACGAACTGCCTTCCCGCAACCGGCATTCGCTTCCGCCCCCTTGTCCTCACCTTGACAGCAGCGCTGGCCCTGGCTTGGGCTCCGGGCGCCTTCGCCCAGGAGCCACCAGAGATTCCGCCTGAGATCAGGGCTCTCAGCGAGTCCGGAGCCAAGGTCCACGCCGCGCGCCTGTTTGGCGGCGCCTATCTCGGTGTCGAACTCGTCAATCTGAACGAGCCTCTCCGGGCCCACTTCGGAGTCCCCGAGGGCAACGGCGTCCTGGTCTCGAACGTCGTCGAGGACAGCCCGGCTGCCCGCGCCGGCCTCCAGGTGGGCGACATCCTGACCCGCTTCGACGGCCAGGACGTAGCGAGCTCCCGACGGCTCACGTCAATGGTCCGGCGCTCCGAAGCCGGGGATCCGGCCGACCTTGAGATCTGGCGCAACGGCAAGGTCGAGACGCTCAGCACGACGCTGGACGAACGGCCACGCCTGGACCTGAAGCCCGGCTCCTTTTCCTTCTTCCTGCGCGGCCGGGAGGATCTTGACGGCGACGGCGAGGTCGACGTGTTCGTAGGACCCGAGGACATGCACACCAAGATCCAGGAGTACTTCAACGGCGACGAGTGGAAAGAGCGCCACGAACACGTACAGCGTTTCCTCCACGAGCGGCGCCCCGACATGAAGGCTCTCGAGGAACGCCTGGAAGCCCTGAAGGAGCGGCTGGCCGAATTGGAGGGCCGGCTGGGAGAGAAGGCCGAAGAGAACTGACCACGTCGGTCGTCGCTACAGGACCGCGTCCTCCCACTCGGAGAGCATCGCCAGCAACCTTCGCATCATCTCGTCGACCTCGTCGGAGTTGATGGAAAGGGGCGGCGAGATCCAGATCGGCAGGCCGCGGGCCAGGGCGGGCTGGCGGGAGGAGCCGTAAAGGGAGCTGTACATGATGAGACCGTGCTTGAGCGCCATGGACTGGAAGAGCGTCTGCGCATCGACGCTGCGGTCGAAGAACGCCATCGTCTGCTTGTCCGCGACGAGCTCGAGCACCATCATCAGACCCCAGCCCCGGACGTCGGCGACCGTCGGATGGGACAGCAGTTCCTCGCGGTAGGAGAACAGCCGCGGGCTCTGCTCGTTGCAGTTCTCGATCAGCTTCTCGTCTCTTATGACGTGGATCAGCTCGCATCCGACGGCGCAGCCCACGGAGTGTCCGCCGAACGTGTAGCCGTGCACGAAGGAGTGGCCCTTCTCGAAGGGCGCGCTGAGCCTGCTTGAGACCGACACGGCGCCGAAGGGCACGTAGCAGCTCGAAATCCCCTTGGCCATGGTCATGATGTCGGGATCGATGCTGAAGTGGTCCATGCCGAACCACTTGCCGGTGCGGCCGAACCCGGTGATCACCTCGTCGGTGATGATCAGCACGTCGTAGCGGTCGCAGATTTCCCGGATCGTGCGCCAGTAGCTGTCCGGCGGCACGCAGGCGTAGTCCGGCCCGCAGCCATGGGGCGTCGCCAGAAACGCGGCGACAGTCTTTGCGCCGGCGTAGTGAATCGCGTACTCCAGCGCCTTGGCGCATTCCACCCCCCACTCCTCGCGGCTCATCCCCTCCGGCCGGTCGAAGTCGGAGTACTGCCGGATGTGAGGCCACTTCGGCAACATGGGCTCGAACGCCGCCTGGCTCGCGGGATTGTGGGACACGGCGAGGGTGCCCAGCGTCATCCCGTGGTAGGAGTCCCGGTGGCTGATGATCTTGTGCTTGTCCCGGTTGCCGAGGGCCATCTGCGCCTGGCGGGCCAGCTTGATCGCGGTCTCGACCGCCTCGGATCCGCCGGAAACGAGGTAGGCATGGTCCAGATCCCCCGGCGTGATCTCGGCGAGCAACCGGCAGAACTCGGCCCGCCTCGGATCGGCGATGGAGGGATGCGTGTAGGCGTAGTTCTCGAGCTGGGCCGCGATCGCCCGCTTGATTCTCGGGTGGTTGTGCGGCAGGTTGACCGCCATCGGCCCGCCCGAGGCATCGAAGTACCGATTGCCGTTCGTGTCGTAGATGAAGACGCCTTCGGCGCGCGCGATCTGGACGTCCATCGGGTGGTAGGAGAACGCATGGCGCCAGTCGCCTTCGGGACGGAGAGCCCGGGCCAGGTTGTCCGTTGCGGTCGCGGGGGCGGTTGCGGGAGCAGTTGCCATGGCGTCGATCCTGTGAAAGTGGAGTGAAGCGCGGATCGTAGCAACCCGCCGTCCGGGGTAGTGTCTCAGTTTGGCGCGGGGTAGCTCCCTGCGCTTCAGCGAATACGCGGGACTTCCATGCCCGCGTGCACGGCGAGTGACACCGGCCCGACGCCAATCCGGGCGCGGGTCGCCAGAGAAAGGAGGGACATCCATGCGATGGATGATCCCGTTGCTCCTCGCGCTCGCCGCCCAGTCCGCGACCGCCCAGGAGTTCCCGCAAGCCAGCGCGGCCTGGCTTTGGTGGAGGACTGTGAGCGCCGAACTCGGCTGGGCGACTGCTCGGCCGAGACGACATCGTGGGCGGAGGCTCTTGGCTCGGCCATGGGCAGGGACTCCAGCCGGGTGACGTCGATTTGCACCCTACCGCTTGCTCAGTCTGCGAAGAACCGCTGCAAGTCGCTCGACAGCTTCCAGTTCGGGGTGGACATGGCCAACGAGACGAACTCCGTCGTGGAGTGCATCAAGGACGCTCGGCCGGCCCGAGAGTGCCACGAGTACATCGTGCGCCGCTACGGAGCGTTGCTGTCGAAGCACGGAGCGAGCCTGCCCGTGCCGATCGAACCCGGGGTTCCAGGGCCTCCAGAAGATCTTCTGATGGCCCAGATGCTCGCCGACGTGGTGAAGCTCTACGGGCACCCGTGCTCGTCGATCTCGTCGTTCTCGTTGGACGACAGACGGCTTGTCTGCAACCATGGACAGCAGCGCTACTCGCTCGGCAACCGGAACGGCCTACTGGTGGTCCTCGTGGAATAGCGACACGTGACCTTGTTGTCGACTACGGCGCTGGTGATAGTGTTTTCCGAGTCGATTTCAACCACTGGAGGATGTCGACAGTGAACCTGTATCTGGTCGTCAAGACTGGCGACGCACTCGACGACAAGTACATCAAGGACCGTTTCCCTAACGCCGTCACGCTTGACGAAGGCCACACCTGGGCCGTCGTGACCGAGGCACAGAGCGTCCGTGAGGTCGAACGGCAACTTGAGCTGAGCAAGTCGCGCCCCGGCCTCGTCTTCGACGGTGCCGTAGGAGCCGGATACGCGCCCACTCACCTTATCGACGAGGTCAAAGGCCTCCTCTCCGGTGACACGGTTTCTCATTCGGCCGTCGCTAGCGGATGAGCGACGCAACTGAGGTTGGTAGTTGGGACGTAGTAGAGGCGAAGATCTCCTATCTGGCCACGAAGGACGAGCTGCAGAAGGAGATTCGCGGACTCGGTGAACGAGTCCAGGCCTTGGAGACACGGGCCGAGAGCTTCGCTACCAAGGAGGGCTTGGCGGACCTGAGAACTGCAATCTCCGACGAGTCGAAGAAGATGCTGAAATGGGGCCTGGGGATCTTGATCGGGACCTCCATCAGCCTGTCGGCTCTCGTCTTCGGAATCTCAAGCCTGGTCTCACGTTAGGATCTGCTCCGTGAAGCAGCCCGAGACCATCGGCCCCAAGGGCGAGCGTCGCCCCCGCGACCCCGTTGCGTGCGCCCATCACGTCTTCAAGATCGCCACCGGAGAGCTGCCGAACGACGGAGCGTTACGCCCATCTTACGCCCGAAACTGATACAGTCCGGGGGTGAATCGACTCCCATCCGCGAAGCGAGCCCGGATCATCGGGATGCTCGTCGAGGGCATGTCGATGAGGGGCATCACGCGGCTGACGGGGGTGTCGATCAACACGGTCTCGAAGCTGCTCCGAGACGCCGGTGACGCCGCGGTCTCCTACCACGACGAGAACGTCAGGGGCATCAAGGGTGAGCGCACGATCCAGTGCGATGAGATCTGGTCCTTCGTCGACGCGAAGGCGAGCAACGTAGCCGAGGCGAAGGCGGCGCCCAGGGATGCCGGCGATGCCTGGACCTGGGTGGGCCTCGACACTGAGAGCAGGCTGATCGTCTCGTACCTCTTGAGCGGCGCGCGCGACGACTTCTCCGCTGTTGCGTTTATGACGGACCTGGCAGGGAGGCTGGAGCAGCCGCCCATTCTGGCGACGGACGCCCTGCCGTCCTACAGCATGGGCGTCCGCTGGGCGTTCGGCACGAAGGCCGGTCACATCCCGAGCAAGTCAGGCACGTCCTGCGTGGAGCGCAAGAACCTCACGATGCGGATGGGCATGAAACGATTCGCTCGGCGGACCAACGGGTTCAGCAAGCGGTTCGAGTTCCACCTGTCGCTGATCGCGCTGCACACGCTCTACTACAACTTCTGCCGGATCCACTCGACGGTCCAGTGCTCGCCGGCGATGGCGGCCCGGATCGACGATCACCCGCACGACCTGGAGTGGATCGTGGAGCTGCTGCCAAACTGAGACACTACCCCGTCCGGGGTCGGCACGTCGAGCAGGCGCGGCAGTGCTACCGTCACGCTTCCTCGCCGGCCCGGCGGAAGGAGCAGCGGATGTCCCAACCCACAGGCAGCGAACGGATGGAGCGCATCGTGGCGCTCGCCAAGCGTCGCGGGTTCGTGTTCCCGGCCTCCGACATCTACGGCGGCATCAACGGGTTCTGGGACTACGGCCCGCTCGGCGTCCAGCTCAAGAACAACCTGCGCGACGCCTGGTGGCGCGACATGGTCGAGTGCCCCCCGATCGGCCCGGACGGCGCTCCGCTGTCCATTGTCGGCATCGATTCCTCGATCATCCAGAACCCCCGGGCCTGGGAAGCGAGCGGCCACGTCGGCGGCTTCTCCGACCCGATGGTCGACTGCCGCGAGACGAAGGCCCGCTACCGGGCGGACCACGTGCATGTGCTGCGGCCGAAGCGCGATCTGGACCCGCCGGCCTTCTTCGCCTACCTCGAAGGCGAACCGGAACCGGCGCTCAGGACGGCGCGCAAGGCGATGCGCGGCCGGCCCACGCTGGAGGACTTCGAGTCGCTGCCGCTGGCCGAGCTCGACGCGGCCGAGCGTGACCATGTCTGGGCGCCCGGCGCCTCCGCGCCTGGGACGCTGACCGAGGCCCGCGACTTCAACCTGATGTTCAAGACCTTCGTCGGCGCCGCCTCCGGCGAGGACAACACCGTCTACCTGCGGCCCGAGACGGCCCAGGGCATCTTCCTGAACTACAAGGGCGTGCTGGACACCTCGCGGGTGCGGCTTCCGTTCGGCATCGCCCAGATCGGCAAGGCCTTCCGCAACGAGGTGACGCCCAGGAACTACATCTTCCGCACCCGCGAGTTCGAACAGATGGAGATGGAGTGGTTCTGCCACCCATCCGAGGCCAAGCTCTGGTTCGAGTTCTGGACCCAGGCGCGCATGGACTGGTGGAGCGGTCTGGGTCTGGCCGGCGACCGGCTGCGCCTGCGCCGCCACGAGGCGTCCGAACTGGCCCACTATGCTCAGACCGGCGAGGGCACATTCGACGTCGAGTACCAGTACCCGTTCACCGAGCCCGGCTTCGGCGAGCTCGAAGGGGTGGCTCACCGCGGCAGCTTCGACCTGGAGCAGCACCAGCAGTGGAGCGGCGTCAAGCTGGAGACCTTCGATCAGCAGACGCGCGAGCGCTTCGTGCCCCACGTGATCGAACCCGCCGCCGGCCTGACCCGGGGCGTGCTGGCGCTGCTCTGCGAGGCCTACACCGTCGACGAGAGCCGGCCGTCGTCCGAACTCATGCGCTTCCCGCACCGTCTGGCGCCGATTCACGCCGGCGTCTTCCCCCTCGTGAACAAGGGCGGAATGCCCGAGATCGCGGAGGCTCTGTACCTCGAACTCCGCCGGTACTACCGCATCCAGTACGACGCGAAGCAGTCGATCGGCAAGCGCTACGCGCGCATGGACGAGGCCGGCACGCCCTGTTGCTTCACTGTCGACGGCCAGACGCTTGAGGACCAGACGGTCACCGTGCGCGACCGCGACACCGGCTCCCAGGAGCGAATCGCTCTGGACGCCGTGTCACGGTACCTGCACGACCGTCCCTAGGAGACCGCGCCATCCTGGCGCGGCCGGCCGTCGCGACCGTCCACGTTGGCGTGTACGGGGGTCGGCGGCTCTCGGGTATAGGTGGAAGCGGAGCGGAGGAGGTCCGTTGGAAGGAACCTGGAAGGCTCGCCCGGAGACCGAGCGAGTAGGAAGATCCGAGCAGGAGGCTGAACCGGCAAGTAGTGGCGCAGGCGAATAGCTGGAACAAGCGTCGTTAGCACGCGGCCGCGCCGCCGGTCGGCTCTCGGGATACTAGGCAGGAGAGTTGGTGAGGGACCTCCTCCGGGTGTGTTCCACATCTATCGGGACGACGCTTGCAGTCCCGACACACAGGGATCAAGCAATCCTCATGCCAAGGCTGTCGCGTGGCAGCTAGGCCTCGTCCGGCGCGGCCTTCTGCGCCGTGCGCCGCGGATCCACGGTGCGGATCAACCTCCGCAGCGCCAACAGATGGAGAACGATGGAGATCAGAAACACGCTCTCGATCGGAGCGATCTGGCTGATCAATCCCGCGCCCAGGAACCCCGCCACGCCCGCCGCCTCGGAGAGTGAGTGGGTGGCGGCGATGCGCATCGGCCGGTCACGTTCCCGTCCGAACTCGAGCACCAGGTTCTGCGACGCGAGCAGTACACCGCTCAAGCCCGCGCCAACCAACAGGAAGACCACGTACGCGACCGGGAAGACCGGCGCCCAGAGGACGATCAAGCTGCCCACAATCCACGTGCCGAGCGCCAGCACGAAGACGGCGCGAAAGCCCGACCGGTCACCCAACAGACCCCAAAACAGCGCGCTGACCGACTGCGCCGCCACGAAGACGACGGTCAAAGCGGCGAGACGCGCTCCGCTGACGCCGAACCGCTCGCTGATCAGCACGATGTAGAAGGGCAGGGCGCCTCGAGCGGCACTGCTCAGCAGTCGCGCCTCCAGGAAGCCCGCGAAGTGGCGGTCGGAACGGAAGAGGTCCGGCAGTTTTCCAAGCCGGGCACGCAGGCTGAGTCCCGCCGCGTGTAAATCGACGGCGGCGGGTTCCCGAATGAGGCCCACGAACGCAAGCCCGACCGAGGCCATCACCGCGGCGCCCAGGAAGGTCAGGCCGTAGCCCCGCGGAAACCCGTAGCGCTCCAGCACCCATCCGGCGACGACCGACATGAGAATCACCGAGATCCCGGCACTCAGGTTGCGTGTCCCCTGCAGCCGTCCCCTCCGAGTGACGGGTACCGACTTCGCAAACAGCAGGTTGAACACGACCATCTGCATGCCGCTCGACAGGCCCCACATCACCAGCACCGGCCAGACCAGGAACACCGCGACGTCGACCGGCGCGAACAGGGCCAGCAGGGCCAGGGCCAGGATCTGCAGCCGCATCAGACCGCCGAACAGCACCGTCGCCCACTTCACGTGGCTGCGGTGCTCGGCCAGCGCGGCGCTGAGCAGCGGCGACACGAACATTCCCAGGCTCTGGCAGGCCGAAGCCGCGCCCACCGCCAGACTGGACCCCGTCAGCAGGTGGATGTAGGTCGGCAGGAAGGTCGGCGCCTGGAGCAGGCGAAACCCCGTCATGCCAAGCAGGCCGTGGGCGAGCAGGGCGGCGTAGTTGCGCCGCCGGTCGAGGCGGCTGTGACCTCGATCGGCGGAGGACATGCTTGGCCCGCCGAAGGTAGCAGAATGGGTCCGAGAGGCCGTCTTGCATGGAACTGGCCGCCAAAGCAGAGCCGGCCTGACGGCCGGCACGTATCTCTGGCCGCCTCCGGCGGCAGCGGGTCAGAACCCGGGTGGCGCGATCCGCGCCACCCGTGAACCAGTCCGTGCGCCCGTCATCGGGCGCACGGATGGCAGACCCGCGCACCCAGTCGGCGACCAGTTCCCTGCAAGTCAGCGCTGCGCGGACGCAGCGCTGACTCCTAGTAAGGTTCCCCGACCGTGACCGCACTCGAACATCAGGGTACGAACGGCCTTCACGAGACCTTCCACCGCCTCGTGCAGTGCATCCCGGAGGGCCGGGTCGCCACCTATGGCCAGATCGCGGCCCTGGCCGAACGGCCGCGGAACGCCCGGCAGGTCGGCTATGCCCTTGCCCGGTTGGGCGACGACAGCGTGCCCTGGCACCGGGTGGTCAACGCCCGCGGCGAGGTCAGCGAACGCGGTCTCGATCTGCTGGAGAGCGTGGACCGGCAGCGCTTTCTGCTCGAAGAGGAGGGCATCGTGTTCGACCGGCGCGGCCGCATTGACCTGGACCGTTTCGGGTGGGCGCCATGACGGCGAGGCATCGTGCGCGCCTGCCGGCGCTCCTCGCTTCGATCGGCACTGCCGCGGTCCTCGGCTGCGCCGTGTCGACCGCGCCCGAACCGGCGCCGGAAGGCATGGTGCGGGTACCCGCGGGCGCCGTCCCGCGTTCCGGAGCGGAACTCGAGGTCCCCGCCTTCGACCTGGACGCCCACGAGGTGACGAACCGTGACTTCGCCGCCTTCGTCGACGCGACAGGATTCGTAACCGAGGCCGAGCGCTGGGGCTGGTCCCTGGTCTTCCACCCCGAAGCGACCACGAACCCTGCCCAGGACGAGCGGGTGCCGGGAACGCGCTGGTGGCTGAAGGTCGACGACGCCGACTGGCGGCATCCCCGCGGCCCGGGCTCCGAAGTCCAACACGAACTCCCCGTCGTCCACGTCAGTTGGGGCGACGCCGACGCCTTCTGCGCCTGGCGCGGTAGGCGGCTCCCGACCGAGGCCGAGTGGGATCTCGCCGCCGCAGCCGGCAACGACGGCGCCGGACAGGCCCGCTACCCCTGGGGCGATGATCCAGCCCCCGACGGCGAATGGGTCGGAAACGTCTGGCAGGGCGACTTTCCCGCCACGGACGAGGCGGCGGACGGGCACACCTACCTGGCGCCGGTCGGCTCCTATCCCGCGAACGCGCTCGGCGTCTTCGACCTCGGCGGCAACGTCTGGGAGTGGTGCGAAGACTGGTACCTGCCCGGCGGCGCCGGCGGCGAGAAGGTCCTCAAGGGCGGCTCCTGGCTCTGCGCCGCGAGCTACTGCGAGGGCTACCGGAACGCGAACCGCAACCACGCGGCGCCCGATTCAGGTCTCGACAACACCGGCTTCCGCTGCGCCCGCAGCCTGCGCTGACAACCCGGGTGGCGCGGATCGCGCCACCCGCGAACCACTCCGGGCGCGAGGTATCGAGCGCGCGGACGGGTGCCCCTCGTCCGGGTCGGCCACAGCGAACGTTCAGAAATTCATGAAACTTCCAGCAATTCAAAATCGGTTCGAAAAGAAAAACATCAAAAGAGCCTGTTAACTCGTGCAACCTTCCGCTAGCCTAATGCTTTCGTAGCGGACGAGCCACCGCCCATTCGCCGCGATTCCACCGATCCAGTACCCCGCCGGGTTTGCGCCGGCTTCAAGGAAGGAGAACCGAATGGCCCAAGTCGAAACAGGCATCGCCTCCATCGGTCTTCACCTGCCGCCTCTCGCCATGCCCGTCGAGGAGCTCGCCGCGCTGCGCGGCGTGGATCCGAACAAGTACCTCATCGGCCTGGGCTGCTCGGAGATCTCACTCTGCCCGCCTGAGTTCGGCATCGTCGACCTCGCCTCCGAGGCCGCCCGGCGCGCCCTGTCCCGCTGGGACGGCGACCTCAAGGACATCGGCATGATCGCCGTCGGCACCGAGACCGCGGTCGACATGAGCCGGCCCCTTTCCGCCTTCGTGGCGGAGGAACTCGGTCTGACCGGCCACATCCGGTCCTACGAGGTGAAGCACGCCTGCTACGGCGGCACCCTGGCGCTGCGCCAGGCCTGCGAGTGGCGCATGTCCGGCGCGGCCCGGGACAAGGCGGCCCTGGTCGTGGCGGCCGACATCGCCCTCTACGAACAGGGCGACCCCGGCGAGCCGACCCAGGGCGCCGGCGCCGTCGCCTTCGTGGTCGACCGGCCCGACATCGCGTCCATCGGTCTCGACTCCCACGCCTGGAGCGAGCCGGCCTTCGACTTCTACCGCCCGGTGGGCGAGTCCTACCCGCGGGTCGACGGCAAGCTCAGCCTGGAGTGCTACAAGAAGGCGGCGGTGGAGTGCTTCAATGCCCTCGCCGACGGTCGGAACCCCGCCGAAGTGATGGAACGGTTCTCGGCGATCTGCTTCCATGTCCCGTTCCCGAAGATGGTCAGAAAGGCGTTTCACGTTGTCGGCGAAGTCGCCGGCTGGTCCGCCGAACGGATCCAGCAGCTCTACAACGACAAGGTCGAGCCCTCGATGCTCTGGAACAAGCTCTCCGGCAACTCGTACACGGCCTCGCTCTGGATCGCGGTTGCGAACGCGCTTCAGGGGCTCAAGGCCGGCGAGGAGGTGGCCGCCTTCTCCTACGGCTCCGGCTTCGGCTCGGAGATTCTCTCACTGACCGCAGGCCCACGCGCCAAGGACGCCGCGTGGGCGCAGGACATCGAACGCGACATATCGCGTCGCGGACGAGTGGACGCAAACGGCTACGGTCTCTTGCGCGCGGAAGTTCGTACGGCGGCCGCATAAAGGTCGACCCGCGACCGCCGGCCGGGTGGCCGGGCTACGGTTTCCTGGATTCCGTAGCCCGCGCTATCCGCTTCAACTGCTCGGCGTACTCGCCGAGCACTTCAGCCGCGATGTCGATCTGCCTCTGGGCCTCGTCCCACTCACTCTGCTCGATCGCCTCCCGCACTCCCGGCAGCGTCTTCACGCCGTAGCCGGTGTAGAGACCGGGCGAATACAGGTGATGCCGGAACCAGGGACGGCCGGGAAGACCGTGGGCCCGCGTCAACAGCCGTTCGCTGCCCACGATGAGCTCGTCGACCTGCTCCTGGGCGGCCTCGTCGCCGTTCTGAGCCGCCGCTGCCAGCGACTGGTCGGCAGACGCTGCCGCGCGCACAAGCCGATCGTGCGCGTTCCTGAGCGGCGCGAAGTTCAGGTACGGCGCCGGCGCTTGCGCCTCCGGTTCCACGAAGGGCCGGGTCGGATCCGCCGCCAACCGGAAGGCGCCGGTCCGCACCAGGTCGGCCTCCCGCTCCAACCGCTTGCGCTCGTTCGCGGCAAGCTCGACGACCTCGTCGATGTAGCGGCCAACGGTCGAGGCAGTAGCGCCGAACTCGAACGGCAGCACGTCGGCATTCGCCAGCCGCAGCACAAGACGCAGGCCCGTGCGGGCCAGCACGGCGCCGTAGGCGGCGCCCGGGTCGACGAACCGGCGGTAGAAGTCGAAGGAGTCGAAGGCGGTGTGGTACTCGCCGCCGGACGATTCGCCGCCGTAGCCGACGTTCAGAGACGACACACCGAGGTGCTGGAGGAACGGCGAATAGTCGGAGCCGGAGCCCAGCGCGGAGATCCGCAGCCGGTCCGAGGCCTGAAGCCGCTCGTATACGGCGGGAGTGCCGTGGGCGCGCCGCGAGGCGCGTAGCCGGTCGCCGACGCTGACCCCGGTCTGCGGGTCCTCGACATCCTTCGCGACCTGGTTGACCAGGGTCTCCAGCGCATGCGACCCGCCGGCGCGCAGGAAGCCGCGGCTGTTCGAGTCCGAGTTGATGTAGACCGCCGCGTGCTCGCGCAATTCGTCGGCGTGGTGTTCCGCCCACTCGGTGGAGCCGAGCAGACCCGGCTCCTCGGCATCCCAGGCGGCGTACACGATGGTGCGACGGGGCCGGTGCCCCTCCCGGGCCAACCGGCCGACCGCCTGCGCCTCCGCCAGCAGACCGATCAGGCCGCTGATCGGATCCCGGGCGCCGATCACCCAGGCATCGTGGTGGTTGCCGCGCAGGATCCACTGGTCCGGCCGCTCACTTCCCGGCAGCCGGGCGATCACGTTGTGGGCCGGCGCGAGGTTCCAGTCGAACTCGAGCTGCAGCCGCACGCGGGCGGGGCCGGGGCCGATCCGGTAGGTGATCGGCAGACCTCCCCGCCAATCGGCCGGCGCCGTCTCGCCGGCCAAGGCCTCGAGCAGCGGCTGCGCGTCCCGCCAGGAGATGGGCAGCACGGGGATCTGCATCAACGTCTCGGCGTCACTCCGCTCGAGCCGGCTCGCGTCCTCCGTGGCGCCGCGCATCGGCGTCAACGGATCGCCGGGACGCTGCGGTAGGTCCAGAACCGAGCCGCGCTGGACCGCGCTCGGGTGCTTGAACGAGCCGTCCGGGTACGCCGCGCCCTGGCTGTAGCCGTCGTCGCCTGGATCGTTGAAGATCAGGCAGCCAACCGCACCGCGTTCGAAGGCGACCTTCGGCTTGATGCCGCGCCAGGAGCCCCCGTAGCGGGCGATCACGATGCGCCCGCGGACATCGACGCCCAGGCGTTCGAGCACCTCGTAGTCCTCGGGGACCCCGCGGTTCACGTAGACCAGTTCCGCGGTCACGTCGCCGTCGGCCGAGTAGGCATTGAAGGGGGGCAGTCCCTCGGCAACGGCGACCTCCGCCGTGCCGTCCTCCGGCGCCGGCGCCTCGATCAGGGAGGCCTCGAACCGGGTCGGCTCGAGCAGGGTCAGGGAGCGCCGCAGCGGAGTCGGGAACAGGACGTGGTAGGTCTCGATCTCGGCCTCGAACCCCCACTCCCTGAAGCGCTCCACCATCCAGCGCGCGTTCGCCTCGGCCTGAGGGGAACCGGCGTGATGCGGCCGCGGCGTCATCCCGCGGCTCCACTCCAGTAGATCCTCGGGCGCGATCCAGCCGTCGGCGCGTTCCTCCATCTCCCGCTGCGCGGCGACGCGGTCGGGGTGGAAGCCGATCAGTTCCTGGGCGCCGGCCGGCGCGGTAGCTACGGTCAGGGCGAGGGCCAGAAGCGGCGCGCAGGAATTCTGAAGAAGTCTCATCTCAACCCCTCCGATCCGCCGCCGCCAGCACCGTGTTCCGCAGCAGCATCGCCACCGTGGTCGGCCCCACACCCCCGAGCCGCGGGGTGATCCAGCTCGCCACCTCGCCGACCGACTCGTCGACGTCGGGCAGGAGCTTCCTGCCCTCCCAACTGATGCCGCCGCTGACCACGACCGCGCCGGGCTTGATCATCTCCGGCTGCACGAAGCGCGGCACGCCCAGAGCCGCGACCACGATGTCGGCGCGGCGGGTGAAGGGCGTCACGTCCCGGGCGCCCGTGTGCACGACCGTGACGACGGCGTTGGCGCCCGGCTGCTTCAGGGTCAGCAGCAGGGACAGCGGGCGCCCGAGCGTTGGACCGCGGCCCAGCACCACGACTTCGCGGCCGCCGATGTCGATTCCGTAGTGGACGAGAATGGCCTGGATTCCGGCGGGGGTACAGGGGATCGGCCCCCGCTCCTGTAGCACCAGCTTGCCCAGGTTGACCGGGTGCAGGCCGTCGGCGTCCTTGCGTGCGTCCATCCGCGCCAGGGCCTCGTTGAAGTCGAAACCGGCGGGCACCGGGTGCTGAATGATGTAGGCGTCGACTTCCGGGTCCGCGTTGAAGCGGTCGACGGCGGCAAGCAGTTCGGCCTGACCGGCGTCCGCCGGTACCTGTGCGTGGAACGAGGCGATCCCGACCTCCCCGCACGTCTCGTGCTTCTTGCGGACGTAGCCGGAGGACGCCGCGTCGTCGCCAACCAGGATCGTCCCCAGACCGGGGCGTATGCCGGCCGCGCGAAGTTCTTCGACCCGCTCCGCGACCCCGGCGAGCACCGCCTCGGCGACCGGTTGGCCTGCAAGTAGCTGAGCTGTCATCAGTCGATCTCCGTGGCGGCGGGCGGTGAATCCCCCGGAGGCTGGTGGCCGCCGTGTTCGCGCGAGCGGTCGTGGCGATGGTGGTCGTGGTCGTGGTCGTGGTGATGATCATGACCGTGGGGCCGCGCTGCGAGCCGGCGGGTCAGGCCGTCGATCTCCGGCGCGGCGACGAATCCCGCCGCTTCAAGGGAGTCCTCGAAGGCCTCCCGCCAGCGCTGCCAGTAGTCCCAGGATTCGTCTACGTTGCGGCGTTCCCAGGCGGCGATCCGTGCGATCAGACGCTGGCGGAACGCCTCCCAGTCGAGGCGGCCGGCTTCGACGAGGGTCATCGTCAGGCCGAACAACCGGCTTTCCCAGGGCGAGCTGAAGGCCAGCTCTCCGTTCTCGCGCGGCGGCGCGGCGGCGCCCTCCTCATCCAGGCGGACCGGGAGACTCATGCAGGTCCAGCTACCGCTCGACGCCGATCATCGCGTCGCGGGTGACGAGGGCGGCCAGCTCTTCCACGCCCAGGCCTTCCGTGTCGTGCGGCCGCTGCGGCAGGACAATGTAGCGGACCTCCGCGCTCGAGTCCCAGACCCGCAGCTCGACCTCGGGCGGCAGGTCGAGGCCCAGTTCCCCCAGCAGCCGGCGCGGTTCGCGCACCCCCCCCGAGCGGTAGGCGGGCGACTTGTACCAGGCGGGCGGCAGCCCGAGCACCGCCCACGGGTAGCAGGAGCACAACGTGCAAACGACCAGGTTGTGGACGGACTCCGTGTTCTCCTTGACCACCAGGCGGGCGACATGGCCGTCCATCTTGTCGCCGAAGCCGAGTTCCTTCATTGCCGTCATGCCGTCAGCAAGCAACCGCTCCTTGAAGGCCGCGTCGGTCCAGGCGCGCGCCACGACCAAGGCGCCGCGCAGCGGACCGATGTCCTGCTCGTACCGCTCGACCAGGGCGTCGACCGCGGCGGACTCGACCAGGCCCTTCTCCACCAGCAGAGCCTCGAGCGCCTCCGTACGGAGCGCCATCCTTGCGGCGTCGGTCGTCATGGCATCGCCTCCAGATACGGCTCGAACAGGTCGATGTAGACCGTGGCGCCGGCTTCCGCCTCCTCGCCCCAGAGTTCGGCGGCAGAGAAGCCGACTGTGTAGAGGTGCTGCGGCGACTCGCCGCGCCCGTCGGCGTTCGTGTCGGGATAGACACACGCCGGATGCACGTCGGCGACCACGCCGCGACGGTTCCGCGCGTAGCCCGGCAAGCGCGTATGGCCCTCGGGGTGGCGGTTCCAGGTGCGAACGGCATCGCCGAGCGAGAACCGGGGCTCGCGGTCGACCTCCCTCACCACCGAGCCCTCGTGCTCGGGCCGCTCCACTGTCCGGTCATCGGCCAGACGCTCGCTGGCCAGCGTCTCCAGCGCGGAGAGCCAGCGGCCGTAGTAGCCCTCGGAGAGGTAGCGGTCCGCCGGCATCCGCTCGATCGCATGGCGGAAGGCATCGACGTTCGCGAGTCCGGCGCTCATCGCGTAACCCGCCAGCGCGCAGACCCGGCCCTGCCAGACCTCGGGGAAGAGGGCCTCGTCCGAACGGCGATCCACGGCGCCGAAGCCGTGCATTCCGCCCATGTCGTGGATTCCGTTCATGCCTCACGGCTGCCGAAGCGCTCCGGCCAGCGGCGGGCAGTCTACTAGTCTCAGGACATGAACACCGCCGATCTACGCCCCGGCGGGGCGACGCTCCAGCACGCCGACGACTATCCCTTCCTGGCCCAGGGCAGGGCGCCGCTTCAGGTAGCCGCGACGGAGGGGTGCTACCTGATCACGCCCGACGGGCGCCGCATTCTCGACGCGGCCGGCGGCGCGATCGTCTCGAACATCGGGCACGGACGGCGGGAAGTGGCGGAGGCCTACGCCCGCGCCGCGGCGCAGACCGACTATGTCGTGCCTCCCTTCGCGACCCCGGCGCGAACCGAGCTGGTCCACCGCCTGCGGACCCGCTGGCTGCCCGGCGACATCAAGCGGATCCTGTTCGCCAGCGGCGGTTCCGAGGCGATGGACCTGGCGATCCGCTTCGCCCGCCAGCACCATCTTTCGGCCGGACGCCCCGAGCGCTGGCGGGTCCTGGGACGTGAACTCTCGTACCACGGCGCCACGATGGCCTCGCTGGCGGTGGGCGGGCACAGGGCGCGCCGGGCCGGCTTCGAACCCTGGCTGGTCGACGAACAGACCGATCAGCCACGGCCGCCCGCGCACTACTGCCTGCGCTGCCCCATGGGCAAGACGTTCCCCTCATGCGAGATCGCCTGCGCCGACGAGGTCGAGCGGGTCTTCGAGCAGATCGGTCCCGAAGAGATAGCGGCCTTCGTCATCGAGCCGATCGTGGGATCGAACGCGGGCGCGCTCGTCCCCCCGGGCGACTACCTGGAACGGATCGCCCGGATCTGCCGGCGGCACGGCATTCTCCTGATCGCCGACGAGGTGATGACCGGCTTCGGCCGCACCGGCCGGAAGTTCGGCGTCGACCACTGGGACCTGGTTCCGGACATCCTGATCGGCGGCAAGGGGCTGACCGGCGGCTACGCGCCCCTGGTTGCGATCGCCGCACGGGAAGAGGTCACAGCGCCGATCGCGGACGCGGGCGACTCCGTCATGTTCTTCACCTACGGCGCCCACTCGCCGGCCTGCGCCGCGGCGAACGAGGTGCTCCGCATCCTGGAAGAGGAAGAGCTGGTCGAACGCGCCGCGACCGTCGGCGCGGTCCTAGCCGAGCGCCTGCACGAGGCCTTGGACGAGCATCCGCACGTCGCCGAGATCCGCGGCCGC
The DNA here is from genome assembly GCA_965216125.1 of Candidatus Multivorans sp. GTDB lineage: Bacteria > Acidobacteriota > Thermoanaerobaculia > Multivoradales > Multivoraceae > Multivorans. The sequence continues at coordinate 2,047,573 of OZ244152.1, read as the reverse complement.
GGCCTGCTCTACGGCATCGAACTGGTCCAAGACCGCGAGACCCTCGAGCCGTTCCCGGCCGAAGTCGCGATGGTCAACGCCGTCATGGCGGCCGGGCTGTCGATGGACGTCTTCTTCTACCCCGGCGGCAACGATCCCGCGCGCGACGTCATCTGCCTCGGCCCGCCCTTCATCCTGGGCGACGAGGAGATCGAGAAGATCGTCACGGTGCTGCCCAAGGCGATCGACAGCGCGGTAGCCCGCAAGGGGCCGGCGTTGCCGTCGCTGCTGGGGCCGCCGGTGTGCTGCGATTAGGTCCGCGGCTACTCCGGGGCGGCGGATAGCCTAGGACCCGATGGCGCCTCGGCGACACGACCGACACAGCGGCCCCGCACCGGCCGCGCCACCAGGACTGGTCTGAATGGCGGAACGCGGCCGCATCGAAACGACGAAGACCGGGAACGGGAACGGCGCACAGACCATCCTCGTTGCGCCGACCCAGAAACTGGTGAACGAGATCGTCGAACCCATGCTGAAGCGGCTGGCGTCCCAGGCCGACCCGAGAGTGGTCGCCCTGCTCAGACAACCCCTTGGCAGAATCCTGTCCGACCTCGACAGCTCCGACAGGCACGTCGCGGGGCTTGCACTGGAAGCTCTGGCATTCAAGCTCATGCGCCTGCTCGACATGGACTACATCGCCACCCGCCTGCGCGCCGCACAGACTGGCGGCGCCGAAGTGGATCTGGTCTTCCAGAGCACGCGCCTCGTCTTCACTCGCTGGCAGATCCAGTGCAAGAACGCCGCTCGGATGTCGATCGACGATGTGGCCAGGGAAGTCGGCCTGACGCACCTCCTGAAGAGCAACGCCGTCGTCGTCGTGACGACAGGGACAGTGGAAGCTGAAGCGCGTCGCTACGCCAACGAGGTCCTGGTAGACTCCAGCTTGGCCATCGTCCTGATCGACGGCGCGGATCTGAAGACCATCGCCGATAGCCCGACCTGCATCGTCCGTATCTTCGAACGCGAAGCGCGCCACGCGATGGAGCTCAAGAAGCTGGAGATCGAAGGAACGTGACCGGACAGGGACTTTCGCGGCATGCTTCTGGTCAGGGGGACGCATCGTCGGTTCCTGGTCGTGGCATGAAGCTCTGTAGGAAGGGCGCTCTGGCGTTGCTCCTGCTAGCGGCTGCGCCCGTATCGCAAGGAATAGCCAAGCCCCTGCAACAACAGTCGCCGGCACCGCTGGCCGATGCGTGCAACGGATGGCTCTTTCTCGACTCTGATTTCCTCACCTTTGAGCAGGGGGAACAGTTCTGGAAGGAGGCTACTGCGGAGACGATCCGTGCCTGTCTTGGCGCTGACTTGATGGCGCGGGACGAGGACGGCAGAACCGCTCTTCATCATCTTTCCCGGCATGGCAATGTCGAGGCGGTGAAGGAGCTGCTGGCAGCGGGTGCCGACCCGAACGCTCCTGGTAGTACCTTCTGTCTCGCGCCGCTGCACCTTGTGAAGACCCCGGCCTTGGTGGAGGTGCTGGTCGCCGCCGGCGCCGACCCAAATGGGCGGACGACATGCGGTACCTGGATGCGTAGCGCCACGCCCCTGCACCGGGCAGCCGGACGCGGCGACCCGGAGACAGTCAAGGCGTTGATCGCAGCCGGAGCCGACCCCAATGCCGTGAGAAGCGATGGCAACACACCCCTGCACGAGGCAGCCGAAAGCGGCAACTCGGAGGCAGTCAAGACGTTGATTGCCGCGGGCGCAGACCCCAAGGCCGTCAGCAGCGACGGCAACACACCCCTGCACAGCGCAACCGCTCGTTGGGTCGAAGGCGATGTCTCGGAGGCAGTGAAGGCGCTGATCGCAGCCGGCGTCGATGTGAACGCGGTGAACGACGATGGCCACACAGCGCTGCTATCGAGACGCTTTGCCCGTGATGACGAGTCCGCCAAGCTGTTGATTGCAGCCGGCGCGGACCCGAGGTCGCGACCCGCAGACTGGACAGAGCTGCACCGCGTGGCCGCATGGGGCAACTCGGCATTGGCAAAGGCGCTCGTCGCCGCGGGCGCTGACATGTCAGTTCGGGACGAGATTGGTCGCTCGGCCCTCCACATCGCAGCAGGATACGGAAACATCGATACCCTGAAGGAGCTTGTTGCCCTCGGTGCAGATCCGAATGCACGGACCAACGCCGAGCTTACGCCCCTTCACTACACCGAAGATCCAGAGTCAGCGCAAGCACTGATCACGGCTGGCGCGGTCCCGAATGCACGGGACCGGCACGGCCAGACGCCCCTGCACGACCTGCTCGGCCTCCCGTGGTACAAGACCAAGGACGCGGTCTCCGATTATCCGGCGTTGGTGAAGGTGCTACTCGACGCCGGAGCGAATCCGAATGTACGCGACTCTTTGAGTCCTTCTACGCCTCTTCATGAGGCTGCCGAGTCGGAACACTCTGAACTGGTGGAGGTAGTGAGAATGCTGCTTGCCGCTGGCGCGGACCTGAACGAGCGAAGCGGTCTCGGCTACACCCCTCTTGATCTTGCTGCCCACTCCGGTCATCCGGAGTCGACGCGCGCACTCATCGCCGCGGGTGCAGACCCTGAGGCGCGCAACGACGGCGGCCGGACGCCCCTTCACCGGGCTGCGGCAGGCGGTAACACGGAGTCGATCCGAGTGCTGATCGACGCTGGTGCCGCCGTAGATGCCCGGACCACGTGGGGTGTCACGCCTCTCCATAGAGCTGCTCGAATCGGGGGCTCGGGTGACTATTTGGGCTCGGTTCAGGTGCTGATCGCCGCCGGTGCCGACCCGAATGCGCGCGACGGGTACGAAGGCAGCACGCCTCTCCATGTTGCCGCCGGTGGAGCTCACTGGGAGAACGCAGAGATAGTCCACGCCCTGATCGCTGCCGGCACCGACCCGAATACGCGGGACGGCTCGGGGAACACTCCCCTGCATGCGGCTGTCGGACGGAACAACGAGGCAACGGTAGCGGCACTCATGGCAGGGGGCGCCGATCCGAACGCTCGGAACGAGGCCGGAGAAAGCCCCCTGATTGCCGCTGTTCGCCAGGACAAGGGGCGGGCGGCATACGCTCTTTTAGGCGCTGGCGCGACCTCGAACGCGACGGACTCATCGGGTAACGGGCCGCTCCACCTTGCCTCGGCGCTGCGCGGCGTCGAGTGGGTCCGTTTGCTGGTCGCTGCTGGCGCCGACCCGGACTCACCCGTAGCGGGCGGCACCACGCCCTTGCACCTCGCTGCCTGGGCTGGCAAGGCGGAGTCGGTCGCGGCCCTGCTTGCCGCTGGCGCTGATCCCAACTCCCGAACCGACAACGACGATACGCCCTTGCATGCCTGGGCGAGATCCGACCTCTTCCATGAAGCCCCGAGCCTCGGAACAGGCTCCGTCCCAGGATTGCTGCTGAATGCCGGCGCGGATGCTCGAGCGAAGACCACGAGCGGAAAAACCCCGTGGGACATCCTGCAGCAAAGCCCTCATCTGGACCGCGTCGAAGGGTCGGACGCCTACTGGCTTCTCAACGACGCACGCTTCAGGGCACCGGCTGGTGGCGAGGTCGAAGAGTCGGATCAGCCATAGACCTGGCGGACCGGGCCAGGGCCTCTGGGGATGCAATCAACGAAGAATCTCGCTCGAGAAGGCGGTCCTGGCTCGCCGGAGCGCGGGATGTTGTGTACGTTAGATTCTTCCATCAGGAAAGGGGATTCAATGAGAGCAAGAGAGCTGGCGAAGGAGCTCCACCGTATGTACGAGGCCGGTCGTGGAAGGGACCTAATGGTAACCATGATTCACTTGTTCGGAATCAAGTATGCCGACGAGATCGAGGTATGTGGCGCTACACCAGCCGAGCTGTGCCGTATGGCCGGGCTGCGGGAGTCCTACAACGCTGAAGTGTCGAAGGGACGCCGCCTTGCCGGCTTCGTGGAGCTCAAGCCTCGGGCGGCACGACTGTGATCGTGAACATTGACATGACTGAGCGCCAAGCTTGAGTAGCTCTCGCCGATTTCAAGCGCGATCCGTTCATCCTCACCGGGCTTCAACGAGCGTGGACGGTACCAGGCCGTGGGAGTCGCTCGCGAAGTCATGACAAAGCTGCGTCCGTCACCCGGCTGACTCGATAGCCCGCAGGCAAACTCCTGTTCGAGGAACAGCGTCCGGTCCTCGAACTCAACAACAAAGTCCACCGCCTTCATGCAGTGACTCAGCCAGTGAGACGCCGGGTCGTCGAACTTCGAGACCTTGGCGGAGCTCGGCAACGCGATGCGGAGGTCGCCCTCCTGCAGCTGTATCACTGCGGCATGTCCGTGAGACTACGCTCCACTTCCCTGTCGTATAGATCCGTAAAGACCTGCCCGATCATGTTCGGGTGGATTCCAGCGTACGTCTTCGAACTGTCGAATGCGATTCGACCATGAGAACTCTCACGATAGAGAGAATGGAACATCACCGCACCGCTCCCGGCGCTTCGCAGGTCCAGTTCTTTCAAGACGGTGTAGTCGTGCGTCGCCAGGAAGATCTGAATGCCGGCCTCCTAGAGGCTGACGAAGATGTCAGCGAGAGGCCCGAAGAGGCGCGGATGGAGGTTGGTTTCCGGTTCGTCCCAGAACAGAACGGAGCCGCTGAGCAATGTGCCGTTCTGGATCAGGAGCCAGAGGAGACCGAGCTTTCTCATGCCTTCGGCCAGAAGCGAGAACTCCAAGTTTCCTTGCTTGCTTCGGAGGAAAAACTCTTCGTTATTGACTTCGACCTTCCCTGCCATGGGATCCTGGAGCGCGCTGAGAAGTTCCCTGCGTTCCTTGTCCGTGGGACCTCGAAGGGCCGGTCGGTAGGCTCGGTCCAGAACATCCGCGTACACCTCTTCGAAGTGGACTTCACGCTGCGAGTAGAGCGAGCGAAAGCCGGGGGCGTTGGCGAGCATCTCCTTGACGGGGATGTACACGCTTTCCAACGGCGCACCGCTCCACGGCTTGGCGCCCCGCACCGTGGCCGTCTTCGCCACGGATGCATGGTTGGAGAACGAAGCGCTCAGCTTGAGGGTCCTTCGGCGGTCGCGCCTCTGTACCTCGACCAGGCAGCGAGAACTGCCACGCCGGCGCTTCACGAGACGGCCTAGAGCGCGGCCAGAGGGGAGGAAAACGCGGATCAGCTTCTCGGCGAAGGAAGTGCCCGTCTTGCTGACGTCGCAGGCGGCATACGCGACCTTCATCAGGTGGGTCTTGCCGGTGCCGTTGGCGCCGATGATGGCGTTGATGCCCGGTGCCGGAGCGAACTCGAGCTCGTCAAAGGCCGTGAAGCGCTGCAGTCTGAGCTTCGTGAGCGGCATGACCCGGGCACTATACCCAAGCTATGGTCGCCCCAAGCGGAGGCGGGCCTCATCGCCCCGCGAGTTCGGTCAGCGCCGCGAGAGCGCGAGTACTGGGGGTTCTCCTGTTCCAAATCGACGCTACTACCGACCAGACGACTCCCGCCGCAGCCCTCAGTAGCTGGAGATCCCGATCTCCTTCTCGGTGATGAACTCCAACAAGGCCGGGGTCCCCGACTCGGTCGCCTCGATGCCGCGGCGGATCGCCGGAACGATCTCGCCAGGATCCGTGACCCGCTCGCCGTAGCCGCCGAAGGCCTTGGCCATGTTGGCGTAGTGGCCTGAGATGTCGGTGCTGCGGTACTTCTCGGTCGCGACCTGCATGATCGGCAGTTCGATGGCCATCGAGAAGTTGTTCAGCAGGATCGAGAGGATCGGCAGGCGCTCGCGCACCGCGGTCTCGAAGTCCATGCCGGTGAAGCCGATCGCGGCGTCGCCCCAGACGTTGATGCAGAGCTTGTCCGGCTGGGCGAGCTTCGCGCCCATTGCCAGCCCGAGTCCGTAACCGAGCTGGGTCGTCTTGCCCCAGCCGATGTAGGAAAGCGGGGTCGTGCTGCGCCAGAAGGGCGAAAGCTGATCGCGCGGCGACCCGGCGTCGTGGGTGATGATCACGTTGTCGCGGTCGACCGTGTGCATCAGATCCCAGATCACGCGGTACGGCGACAGGGGCGCTGAGTCGGAGGTCAGCTTCGGCATCCACTCGTCGAGCCAGCCGGACCGGATCCGTTCGATCTCGGCCGGAACGGACTCGGCCCGCGAGGCCGCGTGCGGCAGGGACTGGCCCTCCAGTTCCTCGATCAACGCGGCCAGGGTCAGCTTCGCGTCGCCGGCGACCGCGCAGTCCGCCGCGACGTCCTTGTTCAGATCGACCGGGTCCAGCGTCGCGTGCAGGAACTTCGCCTGCGCGTACTTGCCGAAGTAGAGACCGAAGGCAGTCGTGGTGAAGCTGCAGCCAATGCCGAAGATCACGTCGGCCGCGGCCAGAAACTCATGGACCGTCTTCGGCACCGCCCTTCCGCCGGACCCGAGCGACAGGGGATGGTCCTCGTTGAAGGAGCTCTTGCCGCCGAGGCTGGTGGTCACCGGCGCGTTCAGCAACTCCGCCAGGCGCTTCAGCTCGTCCCAAGCCTCCGCGTAGTGGACGCCCTGACCGGCGTAGATCACGGGCCGTTCTGCCGCCGCGAGCATCGCCGCCGCATCGCTGACCAGGTCCGGATCGGGACCGACCCGAATCGCCCGACTCGGTCGATGGTCGAGATCCTCCGGCACGTCCTCGCCGAAAACGTCCTGGGGCACCTCGATCAGCACCGGGCCGGGCCGGCCGGAGCGCAGTTGGGCGAACGCGCGGCGCATCACTTCGGGCAACGCCTTGCCCATGGTCAGCGGCTCGCACCACTTGGTCACATGCTGGAAGTTCATCACCGCGTTGAAGTTCGGCGTCACGTGGGCGGCGCGCCGGCTGTAGCCCATGGGCATCACCAGGATCGGCGCCGACTCGCCGTAGGCCTGCGCCACGCCGCCGAAGGCGTTCTCGGTGCCGGGGCCGCTCTGCATCACGAAGACGCCGAGCTGCCGGCCGGAACTCAGCCGGCTGACGGCGTCGGCCATGTGCAGACCGATCCGCTCCTGGCGCACGATGACGGTGCGGATGTCCGCCACCGCCGCCGCCTCGACGATCGGGTTGACGGGATAGGCGAGGATGAACTCCACACCCTCGCTCTTGAGGTACTCAGCGACGCCTTGGGCTACCTTCACGCGGTGACTCCTGGAATTTCCGGGGCGGCTACGATACCCGGAACCGGCGCCGTTCCAGAAGCTGGGCGGCGTCTCAAGAGAGGATCTGCCAAATGACTTGCGGAACGATTCTGATGGCGCTCGGCCTGGCCCTAGCGATCACCCCGAACACGACAACCCTGTCCGGGCCCGTAACGGGCGGGGAACGCGGCAGCGCGTTCGCCGCAGTGAACGTGGCGGACCGCGGCTATCTGACCGAGGAGTACTTTGCCTTTGGCGAGGCGACCGCGTACGAGTTGATCGACGGCACTCATGGCGGCGACGGCCAGTGGAAAACCCGGGCATCCGCCGACAAGGCGGACTACAGGACACGCATGCTGGTGGTTCGGCCGAAAGACGCGTCGGCATTCAACGGCACGGTCATCGTGTTCTGGCTGAACGTCACCGCCGGCTTCGACCTGGGTTCCGCGGGGGGCGAGGCCCTGCGCGGCTATGCCTGGGTGGGCGTCTCCGCGCAGAAGGTTGGTGTCGACGGCTTCCCGCAGAATCCCCAGGGATTGAAGGCGTGGGACCCGAAACGCTACGGCTCGCTCGTTCACCCCGGGGACGCCTACTCCTACGACATCTTCACGCAGGTCGCCGGCGCCGTCGGTCCGGAACGCGACCGGCAAGGCCTGGACCCCATGGGCGGTCTGAAGGTCGAGCGCCTGATCGCGGCGGGCGCTTCCCAGTCCGCCGCGCGCCTGCGCACCTACATCAACGGCGTGCACCCGCTGGCAGGGGTGTTTGACGGTTTTCTGCCGTTCATCGATTTCGGCAGCATCGTGCCGTTCGCGTCCGATCTTGCCGGCGCCCGTCGTGGGCGCACTTTCGCGTCGATCCGGACGGACCTGGATGTCCCGGTCATCGTTGTGAATTCGGAAACCGAGTTGACCAGCTACTACCCCGTACGCGAGCCGGACTCGGCCCGGTTCCGGCTCTGGGAAGTGCCGGGGACTTCGCACGTATCCGTGGCGAGACCGGAGGAACGCACCGTCGCCGGCTCCAACTGGCTGGCCTACTCCCCGGTATACGACGCCGCGATCAGACATCTGCACCGCTGGATCAAGGACGGCGTCGAACCACCGAGGATGGCTCGCGTAGAGCTCAAAGCCGGAGATCCCCGCGCCGAAGTCGTCCGCGACGAACACGGCAACGCCGTCGGCGGCATTCGCCTGCCGGAGCTGGAGGCGCCGACCGCCTCGCACAGCGGGTTCGGCACGCAAAGGGAAGGGACGCGGTTCGGGTTCCTGTACGGCAGCGCGACCGACTTCGATCGCGAACAACTCGCGGCCCTGTACCCGGACAGCAAGCACTATCTCGATGCCTGGAATGCGGCACTGGACAGCCTGGTCGAGCAGGGCATGATCCTGCCCGAGGACGCACCGGCGATGAAGCAGCGGACCGCGGCATGGGCGGCGCGCCTGGACGTCCGACCGGACGGTCAGGGCGGAGTGCCCTGAAGAGGACCTCGTCCTCGCGCTGCAACTCCAGGAACTTCAGAAGCTTCGCGGGCGGCTACGTACCCGGAGTCTGCCGGACTACGGCCGGCAGCCGCCCGGGAAGGCAGCGCCAGCCGTGATCGCCGGCGCCGGCTGGCCCGGATCGTTCCGGTACTCCCGTTCCTCCCCGGTCGCCGTGTCCGTCACCTGGATCACGTATCCCAGATCGGTCGTCGAGGCGCCGTAGACCCATACGTTCCCGTTCACCGAACAGCCGTCGAGCACCTTGATCAGGATCTCCCAGTTGTCGGGATCGTAGAACTGGAACATCCCGGTGTCGTTCGTTCCAGCGTGAACCACGCGCGCGGCGCTGCTCTCGCCGTCCCCTGTCCACCAATCCGCCCGCACCCGATAGCGCGAGTCCTGTAGACACAGCGTCTCAGCGTCGGGTTCGCAGGTCCCCGCCGGATCGCTCGCCACCACCAGGAAGACCTGGCTCGCCGTCGACTCGGTCATCCCGTCGCTCACCCGCAGGGTCACCACATAGAAGCCCGGCGCCGACCAGGTCTGCTCCGCTCGCCGCCGGCGCGACATCTCCCCATCGCCGAACTCCCAGGTCCGGAGCCGGACGGAGCCGGAGCTCGTGTCCTCGAACGTGACCGCCTCGCCCGTCCGGGCCCGGCAAAGGCCCTCCCCACACTCCATGCCGTGCGTGAAGGCTGCGCTCGGCGCTCCATCCGATCCGCCGTCGCCATCGTCGTCACCGTCACCGTCACCGTCGCCAACCGGCGCCTCGCCGTCGCCATCGTCGCCGTCCCCCGACCCGGGGTCCGGGGGTGGTGGTGGTGGTGGCGGTGGCGGTGGTGGCGGTGGTGGCGGAGGCGGCGGTGGCGGCGGTGGAGGCGGCGGTGGAGGCGGCCGGCCCACCACGTATCCGGCCAGATCTTCGGCCGGGTTGCCCGCCGCATCCCGGATCGGGCGCGCCCCCGCCGTATAGATCACCGTGAATACCTCGCCCGGCGTCACCGGCGGGTCCAGCGTCAGCGTGACCCTGCTTCCGCTCACGAGAACCTCGACGAGCCGCCGATCCATGTCCGCAACAGTCACCGTGAAGTCGTCCAGCGTCGGCGTCGAGGCCTCATCAAGCGCCTCGCCGTAGATCAGCGTCAGCGTGGCCCCACTCACCGTCGCGCCCCGGACTTCCGGCCGGACACCATCCACTACGTGGTTGCGCTGTGGCGGCACCGCCTCGTACACCAGCAGAGACGGATTGCCCACAAGATCCTCGATTGTTCCCCCGTTCAGTGCGATGCGCCCGGCCGCAATGCTCACCCCGTCGGTGTCGATGTCGCTATCTCCCACAATGTAGTTGAACGTCTGCGCTTCACTCGCCGGGCCGGGGCTTTGCAGGGCCGGCTTGCTCTGAAGCCCCACCGTCAAGGCCAGCGCCGGCGTCCCCTCTGTCGTGTCCACGGTCACCGTCTCGCTGAACGTCACCGTCACCTCGATCACGTTCCCTTCGGCATAGATCCCGTCCGGACCGGGGTTCGAAGTGATCTCCACCCGGCTCACCGACGGCGCCGTCGTGTCCCGCGTGTCGTTCTCCACCGTCCTGTTCGTGAGCGCCGCGGCGGCGTTGCCCACGGTGTCCTGGATCGGATTTGCCCCGGGCACCCGGTAGGCGATCCGCACCGTCTGGCCGACGCCCACCTCCGGGTCGAGCGTCAGCGTGACCACGGTTCCGCTTACCGCGACCCGGGAGACCGTCCGTTCCGCGCCTTCGACATTCACCGTGAAGGCGAGCGCCAGCGGCGTCGAGCTTCCGTCCAGCGCCTCGCCATAGGTCAACCTCAGCGTGCCCCCGTCCACCACCGCTCCCCCGTTGGCGACGAGCGCGGGCTTGACGCCGTCCACCTTGTGTCCCGCATTGGCTGCCAATCCGTCGTGGGTCAGCAGAGCGCTATTGTCCGCGCCGTCCTGGATCCTCCCCCCGTTCAGCGTCAGGCTGTCCGCCTCGATGCTCACCCCGGCGGCGTCGCTCTCACCATCGGTCACCGTATAGGCGAACACCGCCGCCGCGCCGGTCCCGCTTCGATAGGTCGCCGGTCGACCGACGCCCCCGACTCTCAGCGTCAAGCTCGGCGTCTCCGTCACGACCACGGCTTCGCTGAACGTCACCGTCACCTCGATGTCCGTTCCCGCCGCGTAGGTCGCGTTCCGCTCCGGACGCGAGGTGATCCCCACCCGGCTCACCGACGGCGCCGTCGTGTCCCCCGTGCTGTTGGTTACTGGCTCGTTGCCCAGTCCCAACGCGTCGTTGCCCGCCGCGTCCTGGATCGGGTTCGCCCCCGGGCCGTAGCTCACCCGGATCCCCGTCTCCCCGTGCTCGACCGCCGGATCGAGCGTCAGCGTGACCGCTTCCCCGCTTACCGCGACATTGGAGACCGTCCGCGCCGAATCGCCGCCCGACACCGTGAAGTCGCCCGTCGCCGGTCGCGAACCCGGATCCAGAGCCTCCCCATACGTCAACGTCAGCGTGGCGCCGTTCACCCACACCGAAGAAAGCACCGGCGCGGTGTCGTCCACGTCCTCGAGCCGGACCGTGAACACGGCCTCCACCGGGTTGGTGCCGTCGGTCACCTCTACCGTGACTTCGTAGTCGCCGTCTCCGTCGCTGTCACCCGGCGCCTCGTAGTCCTGCGCCGTCGCGAAGGTGAGCGCACCCCCTGCAGCCAACCCGAATCTGCTCCGGTCCGCGCCGCCCGTGACTCGCCACGTCAGATCCTCCGCCGGAAGGTCCGCGTCCGTCGCCGTGAGCGTCGCCACAGCCGTCTCGTTCTCCTCCACGAGAATCGGGGAGGCGGTGTTTGTCGTGATCACCGGCGAGACGTCGTCATCGGTGATGCTTACTGTCGCCTCGGTTGTCCCGCTCGCCGTTACCCCCGTCGGAAGGCTCGCGAAGCCCAGCTTCACCGACTCGCCATCGTCATCGTCGGCGTCCTGGGTGGCGCTAAACGTGAAGCTGGCCTCCGTATCGCCGTCGGCGATCATGATGGTGTCCGGCATCTCGGAGTAATCGGAGCTGCTGGCCCCGTCCTCGCCGGTGCGGGTGATCGTGAGAGTGACGTCGCGTTCGGGGTCGGCGCTGAGTTTCACCTTCACCGCAACGTTGCCGCCCTCGGGCGCCGTGTAAATCGCCTGCTCGAAACTCACCGTAACGGCCGGTACGTCATCATCGATGATGCTCACCGTCGCCTCGGTGGTGATTCCAGCCGTCACCCCCGTCGGGAGGCTCACGAAGCCCAGCTCTACCCACTCGTCGTCGTCGTCCACGGTGTCGTGGGTGGCCGTGAATGTGAACGACTGCGAGGTCTGGCCGCTGTTGAAGGTCACCTTGTCGGAAATGACGGAGTAGTCCGCGCTGGAGGCGCCTCCCTGTTCGGTGAAGCTCAGTGGAATCTCGACTGTGCGCTCCGGATCGGAGCTGAGCGTCAGGGCGATTTGGATCGAACCGGCTTCGGGAGCGGCATAGGTGCTTTGGCCGAATGAGACGGAGACGGATGGGTAGATCGTTCGCGCGGCGGGCGTTTCAGCGAGCTCGCCACCATCGGCCGTGCAGATTCCGCCGCCGGCGCAGTTCTGTCCGGCGAGGAGACTGATTGAAATGGACGCGGCACTGTCCGGAATGAGGGTGACCCGGTAGGCGTGGGCCGACTCGCCGGTCACGAAATAGGGGTCAACGCTGTCGACCGTTGCACCTTGCACGCCCAACGACGGCGTGTCGTTCTCGAAGTCGGCCACCGGTTGGTTGAAGGCGATCACCACCGTGGGCCGAGGCCCGCCCTGTGCGTGGAAGAGCGATGTCCCCGAGTCAAGAAACTCCGCCCGCAGCGGCACGGGATCATCCGCGAGCGCCACCGGGCTCAACGGTATAGGCCGTATCGATTCTGCCGAGCCGTCGGCTCGCCGGAGCACGATCCAGAACTTCTCCTCGCCGGTGTCTGGGTCGACCTGGGTGACCGACACCGTGGGCGGGCGAGGCCCGTGCGCGCCCCACCCGATGAGCCAGTCGCCGTTGGGAAGCTCTTCGACGTGACCGTGGACGCGCGCCGACTTTGCGCGTGCGCCTCCCAGGGAGTGGTCCCGCAAGAACACGGCCTCGCCGTTGTCGACATCGAGGGCGTACTCCACCGCGCGGCTGTACTCGCCGCCCGGTCTCGCCAGCAGTTGGGTGTCGAGCCACGGATCGAGCATGCACAGGGCGCCGTTGTCGAACAAGATGAGGTGGCCGTTGGGCAGCAGCGAGGACCCGTGCTGACCGCAGAACTGCCCCACGGCGTCGCCGATGATCTTCAGCGGCGCCGGCCCCTTGCCGAGCCCGTCCCACTGCTCGTCGCTCAGGTTGGTGAGTCCCAGCCGCCACACCACCTTGTGGCTACTCGCGTCGTCCGGATCGATTCGCAGCACGGTGTTGCAGCCCCGGAAGGACGCGATGATGTCCCCGTCGACCATCTGCATCGTATTCACATGGGCATAGTCGGCTTGTTCCGGCGGGAATTTGGGTTTGCAGTCCTCGAACGGTATGGCCTCATGGGAGCTCCAGTCGAACAGCGACGTTCCGCCGGGTGTGCGGATCTGGATGGCCGCGTCCCGCATCCTCACTGAGGTGCCGAAGGTGCCGAACGTCAGCCCGCTGAGGTCGCGAGCGACCGGCTCGTAGGCCATGAGCATGTAGTTGCCGTCATCCAGAAGCGTGAAGTCGTGCTGGTTCGTGTCCGTCAGCGGCGCCACCGTGGCCACGTTGGCGATGAACTCCAGGTTCTGGTTCAGAATCTGCCAGTGTTGGCCGCCTCCCCGCTTGCGGTAGGCGTAGCGGTACTCGCCCTCGGCGCTGACCCACGCCGCGCGGAAGTACCCGCCGCCCCAGTTGGCGTCCATGCGATGGAACCGCACGGCGCCGTTGGGGTCGACTATCGCAATGGATCTCTCGGTTTTGTGCGCGACTCCGAACATGATGAGGTCCTCGATGATGCCGGTGGCGCCGGAGGCGGTCGTTGTTGTCAAGTCAAGCAGGTCACCTGAGAGGCACCGCACGAAATAGGTGGTCGCCGCGCCGCTGGCGCCAGCGAGCGTGACGCGGACTTCGCTGTCGGCGTCCACGTCGACCGTGCGGCTGCCGCCGCTTGTGACCTGGGTCCCGTTGATCGACAGCCGCACGCCCGAGCCCGCGGTCGGGGTGAGGGTCATGGTCTCGTCGGCGGCGGCGCAGCCGATGCTGTAGTGCAGGATGCCGGCATCGAAGGAGGGCCTGAGCGCGTGGCCCGAGTTGGCCGCGGAATCGGTGGTGGACACGGTCAGCCCGCTCAACAGGTCCGCCGTGACGACCTCTGAGGTGCGTGCGGCAGCGGTCTTGCCGCCGCCGTGCCCGTCCGTGTAGGTCGCCGTGACCCGCAGAAAGTGCCCCGTCTCGGCGCTGGTCAGCGTGTAGCTCGAGGCGGTCGCAGCAACGATGTCCGTCCAGGCGCTGCGACCCACCGAACGCTCCCACTGGTAGGTGACCGTCCCCGTCACGTCGTCCGGGTCGGTCAGGGTGGTCGTCAGTGCCACGCCGAACTGTGGCCGGGTCGTGGACAGGGTCAGTGTCCCCGCTTCGTCCTGGTCCGTGATCGTCACTTCGACGGCCAATGAGTGGCTGGTGACGCCGTCGCCGACTTCGACCGTGACCTCGTAGGCGCCGTCGCTGTCGGCATCGGCTGGCGCGTCGTAGTCCGGCGGCGGGGAGAAGAGATTGGGGGACACCACGGCGAGGTCGAAGCGCAACACTCCCGCGGGCTCGTCGATGCGGAAGCTGGACGCGTCCTCCCCCGACAGGCTCCAGGTCAGACCGTCCCGGTCCGCCTCGGAGGAGGCCGAGTAGGTGGCCACCCGCACGGCCCGATTCTCCTCGTAGTCGACCGTTGCCGGACCCGTCAGCGTGGTCAGCTCGACCACGTTCTCGAGCGTGACGACGAGGTCGGCGGAGTCCGAGTCGGAGCCATCGCTCACCTGCACCGTGACCTCGTAGGTCCCGTCGGCGTCGGCGTCGTCGGGCGCCTCGTAGTCCTTGGCCGCGATGAAGGTGAGGACGCCCGCACTGGTGAGCGAAAACTTGGCGGAGTCGGCGCCGCCCGTGTTCGTCCAGATCAGATCGGTTGTTGCGGTGTCGCTGTCGTCTGCAGTGAGCGAGGCGACCGCGGTCTCGCCTTCATCGACCAGGAAGGGACCCTCACTGGTGATGTCGGGCGCGGTTGGCGTCTGCGCGATCGCCTGTGTGCCGGCGGTGAACACGAACAACAGCGCCAGGACGCGGCGCCATGCCAGCGCGGGCGCATGACGCCGGACGACGGCGGTGGATCGACAACCGAACAAAGGGGGGCATCCTCTGGAGGCGCTTGACCAGGCGGTGCGCAGCAGAAACCGCGCGGTGACCGTCGCCTCCTCGCAGGCCAGCGGGATTCTAACTTCGGCGCCCGCCAACCTGCTGATCCGGCGGCGCTCACGGGATCACTGCCGCGGCCGGCAGCCGCCCGGGAACCCGGCGCCAGCCGTGATCGCCGGCGCCGGCCGGCCCGGATCGTTCCGGTACTCCCGTTGGGCGCCGGTCACCGTGTCCGTCACCTGGATCACGTACCCCAGGTCCGTCGTCGAGGCGCCGTAGACCCATACGTTCCCGTTCACCGAACAGCCGTCGAGCACCTTGATCAGGATCTCCCAGTTGTCGGGATCGTAGAACTGGAACATCCCGGTGTCGTTCGTTCCAGCGTGAACCACGAGCGCACTGCTGCTCTCGCCGTCCCCTGTCCACCACTTAGCGCGCACCTGATAGAGCGAGTCCTGTAGACACAGCGTCTCAGCGTCGGGTTCGCAGGTCCCCGCCGGATCGCTCGCCACCACCAGGAAGACCTGGCTCGCCGTCGACTCCGTTGTGCCGTCGCTCACCCGCAGGGTCACCACATAGAAGCCCGGCGCCGACCAGGTCTGCTCCGCTCGCTGCCGGCGCGACATCGTCCCTTCGCCGAACTCCCAGGTCCGGAGCCGGACGGCGCCGGAACTCGTGTCCTCGAACGTGACGGCGTCGCCCGTCCGGGCCCGGCAAAGGCCCTCCCCACACTCCATGCCGTGCGTGAAGGCTGCGCTCGGCGCTCCATCCGATCCGCCGTCGCCATCGTCGTCACCGTCACCGTCGCCGCCGCCAACCGGCTCCTCGCCGTCGCCATCGTCGCCGTCCCCCGACCCGGGGTCCGGGGGCGGAGGTGGCGGTGGAGGGGGTGGAGGCGGTGGTGGAGGCGGCGGTGGCGGCGGCGGTGGCGGCGGTGGAGGCGGCCGGCCCACCACGTATCCGGCCAGATCTTCGGCCGGGTTGCCCGCCGCATCCCGGATCGGGCGCGCCCCCACCGTATAGATCACCGTGAATACCTCGCCCGGCGTCACCGGCGGGTCCAGCGTCAGCGTGACCCTGCTTCCGCTCACGAAAACCTCGACGAGCCGCCGATCCATGTCCGCAACAGTCACCCTGAAGTCGTCCAGCGTCGGCGTCGAGGCCTCATCAAGCGCCTCGCCGTAGATCAGCGTCAGCGTGGCCCCACTCACCGTCGCGCCCCGGACTTCCGGCCGGACCCCATCCACTCCGTGGTTGGGCTGTGGCGGCACCGCCTCGTACACCAGCAGAGACGGATTGCCCGCAAGATCCTCGATTGTCCCCCCGTTCAGTGCGATGCGCCCGGCCGCAATGCTCACCCCGTCGGTGTCGATGTCGCTATCTCCCACAATGTAGTTGAACGTCTGCGCTTCACTCGCCGGACCGGGGCTTTGCAGGGCCGGCTTGCTCTGAAGCCCCACCGTCAAGGCCAGCGCCGGCGTCC
Source organism: Candidatus Multivorans sp. (assembly GCA_965216125.1). GTDB lineage: Bacteria > Acidobacteriota > Thermoanaerobaculia > Multivoradales > Multivoraceae > Multivorans. The sequence goes on along the minus strand of OZ244152.1, from coordinate 2,031,092 downwards.
CCTCTATCGTGTCCACGGTCACCGTCTCGCTGAACGTCACCGTCACCTCGATCACGTTCCCTTCGGCATAGATCCCGTCCGGACCGGGGTTCGAAGTGATCTCCACCCGGCTCACCGACGGCGCCGTCGTGTCCCGCGTGTCGTTCTCCACCGTCCTGTTCGTGAGCGCCGCGGCGGCGTTGCCCACGGTGTCCTGGATCGGATTTGCCCCGGGCACCCGGTAGGCGAGCCGCACCGTCTGGCCGACGCCCACCTCCGGGTCGAGCGTCAGCGTGACCACGGTTCCGCTTACCGCGACCCGGGAGACCGTCCGTTCCGCGCCTTCGACATTCACCGTGAAGGCGAGCGCCAGCGGCGTCGAGCTTCCGTCCAGCGCCTCGCCATAGGTCAACCTCAGCGTGCCCCCGTCCACCACCGCTCCCCCGTTGGCGACGAGCGCGGGCTTGACGCCGTCCACCTTGTGTCCCGCATTGGCTGCCAATCCGGCGTGGGTCAGCAGAGCGCTATTGTCCGCGCCGTCCTGGATCCTCCCCCCGTTCAGCGTCAGGCTGTCCGCCTCGATGCTCACCCCGGCGGCGTCGCTCTCACCATCGGTCACCGTATAGGCGAACACCGCCGCCGCGCCGGTCCCGCTTCGATAGGTCGCCGGTCGACCGACGCCCCCGACTCTCAGCGTCAATGTCGGCGTCTCCGTCACTACCACGGCTTCGCTGAACGTCACCGTCACCTCGATGTCCGTTCCCGCCGCGTAGGTCGCGTTCCGATCCGGACGCGAGGTGATCTCCACCCGGCTCACCGACGGCGCCGTCGTGTCCCCCGTGCTGTTGGTTACTGGCTCGTTGCCCAGTCCCAACGCATCGTTGCCCGCCTCGTCCTGGATCGGGTTCGCGCCCAGCCGGTAGCTCACCCTGATCCCCGTCTCCCCGTGCTCGACCGCCGGATCGAGCGTCAGCGTGACCGCTTCCCCGCTTACCGCGACATCGGAGACCGTCCGCGCCGAATCGCCGCCCGACACCGTGAAGTCGCCCGCCGGCGGTCGCGAACCCGGATCCAGAGCCTCCCCATACGTCAACGTCAGCGTGGCGCCGTTCACCAACACCGAGGACAGCACCGGCGCGGTATCGTCCACGTCCTCGAGCCGGACCGTGAACACGGCCTCCACCGGATTGGACCCGTCGGTCACCTCTACCGTCACCTCGTAGTCGCCGTCTCCGTCGCTGTCACCCGGCGCTTCGTAGTCCTGCGCCGCCGCGAAGGTGAGCGCACCGGCCGCAGCCAACCCGAATCTGCTCCGGTCCGCGCCGCCCGTGATCCGCCACGTCAGATCCTCCGCCGGAAGGTCCGCGTCCGTCGCCGTGAGCGTCGCCACAGCCGTCTCGTTCTCCTCCACGAGAATCGGGGAGGCGGTGTTTGTCGTGATCACCGGCGAGACGTCGTCATCGGTGATGCTTACTGTCGCCTCGGTGGTCCCGCTCGCCGTTACCCCCGTCGGAAGGCTCACGAAGCCCAGCTTCACCGACTCGCCATCGTCATCGTCGGCGTCCTGGGTGGCGCTGAACGTGAAGCTGACCTCCGTATCGCCGTCGGCGATCATGATGGTGTCCGGCATCTCGGAGTAATCGGAGCTGCTGGCCCCGTCCTCGCCGGTGCGGGTGATCGTGAGAGTGACGTCGCGTTCGGGGTCGGCGCTGAGTTCTACCTTCACCGCAACGTTGCCGCCCTCGGGCACCGTGTAAATCGCCTGCTCGAAACTCACCGTAACGGCCGGTACGTCATCATCGGTGATGCTCACCGTCGCCTCGGTGGTGCTTCCAAGCGTCACCCCCGTCGGGAGGCTCAGGAAGCCCAGCTCTACCCACTCGTCGTCGTCGTCCACGGTGTCGTGGGTGGCCGTGAATGTGAACGACTGCGAGGTCTGGCCGCTGTTGAAGGTCACCTTGTCGGAAATGACCGAGTAGTCCGCGCTGGAGGCGCCTCCCTGTTCGGTGAAGGTCAGTGGAATCTCGACTGTGCGCTCCGGATCGGAGCTGAGCGTCAGGGCGATTTGGATCGAACCGGCTTCGGGAGCGGCATAGGTGGTTTGGCCGAATGAGACGGTGACGGCCGGGTAGATCGTTCGCGCGGCGGGCGTTTCAGTGAGCGCGGCGCCATCGGCCGTGCAGATTCCGCCGCCGGCGCAGTTCTGTCCGGCGAGGAGACTGATTGAAATGGACGCGGCACTGTCCGGAATGAGGGTGATCCGGTAGGCGTGGGCCGACTCTCCGGTCACGAAATAGGGGTCAACGCTGTCGACCGTTGCACCTTGCACGCCCAACGACGGCGTGTCGTTCTCGAAGTCGGCCACCGGTTGGTTGAAGGCAATCACGACCGTGGGCCGAGGCCCGCCCTGTGCGTGGAAGAGCGATGTCCCCGAGTCAAGAAACTCCGCCCGTAGCGGCACGGGATCATCTGCCAGAGCAGCCGGGGGCAACGGTATGGGCCGAAATGTGTCTGACGAGCCGTCGGCTTGCAGGAGCGCGATCGAGAACTTCTCCTCGCCGGTGTTCGGGGCGACCTGGGTGACGGACTTCTTGGGCTTGGCGCCCGTCCCAGCCTCCCAGCCGCCCCAGCCGACGAGCCAGTCGCCGTTGGGAAGCTCTTCGACGTGACCATGTTTGAATCCCACCGCTGAGCGTGTGCCTGCCAGCGAGTGGTCCCGCAAGAACACGGCCTCGCCGTTGGCAACATCAAGGGCGTACTCCACCGCGCGGCTGTACTGGCCGCCCGGTCTCGCCAGCAGTTGGGCGTTGCGCCACGGATCGTCCATGCACAGCACGCCGTTGTCGAACAAGATGAGGTGGCCGTTGGGCCGCAGCGAGGACCCGTGCTGACCGCAGAACTGCCCCTCGGCGTCGCCGATGATCTCCAGCGGCGCCGGCCCCTTGCCAAGCGCGTCCCATTGCTCGTCGCTCAGGTTGGTGAGCCCCAGCCGCCACACGACCTTGTGGCCGGCCGCCAGGTCGGGATCGATACGCAGCACCGTGTTGCAGCCCCGGAACGAAGCGATGATGTCCCCGTCGACCATCTGCACCGTGTTCAAATGTGCGTAGTCATGCTGACCGGGAGGGAAACCGGGCCTGCAGTCCTCGAGCGGAATGGCGTCGTAGGAGTTCCAGTCGAACAGCGACGCACCGCCGGGTGTGCGGATCTGGATGGCCGAGTCCCGCATCCGTTGCGACGTGCCGAAGGTCCCGAATGTCAAGCCGCTGAGGTCGCGTTCGGCCGGTTCATACGCGAAGAGGACGTAGTTGCCGTTCTCCAGAATCCAGGCGTCGTGGTTGTCCGTCACTGTCAGGGGTGCAACCGTTCCGACATCGTCGATGACCTCCAGGTCCTGGTCGAGGATCTGCCAGTCGTGGTCCGTTCCCTTCCTATTGTAGAAGTAGCGGTACCCGCCTTCGGAGTCGACCCACGCGGCGCGGAAGTATCCGCCTCGCCATTCGGCGTTCAAGCGATGGAACCGCACGGCACCGTTGGCGTCGACTATGGCAACAGACCTCTCGCCGGAGTTCCTCCCGGCTCCGAACATGATGAGGTCTTCGATGACGCCGGTGGCGCCGGATGCGGTCGTCACCGTCATGTCGAGCAGGTCACCTGACAGGCACCGCACGAAATAGGTGGTCGCCGCGCCGCTGGCGCCGGCGAGCGTGACGCGGACTTCGCTGTCAGCATCGACGTCGACGGTGCGGCTCTCGCCGCTGGAGACCTGGGTCCCGTCGACCGACAGCCGCACGCCCGAGCCCGCGGTCGGAGTGAGGGTCATGGTCTCGTCGGCGGCGGCGCAGCCGATGCTGTAGTGCAGGATGCCGGCATCGAAGGAGGGCCTGAGCGCGTGGCCCGAGTTGGCCGCGGAATCGGTGGTGGACACGGTCAGCCCGCTCAACAGGTCCGCCGTGACGACCTCAGAGGTGCGTGCGGCAGCGGTCTTGCCGCCGCCGTGCCCGTCCGTGTAGGTCGCCGTGACCCGCAGAAAGTGCCCCGTCTCGGCGCTGGTCAGCGTGTAGCTCGACGCGGTCGCGACGACGATGTCCGTCCAGGCGCTGCGACCCACCGAACGCTCCCACTGGTAGGTGACCGTCCCCGTCACGCCGTCCGGGTCGGTCAGGGTGGTCGTCAGTGCCACGCCGAACTGTGGCCGAGTCGTGGACAGCGTCAGCGTTCCTGCCTCGTCCTGGTCCGTGATCGTCACTTCCACGGCCAATGAGTGGCTGGTGACGCCGTCGCCGACTTCGACCGTGACCTCGTAGGCGCCGTCGCTGTCGGCATCGGCTGGCGCGTCGTAGTCCGGCGGCGGGGAGAAGAGACTGGGGGACACCACGGCGAGGTCGAAGCGCAGCACACCTGCGGGCTCGTCGATGCGGAAGCTGGACGCGTCCTCCCCCGACAGGCTCCAGGTCAGACCGTCCTGATCCGCCTCCGAGGAGGCCGAGTAGGTGGCCACCCGCACGGCCCGATTCTCCTCGTAGGCGACCGTTGCCGGCCCGGTCAGCGCGGTCAGCTCGACCACGTTCTCCAGGGTGACGACGAGATCCGCCGAGTCCGAGTCGGAGCCATCGCTCACCTGCACCGTGACCTCGTAGGACCCGTCGGCGTCGGCGTCGTCGGGCGCCTCGTAGTCCTTGGCCGCGATGAAGGTGAGGACGCCCGCGCTGGTGAGCGAAAACTTGGCGGAGTCGGCGCCGCCCGTGTTCGTCCAGATCAGATCGGTTGTTGCGGTGTCGCTGTCGTCTGCAGTGAGCGAGGCGACCGCGGTCTCGCCTTCATCGACCAGGAAGGGACCCTCACTGGTGATGTCGGGCGCGGTTGGCGTCTGCGCGATCGCCTCTCCGTTGGCGAGGAGGACAGCCGAGGCGAGCAGGACCTGGAACGCACCGATGCACGCGGCGCGACGCCATGCCAACACGGGCGCATGACTCCAGACGGCACCGGCACCCCACGCTGCTGACCCGGCGGTGACCCGACCGATCACTACGGCCGGCAGCCGCCCGGGAACCCGCCATCCGTGATCGCCGGCGCCGGCCGGCCCGGATCGTTCCGGTACTCCCGTTCCTCCCCGGTCACCGTGTCCGTCACCTGGATCACGTACCCCAGGTCCGTCGTCGAGGCGCCGTAAACCCATACGTTCCCGTTCACCGAACAGCCGTCGAGCACCTTGATCAGGATCTCCCAGTTGTCGGGATCGTAGAACTGGAACATCCCGGTGTCGTTCGTTCCAGCGTGAACCACGCGAGCGGCGCTGCTCTCGCCGTCCCCTGTCCACCACTCAGCACGCACCTGATAGAGCGAGTCCTGTAGACACAGCGTCTCAGCGTCGGGTTCGCAGGTCCCCGCCGGATCGCTCGCCACCACCAGGAAGACCTGGCTCGCCGTTGACTCCGTTGTGCCGTCGCTCACCCGCAGGGTCACCACATAGAAGCCCGGCGCCGACCAGGTCTGCTCCGCTCGCTGCCGGCGCGACATCTCCCCATCGCCGAACTCCCAGGTCCTGAGCCGGACGGAGCCGGAACTCGTGTCCTCGAACGTGACCGCCTCGCCCGTCCGGGCCCGGCAAAGGCCTTCCCCACACTCCATGCCGTGCGTGAAGGCTGCGCTCGGCGGTCCATCCGATCCGCCGTCGCCATCGTCGCCATCCCCCGACCCGGGGTCCGGGGGCGGAGGTGGCGGTGGTGGCGGGGGCGGTGGCGGTGGCGGCGGTGGCGGCGGCGGTGGCGGCGGCGGCGGCGGTGGCGGCGGCGGTGGCGGCGGTGGCGGCGGTGGTGGCGGCGGTGGCGGCGGCGGTGGCGGCGGTGGCGCCGCTCCTCCGGTCGTGCCGCGCCCGGCGAGCGACCAGTCACCGGTGCCTTCGTCGTTGATCGCCCGCACCTGCACCTCGTAGCCGGTCGACTCGTCGAGGTTCGCGATTGTCGCTCTCGTGCCGGAAGGGCTATCGGCGGACGACCTCCATGACGTGGTTCCCACCATCCGGTACTGCAGGTCATAGCCCGCGATCGTGGGACGGCCGGCGTTCGCCGGCGCGCTCCAACTCACATCCAGGCTCGTCCGGCTGCCGGCGATCCCCGACACCGACGGCGCCGCCGGCTGAAGCGGCGGCTCGGTCGTGTCGACCACGTCGATCACCACCTGGAGCACATCCGTGCCGCGGTTGCCATCGTCGACCTTCACCAGCAACCTGTAGCGGGACTTGGCCCCGAGGTCGTAGTTGTAGGCGGTCTTGGTCTCGTAGTCGTAGTTCTGGCCCGCCCTGGCGCTGATCTGACCTGACGCCGAATCGATCGTGAACCGGCCGGCATCCTGGCCCTCCAGGCTGTACTCCAGCCTGTCGTTGTCGCCATCGGTCGCGGTCACAGCAACGCCGACATCGGTCGCCGCCTCCACCGTGGCATTGCCGACGTGCTCAGTAACGGTCCATGTGACCCTGTACTGGCCGAACACCGGCGCGGCGTTGCCCGCCGCGTTCGTGCTCCCGATCCCGGACGGAGACCAGGGGCCGTCGCCTTCCGCGTTCGCCGTTCGCACCTGAACCTCGTACGTGCCCTCCTCCAGACCGCCGAAACCAACATCCCAAAAGACGCGTGCAACCTGAGTCCTGTCGGCGCCGATGAGCCAGTCCCCGCTCGGCTCTTTGCGCAAGCGAACCGAAATCGTGGTGAGAGCCGAGCGGCCCGTGTTGTCAGACAAGGACCAGTTCGCCACGATGGACGACGGCCTCAGCGACGTGACCGTCGGCGCCGCCGGCGCGATCGGCGTGCCGTTGCCGGCATCGGTCGCGGCCAGGGCGGCGCCGATCCAGACCAACGCCAATGCAATCGACGAATAACGTTTCATTTGGGGCTCTTCAGGGTCTCGTGTGGGCAGAGAGTACGTCGTACCAGCGCTTCCACATCCGCTTGGCCCAACCCCGGCGAGTGTAGCCCCACAGGCTCCTCGCCATCTCCTTGATCGCCCAGGCCCGCGCCAGCCGTGAACCAAGCGTGCGCCCGTCAGAGGGCGCACGCTTGGAACGCCGCGCCAGCCGTGATCGCCGGCGCCGGCCGGCCCGGATCGTTCCGGTACTCCCGTTGGGCGCCGGTCACCGTGTCCGTCACCTGGATCACGTACCCCAGGTCCGTCGTCGAGGCGCCGTAAACCCATACGTTCCCGTTCACCGAACAGCCGTCGAGCACCTTGATCAGGATCTCCCAGTTGTTCGCATCGTAGAACTGGAACATCCCGGTGTCGTTCGTTCCAGCGTGAACCACGCGCGCGGCGCTGCTCTCGCCGTCCGCTGTCCACCATTCAGCGCGCACCTGATAGCGCGAGTCCTGTAGACACAGCGTCTCAGCGTCGGGTTCGCAGCTCCCGGCCGGATCGCTCGCCTCGACCAGGAAAACCTGGGTCGCCGTCGACTCCGTTGTGCCGTCGCTCACCCGCAGGGTCACCACGTAGAAGCCCGGCGCCGACCAGGCGTACTCCGCTCGCTGCCGGCGCGACATCTGCCCATCGCCGAACTCCCACGTCCGCAACCGGACGGAGCCGGAACTCGTGTCCTCGAACGCGACCGCCTCGCCCGTCCGGGCCCGGCAAAGGCCCTCCCCACACTCCATGCCGTGCGTGAAGGCTGCGCTCGGCGGTTCATCCGATCCGCCGTCACCGTCAGCGTCGCCGTCGCCAACCGGCTCCTCGCCGTCGCCATCGTCGCCGTCCCCCGGGCCGGGGTCCGGGGGCGGAGGTGGCGGTGGTGGCGGTTGCGGAGGCGGCGGTGGTGGTTGCGGAGGCGGAGGCGGTGGTGGTGGAGGCGGTGGTGGCGGCGGTGGTGGCGGCGGTGGTGGAGGCGGTGGTGGAGGCGGTGGCGGCGGTGGTGGAGGCGGTGGTGGCGGTGGTGGAGGCGGTGGTGGAGGCGGGGGCGGCGACAAACCAAAGACCCAGGGGCGGGCCTGCTTGATCGCCAGGACATTCTGGCTGGTGATCTTGAACTCGATTTCCATGGCGAATGGTTCGCCGGGTCCGGGGTTGTACAGCCCCTCGAAGTGGTCATGGATCGTGGTGAGGTGCTGTGCGAGCTGCTTGAGTTGGGCGTCGCTCATGAGGAGTCGGCCCGGCTCTGCCAGGTTGGAGGTGGACAGCACAAGGACCCCGCCGCCGGGAAACAGCAGAAGCTCCTCGGGTACCGAGTGGGCGACCGGGTTGGTGACCAGATCCTCACCAAGCTGACTGTTCACGTAGTAGGTCTCCTCCCAGCCGTAGATGGGGTCGAAGCTCACGGCCACGCCGTTGGCCAACTCATCGGAGTAGTTCGGATGCACCAGCACGCCCATTGCGGCCGTCAAGTGATCAATGCGATGGAAGTCGCGTTCCGTGAACGCCCGGAAGGTCCACAGGCTGGCGAACACTCCCTTGAGCGACTTGTCGATCCCATCCGCCACCGTCTCATCGGGGTCCTGTGTCTTGGAGTCGTACAGGCCCGCCCCGTTGAACCCCGGCAGGTCTTCGTTGTTCGTGCTCGACCGGTAGCGCAGGGATTGCCCTTCGGGATATGTCGCGTGCATGGCGGTCAGCGCGTCGATGATCCCCTGCGGCGAGGCCGCGTCCTCGATGTCGTCGCGCAGATCGTCGAGCATGTCGTCCTGGACCTCGAAGTCCGTCTGGAAGTCTTCGTTTGCCAGCATGGTTTCAATGCGAGTATAGAAATCGTGGGCCTTCATGAACTCGTCGTAAAGATAGAAGGGGATCGCAAACCCGTCGGGCACGGTCCCCGCTGGAAACCCCAGTCTGCCCAGCTCCGCGACATTGGCAGCCTTGACCCCGAAGGCGGTCCAGTCCTCGAAACGCACCTCGCTCAACGGTGTGATGGATGTGACCGCGAGGTTCCCTTGCAGTGTCTGGGCCTGCGCCGGCCTGGAAGATTCGTAGTGCTCGTCGACCTCTTCTGGAGTCGCCGCCTGTAGCGACCAGCCGGTCTCGGTCACCTCGTACCGCACGAATCCGTCCACGAGGGCCGTGACGGCGGGATCCCCGAGCACGTCGGGGATGTAGGCATTGGGGATGGCGTCCTGGATGGCCCGCAGGTTGACGTGCGAGAGCGCGGTTTGGGGCACGGTGGAGATGATGCCGGCCACGCGGGGCAGCTCGTTGGGCAGCGCCTCGTAGAGCACCACGTCGCGCGGGTGGGGCCGGTCGTCCGGCTCCAGGGCCTGCAGCCGGCCATACCCTACCCCCGGGTTCAACGCCAGGAAGTCGATGCCGGAGTAGACGTCCCCCTCGAACACGAGGTTGATGCGGGATTCCCGGTACAACGGCAAATCGGACTGGATATGCGGAAGCTCATGGTTCCGCACATACAAGGCCAAGTTGTCCTCAAGCAGCGGCATGCTGGCGGCGAGCAGCGTATGGGTACGCTCCATAAGGCTGAAGGAGAAAGAGTAGCGGGAGGGAAGTGTATTGAACGAGTAACGGTAGACTCCTTGGCTGCCATTGGGGGCAACGAGCTTCTGGTTGTAGGCGATCGCGCCGAGAATTACCCGCTGCCGACTGATATTCCTGTCATCCAAGAAGAGTTGATGCGTAGGATGCGTCTTGGCGTTGATGAAGTAGGCACTCGGTCGGTCGGTGTCCATGTCGAGCAGAGCGAACTTGAAGTAGCTTCCTACGGCAAGCGCATCGTATGTGTGCGTATCCGGAACAGCCACAGCCCCGTCGTTGAGCGCAATGGCAGCGGCAGCGTTCACTGGGCTCATGCCCACCGGGTCGCCCAGCTCAGTGATGTCATCGATGCAATCACCGTCCACGTCGGCCGGGTCCGCGATGAGGTACTTCTCCACCCGGTAGCGCTCGGCGGGCAGCGCCTCCACGTTCTCGGCCAGCGTGGTCGTGCCCGCCGCGCCCTTCTTCACCAGGACCGGCAGCTCCACCTCCACCCCGTCCCCATCGTGCCGCACATACAGCACGAAGTAGTCCGCGGCCGTGGACGTGACCACGATGGGTACGGCGTCAACGTCCACAGCCGTCGGCGTCGGCCCCGGGTCTGTTGCCGTACACACGGCCGGCGTCTGCGCAATCGCCGCTCCGCTGGCGAGGAAGGCTGCCGAGGCGACCAGCACCCAGAACGCACCGATGCGCGCGGCGGCGCTCAAGGGATCACTGCCGCGGCCGGCAGCCGCCCGGGAAGGCCGCGCCATCCGTGATCGCCGGCGCCGGCTGGCCCGGATCGTTCCGGTACTCCCGTTGGGCGCCGGTCGCCGTGTCCGTCACCTGGATCACGTACCCCAGATCGGTCGTCGAGGCGCCGTAGACCCATACGTTCCCGTTCACCGAACAGCCGTCGAGCACCTTGATCAGGATCTCCCAGTTGTCGACATTGTAGAACTGGAACATCCCGGTGTCGTTCGTTCCAGCGTGAACCACGCGCGCGGCGCTGCTCTCGCCGTCCGCTGTCCACCATTCAGCGCGCACCTGATAGCGCGAGTCCTGTAGACACAGCGTCTCCGCGTCCGGTTCGCAGGTCCCCGCCGATTCGCTCGCCTCGACCAGGAAGACCTGGGTCGCCGTCGACTCGGTCATCCCGTCGCTCACCCGCAGGGTCACCACATAGAAGCCCGGCGCCGACCAGGTCTGCTCCGCTCGCTGCCGGCGCGACATCGTCCCTTCGCCGAACTCCCAGGTCCGGAGCCGGACGGAGCCGGAGCTCGTGTCCTCGAACGTGACCGCCTCGCCCGTCCGGGCCCGGCAAACGCCTTCCCCACACTCCATGCCGTGCGTGAAGGCTGCGCTCGGCGGTTCATCCAATGCGCCGTCGCCGTCACCGTCAGCGTCGCCGTCGCCAACCGGCTCCTCGCCGTCGCCATCGTCGCCGTCCCCCGGGCCGGGGTCCGGGGGCGGAGGTGGCGGTGGTGGCGGTTGCGGAGGCGGCGGTGGTGGTTGCGGAGGCGGAGGCGGTGGTGGCGGAGGAGGTGGTGGCGGGGGCGGGGGCGGTGGTGGCGGGGGCGGCGGCGGTGGCGGTGGCGGTGGAGGCGGAGGAGGGGGCGGGGGCGGCGGAGGAGGTGGTGGCGGGGGCGGGGGCGGTGGTGGCGGGGGCGGCGGCGGTGGCGGTGGCGGTGGAGGCGGAGGAGGGGGCGGGGGCGGCGGGGGCAGCGACGAACCAAAGACCCAGGGCCGGGCCTGCTTGATCGCCATGACATTCTCGCTGGTGATCTTGAACTCGATCTCGATGGCGAACGGCTCATCGGGGCTGGGGTTGTACAGCCCCTCGAAGTGGTCATGGATCACGGTGAGGTGATCGCGCAACTGCATCAGTTGCGCGTCACTCATCAGGAGTTCCCCCGGCTCTACCAGGTTGGAAGTAGAGACGACGATGTAGCCCTCTCGATACAACAAAATTTCCTCGGGCACCGAGTGCGCCTCGGGATTGGTCACGAGGTCCTCGCCCACCTGGGTGTTGACGTAGTACCAGTCGTTGCCGGTGGTCGGGTCGGTCGGGTCAAAGCTGACGGCCACGCCGTTGGCCAACTCATCCGTGTAGTTCGGATGGACCAGCACCCCCATCGTGGCCGCCAGATGATCAATCCGGTGGAACTCCCGTTCTGTAAACGCCCGGAAGGTCCACAGACTGGCAAACACCCCCTTGAGCGATTTGTCGATGCCGTCCTCTTCGGTTTCCTCCGGGTCCTGGGTCTTGGAGTCGTACAGGCCCGCCCCGTTGAAGCCCGGCAGGTCCTCGTTGTTCGTGCTGGATCGGTAGCGGAGCGATTGCCCCTCCGGGTACGTGGCGTGCATGGTGGTCAAGGCGTCGATGATCCACTGCGGGCTCGCGGCATCCTCGATGGCGTCCCGCAAGTCATCGAGCATGTCGTCCTGGACCTCGAAGTCCATCTGGAAGTCCGGGTCGGCCAGCATCTCCGTGACGTCGTCATAGAACCCATGGGCCTTCATGAACTCGTCATAGAAATAGAACGGGATGGCGAAGCCGCCTGGGACCGTGCCCTCCGGAAACTCCAGCGAACCCAGTACGGCCACGTTGGCCGCCTTGACCCCGAAGGCTCTCCAGTGATTGAAGCCGACCTCGCTGAGAGGCGTGATCTCCGTGACCGAGAGGTCCCGCTCCGGCGTCTGGGGCTGGGCCGGCCTGGACGCCTCGTAGTGGGCCTCCACTTCCGCGGGCGTGGCCACCCGTATCGAGTACCCCGCCCCGGTCACCTCGAAGCGGACGAAACCACCCATCAGGGGCGCGATGGCAGGGTCGTCGCGGATGTCCCGTATGTAGGCGTTGGGGATGCCGTTCTGAACGGCCCGCAGGTTGACGTGCGACAGCGGGGTTTGGGGCACGGTGGAGATGATGCCGGCCACGCGGGGCAGTTCGTTGGGTAGGGCCTCGTAGAGCACGATGTCGCGGGGGTGGGGCCGGTCGTCCGGCTCCAGGGCCTGGAGCCGGCCGTACCCTTCCGCCGGATTCAGCGCCAGGAAGTCGAGGTTGGAGTAAACGTCTGAATCGAACAAGACGTTGATGCGCGAGGCCTCGTAGAGCGCCAGATCGTCCTGAATGTTCGGAAGTTGGTTGGTTGGAAAATGTACAGCCAGGTTGTCCTCGAGCAGCGACACGTTGGCGGCGATTACTCCATAGATGCGTTCCACAACGTCGAAGGAGTTGCCTGCTTGATCGTTGCCGTAGTAATAGAGGCCGGGTCTACCATCGGGGCCGACTAGCACTGGGTCATAAACGATCTGACCGGTAATCACGTCGACCGGTGTCAACCCAATGACGTTCAGAAAATCCACATGGTGCGGGTACGTATTGGTGTTCTGAAAGTAGACACCCGGACGGTCGGTGTCCAAGCCGAGCACAACGTACTTGAGAAATGACTTCTCGTTCAAGGACGCGTACGAATACGTCGCGAAGGTGGCCTGGTCGGGAACAGCCAAAGCCCCGTCGCTGACCGCGATGGCGGCGGCAGGGTTCACCGGGTTCATGGCCCCCAGATCATTGAGTTCTGTGATGTCGTCGACGCAGTCCCTGTCAACATCGGCCGGGTCGGCCACCCGGTACTTCTCCACCCGGTAGCGCTCTGCGGGCAGCGCCTCCACATTCTCGGCGAGCGTCGTCGTGCCCGCTTCCCCCAACTTCACCAGGGCAGGCAGTGCCACCTCCGTGCCATCCACTTCGTACTGCACATACAGCACGAAGTAGTCCGCGGCCGTGGACTGGACCACGATCGGCACGGCGTCCACGTCCACAGCCGTCGGCGTCGGCCCCGGGTCTGTTGCTGTACACGCGGCCGGCGTCTGCGCGCGCGCCGCTCCGCTGGCGAGGAGGGCTGCCGAGGCGAGCAGCACCGAGAACGCACCGATGCGCGCGGCGCTCAAGGGATCACTGCCGCGGCCGGCAGCCGCCCGGGAAGGCCCTGCCATCCGTGATCGCCGACGCCGGCTGGCCCGGATCGTTCCGGTACTCCCGTTCCTCCCCGGTCACCGTATCCGTCACCTGGATCACGTACCCCAGATCGGTCGTCGAGGCGCCGTAGACCCATACGTTCCCGTTCAGCGAACAGCCGTCGAGCACCTTGATCAGGATCTCCCAGTTGTCGACATCGTAGAACTGGAACATCCCGGTGTCGTTCGTTCCAGCGTGAACCACGCGCGCGGCGCTGCTCTCGCCGTCCGCTGTCCACCATTCAGCGCGCACCTGATAGCGCGAGTCCTGTAGACACAGCGTCGCCGCGTCGGGTTCGCAGGTCCCCGCCGGATCGCTCGCCACCACCAGGAAGACCTGGGTCGCCGTCGACTCGGTCATCCCGTCGCTCACCCGCAGAGTCACCACGTAGAAGCCGGGCGCCGACCAGACGTGCTCCGCTCGTCGGCGACCCGACATCGTCCCTTCGCCGAACTCCCAGGTCCGGAGCCGGACGGCGCCGGAGCTCGTGTCCTCGAACGTGACGGCGTCGCCCGTCCGGGCCCGGCAAACGCCTTCGCCACACTCCATGCCGTGCGTGAAGGCTGCGCTCGGCGGTCCATCCGATCCGCCGTCGCCATCGTCGTCACCGTCACCGTCGCCAACCGGCTCCTCGCTGTCGCCATTGTCGCCGTCCCCCGACCCGGGGTCCGGGGGCGGAGGTGGCGGCGGCGGTGGCGGCGGAGGTGGCGGCGGCGGAGGTGGCGGTGGCGGTGGGGGCGGCGGTGGAGGCGGCGGTGGCGGTGGGGGCGGCGGTGGAGGCGGCGGTGGCGGTGGGGGCGGCGGTGGAGGCGGCGGTGGCGGTGGGGGCGGCGGTGGCGGTGGGGGCGGCGGTGGCGGCGGAGGTGGCGGCGGGGGCGGCGACGAACCAAAGACCCAGGGCCGGGCCTGCTTGATCGCCATGACATTCTCGCTGGTGATCTTGAACTCGATTTCCATGGCGAACGGTTCGCCGGGGCCGGGGTCGTACAGCGTCTCAAAGTGCTCGTGAATCGTGGTGAGATACTCGCGCAACTGCACCAGTTGGGCATCACTCATCAGAAGTTGTCCTGCCGGCACCTGATTCGAGGTCGCAATAACGGTGTAGTCGAAACTACTCAAGACGACTTCCTCGGGCACCGAGTGCGAGTCGGGGTTGGTGACCAGATCCTCGCCGACCTGGCTGTTGACGTAGTAGTAGTCCGTCAGACCGTGTATCGGGTCAAAGCTGACGGCGACGCCGTTGACCAGCTCGTCCTGGTAGCTGGGATGCACCAGTATCCCCATCGCGGCCTCCAGGTGGTCGATGCGATGGAACTCGCGCTCGGTGAAGGCACGGAAGTTCCAAAGGCTCGCGTAGACCTCCTTGAGCGATTTGTCGAGGCCGTCCTCCTCGTCTTCATCGGGCTTCTGGGACTTGGAGTCGTAGAGTCCGGCGCCGTTGAACCCGGGCAGGTCCTCGTTGTTGGTGCTGGACCGGTAGCGACGGTTGATCTCCGCGGGAAATGACTCGTTCATCTTGGCTATCTCCGCAATGATCCAGTCGGGCGTCTCCGCGTCCTCGATGGCGTCGCGCAGATCCTTGAGCTCGGATTCCTGCGTGTCAAAGTCCGCTTGGAAATCGGGGTCCGCCAGCATGGCCGCAATGCGGGTGTAGAAGTCGTTGTGCTTCATGAACTCGTCGAAGAAATAGAACGGGATCGCGAACCCGTCGGGGACGGTCCCCGCCGGAAAGTCTAGCGTCCCCAACACGGCCACATTGGCCGCCTTGACGCCGAACGCGTCCCAGTCGTCGAAGCCGACGTCGCCTAGGGCTCTGATCTCGGTGACGTTGAGGTCCCGCTGCGGCGTTTGGGAAGTCGCCGGGCGGGCCGACGCGAAGTGGGCATCGACCTCCGCCCTGGTAGCCGCGCGCAGGTCCCAGCCACTCTCGGTTACCTCGTAGCGGACGTAGCGGTCGACAAAGGACGCGATATCGGCATTCTCCAAGGCGCCACTGATGAACGCGTTGGGCACGCCGTCCTGCACGGCGCGGAGATTGACGTGCGACAGCGGCGTCTGGCGCACGGTTGTGATGATGCCGGCGACGCGGGGCAGCTCGTTGGGCAGCGCCTGGTAGATCACCACGTCGCGGGCGTCGGGCCGATCCTCCAGGTCCATGTCCCGCAGCAAGCCGTAGCCCTCTCCGGGGTTCAACGGAATGAAGTCATCTTCAAAGTCGAAATCTCCGTCAAACAGGAGGCTGACTCGGGATGCCTCGTAGAGCTCCAACTCGTGCCGGAAAGCCGGTAATGCCCGGTTCGTAACGCGATAAGCCAAATTATCATTGAGCAGCGGCATGCTGGCGGCCAACGCCGTATAGAAGCGCGCCATGAAGTCGAAGCTGCGATAGATCCGTGAGAAGAAATGGTAAGCGCCCAAACTGCCATCGGGAGCAACACGTTCCGGGTCATAGACGACCTCGCCGACGACGGTCGCCGCCTGGGAGCCGTGCTGGAGACCTAGCGCATCCCGGAAGTCTTGATGATGGGGGTACGTCAGCGTGTTTATGAAGTAGACGCTCGGTCGGTCAGTGTCCATGCCGAAGAGAAGGAACTTGACGTGCGACTTGCCACGGAACGCCGTGGCGATCGCCTCAAATGTTGCGTGGCCGGGAATGGCAACGACGCCCTCGCTCATCTCGATGCCGGCGGCGGAGTTCACCGGGTTCAGGCGCCCCAAGTCGTCGAGTTCGGTGATGTCGTCGACACAGTCACCGTCGACGTCGGCCGGGTCGGCAATGACGTATTTCTCCACCCGGTAGCGCTCCGCGGGCAGCGCCTCCACGTTCTCGGCGAGCGTCGTGGTGCCCGCCGCGCCCTTCTTCACCAGGACCGGGAACTCCAACTCCGCGCCGTCCCCATCGTGCCGCACATAGAGCACGAAGTAGTCCGCGGCCGTGGACTGGACCACGATCGGCACGGCGTCCACGTCCACAGCCGTCGGCGTCGGCCCCGGGTCTGTTGCTGTACAGACGGCCGGCGTCTGCGCAATCGCCGCTCCGCTGGCGAGGAAGGCTGCCGAGGCGACCAGCACCGAGAACGCACCGATGCGCGCGGCGCGGCGCCATGCGAACACGGGCGCACTACTCCAGACAACGACGGCAGATCCAGAACGAAACAGCCGGAAGCTCCTCCAGCGGGGCTCAACCAAGCGGGGCGGAGCAAAGACCACGCGGTGACCGTCACCACCTCGCGTCGTAGCCCTGCCGTGGATTCTAGCAACCTATGGATAGGCCACCCGATCACCTGCCTGAGCCGGCGGCGCTCAAGGGATCACTGGCGCGGCCGGCAGCCGCCCGGGAACCCGGCTAGCGCGCTCCGCGCGCCAGCCGTGAACCAAGCGTGCGCCCGTCAGAGGGCGCACGCTTGGAACCCGGCGCCATCCGTGATCGCCGGCGCCGGCTGGCCCGGATCGTTCCGGTACTCCCGTTCCTCCCCGGTCACCGTGTCCGTCACCTGGATCACGTACCCCAGATCGGTCGTCGAGGCGCCGTAGACCCATACGTTCCCGTTCAGCGAACAGCCGTCGAGCACCTTGATCAGGATCTCCCAGTTGTCGACATCGTAGAACTGGAACATCCCGGTGTCGTTCGTTCCAGCGTGAACCACGCGCGCGGCGCTGCTCTCGCCGTCCGCTGTCCACCATTCAGCGCGCACCTGATAGCGCGAGTCCTGTAGACACAGCGTCGCCGCGTCGGGTTCGCAGGTCCCCGCCGGATCGCTCGCCACCACCAGGAAGACCTGGGTCGCCGTCGACTCGGTCATCCCGTCGCTCACCCGCAGAGTCACCACGTAGAAGCCGGGCGCCGACCAGACGTGCTCCGCTCGTCGGCGACCCGACATCGTCCCTTCGCCGAACTCCCAGGTCCGGAGCCGGACGGCGCCGGAGCTCGTGTCCTCGAACGTGACGGCGTCGCCCGTCCGGGCCCGGCAAACGCCTTCGCCACACTCCATGCCGTGCGTGAAGGCTGCGCTCGGCGGTCCATCCGATCCGCCGTCGCCATCGTCGTCACCGTCGCCATCCCCCGACCCGGGGTCCGGGGGCGGAGGTGGAGGTGGCGGGGGCGGTGGAGGCGGTGGAGGCGGTCGAGGCGGCGGTGGAGGCGGAGGTGGAGGTGGTGGCGGCGGCGGAGGCGGTGGTGGTGGCGACGAACCAAAGACCCAGGAGCGGGCCTGCTTGATCGCCAGGACATTCTCGCTGGTGATCTTGAACTCGATCTCCATGGCGAACGGTTCGCCGGTCGCGGGGTCGTACAGCCCTGCGAAGTGGTCATGGATCGCGGTGAGGTGATCGCGCAACTGCGTCCGTTGGGCGTCGCTCATCAGGAGTTGCCCCAACGGCACCTGGTTCGAGATCGCAAGTACCCTGTATGTTCCATCCTTGTATATCAGGATTTCCTCTGGCACCGAGTGGGCTTCGGGGTTGGTAACCAGATCCTCACCCACCTGGATGTTAACGTAGTACCAGTCGTCATTGCCGGAGGTCGGGTCGGTCGGATCAAAGCTGACGGCCACCCCGTTGGCCAACTCGTCGGAGTAGTTGGGATGGACCAGCACCCCCATTGCCGCTGCCAGATGATCGATGCGATAAAACTCGCGCTCGGTGAAGGCCCGGAAGGTCCACAGGCTGGCAAACACGCCCTTGAGGGACTTGTCGATGCCGTGCTCCACCGTCTCATCGGGATTCTGGGTCTTGGAGTCGTACAGCCCCGCCCCGTTAAAGCCCGGCAGGTCTTCGTTGTTCGTGCTTGACCGGTAGCGGAGTGACTGCCCCTCCGGATAGGTGGCGTGCATGGTGGTCAGGTCGTCGACTATCCACTGGGGCGAGTCCGCGTCCTCGATATCGTCGCGCAGATCGTCGAGCATGTCGTCCTGGACGTCGAAGTCCGTCTGGAAGTCGGGGTCAGCCAGCATGGTTTCAATGCGGGTATAGAAATCGTGGACCTTCATGAACTCGTCGTAGAAATAAAATGGGATCGCAAACCCGTCGGGAACCGTTCCCTCTGGAAAACCCAGTGTCCCCAGCACCGCCACGTTGGCCGCCTTGACTCCGAACGCGGTCCAGTCCTCGAAACCGATCTGACTGAGGGCTTTGATCCCGTGACCGCGAGATCGCGTTCCGGTGTCTGGGGCCCGGCGTGCCGGGACGACTCGTAGTGGGCATCGACTTCCGCCTTGGTGGCCGGGTGCAGTTCCCAGCCGCCGTCGGTCACCTCGTAACGAACGAAGCCATCTATCAGGGGCGCGATGGCAGGGTCGTCGCGGGCGTCGCGAACGAAGGCGTTGGGAATGCCGTCCTGGATGGCCCGCAGGTTGACGTGCGAAAGCGGCGTCTGGGGTACGGTGCTGATGATGCCGGCGACACGGGGCAGTTCGTTGGGCAGCGCCTCGTAGAGCGCGATGTCACGCGCGTGGGGCCGCTCGTCCGAGGCCAGGACCCGCAGTCGGCCATACCCTTCCCCTGGGTTCAATGCCAGGAAGTCGGTGCCGGAGACGATGTCACTATCGAACAGAAGAGGGATCCGGGAGTCCTTGAATAGAGTTAACTCGTCCTGATAATTCAGAATGTCGTAGCCTGGAAAATATATAGCCAGGTTGTCCTCGAGCAGCGGCATGCTCGCGGCGATTACCGTATGAATGCGTGTCGCATGGGCGAAGGAGTTGCCGACCGAGAGGCCTTCCCATGCGTTCTCGTAGTAGTAGACGCCGGGTCTACCATCGGGGGTGACCAGCGCCGGGTCATAAATGATACTCCCTCGGAACCTCGCGACATGTGTCAACCCAATTGCGTCCCGGAATTCTCCGTGGCTGTTATACAGGTTGATGTTCTGAAAGTAGACACGCGGTCGGTCGGTGTCCACGTCGAACACAAGGTACTTGAGAAATAACTTTCCGTCGGAGTCCGCGTACGCATACGTCTCGAATGTGGCCCGATCGGGAAGGGCCACGGCGCCGTCGTTCAGTGGAACGTCGGCGGCAGGGTTGACTGGGTTCACGGCCCCCAGATCATCGAGTTCCGTGATGTCGTCGACACAGTCACCGTCCACGTCGGCCGGGGCGGCAATGAGGTACTTCTCCACCCGGTAGCGCTCCGCGGGCAGCGCCTCCACGTTCTCGGCGAGCGTCGTGGTGCCCGCCGCGCCCTTCTTCACCAGCACCGGGAGCTCCAACTCCGCGCCGTCCCCATCGTGCCGCACATAGAGCACGAAGTAGTCCGCGGCCGTGGACTGGACCACGATCGGCACGGCGTCAACGTCCACAGCCGTCGGCGTCGGTCCCGGGTCCGTTGCCGTACACGCGGCCGGCGTCTGCGCGAGCGCCGCGCCGCTGACGAGGAAGGCGGCCGAGGCGAGCAGCGCCGGGAACGCAACGATGCGCGCGGCGCGGCGCCATGCGAGCACGGACGCATGACTCCAGACGGCGCCGGCGGATCCGAGGCAAAACAAAAGGGGATTATATACGAGAGTGCCGGGGATTTTGGGGTGATACGTGAGTGATTCGACCCATCCCGACTACGTTGTCGAGGCGCTGGCGCTCTTCATGGAGGAGCAAACACCCGATACCAGACGGAAAGCTGCCGCAGCATGCACGAGAGCACTTCGCGAACAGGTCGCGGAAAGGCATCGCCAGCGAGAACTACGGCTTGACGAATCCAATCGGCGGCTTGCTGCCCGTTTCGTTCAAGAAGTCAACTAGCTCCTGCTCCATGTCCTTGAGAGCCATGCCGGTACGGGAGTGGCTGTTGGCCGATGAAGTAGAAGGCGATCGGCAGAATGCCAGCAACATCCTTCAGGACTTCAGCGATTGTTTCTGGAGTAGCGTCGCCTTCGAGCTTCTCCAGAGAGGAGTTGACGTGTTCGGTGAGGGTCATCATCAGATCTTGCGGGGCGGTCGGGTCCGTGTAGTTCTTGTCGGCCATTCTGATCTCCCGAGAGGTTGAGAGTGGGTGGTCGGCTGCCGCTAATGCGGCACCGGTGCTCGGCGCGGGTAGAGACGCGCCGAGCACCATCCTAGCCCTCAGCCTCTTCGTAGCGGTCCGTATCGCTGGCGAGGCTCGCGAACTCCTAACGGCGTGCGTGCCAAGGTGACTTCCGGGTGCGATTCCGTTTCGGCCGCCCAACGAGGACTGTTGGGCAGCAAGATCATCCTCACCTGCAAGCAGTACCGCAACCGGTTCATGTTCGAGGATCGAGGTGCGCGAAGCATGCTCTGGTCGGCTGGATTGGACCCCTAGCGCGCAAGCGGGCTAAGCTCGGCCCAACGGCCAACTGACGGGCCGGACGCAGAAACGACAACGCCCGCACGGGCATGTGCGGGCGAAGGAGAAGATCAATGCAGGAATCTTCGAGAGGGGGAGAGTGTAGCCGAACCAACTCCATACCCGCAAGCGCGCCGTCTCCACGTCGAACCAGGACTGATCGTGACGGACAGTTCTGGCGGCCTAGCGGGCGTCATCGTCGATAGCGGGATGGGAGCGCCTCCGCGGGAACTCGCCGAAGGTGTCGAGCGGTCTTTGAACCGCCGCACTGATTGGCGTCGACCGCCTCGTCAGCGTGTACTAGCGTGGATGCGGGATCTTCGGATGCGTGCTGCGGTTGGATGAACACAGAAGAAGGAGAGACACATCATGGCCGAAATCAGCCTTCCAAATGAGACTCGGTCCAAGATCGAAGAGTTGCTCGGCAGAGCGAACTGGAGGTACTGCCGTGTGCCGCCACTGCCCACTGAGGATCTTGAAGCGGAGGCCGAGAGCTTGGCCGCACCCTACGCTTACAACGGGGAATCCGCCCTTCTCCAAGTTGGCTACGAGAAGGAAGAACCCCTCAACGCACCCCACCGATGGGGCCGCAGGGGCACCAGATACGACAGCTTGGGCGACATCACCTTCCCTACCTTCACGCCGCTGGCGCCGATATCTGACCCCGACCATTCCGATTCTTGGGAGACAGAATGACACCGAAGATCGAACTACCCGGCGGCTTCCGTGTCGCCGCCTACGCAGAGCACGAGGGCCAGAAGCATCACGCTCAAGCCATCCATATCGCCGAAGCGCCCGAAACCGTACTGCTGTGCCTCTTCTCGCCGAGCAATCCCGAGTTGATGGTCAAAGTGCTGGACGGAACCGCCCACAACGGTCACTGGTGGGTGCTCGCTGCGGGCATGACCGACCTCCCGGTGACGCTGACCATCACGGACAAGGAAGGCAGAGTGTGGTCTGCCCAGTCGCCTGGAGGGGCACCCTTTCATCCTGTGAGCGACATGCAAGCCTTCGCTGCCACAACGATCCCCTCTTAGGAGAACCGCCATGCCCAAACACACCGAACCGTCCGCCGACGCGCAGTACATCGGAGATCAGCTTCGTGTCGGCCTTTGGCGGCAGTAACAACATCTCGAACCGGCGCCTGCTCTGCGGCCCGTGCAACCGGCGCAAGTCGAACACGCTGACGCTCATCGGACTGCGGCGGAAGAACAAGAAGGAAGGCTTCATGGCTGAGGACTCCAAGCCGTTCGTGTCCGACCCCCTTAGTTCGACACTGCAACCTCAACAGCGACCGCTGATCCGGTGACTCGCTCCACCAATGCCACAGGATGCCAGAACATGATCCCAATGACCCACCGAACCGCTATCCTAAAATGGACGCTAACAACCGTTCTTCTCTTGGCTGCGCCTGCACTCGCTCAGAGTCCAGCGGACTTCGAGCGCGGACTCCATCTCAAGCAGCGAGCCGAAGATCTCAAGATGCTGTCCTTTGGGTTCGTCCGTTTGTCTCAGGCGTTTGACGAGGACATCCAGAGTCGCAACGCTCCTTTCAACGCGGCCGCCGCCGCTAAGTACTGCGCCGAGTACACCCTTCGTGCGCTGGCTACACCTAGGATGCGTCGAGAGTTCAACACCGTCGCGGGCAACCTCGCCTATGACGTCGTCGCCGAGGCGGCGGATGCCGCCGAACTCTTCGCCGAAATGACCGCACTCGCTACAGATGTGCAGACGGCGGAGGGCCTAGCCAACGGAGCCCGATTCTACTTCGTCGTGGCTAATCTGTTCAAAGACGAATTGCGGCCCGGAGACGATGCCAAGCAAGGCGGACAGCGCCTATTGCGCGCAATGCATGCCGCTGGGCGCGCTGAGCGTTGGGTCGAGCGCATGAAGAACGGCAGACGCTAGGAGGCCGGGAACGTGAACCAGGAACCGAAGAAGAAGCGGACCGGACAGAAGCAGAAGCGCGAGACGGTGGACATCGTTCACCCGAGCTATCAGCCGTCCGCTGCGGAGTTGCGGGAGGATTTGCGGATCGACGCCACCTTCGACCAGCTGACCGACGCACTAGCCAAGGAAGTAAAGGTCAACTACATCAAGTCACCCAAGAACGTGCGCCGGTGAGCCGTTCGGCTCCGGCACTCTCGTATATAATCCCCAAACAAAAGGGGGAAGCGCCTCCTTGAGGACTCGGTGAGGCGGTACGCAGCAGCTACAGGTTGTAGTAACCCCGGTACCAGTCGACGAAGCGGGGAATGCCGACATCGATCGTGGTCGTCGGCTCGTAGCCCAGGAATTCCCTCGCCGTCGTGAGGTCGGCCGAGGTCCGGACGACATCTCCCGGCTGCATGGGCAGGAACTCCTTCTCGCCCTCGCGGCCGCAGCTCGACTCGATCTGCCGGATGAACTCCATCAACTCCTCGGTGCGGCCGGCGGCGAGGTTGCACACGAGGAGCTCGTGGTTGCGGTCGAGCGCCGAGACGACGCCGGCGGCGATGTCGTCGACGTAGGTGAAGTCCCGGTGCATCCGGCCGTGGCCGAAGACCTTCATGCGCTCCCCGCGCAGCACGGCGCCGGCGAACAGGAACAGGGCCATGTCGGGTCTGCCCCAGGGGCCGTAGACGGTGAAGAAGCGCAGGCCGGTCGCCCGCAGGCCGTACAGGTGGTTGTACACCGACGCCATCAGCTCATTCATCTTCTTCGTCGCGCCGTAGAGCGAGCACTGAGCCGAGGTGCTGTCCTTTTCGCTGAGCCGCTCCCGCGTGCTGTCGCCGTAGACCGAGCTGCTCGAGGCGTAGATCAGCCCGCCGACCTCCTTGTCCCGGCAGAGTTCGAGCACGTGGGTGAAAGCCTGCACGTTGTCACGCACGAACGCGTTCGGATGCGCGATCGAGTGGCGCACTCCGGCCTGGGCCGCGAGGTGACAGACCCGGGTCTCGCCGCCGGCAGCACCCCGGACGAACTCATCGAAGGCGGCCTCCAGAGCCTCCCGATCTCCGATGTCGGCGCGGACCAGACGAAAGTTGGGGTGCTCCTCGAGGATCGCGTTGCGGGCCTCCTTGAGTTCGGGGTCGTAGTACCGATTGAAGTTGTCGTACCCGATCACCTCGTCGCCGCGGTCGAGCAGAGCGGTCGCGACATGAAAGCCGATGAACCCGGCGCTGCCGGTGAGCAGGATCCTCATGGCTGCGGCGCCTTGAGCAGGATCGCGCCGTGCCCCCGCGCGCTGACGCCGCCCGCTGCGGGCGAGACGCCCGCGTTCCCAGGACTCTGCCAACGCTCCGCGAGCTGAGACACGGGGTCGACGAGAAGGTCCTCGACCGGAAGCTCGGCCAGCAACCGGTCATCGAACTCCGGCGCCTTCTTGAGTACCTGGTCGCGCAGGCCGGAATAGCGCTCGCGGTAACCGGAAAGCAACCGGCGCAATTCGGGCGCCGGAGCACGCTCCCGGAAGCGCACGTGGATCAGGTTGAGCGCCGAGACCTCGCCGCCGCTGAACTCGGGCACGCCGATGAACACCCGGCCATCGGTCCGGCCGCGCGCCGCCATCAACCGGCCCTCGACCGCGACCGCGTACTTGGTGCCCTGGAGCAGCGGCGCCCGCACCGTCCGCGACTGAAGATCGCGGCACAGGCCGCCGGCGCACAGCACGCGGATGGTGGCGGCGTCGCCCGGCGCGGGACCATCGCCTCCACACCAGAGCTGGTAGCGAACGTAGCCGAGCACCTGGTCGACGAAGGGATCGAGCGCGGTCATCGTCCGCCGGTCCTCTGACGAGATCGACTCTTCCGGCACGCCGGCCTCGAGCAGGGCGGTCGCCAGGGACATCCGCCCCAGGGTCTGGTCGTGACGGGAGATGCCCACGGTCACCGTCTTCGCCTGGTGCTTGATCGTGTCGATGTGCCGGGTCAGATCGTCAATGGCCGGGGTCAGGGCGCTCTTCAGAGCCTCGAGCAGCGCCGCCGTACAGGCCTCGCCGCTGTCGGCGGAACCGTCGGCGCTCAGGCGGTCGAGCGCCACGGCCAGCCGCACCGCCCTGCCCGTGTGCAGGTTGCCGTCGTAGCTCCCGTCGGCCAGACCCTCACGAACGGCTTCGATCTCGGCGGCCGCGAGTTCGCGCAAACGGGCGACCGGCCGGGAGGGCGCCTCGATACCCCAGGCCGCGTCGAGCGCGGAGCGGATCGCGCGCAGCGGCTTGGCGAGATCGTCGATGGCGAGCGCCGCGTAGTAGCCGAACAGGTGACCGACGACCGTCGCCAGCACGAAGGACAACTCGGGCGCGGCCTCGGGCACCTCGATCACCGCCGGCGCCGCCGGGAACCCGGCGCCCTCCGAGGCGATGACGATCGGCGTCGCGCGGTGCGCCCGGTAGACGTCGACCTCCTTCCTCGTATCGGCCGCGGTCGAACCGTGGACTCCCGTTGCGCACACCAGGATCAGCGGTTCGGACGACAGGTCGATGTGCTTCTTGTCCTCGGTCGCGTCGCAGGCGATCGCCTTGTAGCAGAGTTCCGCCAGCTTGATCCGGATCTCCTCCGCCGCGATGCGGTCGAGGCCGTTGCCGACCACCGACCAGTCCCGCAGCCTGGGCGCGTACCGGCGCGCCGCCGCGGCGATTCTCTCCCGCAACCCGAGGGTGCGTTCCATCGCCTCCGGCAATGCCCGCAACTCCCGCAGCAGCCGGTCGGCGGCCGGCCGCTCGTCGGCGCCGCCCGCGACCAGGTCGGCGATCGCCACGGCCAGCAGCATGCCGGCCGCGATCTGGGAGTAGAAGGCCTTGGTCGAGGCGACGCTCATCTCCACATCCCTGCCGTCCGAGGTGTAGAGCACGCCGGCCGCCCGATCCGCAAGATCCGAGTCCCGGCGGTTGACGATGGCGATGGAGCGGGCCCCGCGGCGGTGCGTCAGGTTGAGGGTGCGCAGCGTGTCCGTCGTCGTGCCCGACTGACTGACCGCCACGACCAGGGTGCCCGACATGTCGGGCAGCAAGTGGAAGCCCGAGAGTTCCGTCGCCGGCATCGCCTCGACCCGAAGCCCGGTGAGACCACGCTCGCGCAGCCTCCCCTCGATCGCGGCGGCTATGCCCTGACCTGCGACGGCGGCCGTGCCCTGGCCGATGATCACGATCCTGGTGATCGCGCCGCTGCCCAGGTCGCGCGCCACGGCGTCCGGGATCGTCTGCCGGCCCAACGTCACCCGGAGGCGTCCCGCGGCATCCTCGTGCAACTTGCCGCGCAGC
Source organism: Candidatus Multivorans sp. (assembly GCA_965216125.1). Classification (GTDB taxonomy): domain Bacteria; phylum Acidobacteriota; class Thermoanaerobaculia; order Multivoradales; family Multivoraceae; genus Multivorans. Next base: position 2,005,119 of record OZ244152.1, on the reverse strand, counting down.
GTCTTCCGCACCGATCGCGGCGCTTCGCTGATCTCCTTGAGCAGGAAATGGGGGAAGTCGCCCCGGTCGATGTCGCGGGTCGTGATCTCGGCCCGCTCCAGCTCCTCCCCGTTCAGCGGCAGCGGTGAACCGTCCATGCCGTAGCGCTCGATACCTCCCAGGTCGCCTGCCTGCCGCGCGTCGAGCACCGCGATCTGACCCGTGGCGGCGCCTGGCCGGTCGGGTCCGGTCGCCGCCTCGCCGTCCAGGCGGAGATACGTGGAGGTCTCCTCCACCAGACCGTACGGCTCACTGGCGACCACGAAGGCGTGGTCCGCGAGTCCCACATAGAGCCCCTGACCGCTGCCCTGGATCGCCAGGTAGAGCCGGTTCGGATCGTCGCCGCAGAGCGCGCCGACGGCGAGCGAACCCTCGATCGCTGAGATCGTGCCGCGGAACGCATCGAGCGGTTCCTCGCCGCGGGCCAGCCGGCGCGACATGAGCACCGGCATGACCTTCGTGTCGGTCGTGATCCGCGGGTCGACGTCCAGCCTCTCGAGCACCGCCAAGTCGGCGTGGTTGTCGATGTCGCCGTTGATCGCCGCCACCACCTGTGGCGCCTGTTCCGGGCCTGCTTCGCCGGCACTCGCCTCCGCTTCGTTCAAGGGATGCGCGTTCGCCTCGTTGACCCGGCCGACGCTGGCCCAACGCGTGTGCCCGAGGATGGCGGCTTCGATGTCCGGACTCTCGAGCGCCGCCGCCAGGACCGGATCGTCCGCCACCGCCGCGCGCAGGAAGCGCACGTTGTCGCCCAGTTCACCGATCTCCTCGGCGCACTTGTAGGTCAGGCCGATGCGTCCGTCGCGGCGGACGATGCCGCGATGGCCGAAGAGCGGATCATCGAGCCGCCGGTCGAGCTCCGCCCGGATTGCCGGACGACCCGCGTCGAGCTCGTGTCCCGAGAGCAGCAGGAACAGGCCGGCAGAATCGCGACCGCGGATCTCCAGCCGGTCGATGGACGAGAGAGCCTGGTGGACGCCGATCAGCACGTCGAGCCCCGCGTCGCTGACGCCCGCCGGCGCCAGAGCCCCGACCTCGGCGGCGGTCCGCAGCCGGTCGCAGCGGATCGCCCACTCGGCGTCCGCCAGGGCGCCCACCGCACGGTTGACGACCTCCAGGCCCGCGTCGCCGAACGCCGTGCCGCCGGCGTCCAGGGTCGACTCCAACCGCTTGAGCGCCTTGAAGGTCGGCCCCAAGGCGTCGCCTACCATGGCGCGCAGCGCGGGGTCACGTACCAGGGAGCGCACCGCGGGACGGGCGCGCAGCCGCCGGTTCCAGCTCGCGAACTCCGAGACGGCATCGGTCAGCGCCGAAGCAAGCGCCTCCGCATTGGCCCCCTCCAGGTCGCCGACCGCCGCCTCTACGCAGCGACCGGTCGCGGCGAGCCCCTCCAGCAGTTCCCGCGAACAGGTCGCCGGCCCGGGGTGGGAGCGCATCAGGATGCCGACGATCCCGCACATGGGTAAGTGAAGCTTAGCCCGGATCGTGGCCGCACGGCGGTAAGCTCCCGGCGGATGGATGCGACGGGTATGAACGACACATCAGCCTATCTCGCCGCCGTCGTCCAGATGGGCGCCACGTCCGACGAGCAGGCCAACTGGGAAACCGCCCGGCACTGGATCGAGACCGCGGCGGACCGCGGCGCAAAGTTCGTGACCACGCCGGAAAACACGAACTTCCTCGGACCGCACAAGCAGAAGGTGCAGCTCGCGGAGCCGACCTCGGGCGCAACCTGCGCCCGCTTCGCGGCGCTGGCCCGCGACCGGAGCATCTACCTGCTCCTGGGCTCCTACAACGAACTCTCGCCGGAAGAGGACGGCAGCCGCTGCTACAACACCAGCGTGCTGTTCGACCCCCGGGGCGAGATTGCGGCCACCTACCGCAAGATCCATCTCTTCGACGTGGACGTCTCCGACGCGGTGCGGTTCCTGGAGTCGAAGACGGCCGTACCCGGCGCGGACACGGTCACCGTCGACACGTCAATCGGTCGCCTCGGCCTCACGATCTGCTACGACCTTCGCTTCCCGGAGCTCTACCTGCGGTTGGTCGCGGACGGCGCGGAGATCCTGACCGTGCCCTCCGCCTTCACCCTGATGACGGGGAAGGACCACTGGCGCCCGCTGCTGCGCGCTCGCGCGATCGAGACCCAGTGCTACGTGTTGGCCGCGGCGCAGACCGGCAAACACGACGACCGCGGACTTCGTCACAGCTACGGGCACTCCGTGATCATCGACCCCTGGGGGCACGTCCTGGCCGACGCCGGGGACGCGCCGGGGATCGCGATCGCCGAGATCGACCGGCGGCGTATTGCCGACGTGCGGCGCTCGATGCCCGTCGCTTCCCACCGCCGCCTGCCGATCGGCTAGCGCCAATGGACATCTGGATCCTCGTAGCGATCATCGCGTTCACGTTCCTGGCCTTCAGCTTCGAGTGGCTGCCGATCGACGCGGTCGCCCTGTCCAGCCTGGGTCTGCTGCTGCTGTTCGGCCTGGTGACGCCCCAGGAAGCGATCCGGGGCTTCAGCAACGACGCCGTGATCACGGTGATGATGATGTTCATCCTCAGCTACGGACTGGCTCACACCGGCCTGATCGATCGCTTCGGCCAGAAACTTGCGCAGAGGTCCGGCGCCACGCACTGGCCCGCCGCGATCGCCCTGATTCTCGTCTGCGGCGTGCTTTCGGCCTTCGTCAACAACACCGCCGCAATGGCGATCCTGATGCCGGTCGGCATCCAGATCGCCAAGCACTACGACGTGTCGCCGTCCCGGATTCTGCTGCCGCTCTCCTACCTCTCCATCATCGGCGGCACCTGCACCCTGATCGGCACCTCGACCAACCTGCTGGTCAGCTCGAGGTCGGAAGAGAGCGGCTACGGCGCCTTCAGCATGTTCGAGTTCCTGGGGCTCGGACTCATCCTGCTGGTCGTCGGCCTCGCCTACATCGTCCTGGTGCCGATGCGCTTTCTGAAACCCCGCGCGGCCACCGCCGACCTGACCGCCAAGTATCAACTGTCCTCCTTCCTGACCGAGGTCCAGGTGCCGGACGGAAGCCAGCTCATCGGGAACAGCGTGCTCGACGCCCACATCAACGAACGTTTCCGCCTGACGGTGCTCGAGATCCTGCGCGGCGGCGAGCGGATCGCGGTCGACCTGCGCGCCCGGCCGATTGAGGGCGGCGACCTCCTGATCGTCGAAGGGCGCATGGAGGACATCGTCAACTTCCGCGACCACTATGGCCTGCGTCTTCTGACCGACGTCAAGGTCGACGATCGCGAACTCTCCGACCAGAACAACATCATGGCGGAGATCCAGCTCTCGCCGGTCTCCCGGCTCACCGGCTCGACGATCCGGGATCTGGACTTCCGCCGCCGCTTCGGCTGCTTCGTGCTGGCGCTGAACCGCTACGGCGAGCCGATCCGCGACAAGCTGGCCCACATCGTCCTTCACAACTGGGACACTCTGCTCGTGTTCGGCCCCCGCTCCCGGATCGAAGCCCTCTACGAGACGGAGGACTTCGTGCCGCTGCAGGAAGTCAAGCTGCGGCTCGTGATTCCCCGCAGGTGGTGGCTCAGCGTGGTGATCATCCCGATGGTCGTCCTCCTCGCAGCCACCGGCGCGATATCGATCCTCAAGGCCTCGATTCTGGGCGCCGTGGCGCTCATCGTGTTTGGCGGAATCTCCGTGCAGCAGGCCTACGAGGCGATCAACTGGACGGTCATCTTCCTGCTCGTCGGCATCCTGCCGATGGGAATCGCGATGGAGAAGACCGGCCTCGCGGCGATGCTCGGCGAGGCGATCGCGAACGCAGGCGCCGGCTACGGGAAACTGGCGGTGATCGCGCTGATCTACCTGGCGACCGCCCTGCTCTCGGAGATCGTGTCGAACAACTCGACCGCGGTGCTCATGGTGCCGATCGCCGGCACCGCCGCGACGTCCATGGGGCTCGACCCCAAGCCCTTCATGATCACCGTCGCGTTCGCCGCCTCCGCCAGCTTCCTGACCCCGATGGGATACCAGACGAACGCGATGGTCTTCGGTCCCGGCGGCTACCGCTTCATGGACTACATGAAGTTCGGCGCCCCGCTCAAGATCATGTTCTTCGTGATTTCGGTGCTGCTGATCCCGGTGTTCTGGCCGCTGACGTAGCGGCACCGGGCTCTTCTCGCCGCGCGAAGTACTTCGCTCTACTCTTCCGCGTGCTTGCTCAGGCAGGCAAGAAACCGGCGCAGGTCAGCAGGACCGGTCGTCGCGGCCTCATGGACGCGCGCCATGTCGAGCGACTCGTAGGCGTGAGCGACGAGATTGCGGAATCCGGCGGCGCGGACCAGCCGATCGGCGAGGACGGTGCTGATGATCCCTCCGTTCTCAAGGCGTCGAAACGCATCCGCGTAGCTGCAGGGAGTTCCCAGGGAGAAAGTCAGGCAAGCGCCCATGGCGGTGTCGATCACGATCTGCGTCGCCTGCCAGAGATGAAGCAGGACGGCGTCGGCTGTATCCGTCGCGGGCCGAAAGCCTGCCAGCGAGGCGGGCAGCCGATCCGCCACCCGCTCGAGATGACGCTCGACGACCATCACGCGCTCCGCAAGAACGGCTCGGTCGAGCACCCGCACGGCTACAGGGCCTCCAGAGTCTCTTCGTAGCCTCGCTCGAAGATCGAGACGTTCTCGCACCAGAAGCTCGCGGCGTCGAGCCGATAGCGGTCAAACACGCCAAACTCCGACTCGTACACGAGCAAGCCGTCGCAGGCGGCCCTGAAGCGCAGCAGACCGGTCGTCCGGTCGAGGTCAACGAGATCGATGTTGTCGTCCCCGAGAATCTCGACGAGAGCAGCCAGAAGGCCCGCCACATCCGCAGCCCCGTTCGCCATGTAGCCGAAGTCCCAGTCCGCACTCCGGCGCGCATCGCCTCGCGCCCGCGATCCGTACAGGATGAGCAGTTCAAGCCCGACCGTTGCTTTTGCCGCGGCAGCCACCGCGTCCAGCAGGTTCTCGGGCGGGCTATGACCCATGCCGGCATCGTACACTGGCCTGCTGATCGAACCCCCGGGGCCAAGCCGCCTGCACGACCTCAACCATCAGTCCACAATCTCGACTTCCGCTACGCGCCGACGCTCAGTTCGCACCAAGGCCGTCTGTTCATTCCAGCGCACGGTGTAGCTCCCCTCCGGGAGGCTCGTGATCGACTCTCCAACCCGGAACGTCCTCGCGCCGCCGAACCAGATGCGCAACGCGCCGAGATTCCAGCCGCCGGGGCCCGTGATTTCCACTCCCGTCCCCGGGGCTTCGCCAACGAGCATGATGGCCGAATCCGATTCGCGAGCGTCGAGATCGACCCCCTGATCCAGCGCGCGCCTGAGATTCCGCCAGCCGGTGAGAACGTACCGCCCATCCGCCTGGCACGCGATCCGCGCCCGCTCGGCCAGAGGCGGCGAGAGCTTCTGTCTGGCCCTCCCCGCCTCGATTCGGATCATCTGCGACGCACCCAACTCCATCTCCACGAAGCAGAAGCCGCGATCACCACCGGCTATGCGAATCTCAAGCTCCTCGTTCGGCGGTTCGTCCGTCAAGATCAGATGCACCGTCTCGCGGTCAGCGTAGTCCCGCAACCGAACGTCGACGAGGGCGGACCGTTGATGGCGCAACCGCGCCCGCAACTGGTAGGCGCCGGGCGAGAGCCCGAGAACCTGGAAGCGACCGTTGGCATCCGCCACGACGGCGCGACGACCCGGGAAGACATCGACCGTGGCGTGGGCGGCGAACCCGCCTTCGCTGTCCACGATCACACCCTCGATCGATGCGCCGCTGTAGTCGAGGTCCAGGACGAACTCTTTGCCGGGACCGTCCGGCACAGTCACCTCGCGAACCTCCTGCCGTACGCCCTCGAACGACATCCAGATCACTTCCCAAGCGCCGGGAAGCACATCCTCCATCCGGTACCGGCCCTCTGCGTCCAGCAGCGCCTGCCTCTCCTGCGGCCGGTTCGTTATCGCTTGAGTCTTGGGCAGGCCGCCGCCGACCGTTCTGATCACGCCATCCGGCAGCTCGGCGCGTCGTTTCTGCTGCCATACCAGGACGCCGTCTCCGGGAAGGCCTCCGATCGCGACCCGACCGGACACGATCGTCGTGCTGCGGTCGCAACGCACATCTACGTCGCCCGTTTCACTCTCCTCGTTCCGCTCACACACCGGAACGCCCTCATCGAGGACCGTGAGGCGAAAGGACCCGAGGGGCACACGGTCGACCACAGCCTTGCGGTCGACCAGGCCGGCCGTCATCCGGTCCCGCGGATGGCCCAAACCTCCAGTGTCGAGCATGACCTGGCCACCGCCCACATCCGACCGCACGGTCACACGTCGGCCTCGCGACAGCTCGATCGTCCCCGCGTCGAGCCACTCCAACCCCTCGGCCTCGACTTCGAATTGGAGCAGCGCGAAACCCTCCGCCTCCACGCGGAGAGTCGAAGCCCCCCGCGCCAGTCCAAACAACTCGAAGTACCCTTCGTCGGTCGTTTCGACGGAGTCGACCTCGCCCAGGGCCCAAGCCATCAGCGGACCGAAAGCAGCTGGTGGCATATGGGACACTTCGGCGCCAAACACCGGTTCGTACTCTGGACTCACGACGTAGCCGGACACCCATGCCGAGGCAGGCGCCGTAAGGTCGCCCAGGTCCCGCGTCTCCCCGGCCAATCCCGTGACGTCGAGCCGTAGCAACCCTGCGTTGCCAGCCGAAAGTTCGAGGGTCCAGGATCCCGCAGTCAGTTGAATCGAGAAACGGCCGTCCGCCCCAATCGCTGCGAAGTTGCTGCTCGTCACCCCCTTGTCCCTCCGGAGGGCCGTAACCCGGCCCGCGGCCGCAGGCGTGCGTCCATCCGCTGCCAGGAACCTGCCTTCAACCTGCAGGGCCGGCGGGAGCGAGATCACGAAGGGCTCTTCAAAGGTCACGCCTACGCCCTCGGGCAACTCCAAGCGTTCGAAATGGTAGCCCTTAGCTCGCGCAATGACTTCCCGGCGTTCAAGCAACGACAAGCGGGCCAGGCCCTCCTCGTCGACCTGCCATTCTGAGTTGCCGGCCTGAACCCGCGCCTGCGCAATCGGCAACAGTCTCCTGCTGTCGATGACCCGTACCCACACATGCTCCGCCTCCACCAGCACGACCTGCCCCAAGTCCAACGAGTCCTGAAGGTCCAGCATCGTTGAGAACGAGAGTTCGCCGTGGTCAGCTCGCACCGATGCGGCGCCCTCCGAGAACCCGGACAGGTGGAACCGGCCGTCGGGCGCCGATTCCCCGTCGTGGCGCTGCATCAGTCGCCCACTACCCGGAATCCGGGAGAAACCAACGAGACGGGCGCCGCCCAACGATTCCCCGGCGTCGTTCAGGACGCGTCCGCGAACGCTGAGTCCAGAGTCGAGTTCCACTCTCGGCGGTACGTCGCGGGGTCTTCGGAAAACCGTTGAGCGTCTGCCTTCTCCTGCAACCACGACCAGCGAGCGCTCCTGTTCAGGCAGCGTCAGGACGACCCGGCCGGCGTCATCCACGCGGTCGAAGACCAGAAGCTCCTCCGGACGCCTTGGGCCCTTGGCGGGCCGCACCAAGGACAGACGCGCAGTTGTCAACGGTGCATTGTCCGCGGTAACGCGAACGTCGAGACGAACCGAGGGTTGCAAAACCAACTCCACCAGGTCCTCCTCGGCAAGCACGTCCCGCCACGCCGAGACCCTCCCGTCCACGCGGGCCTGAACTCGCCATGGTCCGGGACTCCGGGGCACGGAGAATGGAGCCGACGGATCCGCGGCAACGGCCGGCAGCAAGCTGAGCGGCACTTCCCGCCACATGTCGACGGGGGCCGCGGTGACTTCCACACCCGCGGGCGAATCCGACGATTCCCGAAGCACCTGTGGAAGTCCGACCCGAAGCCGCAAGCGCCGGTCCGTTGCGCACCGGCTGGCCGGATTCTCTCCCGGGAGGATCCGACTGACTGGACAGGCGTCGCTCCACGACCAGCAGTGTGTGAAGGCTGCTCCCTCGGCGAGTCGTTCCAGACGCATCCAGGTCTGCTGCGGCGAGGACACGGTCAGAGGTTCTGAAGCGACGGCTCGGCGGTCCGCGTCCAGACACACGAACTGCGCCCTCTGGTCGCCCTGAGCGAGTGCAGGCCCCGCCAGCACGAGGGCACCGAGTAGTGCGGCCAAGATCCCCATCGCTTTAGTTCGGCGGCGCCACGAGACGGGTTGCAAATACCTCTGACGGCCGCCGATACCTTGGGCTGAGCGCATCGCTCTTGAGCAGAATGACCGCTTGGTCGCCGCGTAGATCGGCCCGCAGGCGAGTGTCACCGCGTTCCGACTCGATGGCGCACGATAGTCGGCTTACGGCACTGAAATCGTCCAAACGAACGTGGACCAGATCCCAGCAGACCCGGCCCCTCGGAGGGTACTCGGAAGCCTCTCGCGAGGCGTCGCCGGTCGGCCCCCTTGAGGCAATCAGATCTCTCATCTGCTCGAGGCGACTCTCAACTGCTTTTCCGAGCGGGTTGCCGGCGCCGCGGAGCGCCGTCATCAGTTCGTCCAGATCCTGCTCGGTGCGCACATGAATCGGGACGGATTCGCCATCCTTCGCCTGCTCGATCAGATCCGCGAGGGTCCCGGCGCCCCCCGAACCGCCAGTCGCAGCACCCCGTCGCGATGTCATCGTGGACGCAGAGGAAGGCGCCTGGTCCGCGGAGAAACTGCGAACGAAGAAGTAGATGCTGCCGGCATCGTCGGCCACAACCTCATCGATCACCCGGCGGCGGTTCAGCCAAGCTGCCCGATAAGGGGCGCCGCTCATCAGAGCTGACCGCTCCTCACCTAACTCGCAGCCCGAATCCGCAAAGAACGACTCCGAGCTCAGACTGTCAATGAGCGAGCCGTTTCGGTCATAGACGAATAGGCCCCGTTCGGCGCCGGGAATGACCAGAAGACGGTCGTCCGAGAGAAACCGGATCACCGAGAGATCCGCCTGGTAGCACAGAGCCATCGCCAGACCGTCATTTTGAGTCGGAAGCAGCGGCCGCACAGCCGGTCCGTCGAACAGCCAGGCGACGTGATGCTCCCAGCCTCGGTCCTCCGTTCTGCTGAGGCCCACCGCCGCGTTCAGAGCGCCGCGACCGTCGATATCGCCCACGAGTTCGACATCCTTCAGGAGCCGGATGCCGGTCGGTTCGTGGAGGTATACACCGAACAAGCCGTTGCCGAAGGCGATGCTCCCCGAGCGCGCGCCGCCCAGGCGGCCATAGTCCGGGCGACCGGGCACCCGGTACGCGGTTCCGAAGAGCCTGACTTCGCGTTGGGCTTCGTCCTCACCGATGCGCCATGAGTACACTCCACCCTCTAGGACTCCGAGCAGGAGTACATCCTCCCCGAACCAGCGTACATCGGTCGCCCAAGCCACCGACTCCGGCAACTCAACCGACCGGAGGCCGTCGACCGCCGGGCCAGCCGACTCATCCTGGGCGCCCAGCGCTCCCACCCAGATCAGCAAAGCAACGACAGGGGCAAGAGTCGCATACTGGCCCAAGTGACCGGTACGCACCCAGTGGATCATCTTCTCAAGGTGCTGCTACCGGGTCCGAGTGTCTCCTCGCGCGGCCACGGGCCGGCGAAGGCGAAACGGCCTTCTCGTGGCGTCTCGGATCCAGAACGTCAAAGACCCGCCCGTCTTCCGCGCAGGAACGCACAACTTGCACGGACTGGTCGGTGGACACGCCCCAATCGCCGTCAAAGTTCGGTAGCTCTGGCGCCGCGGCCAGTTCCAAGCCAAGCGGCGGCGGCGCTGACGGCGCGTTGGTGGGTGAGTAGGCGTAGATCGTGATCAGGTGGCCGTCGATGTCGAACACGCACTCCATGCAGCCGCGTCCGGTGCCAGCACAGCTACGGCCCCCGAAAGTCGAGTCTTCGTAGAAATTGCACGGGTCGTGATCCTGGGCTTCGGCGGCCGCCGCGCCCAGCATCCCAACGACGAGCACGATTCCCACCGCCACAATCCTACGCCAAGCGCTCTTCTTCATCATAAGTTCCTCTTTCTTGTTGCGGAGAACCCCTCAGCTACTAGAAGCCGATACGTTAGCGGCCCGGCACTCTTTCGACACCTAGCATTCAACGCCTAGCAGACTGAGGGGTACTCCCGAAGAAGCAAGAGGAGCAGCCGATGTTTCTACCGCTGGCAGCGAGGACAGTAGTAGCTGCCGCGGCTGGAGATGTTGAAGCGGCGGATGTGCCCGCCGCAACCGGCCGGACAAGGCTCGCCCTCGCGGCCGTAGACGTCGAGGGAGACCTGGAAGTAGCCGGAGTTGCCCGCGCCGTCCATGAAGTCGTTGAGCGTCGTTCCGCCCTGCTCGATCGCCTCCGCGAGCACGGCGCGAACCGCCGCGGCGAGGCGGTCGAAGCGCTGTCGCGCGATCCGCGCCACGGACCGGCGAGGGTGGATGCCGGCGCGGTACAGCGCCTCCGAAGCGTAGATGTTGCCGACGCCCACGACCAGGGACGCGTCCATCAGGAAGCTCTTGACCGGCGCGCGGCGACCGCGGGCCAGCGCCCGAAGAAGAGCCCCGTCGAACTCCGGCGCCAGGGGTTCGACGCCGAGGTGGCGAAAGTGCCGGTCGCCGTCGAGGTCCTCGGTTGCCGCAACGAAGGCGACGCCGAAACGCCGCGGATCGCAGAACCGCAGCCGGCGGCCCGACGCCAGATCGAAGCCGAGGTGTTCGTGGGCCACGAGCGGCGCCTCCCGGTCGACCAGGGTCAAGCGGCCGCTCATCCCCAGATGCACCACCAGGGTCTGTCCGCCGGAGGCGTCGATCCACAGGTACTTCGCCCGCCGGCGCAGGCGGCGGACCGTCCGCCCTTCGAGGCGGCGGAGCGCCGGCGCGCAGAGCGGTTCGCGCAGGGTCGGGAAGTGGACGCGCACCTCCTCGAAGCGGTCGCCCACGAGCGGCCGCTCCAGGCTCCGGCGCAGAACCTCGACCTCGGGCAGCTCCGGCATCGTCAGGACGCGCGGCGCCGGCTCGCGCCCGCTACCGCCGCGACCAGCGCTTCCAGCGCGGTATCGCCGTCGGCGCTGCCGCCCTTGAGCCGCACTTCCGTCTGGAGCACCTGCCAGGGCAGACCGGCGATTGCCCGGGAGGCGCGGGGGTCACGCCGCGCTGAAGCCGCCTGGTAGATGCGGAAGAGGCGAAACGGGTGGATCCGCGCCAGCGGGTTGGCGGCGCCGCCCGGCAGTTCGGCGATCAACTTCGGCAATACCCCCGTCTTGAAGCGATTGAAGTTGCGCTCGGCCGGAAGGTCGAGGGACACCGCAATGCCATGTGCCACCGCCAACTGCTGGCAGAAGCCGGCCAGTAGGGCATAGAACGAGAGTCGGGCGGCGTTCCGGTCGGGGGAACTGTCCAGCCGGCGCCTGAAGAGTGCGAGCGCCTGGGCGGGACGCTGCTCGGCGATCGCGTCGAGCAGTTGGAAGACATCCTGGTCGCCGCGGTCGGCCACCATCTCCTCCACCACACTCCGGTCGATCCGCCCCGCCCGATCGCGGACGGTACCGGCGATCTTGCGGTACTCGGCAGCGAAGCGGGCGGCGGAGTCGGCGTCGACCTCGGACTCGCCCCAGCCCGCGGTCTTGCGCAGGGTACGGCGCGCCAGTTCCTGCACCGCGCCGCGATCGATGCCGACGCCGGTCTCATCCGCCAGCTCGGCAACCACGGAGTCGAGTCCGTCCACTCCGCCACGGCGGCCGAACTCGAGCGCGCCGACCTCGAATGTCGCGTTCCGCTCGGACAGCCGCTGAACGAGAGGGTGGGCGCTGTCGGCGCGCCGCTCCGCGAACACGAGGGCATGGCCCTCCGGCAGAATGCCATCGACCATGCGGCCAAGCTCCGCAAGATCGCTGTCCGACCACCCGACGAGGCCCTCGGCTCTCGCGGCCTCGAGCAGCCCCGCCAGATCCGCGGCGAGTTCGGCCTTCTGTTTCTTCGTTCGCCGGCGCTTGCTGCGCCGGCGGTGTCTGGCGCCTCCGTCCAGGGCCGAAGCGGGCAACGACGCGACCACCTCGTCGGGAGCACCTGCGTCGGCGGGAACGCTGAACAGCCGCAGCGCCTGCAGGAGCCGGCCGGCCGCTTCCTTCCCCGCGGACGAGAGCGGGGCCCCGGCAGAGACCGGCAGCGCCGCCTCCGCATCGTCGATCAGGTCGGCGGCGGCGGTCTTGTCGGCAAAGATCGCGCTGTCGCTGACCAGGGTGACCTTGGCCGGGTCGAAGAGGGAGAAGGTCAACAAATCGGCCAGGATCGGACGCAGCTCGGCCGGCCGTTTGTGGACGGCCACCTCACAGCCGCCGCCTGCAGCCAAGGCGCCCGCAATCCGGGTTGCCGCCTTCATCGCCACCACCTGCTCGCCGATCACCAGGTAGATCGGCTGGCGGTCACCGTCCTCGATTCGCTCGACCGCCGCGTCGATTGCAGCAGCCCGTGGCGAAAGTGGCGCTGCCGTCTTCACTCTTCTCTCGGAAGCCGACCCTTTTCCTCGAGTTCCTGGCAGTTGATGCAGTAGGAAGCCCAAGGCACCGCTTCGAGCCGCGCGTAGCCGACTTCAGCCTGGCAGTGGACGCAGATGCCGAAGCTGCCGTCGTCGAGACGGGCCGTCGCCTCGTCGATCCGTTCGAGCAGAACGCCGTCGCCGTCGGAGAGTGAGAAGTTCAGCTCCCGGCTGTAAGCGTGGTTCGCCCGGTCGACGAGATCCTCCGAGCCTTCGCCCGACGTCGCCTTCAGGCCCGCGTGCAGATCGCGGTTGTAACGACCGAACAGCTCCCGTCGCTTCTCCCCCAGCCGCTCCCGCACCAGGTCCATCTCGATGTCGGCACTCTCTCGACCAGCGTTCGCCCCCCCGCCGTCGCCCGTGCGCAGCGGCCTGAGAAGCAACGTCGGCGCTTTCCTCGGAGGCGCTTCCTTCTGCGCCGCCTTCTTCTTGGCCAGCCGCTGCTTCGCCGCCAGCCGGCGCGCGACCTCTTGTTCGACAGCCGCAGTCTCCTTCGCGGCGGCAGCCCTTGCCGCCTCCACCTCCGGCCTCTTCGCCTCGGCTTCCGCCGCCGCCTGGGCCTTGGCTACCCGCTTCTTCGCGGCGGCGGCACCCCGCTCAGCCTGACGAGCCGCGGCCTTCGCCTCGGCCGCAGCCCGGGCAGCCTTCTCGAACGCCGCCGCCCGGGACGCCGCCGTACGCGCGGCCTTTCGCGCCGCTGCCCCCTTTGCAGCGGAGTCCTTGGAAGCAGCCTGGGCTGCCGTCTTGCGTTCCGCCGCCAGCTTCGCCGCCTTCTCGGCGGCGGCGACTGTCTTCGCGGCAAGCCTCGCCGACTGCTCGGCTGTCTTCTTCGCGGCAGTCTCCGCCTTCTGTCCCTTGGCCGCGAGCTCGGAGGTGCTGCCGGCCTTGCGTTCTGCTCGCGCCGCCGCAGACCTGCTGGCCGTGGCGTCCCGAGTCGCAATCTTCGCGGCCTCCTTCTCCTCTCGTACCGTGGTCAGGGCCACATCGGCAGCGGCACGCTTCGCGGCCTCGGTCTTCCGGGCTTCCTCAAGCGCCGCTCTGCTCCCCGCGGCCTCCAGAGCGGCCTTCTCCGCGGCCGCAGCCTTGGCAGCGGCCTCGCGCTCCGCTCTCTTGGCCGCCGCTTCCGCGGTACGCAGGCGCGCCTTCGCCTCCTTCGCCAAGCCCGACAACTCGGCGGCTTTCCTCACCGCCTCGTCCTGCGCCGCCTTGCGCGCCGCCGCCTCCTGGTCAGCCTTCAGAGCCAGCGCGGCTGTGGTCTTCTCGTCCTTCGCAGCCTGCTCCGCGGCCGACCTGCGCGCGGCGGCGGCGGTGGCTGCCTTCGCCGCAGCCGTGTTGCCCGCTGCTGCCGCTCCCGCCGCCTTCCTGGCGTCGGCGCGGCGTTCGGCCGCGGCCTTGGCGGCAGCCGCGGCTGCCGCCTTCTTCGTCTCAGCTACCTTCTTCGCTCTGGCGGCGGCGGTCGCCGACGACTTCTGGTCCCGAGCGGCCTGTTGAGCCGCCGCCCTCTTCTCGGCAGCGGATTTCGCCGCGCTCCCGGCTGCAGCGACCTTGCGCGCCGCTTCAGCGGCAGCCTTCTCCGCCGCGGCCTGTTCGGTTTCGAACGGGCGAGCCGCGGCGACAGCCAGCTTCTTCCTGTCGTGTGCTCCGGCGCTTTGGGCGCTGTTGTCCGCGCTTGCCAATTCTGTTCCCCTCACGCGGCTCAATGAAACGGCTGCCGATGATAGTTGATTCCCTCAAGGATGGTGAAGGAGCGGTAGATCTGCTCGAGAACGGTCAGCCTGGCGAGTTCGTGAGGGAGCGTCAGGGGCCCCAGAGAGAGCCGGAAACGCGACGACTTCAGCAGCTCGCGGTCGAGCCCCAGATCCGATCCGACGATCCACGCGACCGGCCGGCGCCACTCGGTACGCAGCCGCCCGACCTCGGCCGCGAGCGCGCTCGAACTCAGGTTCCGGCCCTTCCGGTCGAGGCACACCGTCCAGGCCTCCGCGGGCAGGGCGGCGCGGATGGCCTTGCCCTCGACCCGAAGGCGAGTCCGATCGTCTCCGCGCGCCGGCCGCACCACCTGCTCCCGCACCGGCACGAACCGCTGGATCCGTTGGCGGTAGTCGCCGCAGAGGGACTCCCAAGGCTCACGCCGGCGACCAACCCACACCACGACAACCTCGAACGCCACGGGCCGATTATGCACGTCACCCCGGGCGCCTTCCGGCGGCGGCCGGCCAGAAGGCCGGCGCGCCAGCCACGCTGTTATTGTCCGCCTCATGGCACGGTCCGCCGATCAGGAACTGAAGCGTCTTCGCAGGCGCCGCGTGACCCGGGGCCTGATTCTGGGCGCGGTGGCGCTCGGGGCGCCCGCCGTCATCAACACGGTGGTCGCGCGACGCGCCGCGCGGTTGCCCCGACCCCGCTGGGGCGCCACCCGGCACCTCGAGATCGACGGTCAGCGACTCGCCTTCGTCCACATGCCCCGGGCCAGCCAGGGCGCCGCGCCGCCGATGGTCCTGCTTCACACCTTCGGACCCGGCCACATGGGGCTCCTCTGGCGTGAAGCGGCGGAACGTCTCGCCCGTAGCCACGACTGCTTCGTCCCCGACTGGCTCGGCTGGGGCGACTCGGAGCGCAAGGGCCAGCGCTACACCGCCGAGCTCTACATCAACCTGCTCGACCGCTTCCTGGAACAGGCCGTCGGCGAACCGGCGATACTCGTCGCGCCCCACCGCGCCGCGGCATACGCCGTCCAGGCGGCCCTGGATGCGCCCCAACGGGTCGCCGCCCTGGCCCTCATCGCACCTCAGGGCCTGGGCGCCGACGTCAGCCAGGATCGCGGCGACCCTGTCCTTCATACGCTCCTGCGGGCGCCCCTGCTCGGCACCTCGGCGCTCAACCTGGTGACCGGCGAGCGGGCGCTGGAGACTCACCTGCGTCGCGAGACCATGTTCGGCGCCGAGGGACTCGGCGAAGCGCTGGTCGAGGCGATGTATCGCGCCAGCCATCTGCCCGGCGCCAGCCACGCCCTGATCGATAGCCTCTGCGGCCGGCTCGGCCACCAACTCGACGCCGGTTTCGGCAGCGAACTCCAGCAGCCGCTGTGGCTGGCGTGGGGCCGTCAGGCCACCCATCCGCCGCTCGAGACTGCCGATCTCTGGCTCCAGGAGATGCCGAAGGCCGACCTGGAGGTCTTGGACGGCTGCCGCAATCTGCCCCACGTCGAACGGCCGGCCAAGTTCGCGGCGGCGCTCACGGCGTTCATCGAGCGCCAGCGTTTCGCCGCCTGATCGGGGAATCCACCCCGGCACCCTTAGAGCGCCCGCACGTTGTGTCCAGGGATCCCGCATTCCCGTCCGTTCCGGGCGGCTACCCGTTTCCAGAACTCGAGCGCAAGACGCTCGAGTTCTGGCGCCGCGAGAAGGTGTTCGAGGCCTCGCTCCTGGCCGGCGACGACGAAGACCAGCGCGAGTTTTCGTTCTACGAAGGTCCTCCGACCGCCAACAACGTGCCCCATGTCGGCCATGTCGTCACCCGCGTAGTCAAGGACCTCTACCCCCGGTTCCGCACGATGACCGGGCGGCGCGTGCCCCGCAAGGGAGGCTGGGACACGCACGGCCTACCGGTCGAGATCGAGGTCGAGAAGCAGCTCGGCTTCTCCGGCAAGCAGCAGATCGAGGACTACGGCATCGAGAGGTTCAACAGCGCCTGCCTCGAGAGCGTCAGCGCCTACGAACGGCAGTGGCGGCGAATGACCGACCGGGTCGGCTACTGGCTCGACATGGATGGCGCCTACCTGACCTACAAGAACACCTACATCGAATCGGTATGGTGGGCGCTGGCCGAACTCTGGCGCAAGGACCTGCTCTACGAGGGCCGGAAGATCCTGCCCTACTGCGCCCGCTGCGGCACCACCCTGTCGAGCCACGAGGTGGCCCAGAACTACCGCGACACGGAGGACCCGTCGATCTGGGTGCGCTTCCCGCTCCGGGCGGGGCAGACGGTCGAGGCACTCGGCGATGGGGAAGACGGCAACGCGGCGTTCAGCACCGACCGGCCGATCGCCATCGTGGCCTGGACGACGACGCCCTGGACGCTGCTCTCGCACGCCGGCATCGCGGTGCATCCCGAACTGACCTACCGCGCGGTGGCCGACCCCGTCGACCCGGAGCGGCTGCTGTTGATCGCCGAGGACCTCGAACGACCGGTTCCGGCGCTCGTTCCCGGCGACGGCAAACCGACCCGCATCGACCTGCGCGAGGCCGCGACGGTGGCCCGCTTCTCCGGCCGGGCCCTGGAAGGCCTGTTGTACGACCGGCCGTTCGCGGTCGAACCGAGCCGCCCGTACCGGTCCGCCGAGGTGTCGGACGCCGCTGGTTTCCGCATCCTGCTCGCCGACTACGTCACCCTTGCCGAAGGCACCGGCGCGGTCCACACGGCCCCGCTCTTCGGCGAGGACGACGAGCGCAGCGGCCGCGAGTACGGTCTGCCGGAGTTGCAGGCGGTCGACGCGGAGGGCCGGGTCGCGCTCGACGCCGACGCCAGTTCCGACGATCCCGCCGTCCGGTCCCTGGTCGACGAGATCAACGGCGACTGGTTCAAGGACGCCGACCCGAAGATCGTCCGCTCGCTACGGCAGCGGGGTCGCCTGCTCCACGGCGAACGGCACAGCCACAGCTACCCGTTCTGCTGGCGCTGCGATCAGCCGCTGCTCTACTACGCGACCACGAGCTGGTTCGTCCGCACCACGGCCGCCCGCGACCAGTTGATCGAGAAGAACCGCGAAGTCCACTGGCACCCCAAGCACGTGGGCGAGGGACGTTTCGGGGACTGGCTCGAGAATGTCGTCGACTGGGCCCTGTCGCGCAGCCGCTACTGGGGCACGCCGCTGCCGGTCTGGAAGTGCGGCGACTGCGGCGAACCCGAGGTGATCGGTTCCTTCGAGGAGCTCTTCCGGCGCGCCGGGCGGCCCCTGCCGGACGACCCCTACGACCGATCGTCCTTCGATCCCCACCGGCCCTTCATCGACGACGACTTCCACTGGTCGTGCGGCGCTCAAGGCTGTTCCGGCGCCATGCGACGCGTCGAGTTCGTGATCGACGCCTGGTTCGATTCCGGCGCGATGCCCTTCGCGCAGTACCACTACCCGTTCGAGAACCAGGAGACCTTCCGCTCCCGGTTCCCGGCCGACTTCATCTCCGAGGCGGTCGACCAGACCAGGGGCTGGTTCTACACCCTGCACGTTCTCGGCTGCCTGCTGTTCGACAGCCCTGCCTACCGCAACTGCATCGTCCTGGGGCACGTCAACGACGAGAACGGGCGCAAGATGTCGAAGCGCCTCGGCAACGTGGTCGAGCCGATGGAGGTGCTGGCCGAGACCGGCGCCGACGCCCTGCGCTGGTACTTCTGCGTCAACAACCCGGAGCAGCCGTCCCGATTCTCGGCCCGCCTGGTGCGGGACGCGGCGCAGAGTTTTCTACTGCCACTTTGGAACGCCCAAGCGTTCTTTGTAATCTACGCCAACATCGATGGCTGGCGGCCGGGACGAGGTGGGGTTCCA
The DNA here is from genome assembly GCA_965216125.1 of Candidatus Multivorans sp. Taxonomy (GTDB): domain Bacteria; phylum Acidobacteriota; class Thermoanaerobaculia; order Multivoradales; family Multivoraceae; genus Multivorans. The sequence goes on along the minus strand of OZ244152.1, from coordinate 1,986,981 downwards.
TTCGCGGAGCGCAAACCACTTGATCGTTGGATACTGCTTCGCCTGTACCGTCTCATCCGCACCACGACCGACCACCTACACGCCTACCGCACCGCACTCGCCGCCAGGGACATCTCCAGTTTCGTGGACGAGTTGACGAATTGGTACATCCGGCGCAGCCGCGACCGGTTTTGGGCATTGAAGGACACGGGATCCGGCCAGCCCGGCGTAGACAAGGAGAGTGCCCACCAGACCCTTTACGAAGTGCTCACGACCCTGCGTCTCCTGATCGCACCGTTCGTGCCATTCGTCGCAGAAAATCTGCACTGGCGCTTGGTGTCGAGCCAAGGCCTAGGGGCAGTCAGCTGCCACCTCGAGTCGTGGCCTGAGCCACCCACCGACCGAGTCGACGCCCAGCTTGAGGCGACGATGGCTACGGTACTCCGGGTAGCGCGACGTGGCCGCTCGGCCCGCGACAGGACTGGCCTCAAGATCCGCCAACCGCTCCGCTCCATCACTGTGATCAGCGCCAAACCGGAGGTCGAGGTACTCGTTAAGCCGTATGAAGACCTTCTCAAGGACGAACTAAACGTGAAGGAGGTCCGCTGGGCGGCGGACCGTTCGGAGTACGCGTCGTTCGACGTGGTGCCGCACTACCCGAAGTGCGGGCCCCGCTTCGGTCGGGCCATGCCCGCGGTGCGTGCGGCACTCGCCGCACGAAGCGGCACCGAACTTAAGCGTGAACTCGATCACTCCGATCGGATCGCGATCACTGTTGACGGCGAGACGACCTACTTAGGAGCCGACGACGTGGAGGTGCGGCTCCGAGAGCGGCCAGGGATCAGCATGTACGGCGAAGGCGACTTGTTGGTCGCACTCGATGTCCAACTGGACGGCGACCTCGTCACCGAGGGACTCGCCCGGGAAGTAATCCACCGGATTCAAAACCAACGCCACGCCGCCGACCTCGACTACGCCGCTCGAATCGCGGTCCGCTACCGGACGAACGAGGAAATCGAACGAGCCATCGACGCGCACCGGGAGTGGATCTGCGGCGAGACCCTGGCCGTCACGTTCCAGGCCGTGAACGGCGACGGACCGGACGGCCTGGAGGACGCTCCCATCGAGGGTCAGGCCTTCGCCCTCGCCATCGAAGTACAGCCTCACTGAGCAAAGGCCGAAGGAACCCCATGGCAGGAATCTTCAAGGCCTACGACGTCCGCGGCCTCTACCCCGGACAGTTGAACGAGGAACTGGCGCGCCGGATCGGCATGGCCTTCGGTCACCTCGTCGAACTCGAAGGCGACCAGGGCGCGAAGCAGCCACGCACTGTCGTCGTCAGCCGGGACATGCGCTCGCACAGCGTGCCGCTGTCCGCGGCGCTCTGCGACGGGCTGACGGCGGCCGGCCTCGATGTCCTCGACATCGGCCTCGCCACGACGCCGATGAACTACTTCGCCACCGGCCGGCTGGGCACAGCAGGCGGCATTCAGGTCACGGCCAGCCACAACGCGGCCGAGTACAACGGGCTCAAGTTCAGCCTCGCCGACGCCGTGCCGGTGTCGGGAGACGACGGCATCCCGATCATCGAGGAGCACGCCCTCGGCCCGGAGCCGGCGCCGGCCGCGTCGCCCGGACGGGTCGAGGCGACGAGCGTCGAAGCCGCGTACGCCGAGCACGTGCTCTCCTTCCTCGACCGGTCGTTCGAGGCAAGAGGCGGACCGAAGCTGCGGCTGGCGGCCGACGCCGCGAACGGGATGGGCACGATCTACCGGCCCCTGCTCGAGGCCCTCGGCGTCGAACTGCTGCCGCTCTACTTCGAGCTCGACGGGACCTTTCCGAACCACGAGGCGAACCCGCTGCTGCTGGAGAACCTGCGCGACCTGAGCCGACTCGTCACAGGCAGCCAAGCGGACCTCGGCGTCAGCTTTGACGGCGACGGCGACCGCGCCGCCTTCGTCGACGAACTCGGCGAGCCGATCGGGTCCGACCTGATCACCGCCCTGATCGCCGGCCAGATGCTGGAGCGGGAGCCCGGCGGCACCGTGATCCACGACATCCGCTCCTCCCGGGCAGTGCCCGAGTACATCCGCGAGCACGGCGGCACACCGCTGCCGGAACGCGTCGGCCACTCCTTCGTCAAGGCGACGATGCGCCGGACCGGCGCCCTGTTCGGCGGCGAACTCGCCGGCCACTACTACTTCCGCCAGAACTACTGCGCGGACAGCTCGATCCTGGCCGTGGTCGCCGTCCTCAACCTGATCCGACGCTCCGGCAAGTCCCTCTCCGAGGTCACCGCGCCGCTGCGCCGCTACGCGAAGAGCAGCGAGATCAACTTCGAGGTCGAGGACAAGGACGCCGCCATGGCAGCCCTCGTCGAACGCTACGCCGAGGCCCAGGGCGGCACGCTCGACCGCCTCGACGGCATCCGCATCGACTTCGACGACTGGTGGTTCAACGTCCGCCCCTCGAACACCGAACCGCTCCTACGCCTCGTGCTCGAAGCGTCGACGCCGGAACAACTCGCCGCCCGCCAGGCCGAGTTGACGGCGCAGTTGGGCGCACCGCTCTAGTCGCGGCCGCCGAGCAGGCCGGCTCGCATCAGGAAGTAGACGAGGGTGAGGAGCGAGGAGACGGCGGCGGCGACGTAGGTCAGTGCGGCGGCGTTCAGGACCCGGTCCATCCCGACCCGCTCGGTCTGCAGGATCAGACCCTGTTCGACGGCGAGGCGCTTGGCGCGGGCGGTGGCGTCGAACTCGACCGGCAGGGTAACGAGCTGGAACAGGACGACCGCCGAGAACATGACCACACCCATCATGAACATCCCCATGTTGCCCAGAATCAGGCCGAAGAACATGACCAAGTAGCCCAGGTTGCTGCCGATTCCGGCAATCGGAACGAGGGTCGACCGCAGCCACAGCGGTGCGTACTTCTTCGCGTGCTGGATGGCGTGACCGGCCTCGTGGCAGGCGATGCCGATCGCGGCCACGGAGTTCGAGCCGTAGACCGGCTCGGACAGGGCGAGCTTCTTGGTCACCGGGTTGTAGTGATCGGACAGCCGGCCACGCGTCGCAACGACCTGAACGTCGTTGATGCCGGCGTAGGCGAGCAGTCGCTGCGCCGCCTGGGCGCCGGTCATGCCGGTCGCCGACCGCACCTTGGAGTACTTCTTGAACGCGGACTTGACGCGGAAACTGGCCCACAGGGACAGCAGCAACCCGGGAGCCAGGAACACAAAGTACATGGGATCGAAGATCATCGAACGAACTCCTTGGTGAGCGCCCGCTTTGAGTTACGGCGCGTCACCGGCGGTGTTTCAAGGGGCGCGCGACACGACGAGGCGCCGCTTCCGGCTGTGCGGGGGCAATCAGCGCCGCAGCGAAGTATATTCCGCGCTTCCCAGCTCTCCCCAGACCGTCAGAACATGCCTCGAATCACGACTCTCGAACTCCTGCCTCGAGGTTTCAGGCGTCGGCCACGACCTGTCGTCACCGGATCTCGGTTCCACGATCCGGCAGGCACTGCAGGGCCTGATTCGCTAGCTCGCGCGGGCCTGGTCGGCGGACTCGTTCTCATCCGCCTCGTCACTGTCCAGATCGGCCTCGCTGGACGAGCCGTAGCAGCGGCGGCAAAGGGGCTCATAGGCCTCGAAGTCGCCGACCAGGACCTGCTGTTCGCCAGCCGCGATGCGCAGCGAGTACTGAGCGGCGGCGCCGCAGCGCATGCACACGGCGTGCATCTTGTCGACGTACTCCGCGATCGCCATGAGCTCCGGGATCGGCCCGAAGGGACGGCGCCGGAAGTCCAGGTCGAGCCCGGCCACAATCACTCGCACGCCGAGGTCGGCGAGTTCCGTCACCAGATCGACCAGTCCTCCGTCGAAGAACTGGGCCTCGTCGATGCCCACGACCTCCACCCCGAGACTGAGCTTCTCGCGCATCTCGTTGCTCGAAATCACCGTCACCGCGGACAGGCTCCGGTTGTCCCGAGTTGTCAGCACGTCTCCCTCACCACTCCGGGTGTCGGTCGCGATCCGGAACACCTGGACGCGCTGGCGGGCGATCAGGGCGCGACGGAGCCGGCGCACGAGTTCCTCGCTCTTGCCCGAGAACATGCCGCCGGTGATCACCTCGATGCAACCACCTTCGCCCCGGCCCTGCGCCCGGATCATGCCCGGCCCTCCCGGAGGCACCCAAGGTGGTTGTGACCGCCTCCGTCGGGCCGTGTCGAAGCGTCCGAAGTCCTTCTCAACACGGTTCGATGATACCCTCGGGCACCAGAGCCGCGGCCCCCGTCGCTGTACGGTCGGCCTTAGCGCCAGCGGCTTTGACCACGGGGCCGCGGAGGCCCACAGACGATGCCAGAAATCGACTTTCCGAGTTCATCCTCGCCGCCGCCCGCGCCCCACCAGGCGTCGGAGACGCTGCACCTGACCGCCAAGGCGGTGCGCATGATCAAGCTCACGCGCGAGGATGAGGGTCTGACGCCCGACCATGGCCTGCGGGTCGCGGTCCGCGGCGGCGGCTGCAGCGGCTTCGAGTACGCGCTCGACTTCGAGACGAACCAGCGCGATGCGGACGAGGTGTTCGAGTACGACGGCCTGAACGTGTTCGTCGACCCGATCAGCGCCCGCTACCTCAAGGGCACGATGATCGACTACCAGTTGGGCGTCGCGGGTACCGGGTTCAAGTTCTCGAACCCGAAGGCCGTCGGCACCTGCGGCTGCGGCTCCTCGTTCGCGGTCTAGGGCGCCGCGCCGAGGGCCGCCCAGGCGCCGCGGGTATCACCCCCCGGACTGGCTGACGGGCGCCGGGCTGGCGGGCTGGATCGCGGCGGGCCGCAAACCCGGGACGCCCTGCAGACTCCGATCTACCGCTATGCGGTGCCCTGTTAGCCTTCCCCCGTCTTGATCGTACGAGTGCTGAGTTTCGCCACCGCGTTGGACGCCGTCGGTCATGCTGAGACGGAGCACGAACTCCCGGAGGGCAGCACGGTCGCCGACCTGGTGGAGTGTCTGACCGCGGCATATCCCTCTCTGGAGCCGCTGTGGCCGCGGTTGGCCGTTGCCGTGGACGGGGAGGTCGCCCGGAATCGGTCGGAGCCGCTCCACGACGGGGCCGAAGTCGCCCTGCTGCCGCCGGTTTCGGGAGGGTCGTGCCGCGGCGCTACCGGCCGGCTCAGGGACGGCGCTATCGACGGAAGCACCGTGGCGGCGGTGCGAGCCGGCGTGGAGGATGCGGGGAAGGGCGCCGTCGTCGTCTTCGTTGGCAACGTGCGCAACTCGTTCGGTGGCCTTCCGGTAGAGCGGATCACCTACTCGGCGTACCCGGCGATGGCGGAACGCCGCCTGGAGCGGATCGTGCGCGAACTCGAGGTGGCGGAACCGGGCACGCGAGTGGACATCGTTCACGGTCTCGGGGCACTCGAGGTCGGCGACGCGAGCGTCGTGATCGCCACGGCGTCGGCCCACCGGCAGCAGGCGTACGAGACGAACCGGGTCGCTCTTGAGCGCCTGAAGGCGGAAGTGCCGATCTGGAAGCGCGAGCACTACCGCGGCGGCGAGTCCGCATGGCGGGAAGAGGAGCCACTGGAGTAGGGCCGTCTTCTTGGTGAGGCAGGCCTCCTGTTCGAACGTCGCCGCCTCTACAGATAGTCTCCCCGCCTACTTCGGAACTCTGGAAGCGCGATGCGGCTCCTGCTCTTCGACATCGACGGCACCCTGGTTCGCTGCGGCCCCCAGATCGGGCCGATCTTCATGGGCGCCCTCAAGCGCACCTTCGGCCAGACCGGCAACGTCCGGGCCTACGATTTCGGCGGCAGGACGGACACCGAAGCGGTGATCGACCTGATGACCGATGCCGGCATCCCGCGCGTCGAGGTCGAGGACCGGCTCGACGAGGTCCGTTCGCACTACACCGATCTGCTCGACCGGCTCGACCCCGCGAAGATGAGGTTGCTGCCCGGCGTCGTCGAACTGCTCGAGGAGCTGGCCGATGTCGAGGACACCTGCGTGGGCCTGCTCACAGGCAACTGGGAAATCGGCGCCAGGGCCAAACTCGAACCCTTCGGCCTGAACCGTTTCTTCGACTTCGGCGCCTTCGGCGAGGACGGCGTCCGGCGCAACGAGTTGGTGCCGGTGGCGGTCCGCCGGGCCGCGGAACGCACCGGGGTGGCAGTGGGTCCCGCCGACACGGTGATCATCGGCGACACCGTGCGCGATGTCGCCTGCGGCGAGGCGCACGGCGTACCCGTGCTGGGCGTCGCCACCGGCTTCACCCCCGACCACCGGCTACACGAAGCCGGCGCCGACTGGGTCGCGCCCGACCTCCGCCACGCGACCGCCCGGCGCGTACTGCTGGACGGTCGCCACGCGGACCCCGAACTGCCATGAGCCTCGAACGCGACTACGAGCTGCTCACCACCCAGGCCGCGCTCTGCGAGCCGCCCCGGGCCTCCCGACTGGAACTCATGGGCCCCGACCGGGAACGGTTCTTCGGCGGCATGGTCACGTCGGCGGTCGAAGGCCTCGAGCCCGGCCACGGCGAGTTCGGCTTCATCACCGATGTCCGCGGGCGGGTGCTCGCCAGCGCCACCGTGCTGGCGCTCGAGGATCGCCTCTGGCTCGAAATCCCCAGGGGCCGCGGCAGGACGATCATCGAGCACCTGGAGAAGTACATCGTCACCGACCAGGTCGAGATCCTCCCGCTCGGCGACATGGCGTCCGTCCGCGTCGCCGGTCCGCGGAGCGCCGAGGTCCTGGCGGGGCTCGGCGCCACCGCCGCCAACGAGCTCTCCGAACCCTGGGCTCACGCCCAGGTCGAGGTGCTCGACTATCAGGCCCGCCTGGTTCGCGAAGGGCACAGCGCCGTGCCCGCCTTCTCTCTCTGGCAGTCCTCCGCGATCGCGCCGCTGATGGCCGAGGACCTCGCCGCCGCCGGGGTCCCCCAGATCGGCGCCGAAGCGACCGAAGCGTTCCGCATCGAGCAGGGCTATCCCCTCTGGGGCGTCAACTACGACGACTCGAACCTGCCCCAGGAAACCGGCATCGACGACGCCGTCGACTACGAGAAGGGCTGCTACCTCGGCCAGGAGATCGTCGCCCGCATCCACTACCGCGGCCAGCCGGCCCGGCGGATGTGCCGGCTTGTGTTCGAGCCGGGGCACTTGCCCGCGGCCGGCGCCGCGGTGGAGTTCGACGGCCGCGCCGCAGGCATCCTCACCAGCGTCTGCCGGTCTCCCCGACACGAGACCGCCATCGGCCTCGCCCTGCTGCCACGGCGCGCCGTCGAGGCTCTGCCCGAGGCAAGGGTGTGGATCGAGGGGCGGAACATTCGGTTCGAGCCGGTCGAACCCGGATCCTAGCGATTCAGAACTCCGGCGACGACACGCTAGAGTAGTAGGCATCATGCTGGTGATGGACGTAAGCCGGGAGAGGGCAGACCTCCTACGCCTGCTGGCCGAAGTCGAGCAGGGTGAAGAGGCGGTGATCGCCCGCCACGACAAGCCGGTCGCGAAGCTCGTCGGTCTAAAGCCCCAAGGCCAACGTAAGTTCGGCGCTCTCCAGGGCCGCATCTCGGTTGACGACCGCTTCTTCGAGCCCCTCCCACCGGAAGAACTGGTAGCTTGGGAGAACTGCGCCGACCCAGACTCCCGGGGATCTTCCAGCCTGAGTCCCAGACGCTTCGCTCAACGCTAGCGCGGCGCTGTCGGAACGTCGCCTTTGACCCCGACCGTCCGTCAGGCGCAAGATAGCCACCCGTCGGGTGCCCCTTGTGGGCTCGATATGGCGCGCCCAGCCCGACATCACCCGCCCCTCGCTGCGTGGCTGCACAGCGACACGTCAGCACAACGGCAGCAGGTCAGCTCAACCGGCAGACCCTCCCACCCAAGCGGTGCGAACTCCTGCTCGGCCCCTGCCGGCTGGGCTGCTAGCGACAGGCACAACCGGCAGCCCACGGCCTCGCTGCCGGGGTACACTTCGCCCGATGCTGAGCCTCTGCTTCCCGTCCCCCCGCACCGGCCGGCCCACGGTGCCTGCAAAGCCGCCAGACGCTCCCCGCGGCGCGCGCGGATGGCTGCTCTCCGGGCTCCGCGGTGACCCACGTCCTGACCATGGTGGACCGCGTCAGTACGGAACGCCGCAGCCTGATCATGCGCAGCGTCGGAACTGCGAACACGGGTCCCGAAATGGCCGTGCGACGCGCCTTGCACCGCCGCGGCTTCAGGTACAGCTTGCATCGACGCGACCTTCCGGGCTCGCCGGACATCGTCTTCCCGAGCCGGCGAAAAATCATCTTCGTTCACGGCTGCTTTTGGCACGGTCACTCCTGTCGCTGGGGGCACCTCCCCAAGTCACGGCTCGAGTACTGGCGGCCGAAGATTGAGGCCAACCGGAACCGCGATGCAAGAAACCTCAAGAATCTCTTGGATGACGACTGGGCCGTACTCATCGTGTGGCAGTGCGAACTACGCGACGAGCCCACAGCAATCGACAAGATCGTGCGTTTCCTCGAGACCGCCTGAGGCACCGCGCTTCTCGTACCGCACCGGCTCTGACAACCCCCCGTGCCCATCCATTGCATGACGGGGAGCGAAACATGACCAGACCCGTCGGTATCGACCTGTTCGGTGGAGTAGGCGGCCTCAGCTTGGGCTTCGAACAAGCCGGCTTCGACATTGCCGCGACGGTGGAGGTCGACCCGATTCATGCCGCAGCACACAGATTCAATTTTCCGTACTGCGCGACTCTCTCCCGCTCAGTCGTCGGCTTGTCCGGAAACGACCTGCGCCTGCTTGCTGGCGTGGATTCACGCCCGGTCGACGTCGTCTTCGGTGGTGCACCATGTCAGGGCTTCTCCCTGATCGGGCAGCGGGCTCTGGACGATCCACGCAATGCCCTAGTGAGCGAGTTCGTTCGACTTGTGGCCGAGCTCGATACCAAGTTCTTCGTCTTCGAGAACGTCAAGGGACTGACCATGGGTAAGCACCGGCAGTTTCTTGAAGAGTTGGTCATGGCGCTCCACGAGCGGGGATACCGTGTCCGGACGCCTTGGCGTGTCTTGAATGCCGCCCACTTCGATGTTCCACAAAACCGAGAGCGCCTGTTTCTAATCGGTGCTAGGGGCGACATGCCGCTGCCCGAATACCCCAAACCACGAGTCCTCGGATCGGGACCAGAGCCTCCCAGGGGACCGGTTTGCGTCGACGCCTTGGAAGACCTCCCGGAAGCGGAGACTTACACCGAGCTGCTTCGCGGTGACGAAGTCGCGACGGGCACTTGGGGCACACCTAGTCCCTACGCGCAGCAGATGCGCTGCGTCGACGGCAACGGCTGGTGGTACGGCTACCGCCGAGAGTGGGATCCGAACCTTCTAACCGCTAGCGCACGTACAGCCCACACGGCAATCTCGCGCCGACGCTTTTCCGAAACGCCACTCGGCACTGTGGAACCAGTGTCTCGCCTCTATCGGCTCTCGCCTCGCGGCCTCTCGAACACTCTGCGCGCCGGAACCGACTCGGCTCGGGGCGCGTTCACGAGTCCACGCCCCATTCACTACGCGAAGGCACGTTGTGTAACGGTTCGCGAGATGGCCAGGCTACACGGATTTCCGGACTGGTTCCGCTTCCATCGCACTAAGTGGCACGGCGCCCGCCAGATCGGGAACTCCGTCCCCCCCCCACTTGCCCGAGCCGTAGCTGCCAGTGTCTTACGAGCGGCCAATGTCCGTCCAACACCCCCTGAGTCGACGCTACGCCTTGGCGACACGAATCTTCTTCGAATGAACATGTCCCAGGCAGCGCAGTATTGGGGAGTACCTGTTCCCATCGGCCGCCGAGACCGGAAGAGCGGGGCCAAGAAACGGAAACAAGAAGATATCGAAGCGTCCTTCACGCCCACAGCACTACGGCTCTTCGCGTGAGCACGTCATCTTCTCAGGCGTCGGTCTACAGCGCCGTCATCGAGCGCCTTTTCCGTGATCGTCACAAGCAGGGTGCAACATCGGTGCCCTTTCATCGTGACGACATCGCTGCCACAGCCGCACAACTCGGCGTCGAGAGGCCCCGCAATTTGGGCGATGTCGTCTACGCGTTCCGCCATCGGCGCGCACTCCCCGACGCTATCCTCGACACTCAGCCCGAAGGCCAAGAGTGGGTCATCGAGGGCACCGGAGTCTCGAACTACGCCTTCCGGCTAGTGCCCGTCAGCCGCGTCATTCCCAACCCGGCCCTGATCACGACGAAGATCCCGGACGCGACACCCGAGATTGTGTCTGCGTATGCACTCTCCGATGAGCAGGCGCTGCTCGCCAAGGTACGATACAACCGTCTAATCGACATCTTCTTGGGAGTCGTCGCGTATTCGCTCCAAAGCCACTTACGCACCACCGTTGCAGCCGTCGGCCAGATCGAGATCGACGAGATCTACGTCGGCCTGGACCGCCACGGACGCCAGTACGTGGTCCCCGTTCAGGCGAAGTCCGGCAGCGACCAGCTCGGAGTCGTCCAGACCAAGCAGGACATCCTGTGCTGTCGAGAGAAGTTCCCGAAGCTGATCTGCCGTGCGGTCTCAAGCCAGTTCATGGCGGACGATGTGATCGCCATGTTCGAGCTCCGCTTGGAGGACGAGGCAGTCAAGATCGTCGACGAGCGACACTATCGGCTCGTGCCATCCGACGCAGTGACGTCGCAGGACCTAGCGTCCTACGCGCACATTTCTGACTAGGTCTGGAGGAATCGCTGAGGTCTCAGGCCACTATGAGATGTGGTTTTCTTAGAACTCTAGACCCCGAGGAACCCTACGCTCAAACAGCCTCCGTGACGCGACCAGCCTGCCCTCCCCTAAAGTGGCTTGAGGACCACGCTGTCCACCAACGGCAACGGTAGCTCCATGTGGCGTCTAGAAGAACCCCAACGAACCACTTCGCATCCGTACGCTATCCCACCAATGACACTCACTTCGTCGGAAAAGGACCATGTCGGGTAGTCCCGTAGACGCCGCGTTCCTTGAAACCACGGCGATTCCTCACTTGCGCGCTCAGTTCGAGCGTGCCCACGCCGTGCTGTTCCTGGGTGCGGGCTTCTCGCTCTCTGCAACGAACATATCCGGCACGCCGTTGCCGAGTTCCGACGAACTCGCTCGCCTCGTCTGGCAAGTCGCATTCCCCTCGGAAGCCTTCGACGCTAACTCCTCTCTTCGAGATATCTACGATTCTGCTCTCGCTCGCAGTCCGAAACGTCTCAAGGAAATCCTCATCCGTAGTCTCACGGTTGCCCCCGGATCCGTGGAAGACTGGATCGCCAGCTATTACCGCCAGCCATGGCATCGCGTCTATACACTTAATGTAGATAATCTCGCCACCGCTGTTCAGCAGGCATACGACCTTCCGAGGCGGCTCGTCAGTACTTCGGGAACTCAGACCCAAACCACAAGGCGAGTATCTCCTCACGCCCACGTCGAAGTCGTTCACCTCAACGGCACTCTCGATGATGCGCCTGAGAAGACCACCTTCTCGGAATCGCAGTATGCGCAGAGGCTCGCCTCTCCGAACAGCGCCTTCCAGGAACTTACGGCGGATCTCCTGGTCAGATCGGTCGTGTTCATTGGCACAAGGCTCGACGAGTCGCCCCTCTGGCAGAGCATCGAACGCAGACGAATGAAAGGCCAGCGCGGCGCACGCGAACTGAGGCCCCGGTCGTACCTAGTGGCGCCCGACTTAGACCGGGCAAGGCGAGCGCGGTTAGAGGGTTTCAACATTGTGTGGATCCGGATGACCGCTGAGGAGTTCGCCGAGCGAGTCCTGAAGGGGCTTTGTTCAGCAGCGGCTCAGGGTTTCTCGCTTCTAGGGCACGCAGAAAGGGACGGCCGCCAGCGACCGAAACTCCCCGATGTGGCCGACCTTGCAGTTAGCCCGGGAATGTCCTCAGAGTTTCTCTTTGGCGCACAGCCAATCTGGGCCGACATACAGGCCGGCCGGGCAATTCAGCGCGAATGCGATGGGAGCTTCCAATACCACGCCAAGAAGCGGCTGTCGACGAAGAAGGTGCCCGGGGCAGTCGTGCTTACCGGCACAGCTGGGTCCGGAAAGACCACATGTCTGATGAGGTTGGCGCTTCAGCTCTCGGCAAAGGGAACGCGAGTCGGTTGGGTTGATGCGAACTCGGACCTCTCAGAAAGGGCCATTATCACAGCCATGCGCCATCGGGACGCGCCTCAAGTGCTGGCGATTGACAGCGCGGAGAACTATGGCCGGGGCCTTGCGACGATGCTACGCGAGGTGGCGTTGCTTGAGAACTACCCGCTGATACTCGCCTCGGTACGGGCAGGCCGGATCGACACCGTGCTAAACCCGGTCGTTCTTTCGGATGTGCCGGTGAGGGAGGTCACCGTTCCGCATCTGGCGGATTCCGATATAGACGCGCTCCTGGACGTGCTTGGCCGCGCCAATCGGCTTGGCGCCCTCCGGGGCAAGACGCTCGAGCAGCAGAGGGAGGTGTTCAAAGATTACTCCGGTCGTCAACTCTTGGTGGCTATGATTAGCGCAACGTCGGGCAGGCGCTTTGAGGAGCGAATCGACGAGGAGTATGACGAACTCTCACCGGACGCTCAGCTTCTCTATGCCACGGTCAGCCTCTCCACGTACTTTGGCTACTCACTCCAAAGGCAAGAGCTCCTCATGGCCATCAACGATTTCAGCAATCGCCAGCTCAACGCAATCGAAGGGTTACTGAACCGGCACATTCTCTCGGAGATGCCCCCTGGATCAGGACGGATTCAGACCCGTCACCGTTTGGTTGCAGAAAGACTGTGGCGTACGTTGCAGCAACGAGGTCAGTTGGCCGACGTAGTCGACGGTCTCGGTCTTCTGGCCGCAACACTTCCAGGCCAGTCGCCGAATCGGCGCAGGTCTCGTCGACTCCTTGTGGGGATAACAAACCATGATTTCTTACACCGAACCGTCGGCATAGAGCGGAGCAAGTCCTTTTACGAGAAGCTCGAAGACGTCTTGTTCGGTGACTTTCACTATTGGCTCCAGAGAGGAAGTCTCGAAGTCGAGTTCGGTGATCTCGCGTTTGCTGAGAACTTCCTCGGTCAGGCGCGAGGGCTCGAACCGAACGACACCCGGGTTGAGAATGAATGGGCGTATCTTCTTTCGCGCCGGGCTATTGAGTCTCCTCTAGCTGAACGCGCCAAGGGCCTTATGGAAGAAGCAATGGAGATCCTCAAGGGGCTCATGGAGCATCCGCGAGGATCGCCCTATCCGTATCATGTGCTTGGCAGCCAGGGACTGGCGTGGTCCAGATGTGCCCCCCTTAGCGGCAAGCAACGAGAGGAGCTCCTGAGCGACTTGAAGGACTGGGTCGCGGAGGGCGTTCGGCAGTTCCCAGGTGAAAGGAAGCTACGAAGGCTGGCTCGCGACCTGCAGAAGGAGTACCTTAGTCTCGCGATTCCGGTGAAACGCTAGGGCAGCGAAGTGGTCACGTTTCGTTGGACAGTTCTCGGTCCGAGCTAACGTGTACTCCATTGTTGGATGAAGCGGTCCGCCCCAGCCGCAGGGCTAGTGGAAGACTGCGGAGTCTGCGGAGAACCCCGTCTCTTCAAGGGCGGGGCTTGGCGTGCCGCTTCGCGTCAGGCCGCGGTGGACCTCGGCGGGCATCTGCCTGCGAGATATGAGTGCACCGGTACCGCCGGCTGCGCCAGTCCGCGGCGAGGCGCAGAACGGCCGTTCCCGTGGCCCCTCGACGACAGGCCACGGCCGGCAGCGCGACTCGCCCCTCAGTACCGCGGCAACGACGGGTCCACTTCCTCCGCCCACGCATCGATCCCGCCGGCGAGGTTGTAGGCCTGCTGGAAGCCGCGGTCGCGGAGGATGTGCGTGGCTCTTGTCGACCGGGGACCGTGGTGGCAATGGACGACCCAGAGGCGCGACGGGTCGAGTTCGTCGACGCGGCCTTCGAGTTCGGCGACGGGGATCAGGGTCGAGCCCTGGATGCGACAGATCGCGTACTCCTGGGGACCTCGGACGTCGAGGATGCTGAATTCGCGGCCGTCGTCGATCCAGGACTGGACCTGGGTCGGGGTCACGTCGATCAGGTCGTTCAGGGCCGGCGCCTCGGGGACGGCGGGGATGCCGCAGAACGCCTCGTAGTCGATGAGTCCGGTCTGCGTCGGGTGCTCGGAGCAGATCGGGCAGTCCGGGTTCTTGCGCAGCTTGAGTTCGCGGAAGCTCATGCGCAGGGCATCGAAGAGCACGAGACGGCCAATCAGGGGATCGCCCTGGCCGATGATCAGCTTGATCACCTCGTTCGCCTGCAGGCTGCCGATGATGCCGGGCAGCACGCCGAGCACGCCGCCTTCGGCGCATGAGGGAACGAGTCCAGGCGGCGGCGGTTCGGCGAACAGGCAGCGGTAGCACGGGCCCTTGGCGCCCCAGAACACGGATACCTGGCCCTCGAAGCGGAAGATGGAGCCGTAGACGTTCGGCTTGCCGAGCAGCACGCAGGCGTCGTTGACGAGGTAGCGGGTCGGGAAGTTGTCCGTGCCGTCGACCACCAGGTCGTAGTCGGCGAGAATCTCTAACGCGTTGCTCGAATCGAGCATGACCGGGTGCGGCACGAGTTCGATGTGCGGGTTCACCTCGTGCAGGCGTTCGACCGCGGCGTCGATCTTGGGGCGGCCGACATCGGCGTTGCTGTAGAGCAACTGGCGGTGCAGGTTCGACTCGTCGACGATGTCGAAGTCCACCAGGCCGAGGCGGCCGACTCCGGCGGCGGCGAGGTACATGCCGAGCGGCGAGCCGAGGCCGCCGGTGCCGATCATCAGCACCTTGGCGGCCTTGAGCTTCAACTGCCCCTCGGCGCCGACCTCGGGCATGATGAGGTGCCGGCTGTAGCGGAGGATCTCCTGCGGGCTCAGCTCGATCGCGGCGGCTGGGGCCGGGGCGGGCGGTTCCGCCACCGTGCCGCCGGCGATCGACGGGATGATCGCCAGCGTGGCGTCGCCGACAATCGTCGTCTCCTCGCGCCCCAGGTAGCGCACGTCCTCGTCGTTCAGGAACAGGTTGACGAAGCTCCGCAGCTTGCCGTCGTCACCGAACAGGTGGGGTCGGAGCCCTTCGTACCGCGTGACGAGCTCCTCCATCGCCTCGCCGACGGTCGCTCCGGCCACGGCAACCTCGGCCTGTTCATCGGCGAAGCCCCGCAGAGGGGTGGGTATCTGTATGAGTACGGTCATCGTCAGTCTCCGTCAGACTCAGTCTTGTACGTGTTTCAGGGCGCACCCGTTTCGGGGCAGTGGATCGGTTCTTCGTCGAATCGGGACCGGTCGTCACTCAGCCGCCAGCTCCGCTCGTCCCTGGCGCGGCCCTCGCGCACCGAGACGATCACGTAACTGTAGCCCGGCCAGGCATGGTCGCGGTCGAAGTCGCTGGGACGCGATGGATGGTCGGGATGGGAGTGGTAGTAGCCGACCACGTCCAGCCCCGCCGCCCGCGCCTCCCGCTCGGTGCGCAGGATGACCTCGGGCGGGATCAGGTAGCGGTTGTGCCGGTTCTCGTCCTCGCGCTCGTTCTCGGCGCCGACCAACCGCTCCACCCTGGCCAGCACCGAACCGTTCCCGTCCGCGTCCTTCTCGGCACGGCCGACCAGGATGCCGCAGCACTCCTCCGGGTAGATGGCCTCGCCGTGGGCGCGGATGCGGGCCAGGTCGTCTGGTGACAGTTCGATCATTCTCGAATCTCAGTGCGGTCGTTGCGTGCGCCGGTCCGGCGGCTCAGCCTTCGTCCCAGAACGGCTCGGAAAGGTACTTCTCCCCGCCGTCGCACAGGATGGTGACGACGACGGCGCGTTCCCCGGCCTTGGCGGCGCACTCGGCGATCCGCCGGGCCGCCACGACGTTCGCGGCGGCCGAGATGCCGACCAGGAGACCGCTTCGACGCGCCAGCGCCTTGACCTCGGCGTACGCGTCCTCCGTGCTCACCGCGGCCTCCTCGTGGGCGATCCTGGAGTCATAGATCGCCGGCACGAGGGCACTGGGCATGTGCTTCATTCCCTCGAGCCCGTGGAGGGGTCCGTCCGGCTGCATCGAGATGAGCCGGACCTTCGGCGCCCGCTCGGCCAGATACCGTGCGGTGCCGCAGAAGGTGCCGCTGGTGCCCAGACCGGCGACAAAGTGGGTCAACCGCCCCTCGGACTGCAACCAGATCTCCGGCCCCGTGGTTTCGAAGTGCGCCCGCCAGTTGGCGGGGTTGCTGTACTGGTCGACGTAGCAGTAGTCTGCCGGCGCTGCCTCGATCATGCGATGCGCCTCGCGGATCGCGCCGTCCGAGCCCTCCATCGGATCGGTGAGGACGAGTTCGGCCCCGAACGCGCCCAGAATACGGCGCCGCTCGATCGAAGCGTTCTTCGGCACGCACAGGGTGACGCCGACGTCCATCGCCGCCCCGATCATGGCCAGGGCGATGCCGGTGTTGCCGGAAGTCGCATCCAGGATGCGGCGGCCCTCCTCCAGCCGGCCGGCATCGCGCGCTGCCAGGATCATGTGCCGCGCCGGGCGGTCCTTCACCGAGCCGCCGGGGTTCGCCATCTCCGCCTTGGCCAGCAGCTCCGAGCCCACGGCCTGCGCCGCCGGTCCGAGCGCGTGGCTGAGGTCGAGCAGCGGCGTGTTGCCTATCCGTGACAGCAGCCGCCGAGCGGCGGCGCCCAGTCCCGCCGGAATCGGCGGGCCGGCCAAGGAGGCGGCAGAAGCCGCGGCGAGGGGAGGTTCAGCGATCATTCTGTGGGTACCTGGTGGCGGCGCCGGCACAGGCGGCGGAGCGGCGACCGCGAATTGTTGACCAGAATACTCACATTTGACAACCGCAGCTCGGCACGCGGCCCGGCGAGCCGGTATTCTCCGCCGCGATGAACGACGCGCCCCACCGCGGCAACGACCGCGTGCCGTCCGGCCAGTACGTGACGAAGAAGTGGCCCGTTCTGTCCTGCGGCGACACGCCGGAGGTGGACCCGGCCGGATTCGAGCTGCGTTTGTTCGGGCGCGTCGAGGCGGAGCACGCGTTCGACTGGCAAGCGCTCCAGGCGCTTCCGCGGCGGGAAGCCATCGCCGACTTCCACTGCGTCACCCGATTCTCGACCCTCGACAACCCGTGGTCCGGGTTCTCGACCCGCGATGTCCTGGCCGCCGCGCGGCCCGCCGCCAGCGCCACGCACGCGATGATCCACTGCTACGGCGGCTACACCACCAACCTGCCGCTCAACGATCTTCTGTCGGAGCACGCGCTGTTCGCCGACCGTCACGGCGGCGAACCGCTGGCCCCCGACCACGGCGGTCCGCTGCGGCTCGTGGTGCCGCATCTGTACGCGTGGAAGAGCGCGAAGTGGGTCTCCGGCATCGAGTTCCTGAACGCCGACGAGCGGGGCTTCTGGGAGCAGAACGGGTACCACACGTACGGCGATCCCTGGACGGAGCAGCGCTTCTCGTCCCAGGAGACGCGGCACGCGTGGCAGGTGCGCCGGGCCGTTCAGCGGGGCTGACTCTTCAGTCGCCCTCAAGCAGCGCCGCGAGCGACTCGCGGATGCGGTCCCGGTCGGCGGCGCTCTTGACGATCACCAGGACGGTGTCGTCGCCGGCGAGGGTGCCGGCGACTTCGGGCCAGTCGGTCTGGTCGAGGGCGACGGCGAGGGCGTTGGCGTGGCCGCTGCGGGTCCTGAGCACGATCAGCGCCTCGCCCTGGTCGAAGCCGGTCACGAACTGCCGCAGGGCCCGCTCGATCTCGCGCCGGGGCGGGCTCGCGGCCTGCTCCGCGGGCGCGTAGCGCGAGCCGCCACCGGCGAGCGGCACCTTGACCAGGCCGAGACGGCGGACATCCCGCGACACGGTGGCCTGGGAGACGCGAATACCGCGCCGGTCGAGCGCCCGCACGAGTTCCTTGTGACTCGACACCGGCCGCTCGCCGACGATGTCGAGGATCGCGCCGCGCCGGATCGCCCGACTCACGCGCCGCCCCCCGGAATCGCCTCCGCCAGCAGTTCGCCGTCCAGGTGAGCGCGGTAGACCGGCGGCGGTTCCAGTTCGTCCAGCCAGCGGCGCTCCTCCTGCAGGCGCTCCGTGGCGAGCTCGATCTGCTCGGCGACCCGCTCCGGCGCCGGCCCGCCGTAGCTCCGGTGAGCGGCGAGCGAGGCTTCCGGGCGGAGCGCCGCCACGAGCGCGTCCACGTCCTCGATCTCGGGAACCAGCTCCGCCAGATCGGACGCCGGAAGTTGCCACAGTTCGACGCCCCGCTTCCGGGCTGCCCGCACCACGGCGCCGGTGCGCTCATGGGCGCTGCGGAACGGCACGCCGGCGACGGCGAGACGGTCGGCCAGGTCGGTGGCGGTGATGTAGGCGCCTTCGAGCGCCGCCGCCATCGCCTCCCGATCGAAGTCCAGGCTCTCGGCCAGCACCCGGGCCACCTGAAGCGAGGCGCCGACAGTGTCGAAGGCGTCGAACAGCGCCTCCTTGTCCTCCTGCAGGTCGCTGTTGTAGGTGAGCGGCAGGCCCTTGATCGTCACCAGCAGCGAAACGAGATCGCCGACCGCGCGCCCCGACTTGCCGCGCAGGATCTCCGCCGGCTCCGGGTTCTTCTTCTGCGGCATGATGCTCGAACCCTTGGCGGCCCGGTCCTGCAGCCGGGCGAAACCGAACTCGCGGGACGTCCAGAGCACGACCTCCTCGGCCCAGCGCGAGAGGTGCACCATGGTCAGCGCGCAGGCGAAGAGGGCCTCGGCGGCGTAGTCGCGGTCCGCCACCGCCCACATGGTGTTCGGGTACGGCGCCTCCATGCCGAGCAGTTCGGCGCTTCGCCGGGGGTCGATCCGGTGCGGCGATCCGGCCATGGCGCCCGCGCCCAGGGGGCAGAGGCCCGCGGTACGGTGTGCCCGCCGCAGCCGCCCGGCGTCGGCGAGAACGGACCAGGCGTGGGCCAGCAGATGCTGGGCCAGGCTGGTCGGCTGGGCGCGCTGCATGTGGGTGTAGCCCGGCAGCGCGGTACCTGTGTGCTGCCGTGCATGGTCGATGAGGGCGCCGGCGAAGCCCACGGCCGCGGCGACCGCGCGTTCGACCTCGGACCGCTGCCACAGCCGCAGCGCCACCGCGGTCTGGTCGTTCCGGCTGCGCGCGGTGTGGAGGCGCCGGCCGGCGTCGCCGATCTCTTCGGTGAGCTGCCGTTCGATCCAGGTGTGAACGTCCTCATCCTCGCCGCCGACCTCGAGTTCCCCCGCCTCGACCCGTCGCAGCAGGGAGCTCAGACCTTCGAGGATCGAGCGGGACGATTCGGGGTCGATCACGCCGGTCTCGAACAGCATCCGGGCATGGGCCAGACACCCCACCAGGTCCGCTGGCGCGAGCCGGTGGTCGAACGGCAGCGACCGCGTGTACGCATCAATGACCGGATCGACCTCCGATTCGAAGGCGCCGCCCCACAAGCGGGGCGTAGCGGACGGACCCGCCCTTCCCGGGTCTCGAGCGCTCAAGCCGCGGCTTCCTCCAGCGCGTGGCCGAGGATTCCGACCGCGCGCTCGATCTCCGGGTCGTGGACGACGAGCGGCGGCAGCATGCGGATGCTGTGCGGCCGCGGCGCGTTGACGATCAGGCCGTTCTCCAGGCAGCGGTTCGCGACGTCGGGCGCCTCCGGCGTGCACTCGATCGCGATCATCAACCCCTGGCCGCGGACCTCGGTGACCAGACCGCCGGCGCCGAGTTGTCCGAGCAGCGCGCGCAGGTACTCGCCGGCCCGCACCACGCGCTCCAGGAAGCCTGGATCGAGCACCGTCTCGAGCACCGCCGTCACCGCCGAGCAGGCCAGGGGGTTGCCGCCGAAGGTGGTGCCGTGGGTGCCGGGCACGAGCGCCGCCGCGACCTCCTCCCGCGCCAGGACCGCTCCCACCGGGACGCCGCCGCCCAGGCCCTTGGCCAGGGTGATCACGTCCGGTTCGAGCCCGTAGTGCTGGAAGCCGAAGGCGCTGCCGAGACGCCCGATCCCGGTCTGCACCTCGTCGAGCACGAACAGCGCGCCCCGCTCGCGACAGAGAGACTGCAAACCCTCCAGATAGCCGGCCGGCGGCTCGATCACCCCGGCCTCGCCCTGAATGGCCTCGATGAGCACCGCGCAGGTCGAGTCGTCGATCGCGGCGTCGGCGGCCTCCAGGTCGCCGAAAGGCACCGCAAAGAAGCCGCCGGGGAGGGGCTTGAAGCCGACCTGGTAGGCAGGCGTTCCGGTCGCGGCAAGCGCGCCGAGCGTGCGGCCGTGAAAGGCGCCCTCGGCGGTCACGATCTTGTGCCGGGCGCCCGAGCCGTCGCGGTCGTAGGCGTAGCGCCGCACCAGCTTGATCGCCGCTTCGACCGCCTCCGCGCCGCTGTTGCAGAAGAAGGCCCGGTCCAGAACGCCGCCGGTGGCCTCGACGAGCTTCCGGCCCGCCCGTTCCTGCTCCGGAATCCGGTAGAGGTTGGACACGTGGAGGTAGCGGCGCGCCTGGCGGTTGATCGCGTCGCTCAGCGCAGGGTGGTTGTGACCCAGGGACGAGACCGCGATGCCGCCCAGGAAGTCGAGATACTCGCGCCCCGCCTGATCCCAGAGGAACACGCCGTCGCCGTGGCTGAACGCCACCGGCGCTCGTTTGTAATTCGCGAACAGGCTGTCCTCGGTCATGCTTCGGTTACTCCACGGGTTGCGCAGGTTGTTTGATCATCGTGCCGATTCCGCCCTCGGTGAACAGCTCCACCAGGAGCCCATGGGGCTCGCTCGCGGCGAGGATGTGGGCGCTCGTGACCCCGGCCTCGAGCGCGCTCAGGCAGGCCCGCACCTTGGGAACCATACCGGCCGACACGACGCCCGAGTCGATCAGCTCCTGCGCCTGCGCAGGCGTCAGCCGCGAGCGGAACGTGCCGTTGTCGCTGATGCCGCGCACGTCGGTCAGGAGCAGGAGCTTCTCCGCCGCCACTTCGGCGGCGAGCGCCGCGGCCGCGGTATCGGCGTTGATGTTGTACGTCTCGCCGCCCGGCCCGACGCCGAGCGACCCGATCACCGGCACATAGCCGGAGTTCGTGAGCTGATCGAGCAGCGAGGTGTCGACGTTCTCGATCTCGCCGACGAAGCCCAGCTCGTCGGACCGCGGGTGGGGCCGCACGCGCAGCAGGTCGCCGTCCTTGCCGGTCAGCCCGACGGCCCTGCCGCCGGCGCGCTGAATCATCCCGACCAGGCGCTTGTTCACCGACCCGCCAAGCACCATCTCGACTACCCGCATCGTGGCCCGATCGGTGACGCGCAAGCCGTCGAAGAAGCGCGGCTCGATCCCCATGACCTCGAGCGCCTTCGAGATCTCGGCGCCGCCGCCGTGGACCAGCACCGGCCGCAGGCCGGCGCTCCGAAGCAGCACGATGTCCTCGATCACCGAGCCGAACTCCTCGCCGGCCATGGCGCGGCCGCCGTACTTGATGACGACCCGCTTGCCACGCCACGCCGACGCGTAGCGCAGCGCAGCCGCCATCTCCAGTCCCAGATCGCGTTCCGTTCTCATCGTTCGCGCCCGCTCCTCAACTGATGTAGCTGCGTTTCATGCGATGTGGCTCGGTTCACTTGAAGTCACTGGGGTTCATGAGATGTAGCTCGCGTTGATCTGGACGTAGCCCTCGGACAGATCGCAGGTCCAGACCGTCCACCGGCCGGAACCGAGCCCGAGATCGACGTGGAGGACGGAGTGGTCCGCCAGCATCGCCCGGCCCAGGGGTTCCAGGTCGTCCGTGACGCCGAGGCCGCCGCGCACGACCTCGACCGTGACGCCCGCCGCGGACACAGCGATCGCGATCCGCTGCTCCACGATGTCGACGCCCGAGCGGCCGATGGCCCCCATGAACCGGCCCCAGTTCGGCTGGCCCGTCCGGTAGGCCGTCTTGACCAGCGGCGAGTTGGCGATCGTCGTCGCCACCTGGCGGGCCGCGGCGTCGGTGCGCGCGCCGCCAACGCGGACCTCGATCACCCGGTTCGCTCCCTCGCCGTCGGCTATCAGGTCGACCGCGAGGCGGCCCAGCAGGCGCTCGAGTGCGTCGGTGAAGCGTTCCAGGTCCTTCCCCGAGGCCGCTTCGACGCCGGTAGCGCCATTGGCGAGAACCAGGATGCTGTCGTTCGTGCTCGTGTCGCCGTCGACGGTGACGCTGTTGAAGGTCGGCTCGACCGCTTTGCGCAACGCCAGATCGAGCGCCGCGGGCGCCACCTTCGCGTCCGTGGTGACGAAGGCCAGGGTGGTCGCCATGTCCGGCGCCATCATGCCGGCGCCCTTGGCGATGCCCCCGATCGTCACCTCGCCGCTCGCGAGTTCCACCCGTTCGACCTCGATCTTGGGCCGCGTGTCCGTGGTCAGGATCGCTTCCGCCGCCCGCCGGCCGCCGGCCGGACCCAGTTCGGCAGCCGCGAGATCGATGCCGGCGACCACTGTGGACATCGGCAGCGGGACCCCGATCACGCCGGTCGACGCCACGAGGACGTGCTCGGCATCGACCTCCAGCGCCGCCCCGGCGCACGCGGCCATGGCCCGGGTATCGGCCAGACCCGATTCACCCGTACAGGCGTTCGCGTTGCCGCTGTTCGCGACGATCGCACGGGCCCGGCCGCCCGCCGCTACCTCGCGGCAGTAGAGCACCGGCGCGGCCTGCACCTGGTTGCGCGTGAACACGCCCGCCACGGTCGCCGGCGCCGCGGCCGTCGAAGCGATGATCGCCAGATCCAGCTTCTCCTTCTTCAGACCGCAATGGACACCTGATGCAACGAAGCCCCGCGGGGCGGTGACGCCACAGGTCATGGGAACACCGGAGAGGCCAGGAGACCGGTCGTTTCGGGCAAGCCGAACATGACGTTCATGTTCTGCACCGCCTGTCCGGCAGCCCCCTTGACCAGGTTGTCGAGCGCCGAGAACACGACCGCGAGCCCGCGCTCCCGGTCGACCCGGACCGCGATGTCGCAGTAGTTGGAGCCCAGGGTCGCCTTCGTCTGCGGCAGAGAAGAGCCCGTCAGCACGCGCACGAAGGGTTCGCCGGCGTAGCGATCGAGAAACACCGCCTCGAGATCGTCCCGGCTGGGCGCCTCGACCATCGGCACGTAGCAGGCGGCGAGGATGCCCCGCGTCAT
Organism: Candidatus Multivorans sp.; assembly: GCA_965216125.1. GTDB lineage: Bacteria > Acidobacteriota > Thermoanaerobaculia > Multivoradales > Multivoraceae > Multivorans. The sequence goes on along the minus strand of OZ244152.1, from coordinate 1,963,849 downwards.
CGGGGCGAGATGCGGCGAGAAGAAGACCTGGGCGCCGGCGCCGCCTCCGGCCGCCAGCTCCTGCTCGATCTCCGGCTGGTGGCGATGAACTCCCGGGCCATAGGGCTTGAAGTTCTCGTTCAGCTCCGAGTACTGGTAGCCGTCGCGGGGGTTCCTGCCCGCTCCCGAGACGCCGGATTTCGCGTCGATCACGATCGCGCCGGTCACCCGGTCGCCGAAGTGTTCCAGAACCGGCTTGAGCGCCATCGACGACGCAGTCGGGTAGCAGCCCGGATTGGCGACCAGGCGCGCGCCCGCCACCGCGTCACGATGCCACTCGGTGAGACCGTAGACCGCCTCCGCCAGCAGGTCGGTCGCCGTGTGCTCGCCGCCGTACCAGCGCCGGTACACGGCCGGATCCTGGAGCCGGAAGTCGGCGCCCAGGTCGACCACACGAGCGCCCGCATCGAGCAGCCGGGACGCAGCCACGAGCGCCTCGCCGTGGGGCAGAGCCAGGAACACGACATCGGCGTCGCCCCCCAAGAGCTCCCAGTCGGTCGGGGCGAGGTCGCCCTCTGCCACGCCGCCCAGATGCGGGAAGACGGCCTCGACCGGCTGGCCCGCGCTGCGGCCCGCGGCAAGCGCACCAAGCTCCACCTGCCCGTGGCCTTGCAGCCACCGGACCAGTTCCGCCCCGCTGTAGCCGGACGCCCCGGCGATCGCAGCCCGAATCACAAGGCGGCGAATAATACACCACAACGGCGCACGATTATTCGCGCACCGGCCCGAACTCCTAGAAGGACCAGGTGAGGAACGAGAACGGAACAGCGAGAACCGAGACGATCAGCAGCACAATCGCGGCCAGCACCTCGCCGGAAGTCTCCGGCTTGTCCGGGCTGTACAGGCTCGCCAGCAGGTACCCGCCGGCCAGGCCGCCGAGATGGGCCCAGTTGTCGATCCCCGGAAGCAGGAGTCCGAACAGGACCAGCGGAACGGCCATACCCAGCACCTGCCTCATGAACATGCGGCCGCCGGTCCTCCGCGAGTAGCAGAGCAGCGCTCCCAGCCAACCGAACACCGCCGCCGACGCGCCCAGAGTCACACCGCGATGCGTCAGCGGCATCCACGGAGCGAAGACCGGCAGGGCACTCGTGACCAGGAAACCCAACGCCGACGACACCAGAAAGATGATCGCCGCCCGCCCGGTGCCGTAGAGCCGCGCCATGGCCGGACCGAGCTGATGCACCCAGTACATGTTGAAGCCGATGTGCAGCAGGCCGCCGTGCAACCAGCCGGCGCTCAAGATCGTCCACCAGCGGCCGAACTCGAAGACGATGGGCGCGCCGCTCGCCCCGAGCCGGATAGAGATCTCGAAGTCGGGCGAGAGGAAGCCGAAGCCCAACCGGGTACCGACCCCGCCCGGCGCCATCGCCAGCTCGAGCACGAAGATCACCACGCAGATGCCGATCACCAGGGTCGAGAACGCCGCATCGTTGCCGATTCGCTGCAGCACGCGGGAGAAGCCGAACAGGCTGGGCCGGGCGCGGCCGCAGTTCCAGCAGCGCTCATCCTGAACGCCGACCAACCGGCCGCAGCCGGGGCACACGACGGAGCCTGTCTGCTGGCGTTCAAACATCAGAAGGGGATGTCGTCGTCCTGATCGCCGACCGACGTCTCGAAGCCGGACGTCTCCTGGGCGTCGGCCGACACGTCGTCGGCGCCCGCCTCCTCCTCGATCGTTTCAACGATCTGCTGGACTTCGACCTCGGCCCGGCGGATCTTCTTTCGGCAGATCTCGAGCAACTCCGCTGCGCGCCCCAACTCCCTGCCCAGTTGGTCGATGTCGATCTCATCGCCCTCGATGCGCCGGAGCACGCTCTCGAGTTCCTCCATCGCCTGGCTGAAGCTCAGTTCGCCCCCGCCCGTGCTCATGTCCGCTCCTCCGTCCCAAGCAAGTCCCTTTGGCGCGTTGCTCCATCGATCCCGAGCACCCTGCTGCGGATGGCGCCGTCCGAAACCTGGGTCCGCAGTTCGGCGTTTGCGGCTACGTCGTCGACGCTCCGCACCAGCCTGCCGTCCACCCGCCGCGTCAAGCTGAAACCGCGCGAGAGCGTCCGCTCCGGCGAGAGTTGATCACAGAGGCGCCCGTGAGCCTCCATCTGCTCCGCCGCCCGGCGCACGGGCATGAATGCGCCCCGTAACAGCCGCGCCCGGCGTTCCTGCTCCTGCTTCTTCGCGTTGGTCACGAGTCTCCGGCTCGGGCCCGGCAGCCGTGTCGCCGCCGAGCGCAGGCGCTCTCCGACACGGACTACCGCCGTCTCCGCGCGCCGCCCGAGCGTCCGTCCAGTGTCCCGGACCGACCGCTCCGCGGCCGACAGGGTCCGCCCGGCAGAGCGGACCAGATCGCGCTCCAGCGCCCGGCAGCGAGCGGCGGCCTCGCCGACGCGCCCGACGAGAATCTCGGCCGCCTCCGTGGGCGTCTTGCAGGTCGTGTGCGCGACCAGGTCCGAAATCGACACGTCGATCTGGTGACCGACACCGCAGATCACGGGCACCGGAGCTTCGGCGACCGCGCGCGCCACAGAGCGGCTATCGAAGGTCGCCAGGTCGGCCCGCGACCCGCCGCCACGGATCAGGGCGATCGCGTCCAAGCCGCGGCCACCGCGCGCGAAGGCGCTCAGCAACTCGAAGGCGCGGCCGATCTCCGCCTCGGCAGCAGCGCCCTGAACAGCCGAATGGACGAGAACCACCCGAAAGCCGAACCCGGAGTTCTGGAGCGTGTCGACGAAATCGTGGTAAGCCGCGCTCCCCTCCGAGGTCACCAGGCCGATGTCGAGCGGCACCGTCGCCAGCGGCAAACGCTTGTTCCGTTCGAGCAACCCGGCCGCCTCCAACGCGCGGAGGGTTTCGCGGCGCCGCTTCTCCAGCGCGCCGACCGAGAACAGGGGGTCGACATCGGCGGCGACGAACTGGAACCTGCCGCCGCCGGGCCAGAAGTCGGGCCGGCCGGCACAGCGCAGGACGACGCCCTCCTCCAGTTCGACGCCCGCCTCCCGCAGCGCCGCCTCGACCCGCGACCGGTCGTCCGCCCAGACCACGCAGTCCAACTTGGCCTGGACCCGGTCTCCCCGCCCCTTCTCGATCAGCTCGAAGTAGAGCTGACCCCGAGCGGCCGTGCGGAGCCTCTGGACCTCGCCGGCGATCCACACCGACGGATAGGCGTCGCCGAGGAGACCCTTCATCTCCCACGCGAACTGGGAGACTGTGTAGGTGCCGGCCGGCAGTTCGGAACCGGGCAAATGCGGACTGCTGGGGCTCAGTGGAAGCCCTTGAGCTCGAGCACCGACTCCATGGGGATCGCCGCGGCCCACTCCTGAGCCTTCTTGTCGCCGATCGTCAGCTTGTCCAGGAACTGTCGCGCCTCGTCGCGGTGTGTGAACAGCCGCCAGATGAAGGTGTGGCCGGCCGGCGCGGTGAAGTACGTGTAGTTCCGCATTCCCTCGCTCAGGTCGAAGCCGAGGTCCGATTCGCCATTGACGCCGACGCAGGCCATCCCGATCGCCCGGTACGCGAGTACGAGCGCCTTGAGCGGCTCCTCGAAGTCGGACAACTCCTCGCGCGACAGCGGCGAGTGGTAGAGGGCGACCCGCGAACCGTCCTCCTCGGCGAGCACGTTGTACGGCACGTCCGCCCGGTCGAGGGCGTCCCGCGTCTCGCTGGTCATCACGAAGACATCGTCCGTGTCCTCGACCTTGTACGCGATCGCGAAGGTCTCCGAATCCAGACCGGCGAACGACTCGGCGAGGATGCCCTCATCCTCGATCGTGAAGTAGTAGAGGCGCGAGATCGTCCGACGGGTAGCCATGGGCATTCAACTCCTGAGCCGGCCTGAAGCGGCCGAGCGGCCGGATCCTACCGGATTCGCGACCCCGCCGGTTGTGGCGCCGCAGCTATTCTTCGGCTCGGCCGTCCGTCAGGGCTTCGAGTGCTCCTCAAGAACGCGGTCGAACTCTTCCCGCTCCTCCGGCGTCACATCCTCCAGGCCGATCAGGTACTCGCCGCCGGCCTTCGGCAGCGGCGCGCGGATCAGGGTGACGGCACTCTCGATCGCGTCGCAGTCGAGGCTGACCAGCACCAGCGCCATCTGGCGGCAGACGGTGAAGAGCTGCCTGCCCAGCTCGCTCTCGATCCTCACCTGGGCGGTTTCCGGCATCCGCTCCGTCGTGATCCAGTAACCCTCCTCGGCCCGCCGCAGCGTGACCAGGCCCTCCAGGTAGAGGGTCTGACGCGGAACGGTCAGGTTCTGGCTCAGCCGGCTTTCCAGACTGCCGATGGTGACATCCGCGTCGATGCGGCCCCAACCGGCGATCTCCAGTTCGAGCGCGGCTTCGAACAAGCCGTCGCCAACCGGACTGAGCGTGGCCGCGTGGTGAGTCACGGTCAGGGCGTGCTCCGGAGAGCGCAGCATGACCTCGGCAGGGCCGATGCGCACCGGAACCAGGTCGTCGATCAGGTGCTCGTAGACCCGGTTGAGACGCTCGAAGGACACCACGCGGGTTCCGGGCTCTTGCTGAGCCGCCGCCGGCCCGCACAGGAGCAACGGCGCCAGCACCGCCAGCGGCAGCACCGGCAGCACCGGCAGCACCGGCAGCCGGACCCTCATGGGTAGTAGCCGCTGATCGTGCGCGCCTTGAACCGGCCCTTGACCTTTACCTCGACCTGGCGGTACTCGTCGCCGGCCCCGGCCCGGTTCGAGTTGTACGCCAGCAGGTACTGCGAGCGCAGCTCGCGCTCGATCTCGTCATACACCGGCGAAAGATCCTCGGCCTTGGCAATGAAGAACGACCTGCCGCCGGTGACCTTGGCCAGGTCGTTCAGCTTGTTGCGCAGGAGCATCTGGGTACGGCTGACTCCGAGGCCGATCGTGTAGATCGCCACCCCCGAGCGTCGCGCGTACTCCTCGACATCCCTGAAGGAGACCGTACTCGCCGTGTCTTCGCCGTCGGAGAGCAGGACCAGAGCGCGCCGGCCTCTGACGCCCCGGAAGTAGTAGAGGCTGGTGATCAGCGCATCGTGCAGCGCGGTGTTGCCGGCGGCGCGCAGCCTCTCGATCGAAGCAGCGACCGCGCTGACGTCCGACGTCCGGCCGATCAGCAGCGCCGGACGAGAAGCAAAGGCGACGGCGAAGGAACGGTCGCGCGGCGTGATCAGGTTGGCCAGGAACTGCGACGCGGTCCGTCTCGCTTCGCCCAGGGATGTCTCCATCGACCCCGAAGTGTCGATCACGACACCCAGGGTGAGCGGCAGATTCTCGACCAGTTCGTACTTTGCGAGCTCCTGCCGGCGCCCATCCTCCATGACGGAAAAGTCGCTCTCGACCAGGGTCGTCACCGGCCGGTTCGCACTGTCGACCACCGTCGTGTAGAGCTCGACCAGGTCGACGTCGACCGAGTCGGTGAACTCGGGAGCGTTCAGGAAGCGCACGTCCTCCGCGCTGCTGCCATCGTCCAGCGTGGCGGCAACGGTGAGGTACACGAGCTCCTGGGCGCCGGCTGCGGGCACATCGATCTCGGCGCGCCACGGCGGCCTGCGCAGCACCGTCTGCACCTCGTCGCCGACCAGGAACTCGACCTCCTGGACCACGCGCTCCTCGGGCACGATGACCGTGGCCGTGGCGTCCACCTTGCCCGACACCCGAACGCCCCGCCGCGGTTCGTCGATCAGCACCCGCAGCTCGCCGCGTTGCTGGTTCAGCACCAGTTCGTCCGCAGCCACGACCTCGCCGTTCTCGTCGAGCCCCTCGACCCGAATCACCTGCTCGGCCGGGTACTTCGCCAGCCGCACCTCGGCGCTGAACGGGGGCCGGCCGCGCGTGACCTGAAGCACGCCGTCGACGTAGAACCGCATCGCGGCGATCTCCCTCCCCGACGCCAGGGTCTCGGCCCGCCACAACCCGAGTACGACATCGCTTTCGGGCGGCACCAGAACCAGGCCGCTGTCCGCGGCGAGCGCTGTCTCCGGCAGGTCCGCCACCAACTGCTCCGCCGCCAGGATGAGGCGCCGGCGATCCTCCGGACTCGCCGGCTCCGTCTGCGGCGTCGTCGGTACCTCGACCGGCACCGCCCCGAAGGCCGCGGCGCCGCTGATCTCGTCCCTCACCAGGAACCTCACCAGGACGATCGAACCGGGACGAAGCAGGCGTTCCATCGGCAGCGCCAGGGACCGGTCCTCCGGCGGCGTGCCGGAAAGAAAGCGGACCCTGAAGACATCGAAGATCCGTCCCGGCTGCTCCACCACGCCTTCCACGTTGATCCGGACCTGCTCTCTGCCGTCGTCGTCCACGAAGGGCTCGTACGCCGCGCCCGGCGGCAGCGACAGGAGAATCCTGGTCACGATGCGCTGGCCGCTCCGCGCCGGGAAGGTGACGATCGGATCCTCGAGCTCCAGCGCGGGCGGCGCCGGCACCTGATCGGCCGCGGCCGCCACGGCCCAGGCGTCCAGATCCTGAGGGGGCCGCAGCCAGGCCCCCGTACTCGCATTCGTAGGCCGCTGCCGCCGGAAGTCGAACAGGCCGTGGATGCCCGTGACCCGGTCGACCCGCCGGGCCTCCTCGCAGACCTGGAGGTCGAAGCGTCGGGCTCTTATGAGACCGCGAAGCTCTTCGTACTGCTCGAGCCAGTACTCCATCTCGGGCATGTACAGGACCCGCTTCGTGTACTCGGGCAACCAGAGCTGGAACGCCTCGTTCGGCTTGGGCTGGAAGAGGACCAGGTTCTCGTGCTCGCCCTCCTCCGGCCCGTAGCGCCAGATCTCAAGCGGCCGGAAGGTCTGATCGCAGTCGACCGGCTCGACGTCGTCCGGCTCGCCGTGCAGGAACAGCAACTGCGCCCGGACATCGAAGAACGGCGCGCCCGACTGGCGGATTCGCCGGCGACGCTGTTCGATGCCCTCGGCGATCTGGGCGCGGTTCAGGAAGGTCTCGATGTACTCGCGCCGCGCCGCCGGGTTCAGATCCTGGACCCGGCGAAGCTCAGCCGGCTCCAGCAGGTGCTGGGGTCCGTCGAGAAAGAACTCCCGCTCCTCGTCGCTCCACTCGGAGAGCCGCCACGCGGGCTCCTGAGCCCCGGCCAGCGCCGGCGCGAGGCAGGCGGCAACCAGCAGCAGCCGGCGGATTCGCACCCGGTTCCGTGCGGCCTTCACCACGACATCCGGTACAGCATCCAGTACACGACGACCCCGGTCACGGACACGTAGAGCCAGATCGGCAGCGTGATTCGGGCGATCTTCTTGTGCCGGTCGTACCTGCCCCGAAGGCCCCGGAAAACCGTGATCAGCGCCAGCGGCGGCACCGCCACGGCCAGCACCGTGTGTGTCAGGAGGATGCCGAGATAGACGGTCCGCACGGTCCCCTCACCCTCGAAGTGAACCGAACCGACCTGGTAGTGGTAGTAGAGATAGGAGACCAGAAACGCCGCCGAACACCCCAGGGCCGCCAGCATGACCTGCTTGTGCCGCTCGCGGTGACCGCGCCGGATCAGGACGTAGCCGGTGACCAGCAGCAGCGCCGCGGTGGCGTTGAGGATGGCGTTGAGGGTCGGCAGGTGCATCGGGAATGAGCTTAGCCGGGTTCAATGCAGGGATTGTGCCGGATTGACGGGAGGCAGAAGGAGAGTGTAGCGTTTGTATTGTTGACACAACAGAGCACAGCCTCGCCGCTCCCTCTGGAGGCTACACCCAGATTGGCTCGAACACCCACAGCAACGCCTGAACACCCTGGAACCTACGTCCAGCGCGAAGTTCTTCCCGATGGGATGACAGTCACCGAAGCCGCCAAGCGGCTCGGCATCGGACGCCCCGCCCTCTCCCGATTCCTTAACGGCCGGTCAGGCCTCTCGCTCAAGATGGCCCAGCGACTTGAGCGGAAGTTCGGCGTCGAGGCGACGTTCCTCCACCAGATGCAGGCTGCCTTCGACGCGCACAAAGCGTCTCCGCAGCGGAAGGCACCCCCGCAGCGAGCAGCGGTCGCCAAGCAGTCGCCTGTTCCCGTCGTCACAACGATCAAGGCGGACGAAATAGACCGCTGGGCGGGCGGACACCAAGCACGGCAGGAGTTGGCTGTCCTTCTCAGAAGACTCGTGCACTCCACGACCGACGGCGTCGAGAGACCGGACTTTCCCGGTTTCGGTCAAGCCGAGCGGGAGGGCTGGGACGGTCGAATCGAGTCAGCCGCCTCGACTCCATGGGTTCCAGAAGGGGCGTCACGGTGGGAGTTCACCTGCAACAGAACACCGAAGGGCAGAGCAGATCACTACTTCGACCATCGAAAGAGGACGGCGCCGCTAGAGGACCGACGGAAGCAGGCGTTCGTGTTCCTGACGCCACGCATTTGGCCGAACAAGACCGAATGGGAGGACGAGAAACGGCGGCTCAACGAATGGCGGGAAGTGCGGGCGTACGACGCGTCCGATCTGGAGCAATGGCTCGAAACCTCGCCGGCGACTCAGGTCTGGTTCGCCGAACGCCTCGGGCGTCCGGTCGAGGGATTTCAGTCGCTGGACCGGTTCTGGCACGAGTGGGCCACCGCCGCCGACCCGCCTCTATCGCCTGTCCTCTTCGCCGAAGCGGTCGAGAAGCACTCAAGGGCATTCTTCACCTGGCTGCAGAGACACCCCACCCGGCCGTTCAGCGTCGCTGCCGATTCCCGAGATGAGGCGATCGCCTTCGTGGCCTGCCTCCTCAAGGTCGAAGGCCAGCCGGCAGAGCGCCTACTGGATCAGGCGGTCGTCTTCCACCGGCCTGACGCGGTCCACCGGCTAACCATGTTCATGGATCACGCCTCCCTTGAGTCGAAGGAGGATGATCCACCAAACCGGTTGCTGGCGGTCGCAGGCAACACCGAGGTCGAACAAAGCCTGTCGGCCTGGCGACAGACATGGCATTGCGTAGCCATCGACCACAGCAACTCTGTCGGCCTGATCGACCAGCGAAGAGACGTTGAACTCGACCTGCTGACCTCTGCCGAGTTCGGGAAGGCTCTCGCCGCGATGAACATCTCTGGGGCGAGAGTCGATCAACTGGACCTGGACACGGCTCGGTCCCCGACCAGACTCCGCAGAAGGCTCTCAACGACTCCAGAAGGCCAACGAGCGGGCTGGACACGAAGTTCCGAGAATCTCGATACAGCCATCGCGCCTGCCCTAGTCGGCGCATGGAACGCAGGCCGCGAAGCAGACCAAGACGCACTCGGTCGTGTCGCGGGAACGGAGTACGAGGAAGTCGAAAGGGCAGTTGTCCGACTGCAGAACCTGGACGATGCACCCGTCTGGTCGATCGGCCAGTACCGTGGCGTGTGCTCCCGGATCGACGCCCTGTTCTCGGTTGCTTCGGCCGTTACGCAGAAGAACCTGGACGGCTTCTTCGCCGTTGCCGCGAGCGTCCTCTCCGAGCGCGACCCGGCCCTTGACCTGCCGCCCAAAGACCGCTGGATGGCCGCGGTGCATCACAAGGTCCGGAAGCACTCGGAAGCTCTTCGGAATGGCATCGGAGACACCCTGATCCTGCTGGCCGAGTACGGCGACCGACTATTCGATCATCGACTGGGCAGCGACAACGAACAGAAAGTAGCGATGTTGGTGCAGCGCCTCCTGGCGCCGCTCACACTAGAGACGCTCCTGTCCCACAAGAGCGATCTCCGGGGGTACGCAGAGGCGGCGCCCGATACGTTTCTCGATCTCCTGGAGGAGGATCTCGCAACCGACGATCCCGCCGTGTTCGAGTTCCTGAAGCCAATCGGCCGCGACGAGATACGGCAAGACTGCCCGCGCACCGACCTGCTGTGGGCGCTTGAGTGCCTCGCCTGGATTCCGGGCCGGCTGCCCCGGGTCGCCAACGTCCTTGCTCAGTTGTCAGAGCAGAGAATCTCCGACCGCCAGATGAACACGCCCATTCGTTCCCTCTTCTCTCTCTTCCGAGCGGGGATGCCCCAGACGGCGGCCCCGCTTGACGAACGGCTCGGGACCATCGAGCACATCGCCAAGAACTGGCCCTCCGTAGGCTGGCGTATCTACCTTGGGCTGCTGCCGAGCCGCCACGATTGGTTCGTGCAGAATCCTGTGCCGAAGTGGCGCGGTGACAAGTCTTCAGCAGGAGAGGCAGCGCTCCGCCGCGACTACTCTGTGGCTGTCACCACCGCCCGCGAGGTGCTTCTGAACTGGACGCCGCAGGACGAGAAGACTCTGGGCGATCTGGTGGACCATCTTGAATCGTTCCCAGTAAGCGCCCAGACGAGGATCTGGGACCTGGTCGACGATTGGACCGTGAATGCAACGGACGACGCGAGACCGGTCGTGCAAGACCGCATACGGAGGCACCATCCGGCCCTCGACGACGAGCGTGCTAGAGACGCCCTGAAGCGTTTGGCTCCGGCGGATCCCGTCCTCCGCAACCTCTGGCTGTTCGCCTCAAAGGATCCCGAGATCGGACAGACCACCGAAGGATTCGACTACAGCCAACTGGACAGCCGCATCCGAAGCCTCCGTATCGCCGGTCTGCAGGAGATCCTCAACGACCAAGGGTTGGCCGGGCTGCTGCGTCTCGCGGCCACTTGTGAGGCTCCACATCGGGTCGGTTATCTCCTCGGCTCCATTCTCGACGTCACGGACGTCGAAGACCTCTCTGACCATCTGCTGGCGGACCGAGACACGACCGGCAGGCCCTACCTGGAGTGCTTGACAGGACTTCTGTCGACCGCTGATCCCGGAACGTGTGAAGACCTTGTTCAGCGTCAGCGGGGCGCCGGCGGCGCGGCGCGGCTGAAACTGCTTCTCGCTATGCCGTTTCGGAGCGAGACGTGGCGTCTGCTCGGCGGGGAGGACGAGCAATTCGGCAAGTCCTACTGGCAGCAAGTGGAGCCAGGCCGCCACGCGGACAGCCCCGATGAGCTAAGAGAGTTGATCGAGAGGCTGATAGAGGCCGAGCGACCCGCCGTCGCATTCGGCACGGTCTCGTACCGGCTCCCGGCTATCGAGACACAGCACATCCTGCGTCTACTTCGGGCTCTGGCGAAGTACGGCGGCGATCCCCAGCCAAACGGCCACATGCTCGGCCGGACCCTTGAACACCTGGCAAGTCGCGCCGACGTCAAGGTGTCGGAGCTTGCTGAGATCGAATTCGCGTTTCTGCGGCTCCTTCGCCACACGAGCCACGGCTGTCCCAATCTCCAGAGACGGCTCCTTGAGTCGCCCAGCCTCTTCACGCAGTTGGTCGCCCTTGCCTTCCGCCCCAAGAACGAGGACGAGGATCGATCTCCGTGGATCGTGGAAGATCCAGAGCAACGGGCCGCAGTGGGAACAAGCGCGCGCGAGGTCCTAATGCACGTCGATGTCACTCCAGGTAGCCGCGACGGCAAACTGAACGTGGAGGAGCTCAAGGCGTGGTTGGTCGACGCCCGAAGCCAGTGTGCGGACCTCGACCGAGCCGCTGTGGGTGACCTCATGATCGGCGAGTGGCTGGCTCGAGCCTCCGCCGAGGACGGTGTTGCTAGGCCGCGAATGGAGGTGGCGGAGGCCATCGAGTGGGTGGCATCCAACGATGTCGACCTGGGGTTTCGAACGGGCGCATACAACGCCCGCGGCGTAACGATGAGTCTTGAGTTAGGCGGCGACCAGGACCGGGCCATGGCTAAGACGTATCGGGAGCTGGCGGCCGACATGGTCGAGTACCCTCGAATGCGCCGCATCCTTGAGGGGATAGCCCGAACATACGAGGACCAGGCGAAGCGCTTAGATCGAAGCGGCGAGGTCGAAAACCGCCTGCCGTCGGTCGGACCGGTGTTCGACGCGTGACCATGGACCCTCTGCCCCACCGCATCGCGGCAAGCATCCCGGCGCTCGGCAGCCTCGATCATCGGCTCGTGCAGAACCGCTTCGAAAGCTACGTGGCGGAGTTCACTGCGGGAAAGACGGCAGACCGGATCCCCGTAGTCATCGAGTAAGCGGGCGGGATGGCCCCACACTCCATCGTGAAACCCAGGGTCTACGTCGACACGACGGTCGTCAGCTATCTGACCGCGAAGCCGTCGCGCGACATCGTGACGGCGGCGCACCAGCAGGTCACGCAGGAGTGGTGGCTGTCGGCCAGCAGCCGGTTCGATCTAGCGTTGACTACTTGGTAATATGGAATCTGCGCCACATGGCGAACGCGCCTGTCCGCGCCGCGATCGAGCGGGCCTGCCGCGGCGCGGGCTACCGCCTAACGGCGATCTGCACACCCGAACAACTCCTGGAGATCGAGGAATGACTTCCTACAAGGACCCCATCGTGGAAGAGGTCCGGGCCGTGCGGGCAAGCCTATTCGCGAAGCACGGGGGCACGGTCGAAGGTCTCTTCAAGCACCTGAGGGAGGTCCAGCGAACCTCGGGGCGCACCTACGTGAGCTATCCCGCCAAGCGTATCGAGCCCGAGAGGCAGGAAGCGCTCACGGCGCCCGACGACGCCAAGGAGTGACTGCTTCCGCCAGCCGGCGGGCCATCCAGGGCGGCTTGCACCCTCGTTGCCTACCGAAGCCGTAAGGCCCTCTTTCGTCGGATGCCGGCCAGAACCCGGGTGGCGCGATCCGCGCCACCCGTGAACCAGTCCGTGCGCCCGTCATCGGGCGCACGGATGGCAGGCCGGCGCACCCAGTGGCGGAGCAGCCAGCCGTTACCGCTCCGCCGCCCGCCGCTCACGCCAATAGCGGACCTGCCACCTCGCGACGTTCCGATTGTGCTCGGCGAGGGTCTCGGCGAAGACGTGGGTGCCGTCGTTGCGGCTGACGAAGTAGAGGTAGGGAACGTCGGCGGGCAAGGCCGCGGCGCGCAGGCTGTGTTCGCCCGGCGAGCAGATCGGGCCGGGTGGGAGTCCGGGATACCTGTAGGTGTTGTAGGGCGAATCGAGTTCCAGGTCCCGGCGGCGCAGGTTGCCGTCCCAGGCGCCGGCCATCTTCAGGGCGTAGATGATCGTTGGATCGGCGTAGAGGCCGATGCCGCGGGCGAGGCGGTTGTGGAAGACGGCAGCGATCAGGGGCCGCTCAGAGATAGCGCCGGCCTCCTTCTCGACGATGCTCGCCAGCGTGACCAGGGAACGGACGTCGAGGCCGTTCCGCGACGCCGGACCGAGATGCTCCTCTGCGCGCCGGCGGAAGTTACGGACCATCGTTTCGACGATCTCGCCTTCGCCTGTGCCGGCGGCGAAGGCGTAGGTGTCGGGAAAGAGGTATCCCTCCAGCGACTCAGCGGCCGGGTCGAGGTCCGTGATCAGCGCCGGTGAGGACATCGCGGCAAGAAACGCGTCGAGGTCGCCGAATCCTTCGGACACCAACCGTTCGGCCGTCTCGCGCAGGGTCAGGCCCTCGACCACGGTGACCGGATAGGTCACGACCTCGCCGCGGATCACCCGGTCGAGGGCGTCTACCGTGCTCATCGGCTGCTCGAAGCGGTACTCGCCCGCCTGCAGGGTCTCCTCCGGCCGGCGGTACTCGAGGTGGAGACGCGCCAGCAGCGGATCCCCGATCACGCCGGCCGCCGACAACTCGTCGAGGATCGAGACCAGGGGCGTGCCGCGTTCGATCACCACGTCCACGGTGTCGGCCCCTCGCGGCCGTTCGAGCTCCCGGTCCGCCCATGCGACCAGGCCGGCCGCGCCCGCGGCCAGCGCAGCCAGGGCGACGACAACGGCGCCGGCGGACCACCAGAGCAGGCGCCGCCGGCGTCGTCCGGGCACGTTCCTCATCCGCGCTCCAAGTCGAGCGCTTCCTGAAGGAGAATCTGGGCCGCGACCGCGTCCACCCGCTCCGGATGACGCCGCGGATCGACTCCCGCCGCCCGCAACCGGCGCTCCGCCTCGACCGAGGTCAAGGATTCATCGACGGTGCGCACCGGCAGCTCGCAGGCCTTGCCCAGCTTGCGGGCAAACGCCCGCGCCCGTTCCGCCGCCGGTCCGACCGAGCCATCCAGGCGCCGGGGTTCGCCAACCACCAGTACGTCCGTGTCCGACTCGACAGCCAACGCCTTGAGCTCCGCGATCAACTGCCGGTCGCTGGTGCGCCGCAGCGTCGAATGCGGCACCGCGACCCCGACCCGGGAATCGCCGACCGCGACACCGGCCCGCTTCTCGCCCATGTCGATGCCAAGGAAGCGCACAGCAACGTCACTCTGAAGCGGGCCGCCAAGGCCTGTCAACTGCACGGGGCCACCGCCGACCGGCATGCCGCTCGGCATAGCAATTGCTAGCATTGGCGGCATGGAGACGGTCCAGATCAGTGCCCGCATCGATCCCGTCCTCAAGCGCGCCGTAGAGAGCTACTGCCGTTCAAATGGGATCGTGATGAATCACTTCATCCAGGAGGCGCTGATCGACCGCCTGGAAGAACTCGAGGACATCGACGATCTGAAGCGGATCCGCCACGAGCCCACGCGCCCCCTGACGGAAGCGCTCGCCGAGCTGGGGCTCGATGGCGACCTATGAAGTCCAGATCAGCCGCACCGCGGAACGGCGCCTCGCCCGACTGGAACGAGCGACTCAGCAACGTGTCGCCGCCGCGATGCTTGCCCTGGCAGAGAATCCCAGGCCCCGTGGCTGCCGAAAACTGCTCGGGTACAACGATGTGTGAAGGTCGGCCACCGTCGCAATGTCTATCGCTGACTTCGCGCGCCTGACCGTCGCACTGTCGTTCGGCTGCGTGCTCGCCGCCGTAGCCGCGGCGCAGGAGCCGGTTCAGGAGCCTGCGCCGTCCGCGGCGGAGGAGCAGCCCGACGAGGCGCAGCCGGTCGACGAGGAGTCGTCCGAGCCGACCACCGACGAATCGGCCGACGCCGAACCGGCCGCCGCCGAAGAGCCACCCGACCCCGGTCCACCCCAGCCAGCCGACTCATCGGAGTTCACGTTCAGCATCGAGGACGAGGCCGGCGGCGGCCAACTCGCCGGCTGGGCCGGCGCCATGCAGGGCCCGATCGGGGAACCGGGAGAACACACCCTGTCGGGCGGGTTCTCGGTCCGCTTTCGCGACTACCGGGCGTGGGGCGACAATCTGTATTACGACCAGGAAACCGAACGGATCCGGGCCGATGGGTCCGTCGTTCTCATCCACGGCAACGAAGTCTTCCGGGGGTCACGCCTCGAACTCGATCTGACGTCCGAAACGGCCTCGATCTTCGAGGTCGAGGGCAACCTCGGCGCCGACTACTTCTTCACCGGCGCCGCGGTGCACAAGCTGAGCGAGGACCGCTTCACGATCCTCGACGCCCAGTTCACTGCCTGTGAGGTCGAGGACGGCGAGGTCCCGGACTGGAGCTTCCGCGCCAGGAAGGTCGACGTGAACGCGAACGGCTACGCAAAGACCCGCGGCGTGTCGTTCCGCGCCAAGAAGGCGCCGCTGGTCTACCTGCCCTACATGCTGTGGCCGGTGAAGAGCTCCCGGGTCAGCGGCTTCCTGATGCCGAAGCCCGGCTTCTCAACCCGTCGCGGCCCTTCCCTCGGCATCGCCTACTTCTGGGCGATCAACAGGAGCTACGACGCCACCTTCAACGTCGACCTCTACGCGGGCGCGCCGGCCGGCGCCGAGAACGCACTCTCCGAGAGGCCCTTCTGGGGCGCGGGAACCGAGTTCCGCTACCGGCCCAGCGAGGGGACCGAGGGCATCTTCGACGGCTACGCGATCGACGACACGGAGCGGGATGAGAAGCGCTGGCGGATGCGCTGGACCCACCAGTCGCAGGACCTGCCCGGTGGCTTCCGCGGCGTGGTGCGCTTCGAGGATGTGTCCGACTTCGACTTCTTCCGCGACTTCGAACGCCGGGTCGACCGCAACAGCCGGCGTCAGCTCTACTCGACCGCCTTCGTGAGCCGGAACTGGGGCAACCAGTCCCTCAACCTCCAGCTCGATCAACGCAAGACGTTCATCTCGGCTGAGCGCGAGGTCCAGCTTCGCCAGTTGCCCGAGATCGAGTACAAGCTGCGCTCCACCCGGCTGGGCGAATCGCCTCTCTACCTGCAGTTGAAGAGTGCGCTGCACTATCTCGACACGAACCGCTCAGCGCGGCGCACCGGCCGCTACGCGCGTGCCAATCTGGCACCGGAGATCAGCGTTCCCATACCGGTGGCGACCTGGCTGTCCCTGTCGCTCACCGCCGGCGGTCAACTGACCTGGTACGGCGACAGCCTGATGAGCGCCCAGGAACGGCGGGCAGCCATGTCCGACACGGAGTTCCGGGGCGAGGACCTGATGCGGCTCGTTCCCACCGCGCGCGCCGAGATCGTCGGCCCGGGGTTCTCGCGCATCTTCGAGCTCGGGGAGGGCGGGCGCTTCTCGCGGATGAAGCACGTGATCGAGCCGCGCGTCGTCTACGCCTACTTCGATGACTTCGACGACCGCTTCCGGATCCCACTGTTCGACGAGATCGACAACCTGCGCGGACGCAACGTCGCCCGGTTCAGCCTGTTCAACCGCCTGCTCGCCAAGCCGGCCGATCCGGAACAGGGCGGCGCCTTCGAGATCCTGTCCGTCGAGTTCTTCCGGGACCTGTCGCTCGACAGCGAGAAACCGCTGCTCCGCTCGCTGGACCGCTCCCTCACGAGCCAGAACGGTCCGATCGGCACCCTGCTGCGGTTCAATCCGTCCCGGCGCACAGGCATCCGCTTCGACGCGCTCTACGACACCCTGTTCTCCCAGTTCTCCTCGACCGGGATCTCGGCGACCCTCGGCGTCGGCGACACCAGTTCGCTCGGTCTTCGCTGGGCCGTGCGCCGAAACCCCGAACTGGACAGGACGCGCCGCCACCACGCTCAGGTCTCGGCCGGCCTGGAGCTGATCCCCAGCAAGCTGCGGCTGAACACCATGGTGAGCTACGACATCGAACAGAGGATCGTGCAGATTCAGCGCCATGTCATCGACTACCAGGCCTGCTGTTTCGGCCTCCGCCTCGAGGTCGCCAACTTCCGCACCAGCCGGCGCCAGGACACCCAGTACCGGCTGCTGGTGACGCTCAAGAGCGTCGGCGCCTTCTTCGACATCACTGGCGGCCAGAGCGAAACGCTGTGATCGGGGGCACCGGTGACGGCGCTCCCAGGGCGGTGGTGCTGGGGGCAGCGGGCCAACTCGGGCGCGAGGTGGCCGACGAACTCCGGCGGCGTGGCCCGGAAGTGCTGGCCGCCGACCGTGGCCGAGCGGACCTCTGCGATACCCAGGCGACCGTAGCGCTCGCCGCCCGGTTCGGCGCCCGCGCCGTCTACAACTGCGCGGCCTACACGGATGTCGACGGCTGCGAAGGCAACCTGGATCTGGCCATGGAGGTCAACGGCAGAGCGCCTGCGCGGCTGGCGGCGGCCCTGCCGTCCGACTGCCGCCTGATCCACGTTTCCACCGACTACGTGTTCGACGGCCGCGGCCGGCGACCCTACCGCGAAGGTGACGCCACGGCGCCGCAAACCGCCTACGGCCGTTCGAAGCTTCGCGGCGAGCGGGCTGTTCAGGGCGCCGGCGGGCTCGTCGTCCGCACGAGTTGGGTGTTCGGCCCCGAGGGCCGGAACTTCGTTTCGGCGATCGCTTCGCGCATCGGCCAGGGCGCGCCGGTGCGGGTGGTGTCCGATCAGGTCGGTTGCCCCACCTACGCCCCCTACCTCGCGCGGGCTCTGGTCGATCTCGCCTCCGCCGGCGTCTCCGGTATCGTCCACTACTGCAACAGGCCGTCGACGTCCTGGCACGGCTTCGCCCTCGCCATCGCCGATGCCCTGGAACTGAACGTGCCGATCACTCCCATCGAGTCCTCCGAGCTGATCCGGCCGGCCGCGCGACCCGCGTACTCCGTCCTGGATACGGCACGTTTCGAGGCCCTGACGAACCGTGAAGTCGAGGGCTGGCGGCCCGGCCTCGACGAGTACTTCGAGCGCCTGCGGCAAGGCAAGGCCGAGTCGTGACCCGCGTTCTCGTCACCGGCGCGGAGGGCTTCGTCGGCGGGCGCCTTGTGCCCCGGCTGCTCGAACGCGGCGCCACCGTCATCGCCTGCCATGACCCCGGCGCCGCCCCGGCCTCTACCCCGCTGCACGATCGACTCAACTGGGTTGGACTCGACATCTGCGACCGCAACGCGGTGGAAGACGTCTTTCAGGAGCACGTGCCGGACGCGGTGGTGCACCTCGCCGGGCTCTCAAATGTGGGCGCCTCCTGGCAGCGAATCGACGACTACTACCGGGTCAACGTGGAGGGTTCCGAGTTCGTCGCCGCCGCGGCGCGGGCGGTTTCCGACTCGTGCCGCCTGATCGTCGCCTCAAGCGCCGAGGCCTACGGCCGGGTGCCCGAGAGCGAACTTCCCGTCGGCGAGGAGCGGCGCCTCCGCCCCCCGTCTCCCTATGCGCTGACCAAGGCTGCCGTCGAGCGGCTGACCCTCCGCCAGGGCGCCATCGCTGTGCGCTCCTTCAACCTGATCGGCCCCGGCCAGAGTGTGCGGTTCGCGCTGCCCTCCTTCGCGGCGCAACTCGCCGAGATCGAGGCCGGGCGGAAGGAACCTGTGCTCCGTGTCGGCAACCTGACTGCACGCCGCGACTTCATCCACGTCGACGACGGCGCGGACGCTTACGCCATCCTCATCGAGCGCGGCGAACCGGGCCGCGCCTACAACATCGCGCGCGGCGAAGCGATCGAACTGGCCGCGGCGCTCCGGCGGCTGATCGAGATCAGCGGCGTTGTGACCGAAATCCGCGAGGATCCCGACCGCCTCAGGCCCGCGGACGTTCCCGTTCTCTGCGGTGACGGGCGCCGCCTCCGTGCCCTGGGCTGGAATCCGCGGCGCGGTTTCGACCAGGCTCTCGAGGCGATCTGGGAGGATGCCAGGAGAGCCCTAGGTGGCCGCGTTGCTCCGCTCCAGGGCGAGTAACTGGGCCTTGCGTTCCGTGCCGCCGACGTAGGAACCCGGGCCGCTCCGCCGCGGCACGACACGGTGGCACGGCACGAGGATCGGCAACGGGTTGGCCATCAGCTTCGACCGGATCAGCCGATACGCCCCGGTGCGGCCGGACGAAGTCGCCACGTTGCGGTAGGTGCGGGTCACGCCGTAGGGAATCCGCGCTGTCTCCTGGAAGATCCGCCGCGAGAGGGCGTCCAGTCCGATCCGGTCCAGGTCGTAGGGCAGATCGAGAGTGCGCCGCGCGCCGGCAAAGTACTCGGACAGGCGGCCCAGCGCCTCGTCGATGAAGTCGGTCGTCTTCACCACGCCGAGCGAGGGGAACAGGGCCTTCTCCGTGTCCCCCGGATCGATGACCAGACGGGTCACGAACCGACCCATGAACTCGAGCCCCAAGGACCCGAGCGGCGAAGGGATCAGGACTCGGAGGGGCTCAACCGGACGCGCCGCAGCCCAAGCCGCCGCGCCGATCGGCGCCTGCGCGGGCCTCGCGATTTCTTGGGCCACAACAAGTCATGGTAACATGCCGACCTTTTTATGTCCAAGCGGATGCCGTACACGGCTTCACAGGCCGCCAATTCGCATCACTCCTGCCGGAGTTCGATGCGCAGCGAAACGTCCTCACCCTTGGTGACTTCGAACGCCCGCACCGCGGACGCGTAGCCCGGGCGGGTCACCTCCAGGCGGTGGGCGCCCGGGTCGATGATCAGAGGCGAATGGAGATTCGCGAGCTGGGCGCCGCTCCCCAACAGCCGCCCGTCCAGGTACACGACCGCGTCGGCGGGCTGCACCTCGACCATCAGGCGCGACGGCTCGCCGCGCTGATCCTGCTCGATCGGTTGGCCGCGGTTCTCGATCCTCCAGGACTCACCGGCAGGCGCATCCCGTTCGGCGACACGTTCGGCGACAAGGGCGGGCGCGGGCGGCTGCGGCTGAACAGCGTTGCCCGGCGCCAGATCCTCGTCGATCTTGATCACCAGGCCGGGACGAACGCTGATCTTCCGTTCCAGGGTCTCATGGCCTTCCATGAAGATCGCCAACCGGTAGCTGCCTTCGCGCAACCAGAGATACCGGGGGAAGCCGTCGAACGAGTCGACGCGCCCGATCAGCTCGCCGTCGAGGTAGACGGACGCCTTCTTGGGTCTGGTGTTGATATCCAGTGCGCCCGCGTTCGGCACAGCAAAGCCGACCGGACCCGGTCCCCGGGCGTAGGGACCGTACTGGCCGAAGGCGTAAGGCGAGAAGTAGTACGGCCAGAAGGAACCGAAGCCGCCGTACCAGCCGAACGAACCGTAGTAGGGGCGGTAGACCGCCCGGGACCGGCTTCGGCGTCCCTCGCGAGCACCGTCCCGGCGTTCGCCGCGCTCGCCGGCGTCGAGGCCGACCGGCGCCGAGACCGCGACCGCACGAGCGACGGAGGCCACGCTGCCACGCGCGCCCGGCGCCGCCGCCGCGCCGCCGGCCAACGCGAGGCCTGACAACAGAGCAACCGCCGGCGCCGACCTCCGACGAATCATTGCGCTGCAGCCGTGTCCTTTCATGGTGTGCCTCCCTGGTCCAGACCGACGCCGTCGGACCAGCCGTTCCTCAGTCCTTCCAGATAGTGATGTCGCATCGTCTTCTCCCAAAGCCGTGGCAGTCTGACCGGCATACCTTGCAACGCGCGCGCCAGCCGCTCCTGGGCCCACAGCAAAGCTCGCTCCCCGGCGCCTCCGGCCGAGGGGGGCTTGCCGTTCTGCAACCCCAGAAAGGGTCCGAGCTGTTCGTGGCGCCGGAAGAACACGATCGCCGAGTATCCCGACCGGTACTGCCGCTGCGCGAACCGAGCCAGATCGGTCGGGTGGTCGTGCGCGACGCGGGCCGCCGGCCGGTAGAGCAGCCGCAGGCCACGCGCCGCGAGCCGGTAGCCCGCCTCGACGTCCTCCCAGGCCGCGAAAGGAAACGCCGGATCGAACGGCTCGGCGGCCATCGCCTCCCGGTCGACCGACAGGTTCGACGTGTAGAAGAAGTTGAACGGCACGTCGTCCTGGTCCTCGATCAGGGCGAATCCGAACTGAAGTCCCTGCTCGTTGATGTAGTCGAGGAAGGGCGTGCGGCGCATGCGCGGGTGCCAGTCCGTACGGCCGATGACACCGACGCAGCCGCCCGAGGCCCGAACGGAGCACGCGAGATCCCCGTTCTGGACCCGGTCGTGCGTGGCCAGCCATCCCGGCGAGGGGACAGTGTCGTCACCAAGAAAGGCCACCCAACGCCCCCGCGCCGCCATCACCCCCCGGTTCCGCGCGACAGCCGGCCCCCGGTTCTGCTGGTGGATGACCCGCAACCCGGGCTCGGCGCCGTCGCGGTCGGCGGCACGTTCGTCCAGCCACACGGCAGTGCCGTCGGTGCTGCCGTCGTTCACCACGAGGACTTCGAATCGCGGACCCTCCTGACTCTCCAACGCCGCGAGAACCTCCTTGAGCGCCGCAAGGCGGTTGTACGTGGGGATGACGACGGTCCAGGCCGGCGGCCGGGTCAACGCTCCACCTCCATGACCTCCTCCAGGCTGCGACGGACCAGAATCAGCCCTTCCGGCCACAGGGACTCGAAGCCGACGCTCCCGAACAGTTCTTCGTCGCCCGGATAGGTGGGCACGAGGTAGAGCGGGAAACGCTCGAAGATCTCCGCGTCAGGCCGGCGGCGCCTGGCCTGGATCCGGCGCCGGCGTTCCGCCGCGCCGTCGAGTCCGCGGACGATCGAAGAGACCGCCCGCAACTGCGCCAGAGTCTGCTCGTCGACAATGGCAGGCACGCCATCGGGAAGTCCGCCGTGCGGCCGCGCGAACCGCCTGAGCCTGGTGCGGAGTGCGACGACGGACCGCAGCCGCTCCCAGACGTCGCGCGGCCCGGCGCCGACGATCTTCCGCTGCCCCGGGCCGCCACCGGCGCCCGCCCCGCCAAAGCCTCCGGCGGGAGCTCCGGGGTGCCCGTCCACCGGGGCGCCGTACGGGTCGACAGCCAACTCCCGACCGTGGGGGTTGCGATTCGCGAGCAGGTACTGGACACGGGCGATCAGCGTCATCTGCACGACCGGCATCAGTTGCGGCCAAAGCTCCGCATCGTAGTTCTTGAACGCGGTCAGGTAGGCGTTGCGCTCGAACAGCAGTCCCCGGTTGGCGTTCCCCAGCAGCTTGCTGGTGGCCATCGAGCGGTGGTGGACGACCGCCCGCGGCGCGGACAGCACACGCTCTCCAGCCGACCACAGCCGCCAACCGAGATCGACGTCCTCCAGGTAGGCAAAGTACGTCTCGTCGAAGCCTCCCGCCGCGAGGTACGCGTCACGACGGATGATCATGTTTCCTCCACATGGGAACAGCAGCTCACTGCCCTCTTCCGGCATCTCGACCCCTGCCAGGGGCCGGTGGTAGTCGAGCTGGAACGCGTGGCCGTCGAAGGTCATCACGCCCCGGCCGAAGTCCAGGCGGTTGCCCTTCCAGTCGACAATGCAGCCGGAAACCGCCGCTACGTCGGCCGGCGCTTCGTCCAACCCCGCGACCAGTTGGGCCAACCAGTCCGGCCGCGGCCGGGTGTCGTTGTTGACCAGCGCCAAGGCGCCGGCGCTGCTCTTCTTCGCCAGTCGATTGTTCGCAGCACTGAAGCCGATGTTGGTCGGGTTCGCCAGCACCTGCACGCGCGGGTGCTCGGATCGAACCCACTCCACGGTGCCGTCGGTGGACCCGTTGTCGAACACCCTGACCTTCGCCGCGACGCCGGGAACCCGCTGGGCCTCGAGCGCCGGCAACAGGATCTCCAGGTGGTGGCGGCCGTTCCAGCTCACCACCAGCACGTCGACGCTGTCGATCCGCTTCCGATCGGCGGTAGGGCCGCTCATCATCTGCCGGCCGCCTGCGCTCCCGCCAGACGCGTCCGAAGCCAGCGCCGCAGCCGGAACCCCAGTTCGTCGGCCGGGGCCGCGGTGGACGGCCGGAAGGCGAACTCCTCCTTGGTGGGATCGACCCGCGGCGACTCCAGGAAGGCCGCCAGCGGAGCCAGGCTGCGCTCCCAGGAGAACGTTTCCAGGGCCCGCTCCCGGCCGCGACGAGCCCGCGCCTCGACTTCCGGTCCGCCGGCGACGAGTTCCACGAGACCCGCTCTGAGCGCGTCGACATCGCCGCACGGGGCGACAAGTCCGGCGCCCCATTCCCGCAGCAGACGGGGCACTGTGCCGCCCTCGGTGGTCAGCACCGGACAGCCGACCGCGAGGGCATCGACGAACCGGGTGCGCAACGACAGGTCGGTTTCCAGTCCGGGTCGATGGCAGGCGGCAAGCGCGTCCACGTCACGCAGCAGGTCGTAGCGTCGCTCGAACGGAACCCAGTCGAGGAAACCGATGCGGTCCGGATCCCGACGCCGACTTTGCGCCTCCACTTCCGCCAGCAGCCGCTGAGGCGCCTGCGCCCCCGGAGGCTGCCGAACGAACAGGAGGCGCGCGTTCGCCTCGGACAGCGAGCCGAAGGCCTCCAGCAGAGGCGCCGGGTCGTACCAGTCGTACAGGCCACCGAACAGCAGCCGCCGTTCGCCCGCGACCCGGGGCGGCAACAGCGGCCGGTATTCGGGCAACCGATCCGGCACTCCAAAGGGCGCCTCGGCGATGAGGCCGGAGAGACTCGGATCGTCGCGGTAGCGGTGTGGGTTCACCCGCCCCAGAGCGGTCAGGAAGCCCAGGTAGTAGGTGCGCTGTTCGGACGAGGAGCAGAGGAAAAAGTCGCCGCGAGCCAGTTGATGGACCCAGGTCCGGTGGTCGTTCCGGTAGGGGTCGAGTCCCAGGGTGTCGAAATGGGTCAGGTTCTCGACCAGGAACGGATCGTAGAGATCGATCGCGGTCGGCAACCCGGGTAGCTCATGGAGCACGTCGTTGGCCAACTGTCCCTGGGCCACGGCGGCGTCGCAGTCCTCGAGCAGTTCGGGCAGCGGCGCGGAATCGAACCGACGAACCTCAGCCGGCCCGGACCCGACGTGGGGCGACTGCCCGGAGCGCCAGGGAGACACCAGCACGACCTGGAATCCCAAATCCGGAAGACGGCGGGCCATCTCCAGGTAGCGGATGCCGATGCCGGCCGCGCGTTCTCCCAGCGCCTCGCTGCACACCAGGGCGACACGCGTCAACGGCTACCTCCAGTCGCCCTCATGCGTTCCCGAACGGCCAGCCGTCAGTTACCCGCATCGCGCAGAGACAGCATGCGTTCGTGCAGTCGCCAGGCCCGGGTCGCCTTCATGGCTTCGATCTCGGCCTGCAGATCCCGCTCGCGACCGTGAAGCCGGTGGATCTCGACTTCGCGCTCCCCGTGCGACGCTGTCAGTTCCCGCTCCAGGGCTTGCAACCGCTCGATCTCGACGCCGCGTTCCCGGTGCGACGACTCCAACTCCCGTTCCCAGGCCCGCAGGCTCTCGCTCTTCGCCTGCATCTGTTCGATCTTCGCCTGCATCTGTTCGATCCTCGCCCGCATCTGTTCGAGCTCCGCCTGCATCTGTTCGAGCTCCGCCTCGCGGTCGCGAATCTGCGCCCGCGCCGCCTCGCCGGCCATCACCGCCTGACGCCGCATCCGGGTCACCGCCCCCGCCAGCGAGCCCGAGTCGAGTTCAGCCGCGTGCTTGCTCAGCACCCGCGCCTTCAGCGCCTCGAAATCGCCGCGGCCGGAGGCCGCCCCACCGAGCGCATGGCCTCCCGGGGCGCCGTCCGCCGTACCGCCCAGGAAGTGACGGTACTCGCAGGTCGTCCGCGCGATATGGACGAAGTCCGTTGACCGCGACAACCGGATCAGCAGGTCCCAGTCCTCGAAGATCGGCAACCCTTCGTCGAAGGGTCCCGCCCGTTCGACCGCCTCCCGCGCCATCAGCACCGTGTGGAACGGGATGTAGTTGTCGAGCAGCAGGATTCCCCGGTCGAAGTCCCGGCTGTAGGGAAGCCTGCGCCCGCACTCCACCCAACCGCCCGTTCCCGGCCGGTAGCTGACCACCGCTGCATCGCCGTAGGCCACCTCGACATCGCCCGAAAACAGCGCCGTGAGTGTTTCGAGGTGCTCGGGCGCCAGCAGGTCGTCGTCGTCGAGAAAGCCGATGCAGTCGCCCGAAGCCGCCTCCACCCCGGCCTGGGCCGCGGCCGCCCGGCCGCGGTTGCGATCCAGGTCGACGCGACGCACATCGAACGGAAAGCCCTCGGCCACCTCCGGGCGCCGCCCGCCGTCGTTCACCAGCACCAGCTCGACGTTGCGGTAGGAGCTCTGCGCCAGACTGTCCAGTGCCTCCGCCAGCCGCCGCGGCCGGTTGTACGTCCGGACCACGATCGACACCCGGCGGGGCGACGCGACCTCGACCACCGAAGGCGCCCCGCCCAGGTGCGCGATCAGTTGCGCCGGGCTCCGGGTGGCGAAGTCGCCGGCCTTCAACCGGCAGTAGCCCTCGGCGTAGCGACATGGATCCGGCAGGCTCAGCGACCGGTAGCGACGCAGGCCTCGACAGGCGCCCATGTAGTCGTGGCGTTCCAACTGGCTTCGATAGTGGGACATCGCGTCGGCGACCGCCTCCAGTTCGGCCGTCACGTCCACGAGCAGGTCGGGATAGAAGGGGTGGTTCACCTCGTAGCAGAGAACTCGCAGC
Organism: Candidatus Multivorans sp.; assembly: GCA_965216125.1. Lineage (GTDB taxonomy): Bacteria > Acidobacteriota > Thermoanaerobaculia > Multivoradales > Multivoraceae > Multivorans. The sequence continues at coordinate 1,938,304 of OZ244152.1, read as the reverse complement.
GCCAGATCGCCAGGCGACGAGTCGTCGTCCTGGCTGCAGAGCGGTTCGCCCCCCTCCGTACGTCCCCGGCGGCGGTTGATCAGGGCTTCGTGCAGAGCGCGAAACGTCGTCTGATGATCGGACGTCACTTCGAGGGGCGAGGGCGCCAGCACCAGGTCCGGCGTGTGCTGCTGGAGCAGCGCTTCGATGTGGCCGGTCAACTGGTCCAGGGAGGAGGTCAGGGCGCCATCTCTCAAACCGTGGCGCGAGCCCAGATGCTCCACGCTGTCGATGCCGAGCACCTTGGCGGCCGCATCCGCTTCCACCCCTCGCCGCTTGGAGTACTCGTCTCTGGTGAACCCCTCCGCCGGTCCCTCCACGCCGCCCGAACCGTCGCTCATGAAGGCGCACGCGACCCTGGCGCCGCCCGCGGCCAACTGCAGGATCAGGCCGCCGCACCCCAGCACCTCGTCGTCGTAGTGGGGCGCCAGCACGAGTACGCGGCGAGCCACAAGCGACTCCGGCGTGGTCGGCGGCAGCAGCCGCTTGCGACTCGTCATGGCGCCAACCAGGTGCTGCGTTCCGGTGGGAGTCGGGCCAGACGGACCGGCCTATGGCGATTCTCGTTCACGGCGCTCCCTGAATCGACGAACATGTTACCGGAGCCCTTGCCCAGCTTCGGTAAGACTCCTAGACTGCGGACTCCGATGCTGCAGCGCAGGAGATCCATGGTCGCCGACGCGCTGCGAGGCGCCCTCTCCAGCGTCTTCGGACTCGATCACGACCCGATCATCGAAGTACCGCCCCAGCGGCGGCTGGGCGACCTCGCGAGTCCCTGCGCTCTTCACCTCGCGCGCGAACTCCGCCAGGCGCCACGCGCGATCGCGGAGCGTCTCGTCGAGGCCATGGAGCTGCCGCCGGGGTTCGACCGGGTCACCGTCGAAGGCCCGGGCTACGTCAACTTCCACCTCGACCGGACCGGGTTCGCGGCCGCGATGCTCGACGCGGCGCCGGTGGCGCCTTCCACGGGTTCCGACCGGCCCGCCAAGGTCGAGCAGGCCGCCAAGGTCGATCAGCCCGCCAAGGTTATCGTCGAGCACACGAACATCAATCCGAACAAGGCGGCGCACATAGGCCACCTGCGCAACGCGGTACTCGGCGATGTCCTGGCGCGTGCGCTCCGCAATCTCGGACGCGCGACCGAAATCCAGAACTACATCGACGACACCGGCGTCCAGGTCGCCGACGTGGTGGTCGGGTTCCTCGATGTCCGGGGCTGCTCGGTGGCCGACATCGAAGCCCTGCCGGAGCCGTTCGACTACATCTGCTGGGACGTCTACAGCGAGGTCGGCCGCTGGTACGAGCAGGACCCCGAACGGCTCGAGGTCCGGCGCCGCACTCTCCACGCCCTCGAATCGGGCCACGGCCGCAGGGCGGAGGCCGGCCGCCTGGTCGCGCGGCGGGTCGTCAACCGCCACCTGGCCACGATGCGGCGCATCGACATCGGCTACGACCTGTTGACCCGGGAAAGCGAGATCCTGCGCCTGGACTTCTTCGTCGCCGCTTTCGAGCAACTCAAGCAGAGCGGCGCGGTGCGGTTGGAGGAGACCGGAAAGAACGCCGGCTGCTGGGTCATGCCGCTGTCGGACAGCGAGGAGTTCCAGGGTCTCGAGGATCCGGACAAGGTGATCGTGCGGTCCGACGGCACGGTGACCTACGTGGGCAAGGACATCGCGTACCAGCTCTGGAAGTTCGGCCTGCTCGGCCGCGATTTCGAGTACGACCGCTTCGATGGCGGGCCCTTGTGGGAAACCGGACCGGCCAGTCCGGAGCGCCGCCCGGATCGGGAACAGGCGCCGGCCTTCGGCGCGGGAACCCGGGTGATCAACGTGATCGACGCTCGTCAGGCCTACCTGCAACGGATCGTTCGCGCCGGTCTCGAAGCCCTCGGCCACACGCGCGAAGCCGGTGAGAGCATCCACTTCGCGTACGAGATGGTCGCCCTGTCCGCCCGGACCGCGGAACGACTCGGCTTCAGCGGCGACGCGAGGCTGGAGATGTCCGGCCGCAAGGGCATCGGCGTCAAGGCGGACGACCTGCTGGACCAGCTCGAGGCGAAGAGCCTGGCTGAGATCGCGGCCCGACGCGGCGACTCCGGCACCGGTGGAGCGAACGACGCGGACGCCGAGCTTCTGGCGCGCCAGATCGCCACCGCGGCGCTGCGCTTCTTCATGGCGCGGGCGACGACGACGCGGGTCATCGCCTTCGACATCGACGAGGCCACCGCTTTCGAGGGCGAGACGGGACCGTACTTGCAGTACTCCATCGTGCGCGCCAGAAACATTCGCCGCCGCCTGGTGGAAGAGGGTCTGGCGCAGGAAGTGAGCGGGCGCCGGGCCGCGGAACTCCCCGCCGAGGCATGGCCCGACGATCTCTGGGACCTGGTCCTGCTCGCCTCGCAATGCCAGGACACCGTCGAGCGCGCGGCGGCCACGCTGGAACTGTCCCTGATCGCCCGGCACGGGCTGGACCTCGCCCAGAAGTTCCACGCCATCTACCACCGCCATCCCATCCTGCACGAGCAGGACGCCGATCTCCGCGACGCGCGCCTCGCCGCCACGCAGATCTTCGTGCGTGCCCTCGAAGCGCTGGCCGCGATTCTCGGCGTGCCGTTGCCCGAACGGATGTGACTCAGTCCATCTGCTTTCGCAGCACGGTCGGGATGTCGTAGTCGTCGACGTTGCGCCAGTTCGGTCCGAAACCGCCCGGATCGATCTTGTGGCGCTCGGCCAGCAGGCGATCGCGGAAGCCCGCGTCGTCGGGGGCCTTGCCCTGAGCCGCGTCCCCCTCGAGAGCCGCGCTCGCCGGCTGCCCGCCGGCAGCCAGACCCTCGGGTGAATCGGCGTCTTCCGTCCCGGCGCCCTCAGGCTTCGACACCGGGCCGCCGGTGCGAGGCTGCCGATTCTCAGCGAAACCGGTCGCGATCACGGTGACCTTCATGTCCTCGTCCATCGTCTCGTCGACCACCAGGCCGGAGATGATGTTCGCGTTCGGATCCACCGCCTCGGTGACCATGCGGGCCGCTTCGGCCACCTCGTGGAGCGTCAGCGAACTGCCGCCCGTGATGTTGATCAGGCAACCGCCGGCGCCCTCGATCGAGGCGTCCTCGAGCAGGGGCGAGGACACGGCGCGCTGCGCGGCCTCGAGCGCACGGTTCTCGCCCGACGCCGTGCCGGTGCCCATCACCGCGATCCCCTGACCGCACATGATCGCCCGCACGTCCGCGAAGTCGGCGTTCACCTCGCCGGGCATCGTGATCAGGTCGCTGATGCCCTGAACCGACTGGCGCAGCACGTCGTCGGCGGTGAGGAATGCCTCGGAAAGGGACGTGCCCCGATCGACGAAGCTCAGCAGCCGCTCGTTCGGGATCGCGATGACCGTGTCGACCGCCTTGTGCAGCTCTTCCAGTCCGCGCTCCGCGATCAGCATCCGCCGGCGGCCCTCGAAGGCGAACGGCTTCGTGACCACCGCCACGGTCAGCGCTCCGACCTCGGCTGCCAGCGAACCGATGATGGGCACCGCGCCCGTGCCGGTGCCGCCGCCGAGCCCCGCCGCCAGGAACACCATGTCGGCGCCGCTCAGCACATCGAGGATCTTGTCCGTATCCTCCAGCGCCGAGTTGCGTCCGATGTCCGGGTCTGCCCCGGCGCCCAGGCCGCGCGTGATCTTGCGGCCGAGCTGCAACTTCGTCTTCGCCTCACAGCGCCTCAGCGCCTGCAGGTCGGTATTGGCCGCGATGAACTCGATGCCGCTCAGACTGCTGGCGATCATCCGGTTGACGGCATTGCCGCCGCCGCCGCCGACACCGACGACCTTGATCTTGGCCGGACCGAAGCTCTCATCGGAGGAAGCCGCCTCGTCGATCGTCGGCTCCATCATTGCCGGCTGCTGCTCTTCCATCAGAATCATGGCACTCTCCCTTTCGAACCCTCCGGTTCAGTAACTCAAGATCAAAGAAGATCGCTGAACATCTGTCGCAGGCTGCCCATCACGCCGCGTACTCCGCGACCGGCGCCGTGGCGCACGAGCGGTAGACGGGCCTGCTCCGCGGCGACGGCGTAACGAACAAGGCCGGCGGCGGTAGCCCACGTCGGATCGGCAAGACCCTCGATCTCGCTGGTGAGACCGAGCGGCACTCCGTAGCGCGCGTCGCACGAGAAGAACTGCTGGGCCAGTTCGGGAAGACCGGCCAGCTTCGAACCGCCGCCGGTCAGGACGATGCCGCCCCGGAGCTGATCGGCGCAGCCCGCTTTCTCCATCTCGGCCTGGACGAGATGGAACATCTCCTCGGCGCGCGCCTGCAGAATCTCGGCGAGCTTCGCCCGCGCAATCGTCCGGGTCGCGCCTCCCCCTACGGTCGGTACGGCCACTCCCTGGTCGCCGTCAACCAGACCGTGGAGGCAGCAGCCGTCGCGGAGCTTCAGCGTTTCGGCGCCGGCGAACGAAGTTCGCAGCACGGAGGCCAGGTCGGCTGTGAAGTGGCTGGCGCCGAACGGAAGGACGCCGCTGTGCTGGACCTCCGATTGGTGGAAGAAGGCGAATCCGCAGGTGCCGGATCCGATCTCCAGCATCAGAACGCCGAGATCGCGCTCGTCGGGAAGCAGCACCGCCTCCGCCGTGGCCAGCGGCTCGAACACGACCTCGGCCGCCTCCACGCCCGCCTGGTTCAGGCACCGAATCAGCGTCCTGGTTCTCGGCGCGTGGCCCATGACCAGGTGGACCTTGGCCTCGAGACGGCGCCCCAGCATGCCCTGGGGGTCCGCTATGCCACCGTGATCGTCGACCGCGAACTCCTGCGGGATCGCGTGCAGGATCTCGCGGTCGGGGGGAAGCGGCACGTCCCGGGCAGCGTTCAGAACGAGGTCGATGTCGGCGCGCGAAATGCCCCGGTCACCGCTGTCGATGTAGGCCGTGCCGTGGCTGTTGGCGGAGCGCAGGTCGCTGCCGCCGACACCGACGAAGGCGCGGGAAATCTCGGTTCCCGCCATGGTCTCCGCCTCCTCGGTAGCCCGCCGCAGCGAGTTCACCGTCGCGTCGACGTTCACGATGTGGCCCTTCAACGTGCCGCGGTTGGGCGCCCTGCCAACGCCTACGACCTTGAGGCCGGGCTCGCCGTCGATCTCGGTGCGCTCGACGATCAGCACGCCGACCTTCGCCGAGCCGACATCGATGGCAACCAGACGTGTGTCCGTCTTAGGCATCGTTTCGTCCTTCCCCTCTACGAGGGATCTCCGCTGCTCAACCCGTCGGCGGGATTGCGGCCTGGGCCCGGCGCCTCTGTCGACAGGACGATTCGCTCTCTGAACCGCAGGTCGATGACCTCCGGATCGCTGTGTTCCCTGATCGCCGCCTGCAGCAACTCGAACACCGAGCCCTTGGCGGTCAGATCGCTCTCGCGCACCAGAACGGTCGCCGGCCGCCCGCTGCGCGCGAGCAGATAGTCGTGGTCGCTCAGAACTCCGATCGCGAACACCTCGCGGCCCCAGTCGAACGACCTCACCTCGCTGGCGACATCGACGGCCCGCTTGAGCGTCCGCGCGAGCACCTCGCCCGAGACGTCCTTCGATGCGAGTCCGGTGACGCCGGGGTTGCGCGCCGGACTCTCCCCGACACGCTCCCCGAGCAGCGCGCTCTGAATCGAAATGCGAATCAGGGCGCTCTCGGCGCCGGCGCGCCCGCAGAGATAGGCAGCGCGCTCGCATCCCACGATCGCCCTGCCGGCCCGGTCGATGATCCAGGATCGGTCTCCGGACTCGAACACGGCCGCCGGCTCGTGTTCCACGATCTGCACATCGAGTTCATTCGGGAGCCGCTTGGCCAACTTCGCTTCACGGACCCACTCGTGCTCGAGTCGCGCCGCGGCGCGTTCCAGCGAGAGCATCGGGAGGTTGCGTCCCACCAGGCCGGCAAGCCGGTCGCGCACCCACTCCTCGGACACGCGCGGCCCCGTCGCGACCCCGATCTCAAGCCTCAGGTCGAACACCGGCGCCGTCGCCAGCCATACGCCGATGCCGACGACGGGCGCCACGCCCAGAAGGACCTTACCCACCCCCATCGCCAACCAGACGCCGGGCCGCGGACGGCGACGGCGCACGGTCCGGCGTCCCGCAAGCGGAAGCCCACTCTTGCCGCTGCTCATCTTCCGTCCTCTTCTTCCGCCACCAGGAGTCGAGCCAACCGGTAGATGTCCCCGGCGCCGAGGGTGAGGATCATGTCTCCTTCCCCAACCACCGAACCGAGGCGCTCAGGCGCCGCACGCCAGGGACCGCAACCTCCGACGCTGGGGTGGCCGCTGCCGGCGGCGGCCGCCACCACCAGACCCCCATCGACCCCGGGAAGCGGCTTCTCCCGGGAAGCGTAGACGTCGGTGACCAGAGCGTTGTCCGCCAACAGCAGGGCGCGGCCGAAGTCGTCCGCCAGGTCCCGCGTCCGGCTGAACAGGTGGGGCTGGAACACGGCGTGAAGCCGGCGTGGCCGACCGTCTTCTCCAGCGAGATCCAGCACTTCGCGAGCGGCCCGCAGGGTCGCCTCGACCTCGGTCGGGTGGTGCGCGTAGTCATCGACCACGGTCGCTCCCCGCCAACTGCCCACCCGCTCGAAACGGCGGTGAACGCCGGAGAAACCGGCCAGGACATGGGCGGCCGTCCGGAAGTCGACGCCTATGGCGCGGGCCGCGGCCACCGCAGCCAGCGCGTTCAGGACGTTGTGTCGACCGGGCATCGGCAGCTCGAGCACGCCAAGACGACCCGCGGCCGAATCCACGACCTCGAACCGCACGCCGGAGACGGTGGGTTCGGGATCGCGCGCCTGCAGGTCGGCCCGCGAGTCGAAGCCGTAGGTGACGATCCGCCGGTCCGCGAGCCGGGGCAGCAGGTCCCGCACGTTCGCATCGTCGACGCAGGCGATGATCTGACCGAAGAAGGGAACCCGGGTGGCGAAGCGGACGAAGGCATCCTTGATGTCCGCCAGGTCGCGGTAGGTGTCGAGGTGATCGACATCGATGTTCGTGATCACGGCGACCACCGGCGCCAGATCGAGGAAGCTGCGGTCGAACTCGTCCGCCTCCGCAACCAGGTAGTCGCTCTTGCCGTGGCGTGCTCCCGTACCGGACACACGGAGCCGGCCGCCGACGACCACGGTCGGATCGAGTCCGGCGCCGGTCAGTACGCTGCCCACGAGCGATGTCGTCGTCGTCTTGCCGTGCGTACCCGCCACGGCGATGCCGTACTTGAGCCGCATCAGCTCAGCCAGCATCTGGGCTCTACGCACGATCGGGACGCCGCGCCGGCGCGCGGCAACGACCTCTTCGTTGCCGGCGGGGACGGCCGAGGAAACGACGACCAGGTCGGCCTGCGCCACGTTCTCCGCCGAGTGGCCGACGAAGACCGCCGCGCCGAGTTCGGCAAGCCGCTCTGTCGTTTCGCTCGCCTCGAGATCGGAGCCGCTGATCGCGAGGTCGTAGTTGAGCAGGATCTCCGCGATGCCGCTCATTCCGGCGCCGCCGATGCCGACGAAGTGGATCCGTTCCAGGCCCGCGGTGCGCAGGAACAGGGGCATCAGCGCGTCCTCCCCGCGCCGGGGGCGCCGGCGATCGCGCATACCCGCTTTGCTACGGCGCGCGCCGCATCGCCCCGGCCGTGGGCGCGCGCAGCGCGGGCCATGGCCGAAAGCCGGGCGTGATCCGCGATCAGTTCGGCGCATCGCTCCGCGGCCGCATCGCCCCGCAGATCGTCCTGCTCGACCAGGATCGCCGCTCCCGCATCGACCATCGCCTGCGCGTTGCCGCACTGGTGCCCCGCGGCCAGCGGTAACGGAACGTAGACCGCCGGCCGGCCGGCCGCGGCCACTTCGGCCACCGTCACCGCCCCCGCCCGCGAGACGATCAGATCGTGGGCCGCCATCGCTCCGGCGACGTCCTCGATGAACCCCTCGACCGTTGCCTTCAGGGCCGGGGCCTCGAGTTCCCGGTAGCGGGCGCGGGTGTCGTCGACTCGGGAAGGTCCCGACTGGTGTGTGACCTCGATGGCCGCCCTTCGGGCCGCACGGGCGAACAGACCCGGCAGTTGTCGGTTGAGAGCATCCGAGCCCTGGCTGCCGCCGAGCACGAGCACCCGCGTACAGCCGCTCCGCAGCCGCGGTTCGCCGGCGCACCGGAAGGCCCGGCGCACCGGAACCCCGACCAGCCGCGTCTCGCACGCCAACTGCTTCGCAGCGGACTCGAAAGCGGTCCCCGCCTCCGTGGCGAACCGCGACAGCATCCGGTTCGCGGCCCCGCTGTGCGCGTTGGGTTCGAGCAGGTAGAGACCGGATCCGTTCAGCCGGGCCCCCAGGGCGGCCGGAGCGCAGGCATAGCCGCCGGTGGCGAACACCACCGACGCACCGAGGCGGCGCAGCAGCACCGCGGCACGCAGCGTGGAGACCGCCAGAACGCTGAGGGCGACCGTTCGCTCCGGGGCACTGCGGTCCACGAACGCCCGCGCCGGCAACGCCCTGAACTCGAGCCCGGCCGCGCCAACCAACCGTTCCTCGAGGCTCCGCCCGCGCCCGATCCACGCCGTGCGCCAACCGAGGCGCCGGAGTTCCTCGGCCACTGCCAGGCCAGGGAACACATGGCCGCCGGTTCCGCCACCCGAGAAGACCACCGTTCGCCGGTGAGTGCCAGTGCTCATCCATGCTCCGAAACACTCAGCAACAGGCCGCACGCGACCAGGGTCATGAACAGGGAGGATCCGCCGTGCGACAGGAACGGCAGAGGCGTACCGGTGACCGGCACCAGTCCGACGGTGACGCTGATGTTGACGAGCGCCTGAATGAGCACCGCCGACGTCAGGCCCCAGGCGAGAAACCGGCCGAACGCGTCCGGGGCTCTGAGTCCGGCGACGTAGCCCCGCCAGGCGAGAACGGCAAAGGCGGCCAGCACCGCGCTGGCGCCGATCAATCCGAGTTCCTCGCTGACGATCGAGAAGATGAAGTCGGAACTCGCGAGCGGCAGGAAGTAGAGCTTCTGGGCGCTCTCGCCCAGGCCCTGACCGGTCACGCCGCCGGAACCAATCGCGATCAGCGACTGCAGCACCTGGAAGCCGTTGCCCGAGGGGTCGGTCTCCGGCGAGAGGAATCCCATGACCCGCTCCACGCGGTAGGGCTCCGACCAGATGAAGAGCCCCAGCAGCGCCGGAAACACCAGCAACCCGGGCACGATCCAGCGCCAGGAGAGCCCGGCGAGAAACAACATGACCGCCGCAATGCCGAGGATCAACGCGGCGCTGCCGAAGTCCGGGGCCTGCAGCACGAGCAGGGTCATCAGGCCGACGCCGACTCCACAGGGCACGAGGACCCGGGGCTGGCTGACCCCCTCGGGGCAGCGGTGGATCTGGTACGCGAGAAAGAGGATGACCGCGACCTTGGCCAGCTCCGACGGCTGGAAGGTCACCGGTCCAAGGGACAGCCACCGGCTGCTGCCGTTGATCGGCGGCGACGCCAGTACGATGCCGAGCAGCCCGAGCGAGACGCCGAGGCCGGCGTACACCAGCGACGGTCTGGCCCAGCGCCGGTAGTCGATGTTCATCACCACCAGCATCGCCCCCAGACCGGCGATCGCCGCCGCGAACTGGGTGACGAACTGCCGTCTGAAGCCGCCGTCGGGATCGGGCGGATTGGCCGAATAGACCATGACCAGCCCCCCCACCACCAGCAGGACGACGACCGTGAAGAGCACCTTGTCGATGGCGAGCTTCTTAGCCATCGCCGCCCCCTCCGCGAGAGGCCGCGAGCGCCCTGACCTGGCGCTCGAAGCAGCGGCCGCGGTCGGCGAAGTCCTGGAACTGGTCGAAGCTGGCGCAGGCCGGCGAGAGCAGCACGCTCTGGCCCCGTCTCGACGCGGCGGACGCCGCCGCGACCGCCCGTTCGAGCGCACCGCAACGATGACGCGCGGTGCCGTCGAGCAGCACGGAATCGATCGCGCCGGCGGCCTCGCCGATCAGGTAGACGGTCGCGGCCTTGGCGGCTGCCACCGCCGCCAGTTCGGCGAAATCGGCGCCCTCCCCCTTCGCCCGGCCACCCAGAATCAGGTGAACCGAACCGTCGCCGAAACCGGCCAGCGCCTGCGTCGACGCCGCGGGGTTGGTCGCCTTCGAATCGTTGTAGTAGCGAACGCCGCCTATTGTCTCAACCAGACGCATCCGGTGCGGCAGGCCGCCGAAGCCGCGAAGACCCGAGGCGAAACCGTGCGGATCGGCGCCGACAGCCGACGCGAGCAGCGCGGCCGCCATCGCGTTCTCCACGTTGTGCAACCCATCGAGCGCCAGATCGTCGAGCCGGAACAGCTCGCGCTGGACATCGGGCCCGACCTCGATCACGCGGTCCCGGTCGAGGTAGCACCCGTCCTCGACCTGACGGAGACGTGAGAAGAAGCGCCGCCTGACCTGGGCCGACGCCCCCTCGCGGTAGCTCCCGAGCCGGCGCGCCTGGGAGTCGTCGCCGTTCACCACGGCGATGTCTCCGGGCGCCTGGTTGCCGAAGATGCGCGCCTTCGCGGCCGCGTACTCGGCCACGTCGCGGTAGCGGTCGAGATGGTCGGGGCTGATGTTCAGAAGCGCCGCCGCCCGGGGACGGAAACGGTCGACCGCCTCGAGTTGGAAGCTCGAGAGCTCGACGACGAACACGCGCCCGGGCGGTCCGTCGACGCGCGCGCTCAGAGGCGTGCCGATGTTGCCGCAGACTTCGACCGGGTAACCCGCGGCTTCGAGCAGGGCGCCGGTGAGCGCGGTCGTCGTGCTCTTGCCGTTGCTGCCGGTGATCGCCACCACCGTCGGCGCCGACGACGCCTCCAGCAGCCGGTAGGCGAGTTCCACTTCGGCCATCACGGGCGTCCCGGCCGACCGGGCGCTCCGCAGCAGAGGCCGGTTCGGCGGCACGCCAGGGCTCAGCACGACAGCGTCGAGACCTTTCGGCAGCGCCGCCCGTTCGTCGAGCAACGTCTCGACCCGTCCCGTCCGCAGGAGTTCCCGTGCCGCCGACCCCAGACCGGAAGCCGCACGGCCGTCGACGGCCGCCACATGGATACCGCGGTCGACAAGCGCCCGCGCCGCCGCCACGCCGGACAGACCCAGCCCATAGACCAGAGCCCTCCGCCATGCGGACACCGGCGGCGCCGAATTCGGGGACGTGCTGCGACTCGATTCGACCAACGCCTCTACCTCAACTTCAGGGTTGAAAGCCCGAGAAAGGCGAACAGCACGGCGAGAATCCAGAACCGCACGATGACCTGGTTCTCGCTCCAGCCGCGGAGTTCGAAGTGGTGGTGGAGCGGCGCCATGAGAAGGACCCGGCGCCCGGTCGTCTTGTAGGACGCCACCTGGACGATCACCGACAGCGCCTCGAGCACGAACAGCCCGCCGACCAGCACCAGCAGCAGCTCCTGCTTCGACAGCACCGCGACCGCGCCGATCGTGCCGCCGATCGCGAGCGAGCCGACATCGCCCATGAACACCTGGGCCGGATGGGCGTTGAACCACAGGAAGCCGAGGCTGGCGCCGACCAGGGCGGAGCAGATGATCGCGACCTCGCCTGCCCCCGGGACGTAGGACACCTGCAGGTAGCGGGCGGCGATCGAGTTGCCCGCGATGTAGGCGAAGACCGCGTACGTGGCTGCCGCCACCAGGGTGGCGCCGATCGCCAGGCCGTCGAGCCCATCGGTGAGGTTCACCGCATTGGAGGAACCGGCGATCAGGATGGCGACGAAGGGAATGTAGAACGGCCCGAGTTCGATCACCAGGGTCTTGAAGAACGGGAAGCTCAGGTTCAAGTCGAGATCCGTCAGGTGGACCAGGCCGGCGCCGAGAGCCGCGCCCACCGCGAGCTGCAGGCCGAACTTCGCCTTCATGCCCAGACCCTTGCTGTGGCGCCGCCGGACCTTGAGCAGGTCGTCGACGAAGCCGACGGCGCCCAGCGCGACCGTCGTGCCGACCGCGAGCCAGACGTAGACGTTCGAAAGGTCGGACCACAGCAGAGTCGGCACGATCACCGCGGTGAGGATGAGCAATCCCCCCATCGTCGGGGTGCCGGCCTTGCTCTTGTGTGTCTCCGGGCCTTCCTCGCGGATTGCCTGTCCGATCGAGAGGCGCCGCGCGGCACGGATGAAACTGGGACCCAGCGCCAGGCTCAGCAGGACACCCGTCACCGCGGCGCACGCGCAGCGGAAGGTGATGTACTGGACGACGTTGAAGGGCGCCATCCTTTCGCCTAGCGGCAACAGCAGGTCGAGCAGCATCAGTTCGCCCCCTCCCGCTTCAGCGCCGCGACGACGTGCTCGAGCGCCGAGCCGCGCGAACCCTTGACGAGCACGACATCGCCGTCCCCGATCAGGGCCGGCGCGCCGGCGCTCGCGGCGAGCGCGTCCTCGAACCAGACGGTCTCCGCGCCGCCTTCGGCCGCGGCCGCCACCAGACCGGTCGTCAACCCGCCGACGCCCACGACCAGGTCGAACCCCAGTTCGGCGGCGGCGCCGCCCAGTTCCCGGTGGTAGCGGCCTTCCGCGCTCCCGAGTTCGAGCATCTCGCCCAGGATCGCCACGTGGCGACGGCCGTCGAGCTGGCGCGCGGCCTGAAGTGCGAGCTGCGCGGCTTCCGGGTTCGAGTTGTACGAGTCATCCACCAGGGTCGCGCCCGAGGACAGGGCGACCACCTCGCCGCGTCCGGCTGCCGCCGGCGGCCGGCGCGCGGCCGCGGCCACGCGCTCGATCGGAACGCCGAGGCGAAGGGCGCAGGCCGCGGCGGCCAGGAAGTTCTCGACGTTGACCCGACCGTGCAGGGGCAATTCGACGACTGCTTCGGCGCCGCCCCATGCGAGCACGAAACGCGTTCCCGGTTCTCCCGCCAGCGGCTCGAGGTCACGGGCTGCGACCTCGGCAACGGGGGTCTTGCCGGCCGCGGGCGCCACTTCGTACCAGACGACGCGCCCGGCCGCGCCGGCGCGCTCGCTGTCCGGACGTTCCGCCAGGAATCGCTCCACGAGGCCCACGACGTGCGGGTTGCCGGCGTTCGCGACGACGATGCCGTCGTCGGCAAGCCCCTCGAGCAGTTCCGCCTTGGCCCGGGCGATCGCCTCCACGCCCGCGGCAACACCCGCCTGCTCGAAGCCGGCGAGGTGCGCCGGCCGTACGTTCGTGAACACGGCCACGTCCGGCCGGCCGAGCCGGCTGACCGCGGCCAGTTCGCCGGCTGCCGACATCCCCATCTCGGCCACGAGCCACTCGCAGTCCTCGTCCACGGCAAGCAGCGTGAGGGGGAAGCCAAGGAGGTTGTTCAGATTGCCCGGACTCTTGTGAACCCGCCAGCATTCGCCGAGCAGCAGAGCCAGCAGGTCCTTGGTCGTCGTCTTGCCGGCCGAACCGGTGACCGACGCGACCCGCGCCTTGAGCTTCCGGCGATGGTCCCGGGCCAGATCGTGGAGCGCGACGGTCACGTCGTCGACCCGGATCTGGGGGCCCCCCGCCTGGTCGACCGGCGCCGACACCACCGAGGCGGCGGCGCCCGCGGCCAGGGCATCGGCCACGAAGCGATGGCCGTCGGTCCGCTCGCCGGGCAGCGCGAAGAAGAGCTCGCCGCCCTCGACCCGGCGCGAGTCGATCGCCGCGCCCTGGTAACACGCGCCGGGCTCAACCTCTCCGATCAGGCTGCCGTTCATGATCCTGACCGCATCAGCAAGGGGCCGTCTCACCGCCCCGCTCCCCGTTCAGTGCGTTCAAAGCGGACTCCGCCTCGTCGCGGTCACGAAAGGGCGCCTTGAGCTCGCCAATCGTCTGCGTCGCCTCGTGGCCCTTGCCCGCGATCAGCACCGTCCACCCCGGCGCCGCCGCCGCGACCGACACGGCCCGCCGGATCGCCGCGCGCCGGTCCGCCACGACTTCCCAGGCACAGCCCCGGGCCGCCTCGAGGCCGGCGACGATCGCGGCATGAATGAGCCCCGGTTTCTCGCTCCGCGGGTTGTCGTCGGTGACGATCGCGAGATCCGCCAGTTCTCCCGCCGCGCGCCCCATCAGCTCGCGCTTGCCGCGATCGCGGTCGCCGCCGCAGCCGAACACGACGGCAATGCGCCGATCGCTCAGTTCGCGCAATGCCGCCAGGGCGGCGCGGAGCCCCCCGTCCGTGTGGGCGAAGTCGACCAGCACGGGGAACTCCTGGCCGCGAGCCACCGGCTCGAGCCGGCCGGAGAGGGGCGCCTGGGCGGCTACCGCGTCACGAACGGCTTCGGCGGAGACGCCGAGGACCTGAGCCGTGGCCACTGCCGCGGCCAGGTTCTCGAGGTTGAACCGGCCGAGAAGGGGGCTGCCGATGGCGATGAGGCCCGCGGGCGTCTCGACCTCGGCGCGAATCCCGGCAAGATCGAGTTCGGCGCGGACCACTCGCACTTCGGCGTCCGGGCGTCCGGAGGCGCTGAACCGCACGACCCCGCCGCCGCTTCCGAGTTCCGAGGCCAGACGACGACCGTACTCGTCGTCGACGTTGAGCACCGCCGTGCCGCCGGGCCGGAGCAAGGAGAACAGGCGGCGCTTGGCCGCGAAGTAGGACTCGAACGATCGGTGGTAGTCGAGATGGTCTCTGGTCAGATTCGTGAACACCGCCGCGTCGAACGTCATGCCGTTCACGCGACCCTGGTCGAGAGCATGGGACGAAACCTCGATCGCCGCCGACCGGGCGCCCAGGTCCACGGCCCGGCGCAACATGCGGAACAGGTCACTGCTCTCCGGCGTCGTGCGGTCCTCCGCCGCCCGGCTCAGGGGCTCGAAGGCTGACGGCTCGGAACCCGGCCGATGGACCGTGCGGCCCAGGGTTCCGACCACCGCGGCGGAACGGCCCGACCGGGTCAGACAGGCGCCGATCAACTGGGAGGTCGTGCTCTTGCCGTTGGTGCCGGTGACGCCGACGGTCAGCAACTCCCGTTCCGGGTGGCCGTAGAGCCTCGCAGCCACGCGCCCCATGCGGGCGCGGGGATCATCGACCTCCAGCCACGGTACGGTCGGCGGGGCCGCCGGCGGGCCGAACGCCAGGACCGCCGAGGCGCCCCGCGCCACGGCGTCCGGAGCGAATACACGACCGTCGTGGAGGTCGCCTCGCCAGGCGACGAACAGGTCGCCGCTGACAACGCGACGGGAGTCGTGCTGTACGCCCGTGACTTCCGTGTCGAGGGCGGCAGGGCCCAGCGGTGACCGCAGCGGCACGTCGGCGATCGCGTCGCCGAGTCTCATCAACTCGATCCCGGCGCCGTCCACAACTCGCCTTCCGTCCCCGTGTCCTCCTGCTTGACCTCCTCTTCGCCGACCGCCTTGGCGACCTTGACTGCTGCCGGTTCCGCCGGCCGCAGCCACACCGGCTGACTCCAACCCATCGGCTGGCGCGAAGGCGTCGCACCGAGGTAGAACAGCGCTTCGCTCACGATGCGTTGGAAGGCCGGCGCCGCGACTTCACCGCCGCCGGTGGCGACGGTCGGCTCGTCGATCATCACCAGACAGACCAGTCGGGGCGCCCGGGCGGGAGCGATGCCGACGAAACCGGCGACGCGATCTGTCTCCGAGTAGCCCGCCGAGTCCGACTTCTCCGCCGTCCCCGTCTTGCCGGCCACGCGGTAGCCGGCGATGGCGGCCTTGCGGCCGGTGCCGCTCACGACCACTTCCTCGAGCAGGCGGATGACTTCGTACGCGGTCGACTTCGAGATCACGCGCCGGCTGCGGCCGTCTGGGCGCACGTCGACGATCTCGCCCTCCCGCTCCAGGGAGCGCACGATGTACGGCTGATTCCACACTCCGCCGTTGGCAACCGCCGCGTAGGCGTTCGCAAGCTGGAGGGGCGTCACCGCCAGACCGTGGCCAAACGAAGCGTAGGCTGTCGTCTCGCGATCCCAGACGCGGAGCGGCACGATGCCCGGGTGTTCCCCGCCAACATCGATGCCGGTGGCCTTGCCGAACCCGAAGGCCGACACGAGGTCCTGCATCGTCTCCGCTCCGGCCAGGAGCCCCGCCTTGATCGCGCAGACGTTGCTCGACTTGGCGATCGCCGTGCGAAACGTGAGTTCGGGAAAAGGCTTGTGGTCGTTGATCCGCGCCCTGCCGACGTAAATCCGGCCATTGCCGCAGTCCATGATCTGGTCGGCGTGAACCACCTGCCGCTCGAACGCTCCCGCCGCCGTGATCGCCTTGAACGTCGAGCCCGGCTCGTACGAGTCCTGGATCGCCCGGTTCCGGCGCTCGTCCTGCCCGAAGTCACCGAACTCGTTCGGGTCGAAGGCCGGATAGGAGGCCATCGCCAGCACCGCCGAGTCCTCCGGCGCCAGAATCACCACGTTGCCGGCCTTTGCCTTCGACCACTCGATCGTCTCCCGCAGGGCGCGCTCCGCCAGATCCTGGATCGTGGCATCGATGGTCAGGTGGAGGTCCGCTCCGGGTTTCGGTTCGCCCAGCGAACCCGCGACGACGACCAACCGCTGCTGGCCATCCCGGAGCACGTGCCGGCTGACCGATTCACCCGCGACCTCGTCGTCGTAACGGAGCTCGATGCCCGCGAGGCTGCGGTCCGTACCGACGAAGCCAAGCACATGAGCCATCAGCGAGCCCATCGGATACTCGCGCTTGCTCTCGGCCAGAAAGTAGAGGCCCGGAAACGCGGACAGGTCGATGCCGTCGGCCAGGTCGCGGTCGAGCTTCCGCGCCAGCGGCACGTGCCCCGGCTTCTGCAGCAGCGCCTCGATCCGTTCCTCGGTGCGCCCCACCAAGGGGGCAATGGTTGCGGCCAGCGCCGCCGGATCGTCCACCTTGGCGGTCTCGGCATAGAGCGTCCGGGTCTCGACCGACACCGCCATGGTTCTGCCGCGCGAGTCGTAGATCGTCCCGCGCTTGGGATTCAGGACGACTTCGCTGCGCTGCTGCCGCGCCGCGCGCTCCCGGTATTCGCCGGCGCCGAGAATCTGCAGATCGAAGAGCCGCCAACCGATCGCTCCCATCCAGATGCCGGCGACCGTGACCAGCATCATCAGCCTTCCGAGGTGGCGGCGCCGGGCGCCCCTGGCGCGGGGTCCGAGGGCGTTCACCGCGCGGACTCCGTCGCGATGCCGGCCTGGACCAGGGACACGCTCTCCGAACTCAGGAAAATCATCTGGTCCAGCGTCGGTGGCGCCATACCGAGTTGTTCCAGCGCCAGCGCCCTCAGCCGCTCAGGGCGGGTGAGCCGCGTGGCCTCCAAATCGAGCAGGCGCTCTTCCTGCAGCAGGTCCTCCAGGCTCCGTTCAAGCTCTTCGATCCGGTAGCCGACCTCCAGGCCCTGCTCGTGCACCCAGGTGTACGCGAACACCGCGGCGGCGAAGGGCACGACGATCGCCACCAGCCGCCACAGGCCGCGGTGCCGGCCCGGATCCCGCTGGCGCACGAGGAAGGGATTCGTGATCTCCTTGCTGACGCTGTAACCGGTCTTCACAGTTCACGGATCCCGTCTGTACCGCTACAGCCTCCGGGCCGCGCGCAATCGGGCGGACCGCGACCGCGGGTTGTACTGCACCTCGCTCGGCTGCGGCCGGAGCGGCTTCTTGGTCATCACTTCGATCAGCCGTGTTTCGGCGTGCGGACGCCCGGTGATCGGATCGACCTCGCCCACAGCGCTGGCGCGGAGCCGGTGCTTGACGATCCGGTCTTCCAGACTGTGGTACGAGATGACGACCAGCCGGCCGTCCCGCTCGAGCAGATTCACCGCTCGTTCGAGGGCCGGCCCCAATCCGGACAACTCCTCGTTGACGGCGATCCGAAGCGCCTGAAACGTCCTGGTCGCGGCATCGATCGACCGACCTCCCGGCACCGCGCGGCCCCGCCTTACTCTGGACGCCCCAACCGTCTCGTGAACCAACTCGCGCAGATGGTCGGTGGTCTCGATCGGTCCCCGGCGACGACGCTCCACGATCGCCCGGGCGATCCTGCGGGCTTGACGCTCCTCGCCGTAATCGCGGAGCACGGTCTCCAACACGCTCTGGGATTCCAGGTTCACGATGTCCCTCGCAGTCGTCGTTGCCGATCGAGTCGATTGATCCATGCGCATGTCGAGCGGGCCCGAGCGCCTGAAACTGAAGCCCCGCTCCGGTTGGTCCAGTTGCAGCGACGAAACGCCGAGATCGGCCAGGATTCCCGCCGGTTTCCCGCTGCCCGCCTCAGCCACGACTTCGTCGATCGAATGGAAGTTGCCGTGCACCAGGCGGACCCGTGAACCGAACTCGCGCAGCCTGCGCCGGGCGTGGTCCAGGGCTTCTTCGTCGCGGTCGATGCCGAGCACCCGCGCGCCGGGAAAGCGCCCGAGGAGTTCCGCGGCATGGCCACCCAGACCGACCGTGCAGTCGACGAACCAACCGCCGCGTTCCGGAGCGAGAAACCGCAGGGCCTCGCAGACCATGACGGGCCGGTGCCGCAGCTTCTGGCCGTCGCCGTCCACATCACTGGGCATCCCGGTTGCGAGACGAATCCAGCGCCTCGAGATCGTCGGTCAGTTCGTCCAGCTCGTCGTCCGTGAACGGATCCGAGTTCAGGTCGTCCTCCATCCGCTCGAGGTTCCAGACCTCGAGCCGGTCCGGGCGACCGAAGATGACGACATCGCCCTCGATCCCCGCCTTTGCGCGCAACTTCGCCGGAACCATCAGCCGCCCCTGCGCATCGAGACGGCTCTGGAGCCCGAAGTAGCTGACCTTCTTCTCCCACTTGCGACGCAGCCTGTGGGTGCCCGCCAGGCCGGCCATTCGCTGCTCCTCCAACTCCCAGAGCCGGAGGGGGTAGATCCAGACGCACTCGCCGTTCAGCGAAGTGGTGAAGATGTCCGGACCGAAGCGCTCCTGCAGCGGGCGCAGGAACACGCTCGGGACCTTCAGGCGGCCCTTCGCGTCGATTTTTGCTTCTGCATGCCCTCGAAACATCGCTCACGTCCTGAAGGGTCAGGTGGGCGCAATACCCACAAACTGACGCTCAGACGGGCGACGTTAACACTCACGGGCCACTTTTGTCCACTTCAGACCACTTTGCTCTACCCTGGGACCAAGGCGGCTCGCGAACCATGCAAAGACCTCTTGCGGACGGCCGGAGGAACGCGACCGGCCGCTCGTCAGGGCTGCCCGTCGGGCTCCTCAGCCGTTTCGCCGGCAGATTCGTCGACATCCGGCGCCTGGGCGCCGGGAGCGAACGGAGCAAGCAGCCCCAGCGCGTCGGCGTCGAGCGAAGGCGATTCGACAGGCCGGTATCCCTCGGCGCCTTCCGGCAGCCGTTCGACAACGTAGGCGGCTTCCGCAAGTTCGTCCAGGTAGAGGGCGTACTCCTCGTTGAACAGCCGGCCCCGCTCTTCCTGCTGGATCGCGTCGCGGACCTCTTCGAAGGGCTGGATCGTCTCCGGCGTTCGTTCCAGCATCTTCATGACATGCAGACCGCCGCGCGCGGCGACCGCCTCAGCGACATCGCCGACCGCGAGATCCCAGGCGACGGCATCGAGAGCCGGCGCCAGGTCGCCGGGCGTGACCCATCCGACGTCGACGGCCGTCACGCCTTCGCCAAGTCCTTCCGCCACCACAGCGGCCGTACCGCCAACCCTCATCCGGGTAAGGGCCAGCGCCGCCAGCGGCGCCCGGCGGTCGGCCGGAACCCCGGCCTCCAGAACCACGACCTCCTCGAAGCGTGCCCGCTCCGGTATGCGGAAACGTTCCTCGTTGTCGCGGTAGAACCGTCGCATGTCCTCATCTTCGACCACCACCCGGGACGCCACCTCGCGGCCCCGGACGACGTTGGACCGCAACTGGATGCGCGTGCGCTCCCGGAAGTCCTCCTCCCGCATGCCCTGTTGCGCCAGAGCCTGTCGGAATTGCTCCTCGCTTTCGAGCCCGAACCGCTCCCTGGTGGCGCGGAGTTGCTCATCGACTTCGCTCTCGTCGACGACGACAGCCAACTGGTCCGCCCGCGACATGAGGAGCAGTTCCTCGAACAACCTCTTCATGACCATGCGGCCGGCGTCGTTGACCCGCTCCTGCCGCTCCGGCTCGGTCAATCCGGCAGCGCTCCGGATGTCGCCGACCTGCTCAGCGACCTCCCTCTGGTAGTCGTAGAGGGTCGCGATGCGGTCGTTGACCCGCAGCACGACGCGGTTCTCCGCGCCGGGCGAGGACTGGCCGGCCGCGGGCAGGGCTGCTATCGCCAGCAACGTCGCCACCGAGGCGGCGACACGGCGCCCGAAAAACCAGGAACTGAGGCTGCGTTGAGTCATTCTTCTCCTACCTCATTCTGCGGTGACCGGATCCGCCAGGGCGCCGTGGTATTCGAAGGGCAACCGCTCCACCGCGACCCGCAGATTGTACTCCCGCCGGGCTTCCGCGACGGCGGCTCGGACGAGCTCTTCGCTATGCGCCTCCTCCAGCAGAGTCCTGATGGAAGGCGCCGCCTCCGCGAGCGTCAGGGTTTCTTCCGGCAAGAGGCGCTCGACCTCGAAAATGCGAAACCCGTAGTCGGCCTCGAGCAGCTCGCTCCATTCTCCTTCGCCAAGCTCGAAGACGACGTCGGCCAGCGCCGACGGTAGATCCTCGCGCGACAGTTCGCCCTGCAGACCGCCGGCTGCCGCGCTGGGACCAAGGGAACGCAGACCCGCCACCTCCCCGAAGTCCACGCCCGCTTCGAGCTCCGCCAGCGCCAGCTCGGCGGCGGCCCGGTCCTGGACCAGGATCTGACGCAGGCGCACTCGTGGCGGCCGCGCGAAATCGCTCCGGTGTTCGTCGTAGTAGCGCTCGATGTCCGACGACGACACCACCGGCGGCGACGCCTCGAGCAACCGCATCGCGGCGTCATCGACCGTCGCTTCCCCGTTCACAAGCCCACGATCCCGGGCCAACTGAAAGAGCAGTTGGTCCTCGACGAAGCGTTCGAAGAGCCGGGAGAGCACCGCGCTGCCGAAGTGCGAAGCGTCCCCGCCCAGGGACTCCTCGACGTAACCGCGAAAGTCCTGGTAACGAAGGTCGCGGTCGCCGACTCGCGCCACCACGCTCTCCGGCAACCTGCCGCCTCCACAGCCCAGAGATCCCGCGACCAGAAGCCAGACGCAGCCTCGTCGCACCGCCAGCGAGTCCAGCCGGCCGCTCAATGGACCGTCTCCGACCCGGCGAACCGCGACAGCGGTTCACCCGCCAACAACTGCAGGAGCTGGAGCGTGATCTCGAGCGACTCAGCGCCCGGTATCTCAGCAAGCGTCAGGACTCCGTCCGGAGTGAAGGCGGCGCCTTCCCGCTCGGAAACGAAGCGGATCAAACGGTCCACATCGACCTTCGCGTCGCGGCGCAACCTGACCGTCAGACGGTCGTTCCGGTGCGCGATCGACTGGACACCCAGGGACTCGGCGATCCGCTTCAGCTCCGCGCCGCGAACGAGAGCGTGCACCGCCTCCGGCGGCGGTCCGAAACGGTCGCGCAGCTCGGCAAGCAGCGTCTCCGAATCCTCGTCGGCGTCCGCCAGGCGCCGGTAGATCTCGAGTCTCAAGGAGATCTCGCCGATGTAATCCTCCGGAATCGACATGGTCGCGGGCAGGCTGATCGACGCCGACGGTCTATCCGCCGGCGCCTCGCCCCGGAGTTCAGCGATCGTCTTCTCCAGCATCTTCATGTAGGTCTCGATCCCCACTTCCGCGATGTGGCCGCTCTGTTCCGCCCCGAGCAGGTTGCCGGCGCCCCGGATCTCCAGGTCACGGGCCGCAATCCGGAAACCAGCCCCCAGTTCGGTGAACTCCCTGATGGCGACGAGTCGCTTGCGCGACTCCTCCGAAAGCACGGTGTCCGGGGGCGCAAGAAGGTAGCAGTAGCCCAGTTGATCGCTGCGGCCGACCCGGCCCCGCAACTGGTAGAGCTGGGCCAGACCGAAGCGATCCGCGCGGTGAACGAGCATCGTGTTCACGTTGGGAATGTCGATCCCGTTCTCGATGATCGTCGTCGCCAGCAGCAGGTCGTACTCGCCGGAGGTGAACGCGTGCATCCGGCGGCTCAGCTCCGCTTCCTCCATCTGACCGTGACCGAGGGTGACCCGTAGCCCCGGCACGAGTTCCCGCAGATAGCGGAGCATGCCCTCGATGTCCTCGACCCGGTTGTAGACGTAGAACACCTGGCCGCCGCGCTCGACCTCGAACTCGATCGCCTCGCGGACGAGGTCGCCCGAGA
Source organism: Candidatus Multivorans sp. (assembly GCA_965216125.1). Lineage (GTDB taxonomy): Bacteria > Acidobacteriota > Thermoanaerobaculia > Multivoradales > Multivoraceae > Multivorans. The sequence continues at coordinate 1,916,068 of OZ244152.1, read as the reverse complement.
ACGGCAGCACCCGCGTCTCGACCGCCATCCGGTCCCGCGGCGGCGACTCGATCAGGGACAGGTCCCTCACTCCCGCCAGCGACAACTGCAGGGTGCGCGGCACCGGCGTCGCCGACATCGTCAGCACGTGGACGTTGCGCTTCAACTCACGCAGGCGCTCCTTCTGGGCGACTCCGAAACGCTGCTCCTCGTCGATGATCACCAGGCCCAGGCAAGGCATGTCGATGTCGCGGCTCAGGAGTCGGTGGGTCCCGATGAGAATGTCGATCTTGCCCGCCGCGAGACGGTCGCGAATCGCCCTGACCTGGGCCGCCGAACGGAACCGGGAGACCATCTCGCACTCGATATCGAAGCCCTGGAAACGCCGCCGGAACGTGCGCAGGTGCTGATCGGCGAGAATCGTCGTCGGCGCCAGGACCGCGACCTGCAGGCCGTTGTCCACCGCCTTGAACGCCGCCCGCATCGCCACCTCCGTCTTGCCGAAGCCGACATCGCCGCACAGAAGCCGGTCCATCGGCTGCTCGCGGCCCATGTCCTCCTTGATCTCGCGCACCGCCGCCAGTTGATCCGGCGTCTCCTCGTAGCTGAACGAGCCCTCGAACTGGAGCTGGCGGTCGCTGTCCTCGTTCATCGGCACCGCCCGCGCCAGCCGCCGCTCCGCGTAGAGCTTCAACAGATCGGTGGCGATCTGCTTCAGGCTGCGACTGATCCGGCCCTTCTTCCTCGCCCAACTGCTGCCGCCCAACTGGTCGAGACGGGGCGCGAGGCCGTCGATGCCGCTGTAGCGCTCGATCTCGTTCAGGCGAGTCAGAGGCAGGAGCAGGGTGCGGCCCGATGAGTAGAGGAGTTCCATGACCTCCACCGCTCGCGACGGCCTGCGGGGTCCGTAACCCTCCACGTCGGGCCCTTCGCCGGTCGGACCTTCAAGCGTCCTGAGCCCCAGGAATTGCCCGATGCCGTGCTCCTCGTGGACCACGAACTCGCCGACCCGCAGATCCCCGAGGCCGGACACGAAGGGCCCCATCCGGCGACGGCGGGGCGCCGCGGCCCGGCGTCGGAAGAGCTGCCCCTCGCCGAAGAGCACGAGCCCGGCTGCCGGAAGGCGGAACCCCCGTTCCAGCTCGCCGTCGATCAGCCGCACGCCGCCTCCATCCCAGTCGATCTCGCGGCTGCCGAGTGTCTGGCGGAGCGCCTCGTGCCGCACGGCCCGCGCCACCAACCACAGATCGTCGCCGCGCGCCGCGGCGGTCTCCACCTCGCGCGGAAAGCGCGGAAGCTGATCGATCAGGACGTCCGTTTCGACCGCGCCGAAGTCGACCCGCGTTCGCCGTCCCGCCTGCTCGTCCAGCACGCCGCCGATCCGGACCGCCGCGTCCTCGACGAGATCGAGCACCTGGGCACTGGGCACCGTCAACCGTTCCGGTTCGGCGGCGATGTCCCCGTCGTCGGACCGTCTCGCATACTCCTCCCACAGCATCTCGGTGTGCTGTTCGATCTCCCGCCGCACCCGGTCCAGCTCGACCACGACCACCGTGGCGTTCGCCATCACCTCACCGAGACTCGTGCTCGGCTGCAGCAGAGGGAGGTACTTCTCCCAGCCTGGAAAGGGCTCCCCCTCCACCATTTCCTGCAACTGGGTGCGCGCCGATTCGGCCAGGCCGTCGCCTCGCTCTTCCAGCAGCACCAGGGCCAGCTCCGCGGCCTGCTCCGGCGCGGCCGCAAACGGCGTCAGGGGCCGGATCCGCAACGACTCGATTGCCTCCTCCGAGCGCTGCGTGGACGGATCGAAACGATGGATGCTCTCGATCGTGTCGCCGAACAGGTCGAGCCGCGCCGGCCGCGGTTCGCCGGGCACGAAGAGGTCGAAGACTCCGCCCCGCTGCGCCACCGCGCCCACTGCCGCCACCAGATCGCTGCGCCGGTAGCCGCGGGCGACCAGGTGGGTCAGGAGTTCCTCGAGAACGACGTCTTCGCCGACCCGAACGTCAACGACCGAATGCAGGAAAGCCCGCGGTTCGGCAAGGCGATGAAACAGGGTCCGGGGTGTGCAAACCACGGTGACCCGGGAAGCGCCAAGCAGGGTGTCGTAGGCGACGCTTTCCTGGGCCCGCACCTGCAACGAGGCCTCGGCCTGCTGGTAAGGCGTCAGCGCCGGTGACGGAAAGGGAACGACCCGCGCCCCGTCGCGGCGCCCGAGCAGCCGAGCCCCTTCGGTCCAGGCCAGGACCTCGCTTTCGCTCGGTACGACCACGAGCTGGGCGGCGGCACGATCCTCGGCCAGCAGCTCGAACACCACCGAGGCCGCGCGTACCGGAAGACCGACGACCGCCGCACGCTCGGCCGCAGCGAGTTCACGGTAGTCCCGGCCGCGTCGAATTCGGCGGCGGAGTTCACGCCACACGGTCATCGGTTCAGGGGCGGATCAGTCGTCCGTCCGGGGCAGGACGACAACCGTGTCACCCGGCCTCACCAGGCCCAGCTCCTCGCGCGCCAGACGCTCCAGCTCTGCCGGATCGTCCTGCATCAGCACGACCCTGCGCCTCAGGCTCTCGACCCGCAGCCTCGCCTCCTCCAGCTCGATCTCGAGCTCCGCCTCCCGGTCCGCGAGTTCGGCAAGGCCCGAGTAGTTCTCGGTGCCGGCCTTGGCGAGAAACAGGAGCACCAGGATCAGGCCGACACCAATCATCGTCGGAAGCGAGCGTTGCGTCCATTCGCGCCAGCGATCGATGCGCTCCCGCAGCCGCCCGCGCCGGTCTGGAGGCGTCGCTGACACGGACGAAGCCTATACGAGGCGCGGATTCAAGGCCGCCAAACCGGGCGCCGGAGAAGCAAGATCCGGCCCGGCTACAGGTTGACACTGCACCCCTCCTGTGCCACGATCTTCCGTCCTGACGCGGGGTGGAGCAGTCTGGTAGCTCATTGGGCTCATAACCCAAAGGTCGCAGGTTCAAATCCTGCCCCCGCTACCAAGTCTTCAAGGGCGCGGCCATAGGCCGCGCCCTTTCTGCTTGGCGCGGGGGCTTCCACCGACAACCCGTCGGCCGCACCTAACTCGTCGGCCCGCCATAACCCAAGGCTCGCAGGTTCAAATCCTGCCCCCGCTACCAAGCTTTCAAGGGCGCGGCCATAGGCCGCGCCCTTCTCGCATTCAGCGGGGGCTGCCACCGAGGAACCGTCGGCCGCACCTAACTCGTCGGCCCGCCATAACCCAAGGCTCGCAGGTTCAAATCCTGCCCCCGCTACCAAGCTTTCAAGGGCGCGGCCATAGGCCGCGCCCTTCTCGCATCGAGCGGGGGCTGCCACCGAGGAACCGCTGGCCTTCTGGCCAGCCTCCGGCCCCCGCGTCGGCCACCGCTCAACCGGGGGCGGACGTTTGTGGCCCTTGTTGGGTCCTTTCCGACCCTCTTCCCACACTCTTTCCAACTCTCGCTATAGGGTCGCCGGCCGTTGGCCCAACGCTCAGCGGAGGTGGCCCGTATGGACGGTAATGGACGGTAGCAGCCCAGAAGAGATCGTACAGATGCGAGCCCCAGGGAACTTCCGGCCGGTTTCGATTCGGCAGCTCTCGGCTGCTGTCGCCAGCTTCTGTACACGGCCGCCGCCGGAACGCTGACACCGCCGACCCCACACACACAACAGCTCCTGGCACGACCACCACTCCCGATGGATGGCGGAAGCGCATAGGACCGGCAGCGCGACCCAACCAACGGGAGCACTCGCCGAGGGCGGTACGGACTCAGCCGAGCCGGTTCAGCCGCCAAGTCGAAATCACGTTTCGAATCAGCCACCGAGGCAGGAAGCGCCCCCAAGTGTCAGATCCCTCGATAGCCCGCAAAGCAATTCGCCTTGTCGCCCGGCGCGTCCTCTCCCCGACCCTGTTCGCGGCCGCGCTGCTCTCCGCAGCGCCAGGCCACGCGCAAACCGACGTGCCGTCCAACTGGCCTCTGCTTCCCTCCGACCTCACCGTGGGGGACGAGTTTCGCCTGCTCGGGGTCAGCAAGGAGTCCCTAGACGCCACTTCGACGGACATTGCCGACTACGACACGCACCTCCAGGACAACGTCACGGACAAAGGGCATGGCAGCGTCAACGCCTACGGTTCGCAGTTCAAGGTCCTCGGGTCCACTGCAACCGTCGACATGCGGGATCACACCGCCATGACGGGAACCGGCGTTCCGGTCTACTGGCTCAACGGCGCCAGGATCGCCGACGACTACGACGACTTCTACGACGGAAGCTGGAGCAACAGGAACCTGGCCCGGTTTGTCACCGGCATGGAGCTCAATGGCGGCAACAAGAACTGGAACCTCTGCACCGGCTCGACCAACGCTGGAGAGGCGACGTCAAACCCACTGGGCGGGAACGGCCACGGTGGCTCCTGCACAGTTACCACCATCAACACGACGTCCAGCACGCTAGGAGGCAACACCGCAAGTGTAAACGAGGAACTCCGCTACATGGCAATTTCGCCGGTCTTCCGCGTCGCCAGCTACGCCGTTCCCTTGATCGTCACGGACGGCGTCGCGATCACGTCCGACCCCGGCGACGACGGCGAGTACGTCACGGGCGATGTGATCCAGATCACAGTGACCTTCAGCCACGCCGTCACCGTCACCGGCACGCCCCGAATCCCCGTGAGAATGGACTCGACGCAGGGGCTGAAAGTCTTCAGGTACAGCGCTTCCGGGAGCACGTCCACCGCCCTGGTGTTCTCCTACACGGTCGCAGACGTCGACTCGGACAGCGAGGGCATCCAGATCGCCAAGAACAGACTCGAGCTGGGCGGCGGATCGATCAAGGCAGGTGAGGTTGACGCCATCCTGGACTACCCCAAGGTGTCGGCGGACCCGGAACACAAAGTCCACATACAACCCAGTCTCACCGGCGCGAGCGTCACGTCGACGCCATCGAACGGGTCGAGCTACGTGACCGGAGAGACCATTCAGATCTCGGCGACCTTCGACCGAGCGGTCCAGGTCGTGGGCACGATCGCCTACCGCATCTCCCTGAATAGCACAGCGGTTGACGTCCCGTTCGCCCAGGTCGCCGAGGGCAACGTCGTCCAGTTCGAGCGCACGGTCGCGCCTGACCACTACTCCGGTTCTCCAACCTTCGATAATTACCACCCCCCCGTCCTGATGGACACGCTGAAGGGAATTTTGCATGCAAGCGTGAACATCGCGCTCCTCCCGGATTCAGGGTGGCGAGCCTACGTGCCGTTTCACGTATTGGCCGGGACAGTCCCCCTCAACGCCGACCGACCGGTCATCGCCGTGGACGGCGTCGCGATCACTTCGACTCCAACGGCCGCGACGAACACCTACGGCCTTGGCGAGACGGTCAACGTCAGCGTGACGTTCAGCAAGGCCGTCACGGTCGACACGACCAACGGAACTCCGCGCATGCTCATGGGGTTCCAGAACGCGGGCTCGGGCACGCAAGTGGACAAGTACCTGGACTACGTGAGTGGAAGCGGGACCAGCACCCTCGTGTTCCAGTACACCGTTCAGGCCAGCGACGAGGACGACGACGGGATCTTCATCGACGCCGACGCACTCGACACCAATCAGGGCACGATCCGGGACGACGACAACACGGACGCAGGCCTCCGCCACGACGCGCCGGGCGACGACGGCGACTTCCCGACCCACAAGGTCGACGGCAGTCTGGCGCCGACCTCCAACAACGCGCCGGTCTTCGCCAACGCCTCCACCACGCGCAGCTTCACCGAGACGGTCGGCGACGCCGCGGTGCAGACCGCCGCCAGCATCGGCGCCGTCGTCACCGCCACCGACGCCGACACCGACACGCTGTCCTACAGCCTGGAGGGCACAGACGCCGCGAAGTTCACGATCGTTTCGAACAGCGGTCAGATCCAGACCAAGGCTGCCGAGAAGTACGACCGCGAAGCGAAGATGAGCTACTCGGTCACCGTCAAGGCCGACGACGGCAACGGCGGCACCGACACGATTGCCGTGACGATCGACGTCGACAACGCGACCGAGGCCCCGATTGCGCCCGCGGCGCCCAGCGTCTCCGCGACCTCCGGCAGCACCACCAGCATCGACGTGAGCTGGACCGCGCCGGCCAACACCGGCCGGCCGTCGATCTCGAGCTACGACCTGCAGTACAAGAAGACGATCGACAGCGCCTGGACGTCGGGCCCGCAGAACCAGACCGGCACCAGCGCGACCATCGGCAGCCTCGACGAGGAAACCCAGTACGACGTCCAGGTGCGAGCCACCAACACCGACGGCGACGGCGCCTGGTCGAGCGCCGGCAGCGGACAGACCAACGCCCCCAACAACACGGCGCCGACCTTCGACGCCGCCAGCGCCACGCGCAGCTTCACCGAGACGGTCGGCGACGCCGCGGTGCAGACCGCCGCCGGCATCGGCACCGTCGTCACCGCCACCGACGCCGACACCGACACGCTGTCCTACAGCCTGGAGGGCACGGACGCCGCGAAGTTCACGATCGTTTCGAACAGCGGTCAGATCCAGACCAAGGTCGGCCAGAAGTACGACCGCGAAGCGAAGATGAGCTACTCGGTCACCGTCAAGGCCGACGACGGCAACGGCGGCAGCGACACGATTGCCGTGACGATCAACGTCGACAACGCGACCGAGGCCCCGATTGCGCCCGCGGCGCCCAGCGTCGCCGCGACCTCGGGCGTCCGGACCAGCCTCGACGTGAGCTGGACGGCGCCGGCCAACACGGGCCGCCCGAACATCGCCAGCTACGACCTGCAGTACAAGAAGACAACCGACGGCGGCTGGACCGACGGCCCCCAGGACGTGGCCGGCGCCAGCACCAGTACCACGATCGCCAGCCTGGAACAGAGCACGAGCTACCAGGTGCAGGTGCGGGCGACCAACGCCGACGGCGACAGCTCCTACTCGAGCGCCGGCAGCGGGACGACCAACGCCAACAACGCGCCGGTCTTCGCGGGCGCGACCGTCACGCGGAGCTTCACCGAAACGGTCGGCGACATCGCGGTGCAGACCGCCGCCGGCATCGGCGCCGTCGTCACCGCCACCGACGCCGACAACGACACGCTGACCTACAGCCTGGAGGGCACGGACGCCGCGAAGTTCACCATCGTTTCGAGCAGCGGTCAGATCCAGACCAAGGTGGGCCAGAGCTACGACCGCGAAGCGAAGACAAGTTACTCCTCCGTGATCGTCAAGGCCGACGACGGCAACGGCGGCGCCGACACGATTACCGTGACGATCAACGTCGACAACGCGACCGAGGCCCCGATTGCGCCGGCGGCGCCGGTGGTCTCAGCGAACGGCAGAACGAGCCTCAATGTGAACTGGGCGGCGCCGAACAACGCCGGCCGCCCGTCGATCTCCAGCTACGACCTGCAGTACCGCCAAGGCAGCGGCAACTGGACCGACGGTCCCCAGGACGTGATGAGCACCACCGCCACGATCGAAGGTCTCGCCCAGGACACGAGCTACGAGGTGCATGTCCGGGCCACGAACTCCGACGGCGACAGCACCTGGTCTGAGTTCGGCGCCGGGGGCACCAACGCCAATTCCGCGCCGGCGTTCACGGAAATCACGGCGACGCGAAGCTTCACCGAGACGATCGGCGACCTCACGGTGCAGACCGCCGCCGGCATCGGCGCCGCCATCACCGCCCCCGACGCCGACAACGACACGCTGACCTACAGCCTGGAGGGCACGAACGCGACGGAGTTCACCATCGTCCCGACCAGCGGCCAGATCCAGACCAAGGTGGGCCAGAACTACGACCGCGAGGCGAAGGACACCTACTCCGTGATCGTCAAGGCCGAAGACGGCAACGGCGGCGACGACACGATTGCCGTCACGATCAATGTCGACAACACCGCCGAGGCGCCGCTCGTGCCGGCAGCGCCGACGGTGTCGCCGATCCAGGGCAGCAGAACGAACCTGAACGTGACCTGGGTGACGCCGAACAACGCCGGCCGGCCACCGATCAGCGGCTACGACCTCCAGTACCGCGAGGGTACGACCGGCGCCTGGACCACTGGCCCCCAGAACCAAACGGGCATCAGCGCAACGATCGTCGGCCTCAGCCAGGGCACGAGCTACGAAGTCCAGGTGCAGGCCGCCAACACCGACGGCGACAGCGACTGGTCGGGTTCCGGCAGCGGGCTAACCAACCCCAACTCCGAGCCGGCGTTCGCGAGCGTCTCGCTGACGCGGAGCTTCACGGAGACGATCGGCGACGCCACGGTTCAGACAGCCGCCGGCATCGGCGCCGCCGTCACCGGGTCCGACGCCGACAACGACACGCTGACCTACAGCCTGGAGGGAACCGACGAGGCCAGCTTCACCATCGTTTCGACCGGCGGCCAGATCCAGACCAAGGAGGGCCAGAGCTACGACCGCGAGGCGAAGGCGAGCTACTCCGTGATCGTCAAGGTCGACGACAACCATGGCGGCACGGACACGATCGCAGTCACGATCGATATCGACGACCAGACCGAGGCCCCGCTCGCCCCGGCGCCGCCCAGCGTGTCGTCGACCGCCGGCACCACGACCAGCCTCGATGTGACCTGGTCGGTGCCCAACAACACGGGCCGCCCGGTCATCGGGAGCTACGACCTCCAGTACCGCGAGGGCTCGAGCGGAGCCTGGACGGACGGCCCGCAGGACGTGACCGGCACCAACTCCATGATCCAGGGCCTCGAAGAGGACACGCCCTACGAGGTGCAGTTGAGGGCCACCAACGGCGACGGCGACAGCAGTTGGTCGACTGCCGGCAGCGGGCGAACGAACGAGCCCGCCAACATTGCGCCTTCGTTCGCGAACGCCAGCGCCACGTTGACCTTCACCGAGACGGAGGGCGACGAGACCGTGCAGAGCGCCGCCGACATCGGCGCCGCGATCACGGCCACCGACGACGACAACGACACGCTGACCTACAGCCTGGAAGGCGCCGACGAGGCCAAGTTCACCATCGTCCCGAGCAGCGGCCAGATCCGAACCGAGGTGGGCGAAGCCTACGACTATGAGACGAAGCCGAGCTACGCGGTGGTCGTCAAGGCCGACGACGGCAGGGGCGGCACCGACGCGGTCGACGTGACGATCAACGTCACCGACAACATGGCCGAGGCGCCCCAGGCGCCGGCCGCGCCGGCGGTGTCCTCGACCCCGGGCACCGCGATGAGCCTCAACGTGAGCTGGGGCGAGCCGACCAACACCGGCCGCCCTGCGATCAGCGGCTACGACCTTCGCTACAGCGACACGGGGACCGACAACTGGCTCGACGGCCCGCAGAACGTGGCCGTGACCGCGGAGGTGATCGAGGCCCTGGAGCGGGATGCGGGGTACGACGTGCAGGTGCGGGCGAAGAACACCGACGGCGACAGCGACTGGTCGAGTGCCGGCAGCGGGCAAACCAATCCCAACACCCCACCCGTGTTCACCGACGACAGTGCGACGTGGAGCTTTACCGAAACGGTGGGCGACACGCCCGTCCCGACCGCTACCGACATCGGCTCGCCAATCACAGCCGGCGACGACGACGACGACACCCTCACCTACAGCCTCGAGGGCGCCGACGCGGCGTCGTTCTCCATCGTGACGGACAGCGGCCAGATCCAGACCAAGCTGGGCGCAACGTACGATTACGAGACCAGCCCGAGCCATTCGGTGATGGTCAAGGCCGAAGACGGCCACGGCGGCGCCGACACGATCGATGTGACGATCAACATCGACAACACCACCGAGCCGCCGCGAAAACCGGCGACGCCCGCCGTATCGGCGATCGCAGGCAGTTCGACGAGCTTCGAGGTGAACTGGACGGTGCCGAACAACACCGGCCGCCCGGCGATCACCGGCTACGACCTGCAGTACAGCGAGGGCGCGACGGAGAACTGGATTGACGGCCCGCAGGATGTGGCCTCGACAAGCCTGATGCTGAGTGGCCTCCAAGCCGCCACCACCTACCAGGTGCAGGTCCGGACGAACAACCCTGACGGCGCCAGCGCCTGGTCGAACTCGAGGGCCGCGGCAACCAATCCGGACACGGATACTCCCCTGTGCAACCGCACGCCGGCGGTGCGAGACGCGATCACGGAGGCGGCGAACCGGACGGCCTGCGCCGACGTGACGGCGGCGGAACTCGCCGGCATCACGACACTCGATTTGAGTGGTCTGGGCCTGACGAGCCTGCACATCCACGACCTCACGGGTCTCGTCGGACTGGAAGAGCTGGATCTCTCCGGCAACCGGCTCTCCTCGCTGCCGGAAGGACTGTTCACCGGACTCACCAGCCTCAAGGTCCTGTTGCTGCACGACAACGAGTTGTCATCGTTGCCAACCGGGTTGTTCACCGGCCTGACCAACCTGGAAAGGCTCTGGCTGAATCACAACGCGCGGGCCTCCCTGGCGCAGCCGCTCATCGTGGAACGCCGGGATGATGGAACCTCCACGAGTCAGGCCACGGCGACGGTCTACGCTTCGGCGGGAGTTCCCCACGACCTGACCGTCGGCCTGGAAGCGGAGGGCGGAACGTTGTCGACGAACAGCGTGACGATCCCCAAGGGCGCCAAGCGAAGCCCGGACTTCACGGTGACCAAGGACGGCAACAGCGCGGTCATCGTGCGTATCACCTCCGTGTCCAATCCTCCGCCCGCCACATGCGGCGCGGCGAACGACCCCTGCTACCAGGGGCTTGTCTTCAAGGCGGACTCGCCGCTCGTCCTGTTCCAACAGGTGGAGCTCGTACTGACGCCAAGTTCCATTCCGGAGGCCGGTGGTGAAACCGAGGTGACAGCAACCGTGTCGCCGCCTTCGCCGACTGCGTTCACGGTCGAGGTTTCGGTCGCCCCGGAGTCGCCGGCCGTGGACGCCGACTTCGCGCTCAGCCCCAACACGACGCTCAGCTTTGGGGCCAATACGATGACGAGCACCGGTCTGGTCACGATCACGGCGATCGACAACGCGAGTCCCTTCCCTCCCCCGGGCGAGCCCGGCACGCCTGACGAGAAGACGATCCTCGTATCAGGCGAGGTTTCGGATCAGGGCGTGACGGCGCCGCTTCCGAAGCCCCTCACGATCACCGACGATGAACTGCCGGCCGTCACCCTGTCGTTCGCAAGCGCGCACTACGACGTGGCCGAGGGCAGCGAGGTGGAGGTCACTGCACAACTCAGCAGCGACCCGAAACGGGAAGTCGTCGTACCGCTGGAGGTCCGGTTCCGGGGCAACGCCTCGGCCGCCGACTACACCACAGCGGTGCCCGCGGCGTTGACGTTCGCGAGCGGCGAAACCGAAGCCTCGTTCCAGTTCGAAGCCACGAACGACGGTATAGCCGACCCACTCGAGGCGGTCGCGGTGTACTTCTCCGAACCGCCCGCGAAGGTGAATGTGCGGGGCGCCGGATCGGTCATCCTGGCGATCAGCGACTCCGGCAACACCGGCACCGGTGGTGGCACCGGTGGTGGCACCGGCGGTGGTGGCACCGGTGGTGGCACCGGCGGTGGTGGCACCGGTGGTGGCGGCGGCGGCACGCCAAACGCCGGGGACGAGAACACCGACAACGGCGGCGGAGGTACCGGCAGTGGCGGTGGCGGCGGCGGCACTCCACCGCCGGGGGGCGACGAAGATGTCGACGACGGTGACGGGACTGGCGGCGCCGCGCCGAAGGCTGCAATCAAGTCCGGTCCCCCATGCACGGCCGGTTTGTGCCGCGCGACCACCGGTGTGCCGGTCACGTTCGTCGACTCGAGTTCCGGCGGCCTCCATCACCGGAAGTGGGATTTCGGCGACGGAAACACCTCGGTTCGCGGAACCGTCCGTTACGCCTGGTCCGAGCCCGGGTTCTATGAGGTCACCCTGTGGGTGAGCAATGCTGCCGGCGAGTCGACGGCGACGAGGACCTTCCTGGTCGAGGCGAGCAACGCGGCCGGAACCTGCACCGCGGACGACGAAACGCGCTGCCTCCAGGACTCACGGTACAAAATCGACGTCGAGTGGTGGACAGCGCAGGGCGAGAGCGGCCTGGGCACGGTGGTCCACGCCGGAACGAACGACTCCGGACTGTTCCGCTTCTTCGATTCCAACAACTGGGAAGTGCTGATCAAGGTACTCGACGGCTGCGAGTTGAACGGACACGTCTGGGTGTTCGGCGCCTCGACAACGGACCTGGGATACCGGATCGCGGTCACGGACACGGTCACCGACACGACCCGCGAGTACCTCAACGAGCCCGGTCACCCGGCCCCGGCGATCACGGACGTGATGGCGTTCGCCGATGCCTGCATTGGCGGCCAAACCGCTGGCGGCAGTCAAGCGGCCTCTACGAGGTGAACGGCAGCACCGAATAGCGCTCCCGCAACCGCAACGAGGCCGCGGCAGCAACCAGCAGCACCGCCCCGATGACGACGAACGGCGCCTCCGGCGACAGCTCCTGGAACATGTAGGCCGCAGCGAGCGGCGCGGCGATCTTGCTGGCACTGCCGTATGCCTGCTGGACGCCCAGCACTTGCCCCACGACGCCGCTTCGCGGCGCTCGCTTCGAGACCTGAGAGGTCGTGCAGGGGAACAGCAGCGAGGTGCCCAGCGGGACCAGGAAGATCGCCGCCCCGAGCGTCCATATCCCGGTGGCAAAGGGAATCGCGATCAGGCCGGCGCCGAAGCTCACGGCGCCGGCTCGCAAGACGTTGACCTCGCCCCAGCGCCGGACCAGCCGGCCAAGAACGAGAACCCGGAAGACGATGGACAGGCCGCCCAGATAGAAGAAGAACAACCCGATGTTCGACTCGTCCACGCCGAAACGACGCCCCAGGTAGAGGCCGATGATCGCCGTCATCCCCGCCATGCCGACCTGGCCGGCGGCGTAGATCCAGATCAGCAGATTCAGCGGGCGAAACGGCTGTGCGACGACCCGGCCGACCGCACCCGAAATCGAGTACCGCGATTCCTCCTCGCCGCCCGGCGTTCCGCGCGGCCGCGATTCCGGCAGCCAGAAGTACGCGAACACCGCGGCCGCCACACTGAGCGCCGCGGCCACCGCTCCGGGACCGGCCGGATGAACCTGGCCAGCCAAACCGCCCACGGCCGGGCCGATCATCGCCGCGGAGCTGGTGACGGCGGTCACCCAGCCGATACCCTCGGCGCGCCGCTCGCCGGTCACCGAGTCGGCGATGTAGGCGAAGATCACCGGCACCGTGCCACCGCCGATACCCTGCACCAGGCGGCCCAACAGCAACAACTCGATCGACTCCGCGACGCCGAAGAGGGCGTAACCCACAGCCGACACCAGGAGGCCGAGCAGCAGCGCCGGCCTGCGGCCCGAGCGGTCGGCGAGCCGGCCCCAGAGTGGAGCGGCAGCCATCGACGTCAGGGCGAAGGCAGACACCAGAGCGCCGACCTCCAAGGGCGACGCGCCGTAGCGCTCCGCGTAGAACGGGAGAAGTGCAACGACCAGGAACTCGCCCAGCGTGCACACGAACGCGACCGCCATCAGAGCCCCGAGGCGATGGTCGATCAGGCGCGGCACAACAGGAGGTGGCCTGAGGTCAGAGACGGCCGCCGGCGCGACCGTCCCAGGCGATGAAGGCCGCCGCGCTGAGCAACATGAGCAGCACGCCGTAGGCGGCGGCGATGCCGGTCTCCTGGATCCGCAGGCTGGACTGGATCTCGATCGAGATCGGGCGGGTGTCGTAGGTGTAGAGGACGATCGAGGTCACGAAGTCGCCCAGCATTGTGATGAAGGCAAGGCCGGCGCCCGCGATCACCGCCGGTCGCAGCAGGGGGAGCACGATCTGCAGCACCGTTCTCAGCGCGCCGGCGCCGAGACTCGCAGCGGCCTCCTCCAGGCGCGGGTCGAGCTGCCGCAGGGCCGCGAACACCGAACGGCCGGTCAGCGGCAGGGAACGCACCAGGTAGGCGAGCGGCAGGATCCAGATCGTGCCCACCAGCACGAAGCGGCCCACCCACGGGGCGTTGACGCTCATCGCCGCGGCCAGGGCGAGGGCGAAGACCGTCCCCGGAATCGCCCAGGGCAGGGTCATCATCGCCTCCAGTGCGCGCCCGGGCAGACCGCCGCGCCGGAGCGACAGGCGCGCCGCGATGACGCCCACGACGACCGCCGCCAACGTCGCCGCGGCGGCCATCCAGAGCGAGTTCAGGGCCGGCCGCAGCCGTTCGGCCGACGACAGGAGATCGCCGTAGTTGACCAGACCCAGCACCGGCGGGAACGCCTCCACCGTCCAGGTGTTCGGCGGCACGAGCGACATCAGGATCAACGTCGCATGGGGCAGAAGCAACACGCCCGCCAGGATCCAGCCGCCGGCCGCGGCAGCGATCCGGGCGCCCTGGCCCTGCAGGCGCCGGCGCGCCGGCGGCGTGCCCCGGGCACCCGACGCCAGGTCCAGGCCCGGATCGATCCGGCGCAGCAGCAGCAGCGAGCCGATGGCCATGAGCGCCAGCATGGTCGTCTCGACGTAGGCCATGCGCAGCTCCCCGTTCAACTTGGAGGCCACGATCTGCGTGGTCATCACGCGAAAGCCGCCGCCGAAGATGTAGGGCGCCGAGAAGGAGCCGAGCGAGGTCATGAAGGTGAGCAGCGTGGCCCCCGCCAGGGCCGGCCGCAGCCGCGGCAGGGTGACCCGGAACAGGATCTGCGACCGGCTCGCACCCAGGCTCTGCGCGGCCTCGATGGCCGCTCCGTCCTGCCCGGAGAGTCCGGCCCGCGTGAACAGGTAGAAGTAGACGTACATCGAGTACGAGTGGACCAGGAGAATGGCCGCCGGCCCGGTCAGCCGCCACGACACGTCGAAACCCAGTGTCTGCAGCCCCCGCGCGGCGAGACCGCTCTCGCCGTAGAGGAAGAGAAACGCGATGACGCCCACCAGCGGCGGCAGCGCCACCGGCAACGCGACCAGAGCGCCAAGCAGGCGCCGCCCCGGGATCTCATTGCGCTCGAAGAGGAACCCGAGCGGCACCCCGACCGCGGCCGCTGCCAGTGTCGACAGCACGGAGATCCACAGCGTCCGCCACATCGCGTTCCACTCGTCCACGCGGCTGAAGAAGGACCGGAACGCCTCCGTCGTCGGACCGTCCCCCTCCAGACCGCCGATGCCGAACGCCTCCGCCGCCACCACCAGCAGGGGATAGCCGACGAGCCAGACCAGAAACGCCAGCACCAGCCACGGCATCAACGACCGGAGCTGGAACGAGCCGCGGCCGCGACTGGCCGGGTTCACGGCTCGGCCCCGGCTGCCCCGGCTGCGAAGGCGCACGGCGGCAGATCCTCCGGCAGGGGTCGCACCACGCAGGCGCCGGTCAGACCGGCCGCGGTGCCCGGCATCGCCACTTCGATGATGACCGAGCGCGCAGCGGCACCCGACCCACCCGCCGGAGCGGTCAACCGAACCGTGTAGAAGCTGGTGCTGCCGGTGTAGCGCTCCGCGACGATCTTGCCCGCCAGCCCGGCGCCCGCGCCGGTCGCCAGCAGGGACTCGAGTTCCAGGGCTTCCGGGCGAACGCACACATCGACCCGGTCGCCGGCCTCGATCCCGTCGCCGCCCCGGCAACGCCAGACCTCCGGGGCCCCCTGCGACTCGATCCGGACGTCGAGCGCGTCGCCGGCGCCCCGCGCTTCGACCACCCCCGGAAGCACCGAGCAGCGGCCGACGAACGACGCCACGAAGCGCGAAGCCGGATCCTGGTACAGCTCGGCGGGCGCCGCAACCTGCTCGAGGCGGCCGCCGCCCAACACCCCGATCCGTTCACCGAGCTCGAACGCCTCCTCCTGCTCGTGGGTGACCAGCACCGTCGTGATGCCGGTCCGCTTGACCGCCCGTCGCAGATCGGCACGGGTCTCCTCGCGCAGCGCCGGATCGAGGTTCGAGAGCGGCTCGTCGAGCAGCAGCACCCGCGGCCGCGGCGCCAGCGCCCGGGCCAGGGCCACCCGCTGCTGCTGGCCGCCCGAGAGCTCGGCGATGCGGCGCTCCTCGAAGCCGCCGAGACGCACGAGCTCGAGCATCTCGGCCACGCGCTTCTGGATCTCGCCCTGCTCGCCGCCCCGGACCTTGAGCCCGAAGGCCACGTTCTCCGCCACGCTCAGGTGCGGAAAGAGCGCGTAGCTCTGGAACAGCATGCCGACCCCGCGGCGCGCGGGCGGCAGGTGTTCCACCGCCTCGCCGGCGATCAGCAGGCGGCCGCGGTCGAGCTGTTCGAAGCCCGCCAGCAGCCGCAGCATGGTCGTCTTGCCGCTGCCGCTCGGACCGAGGAGGGCGAAGATCTCACCCGGTTCGATGTCAAGCGAGACGCCGGCCAGCACGACCGTGTCGTCGAACGACTTGTAGACGTCGGCGAACCGGACCGAGACGCCCGCCGTCAGGGTCATCCTCCGCCCTGACCGCGAACCTTGCGGTCCCACTCCGCCATCCACTCGCTGCCGTTCTCCTCGATCATCTGCCAGTCGACCTCGGCCCGGCGCAGCCGCGACTGCACGTCCGCCACCCAGGGCGCGAGTTCCTCGGCGTCCAGATCGCCCCGCGCCGGCAGGCGGAACGCCTCGCGCACCGCCAGAGCCAGGGCTTCCGGCGAGCCCAGCCAGTCGACGAAGGCGGCCGCCTCGTCCGGGTGGTCGGCGCCCGCGACGACGCCGACCGAGTCCTGGATCACCGCCGTGCCGCTCTCCGGGAACCGGTAGGCGACGGGCGCTCCCCGATCGATCAGGGACAGCGTGTCGGTCATCTCCCAGAGCGTGAGCAAACCTTCCTGGCGGGTCAGCTTCTCGTGCAGCACAGCGGGACTGTGCACGTACTCCCGGGTCTGCCCGTCGAGCCGGCGCAACCAGTCGAAGCCGGCCTCCGTGCTGCCCGTCTCGACCACCGAGTCGGCCAGGATCTTGCCGAAGATCGTGCGCATCGTGCCGCTGGCGAGCGGGTCCCGGATCACGATCTCGTCGTGCCAGCGCTCGTCCAGCAGATCGTCCCAGTCGGCCGGCGCCTCCTCGGCGCTGATCGCGTCCCGGTTGTAGACGATGATCGTCGGCGTCTGGTACAGCGTGTAGTAGAGGCCCTCCGGATGCCGGTCGGCAGCGTCCAGGGCGTCGGCCCACGAGGGCTCGGACGGCGCCAGCAGGCCCTCGGCGGCGCCCCGCGCCAGGATCGTCGCCGGGCCGCCGAACCACACGTCCGCCTGCGGGTTCGCCCGCTCGGAGCGGATGCGGTCGTAGACCTCCTGCGAACCCATGTCGAGCCAGCGCACATCGACATCGGGGCGAGCCTCTTCGTACGCCTGCTCGACGACGGTCAGAAGATCCCGGCCGTGCGGCGAGTAGACGACCAGCGGCGTCCGCCCGTCACCGCCGCAGCCCGCCACGGCCGCGGCCGCCGCGAGCGCTAGCAGGATCGATCGACGACTCAGGGCCCAAGCGTTCCGCATCGGCCGCCAAGTGTACGTCGCCGGTTGCAGCAAGGCCGTGCCGGGGTGCTCAAACTGCAGTAGAGAACAGCGCCACGCCGGGGTGTATCTCTGGGTGCGCGGGCCTTCTGGCCCGCATCAAGTGCGCAGCCGCGAAGCGGCGAGCACGAGCTGATCCTGTATGTGAGTACTAGGAACCCGAGCAACCGACCAGGCTGGGATGGAAGCGGCGCAGGTTGCGGAAGTAGCTGCGGTTGGCGGAGGCGAGCCAGTCGAGGTCGACGGCACTGGGATCGCCGGCTTCCGCCATCTGGCCATCCAGCAGACGGCGGGGGAACACCAGCATTTCGCCGATGACCAGCACCCGTTCGCCGTTCTCAACCGCCACCTTGACCTTGAGGCCCTCCGCCTCGAGTTCGCGCCGGAGCAGACACTCCAGGCGCAGCAACTGTTCGTCGAGGTTGCCGCCAGCGCCCGATGCGGGCGAGACGCCCGCGTTCCCAGGTCCCGAGTGGCCCATCGCTTCGCCTCGCGGACTCCTAGGCGCCGTCCAAGCCGGCCACCAGGTCACGCTCGGACGGCACCCGCCGCAACTCGTCGTACCGCGGCGCATGCCTCGCCTGAGTCAGCAGCGACACCACGACCATCGCGACCAGGCTGAACACCGGCGCCAGCAACGTATCCAGACCGCGGTAGGCGTCCGCAACCGCGAAGTGGAGCGTCATTCGGGCGAAGCTACCGGCAATCACACCGGCAAGCGCCCCCGGGGTGTTCGCCTTGCGCCAGAACAGGCCGAGCAGGAGCGGCACGAAGCAACCGGCGAGAACGATGTCGAACGCCAGGATGAGCAGGACGCCCGGCTGCGGCCGCAGGTAGGCGAAGACGACGGCGCCGGCCATCGTCGGCAGCGCGATCCAGCGGGAGAAGCGGAGCATCCGCGCGTCGTTCCAGGGCGACCGGCTGTGCCGCTGGACCAGGTTCCGCGTGATGACGTTCGCCAGGTCGAGCACGACGCCGCTCGCCGTCGACATGCTGGCGGCGATGATCCCGAGCAGGATCGCGCCGCCCACTACGGCCGGAAGATCGGTGAGGGCGAGGTCGATCAACACCGACGAACCCGCCTCCCGGCCGAAGTAGTGGGCGGCCAACCCGATCAGGGACACGGCGAGCCCGACCACAAGGGTCAAACCCGCGGCGATGTAGCAGCCGCGCTTGGCCGAGCGGCCCGAATCGGCCGAGATCATCCGCTGCACGAAGTCGATGGCCACGATGTCGCCCAAGGCCAGCGACCCGAGAGCTGCCCAGTTGACGAGCGCGCCGTGCTCGCGGGACAGCAATCCGTTCAGGCTCATGCTGCCCTCCGGCGCCGCAGCGATCAGGCCGCTCCAGCCGTGCTCGCCGGCCAGCCAGGCGAAGGCGACCGCGATGCTGACGATGAAGATGGAGACCTGCAGCACGCTGGTCGCGATCGTCGCGTGGAGACCGCCCGAAACGGCGTACACCAGGATGCACACGGCGATGGCGATCAGCATCGGCAGGTAGGGCAGGCCGAACACGATCTGCAGCAGGAGTCCGAGCCCCGCCAGGTTGCCGGCCACGAGGACGATGTTGCTGACGAGCATCAGGCCGGCGGTCAGGGTCTCCGTCCTGACGCTGTACCGACGCCGGTAGAAGTCGGCCAGGGTCAGGAGGCGCATCCGGTGCAGCGGCCTGGCGAACCAGGTTCCCGCGATGAACAGGCAGAGTGCGAGGCCGACCGGGATCACCGCGCCGGCCCAGAAGCCATTCGAGTGGACGAGCGACGCGTTGCCCACCGAGCCGTTCGCGTCGAAGGCCTGGGCGCACAGAGTGATGCCGACGACGCCGACCGGCATCGCGTTGCCGGCGACGTAGTAGTTCGTCGCCCGGCCGCGGATCTTGGCGTGGGTGCGGACGCCTACGAACAGCGTGACGGCGATGAAGAGAAGAACGGCGACGCCGATGGCTGACACTGCGGGCAGTGTAGTCGCCGGCGCGGATCGCGCCACCCGGGCGCCCAGGGCGGCTGTATAGTGCCGGACTGTTCATGATCGCACGCGGTGTCAACCGGATGCCGGCGCTCGTCGCGCTCGCCCTGATGCTCGCCGCGTGCGGGCTTCCGGCGGGCGAACAGAGCGCTGTCAGGTCGTCCGCCCTAAGCGAGACGGTCGAGGCGGAAGTCGTCGCCAGTCTTCGCGACGAGGGCTTCCAGCGCTCCCAGGTCATGGAGTTCGCCCACGTTCTGACTGACCTCTACGGCCCCAGGTACGCGAACTCGCCTTCCTACGACGGCGCCGCGCGCTGGGCCCGGGAGACGTTCGAGAGCTTCGGCCTCGAGGCGGCGGTCGAGCCCTGGGGCGAGTTCGGCTACGCCTGGGAGAACCACTACACGTCGGTTCACCTCACCGCGCCGCGGTACCAGCCCGTCATCGGCTACGCCCAGCCGGGCACCCGGGGCACGGAGGGCCCGGTCGCTGGGCCGGTGGCCACGCTCGATCTCTCAGCCATCCGGACGTGGAACGACCTGAACGCTCTGCGAGGGCGGATCGGGGCATCGATCCTCCTGATCTCGCCCGAGCGGGAACTGCTTCCGAACTTCTCGCCGCAGGCGGTCCGCCTGTCGGACGAGGAACTCGGCGAGATGGCGCGACTCGAGATCGCCGAGCCCGCCGACGACAACGAACCATCAGCGGACGGCGAAGAGCCCGAACCCGAGCTCTCCCGCCACGAGATCGAGGAGTTCCTGGAGCAGCAGGGCGTCGCCGTCCTGGTCGAGGTCGGCGCCGCCAATGTCGGCCCGATGGACAAGGGGATCGTCCACGTCTCGGGCGACGGCCCGCTGCCGCTCGACCAACCGGTCCCGATGTCCAGGGTTGTGGTGGCGGCCGAGCACTACAACCGGATGATGCGCCTGCTGGAGGCCGGAACGCCCGTGGAGATGGAAATCGAGGTGCGCAACGTCCTCGGCGCCGACGATCCGGTCGACTACAACGTGATCGCCCAGCTTCCGGGCGGCGACCTGGCGCACGAAGTGGTGATGATCGGCGGTCACCTGGACGCCGAACCGGCGGGCACCGGCGCCACCGACAACGCGGCCGGCAGCGCGATCGTCATCGAGGCCATGCGGCTCCTGCGCGCCCTCGACCTCAAACCCCGGCGCACGATCCGGGCGGCGCTCTGGGGCGCGGAAGAGAGCGGTCTGCTCGGTTCCCGGGGCTACGTGCGCGAGCACTTCGGCGATCCCGAGGCGCCGGAGAAGCCGGTGGCGCACGCCAACCTGTCCGTGTACTTCAACGTCGACTGGTACGGCCGCTTCCGCGGCATCTACCTGCAGGGCAACGACGAGTCCCGCCCGATCTTCGAGGCCTGGATGGAACCGTTCCAGGATGTGGGGATGTCCTGGATCGTCCCGGGCAACACCTGCTGCACCGACCACATGGCCTTTCTCGAAGCGGGCCTGCAGGGCTTTCAGTTCATCCAGGACGATCTGGAGTTCTTCAACGCGACGTTCCACACGAACATGGATGTCTACGACCGGCTGGTCGCCGAGGATCTGAAGCAGGCGTCGGCGATCCTGGCCAGCTTCGCGTACCACGCCGCGATGCGGGACGAGCCGTTCCCGCGGGCCGACGGCATGAACAACGGGCGGCGCTGGCACAAGTAGCCGCCGGATCGCCGAGAGACTCACGAGCCATGGAGTACCGCACCCTGGGACGGACCGGCGTCAAGGTCGCACCCCTCTGCTTCGGCAGCGACAACTTCGCCGATCCCACCCCGGCGCCGGAGTGCGTGCGGATGCTGGAAACCGCGATGGACGCCGGCATCAACCTGATCGACACCGGCGACGTCTACGCCGAGGGCGAGGGCGAGCGGATCATCGGCCGCGCGCTCAAGAACAACGGCCGGCGCCACGAGCTGCTGATCGCCACCAAGGTCGACCACGGCCGCCGTGTCGTGGGCGAAAGTGTTGTGGATTACACCGGCAGCATCGGCCCCAACGAATACGGCCACTCGCGTCTCAACCTGATCCGCGCCTGCGAGGGGTCGCTCCGAAGGCTCCAGACCGACTACATCGACCTCTATCAACTGCACCGTCCGTCGCCCGAGATCCCGTTCGACGAGATCCTGAGAGCGCTCGACGACCTGGTGCGGGCCGGGAAGATCCGCTACATCGGCTGCTCGACCCACCCGGCCTGGATGGTCGCCGAGGCCGTGATGACGAGCGAACTGAAGGGCTACGCCCGCTTCGTCTGTGAGCAGCCGCCCTACAACCTGCTCGACCGCCGGATCGAGAACGAGCTCATCCCCGCCTGCCAGCGCCTCGGCCTGGGCATTATCACCTGGGCGCCGATGGCGATGGGCGTGCTCGCCGGCCGCTACCTGAGCGACTCGGACTACCCGGAGAACTCCCGGGCGGCGCTGCGCGGCGGTTTCTACGCCGACCGCGTCACCCGCGCCGGCATTGCGGTCGGGCGCGAGTTCGCCCGCATCGCCGCGGACTCGGGACTGACCCCGGCCCAGTTCGCGATCCTCTGGTCCAAGGACCAACCCGGCGTCACCGCGCCGCTGATCGGGCCGCGCACGCTCAAGCACCTGGAGGACCTGCTGCCGGTGCTCGAGATGTCGCTGACCTGTGAGCAGCGGGCGGCCTGCGACGCGCTGGTGCCGCCGGGCAGCGTCGTCGCCGACTTCCACAACACGGCGGACTGGATGAAGATGAGAGTTCTTCCACCTGCCGTAGGCTGAGTCCGCATGCGCGTCTCCAATGTAATCCACGCCGTCGACACTCACGTCTGCGGCGAGCCCGGACGGGTGATCGTCGGCGGCGTCCTCGATGTCCCCGGGTCGACGATGTTCGAGAAGATGCGCTACCTCGAAACAGAGGCCGACGAACTCCGGCTGCGCATGCTGCGCGAGCCCCGCGGCTACCCGGCGGCGAACTGCAACCTGATCCTGCCGGCCACCCATCCCGACGCGGTCGCCGGCTACGTGATCATGGAGCAGGTCGAGTACCCCGGGATGTCGGGCACGAACACGATCGCCGTGGTCACCGTGCTGATCGAGACCGGGATGGTGCCAAGCACGGAGCCGCTCACCGAACTCACCCTGGAATCTCCCGCCGGTCTGATCCGAGTGCGGGCCGAGGTCGAGCGGGCCAAGGTGAAGCGGGTCGAGTTGGAGAACGTGCCCGCCTTCGCCGTTCATCTCGACGCCGAACTCGAGGTGCCGGAACTCGGCAAGGTCACCGTCGACGTCGCCTACGGCGGCATGTTCTACGTCATCGCCGACGCGGACCAGGTCGGCCTCACCCTGGCGCCGGAAGAAGCGGCCGGCGCCGCCCGCGTCGGCGAGATGATCAAGGCGGCATGCCAGGAGCAGTTGCCTCCGCCCGTCCACCCGCTGAACCCCGAGATCCGCGGCGTGACGATCTGCCAGCTCTCCGCGCCGCCGCTGACATCAGGCGCCCACCGGCGCAACACCGTGATCGTCTCCACCGGCAAGCTCGACTGGAACAAGCCGTTGACCTGGACCGGCGCTCTCGACCGCTCACCCTGCGGCACCGGCACCTGCGCCAAGATGGCCGCGATGTGGGCCAAGGGCGAGCTGCCGCTCGGCCAGGACTTCGTCCACGAGGGGATCCTCGGGACGACGTTCACGGGCCGCATGGTGCGGGAGACGCAGGTCGGCGACTACGCGGCCGCCGTCCCGACGCTGGCGGGGACGGCATGGATCACCGGCTTCGCCCAGTACGTCGTCGATCCGGAGGACCCGTTTCCCAACGGCTTTGTCGTCGGCGACATCTGGGGTGGGCACTAGTGCATGACGGTAGGAGTTGGTTGTCAGGAGGAGAGCTGATGAGCGAAGACAGAGTGATGGTGGTCACGGGGGCCTCGAGCGGCCTCGGCGCCGAGGTATCCGAGCACTTTGCCCTCCAGGGCTACCGCGTCGCGATGAACTACCTGATCGAGCCCGAGGCGCAAGCGACGTTCGACCGCATCGCGGCCAAGGTGGATCCGGACCGGCTCATGAAGGTCCAGGCCGACGTCGCCGACCGGGAGCAGGTGCGGGCCATGTTCGACGCCGTGATCGAGCGGTTCGGGCGGGTCGACGTGCTGGTCAACTTCGCCGGCATCAACCGCGACGCACCCTTCGTCGAGATGACCGACGCGATGTGGGACTCGGTCGTCTCCGCCCACCTGCGCGGCCACTTCGTCTGCTGCCAGGAGTACGTGTTCCACAACCCCGACCGGCCCGGAGCGATCATCAACCTGGGCGCCGCCTGCGGCCAGATCGGGCGCAAGAACGGAGCCAACTTCTGCAGCGCCAAGGGCGGCGTCATCGCCCTGACCAAGTGCCTGGCGCAGGAACTGGCGCCGCGAATCCGGGTCAACTGCCTGGTGCCCGGATCGGTCCGGACGCGGGAAGTGATCGACCGCTACGACCTGGAGACCGAGGAGGGTCTGGCCAGGGAGCTGGCCTCCCTGCCGATGGGGCGGTTGGGCGAGTTCGAGGACATCACCAGGATGGTCGAGTGCATGATCGGCTCCGAGTTCACCACCGGCGCCACGTTCTACGCCAACGGCGGCCAGTACATGCATTGAAGCGCATCGCCGCCATCCTCCGGAGCCTGATCCGCCATCCCCTCGAGGTGGCGGTGTGCACCATCCTGGTCGCTCTGGTCGCGGTGACCTTCTCCCAGGTCGTTTTCCGGTACGTGCTGGAAGCCTCCCTGTCCTGGTCGGAGGAGCTGGCCCGGTTTCTCCTGATGTGGCTGGCGGCCCTGTCCGCCGCCTATGCGATGAAGACCGGCGCCCACTTCGCGCTCCGGTTCGTGGTCGACAGGACTCCGCCCAACGTTCAGCGCTGGATCGTCTCCGTGGTCGCGCTCAGCTCGGCCGCCTTCCTTGCCGTCTTCGCCTACCAGTCGCTGCGCTTCACCCTCGAGGTCCACGACATGCTGGCGCCGGCGACGCGCATGTCGATGGCGATCCCGTACTCGTCGGCCTTCGTCGGCAGCACGCTGACCCTGTACTACGTGCTCGTGAACTGGCGCCGGGAACTCCGGGCACAGGGACAGGAGTAGGGCGCCGGGGACGATGGGACTCCTGGTCACCCTCACCCTGGTGGCGGCGCTCCTTCTCGGGGTACCCGTCGCCATCGCGCTGGCACTCGCGGCGATGGTTGGCCTGCTCTACAGTTCGCCGGAGTTCCTGATCGTTCTGCCGCAGAAGTTCCTGGCGGGTCTCGATTCGTTCCCGCTGCTGGCGGTGCCGCTGTTCGTCCTCGCCGGAGCGCTGATCTCCCACGGCGGCATGGCGCGCCGGATCGTCGACCTGGCGATGCAGTTCGTGGGCCGCCTCCCGGGCGGTCTCGGCCTGGTCGTCATTCTGTCGACGATGATGTTCTCCGGCATATCCGGTTCTCCGAGCGCGAACACCGCCGCGATCGGATCCGTCGCCCTGCCCGCGATGCGCCAGCGGCAGTATCCGCCAGCCTTCGCCACCGCGGTGTTCGCCTCGGCCGGCGGCGTGTCGACCCTGGTGCCGCCCGCGATCGACCTGATCATCATCGGCGTCGTCTCGGGGATCTCGATCGGCGCTCTGTTCGCGGCCGGCATCACGCCGGCGATCGTGCTGGGTCTGGCGCTGATGGGTCTGACCTACATCAAGGCCCTCGAACTGAACCTGCCGCTCGAGGCGAAGTCGTCCTGGCCGCAGCGACTCCGCGTGATCCGCAACGGCATCCTGCCGCTGTTCATGATCGTGATCATTCTCGGCGGCATCTACGGCGGCGTCTTCACGCCCACCGAGGCCTCCGCTATCGCCGTCGTCTACGGCGCCCTGGTGTCCTTCTTCGTCTACCGGGAGCTGAAACTCGAGGACATCCCGAAGGTCCTGCTGCAGACGGCCTCGCTCTCCGGCGTCGTTCTGTTCGTGCTGGGAACGGCGTCGATGTTCTCGTTCGTTCTCACCTTCGACCGGCTGCCGCATCTGCTGGCGGAGCTGATCACCGCCAACGCGCCCAACTGGATCGTCTTCATCCTCTTCGTCCACCTGATCTTCCTCGTGCTCGGGATGGTCATGGACGCCCTGCCGCCGATCATCATCCTGATGCCCATCCTGCTGCCGGCGGCGATGGCTCTGGGCATGGATCCGGTCCACTTCGGCATCCTCGTCGCCGCCAACGTCGGCATCGGGATGATCTCGCCGCCGGTCGGCATCTGCCTGTACGTGGCCTGCGGCATCTCGAAGACACCGATCGAGAAGGTCACGCCCAAGCTCCTTCCCTTCCTCGCGCTGCTGCTTCTGATGCTGATGGTGATCACCTTCGTGCCCGGCGTCACCTTGTGGCTGCCGCACGCGCTTGGCTATGAGTGATCCGCGCCGCATCGCGGCATTCCTCGCCGTCTGCGCTCTCGCCGTCCTGGCCGTCGGCTGCCGCGAACGAGACGGCGTCACCGTGCTCAAGGTCGCCCACAACGGACCGGTCGGACACCCGTTCCAGGTCGGCTTCGAGGAGTTCCGGCGCGTCCTGGAAGAGCGCACCAACGGCGCGGTGCAAGTGCAGATCTTCGAGAACGAACAGCTCGGCACCGAGGAGGAAGCCACCCTGATGGTCAAGCTGGGAGCGCTGGCCGCTTCCGCCGCGAGCGCCGGCGGCGGCATCTCGGCGTTCGTGCCGGAGGCGGAGATCTTCAACTTCCCCTTCATCTTCCGCGATCTCGACCACTTCTACCGGGTGCTCGACGGCCCGGTCGGCGAGCGGGTGGCCGGCCGGATCGAGGACGAGCTCGACGTCGTCGTGCTCGGCTACTGGTTCGCCGGCCGCCGCAACGCCTGGAACGCGGAGCGGCCGGTGGTCACGCCGAGCGACTTCGAGGGTCTGAAGATTCGCGTCATCCCGACCCCGATCCTGGTCGACACCTTCAACGCCCTCGGCGCCCAGGCGACGCCGATGTCGTTCGGTGAGCTCTACTCGGCCCTGGAACAGGGAGTCGTCGACGGCGCCGAGACGGACCACGTGGACCTCTACCAGGAGCGCTTCTACGAGGTCACGAAGTACGTGTCGTACACGCGGCACCTCTACCTCGCAGTGGCCCTGATCTTCAGCCGCAAGCTCTACGACGAGCTGCCGCCGGGCGTCCAGGAGGCGGTTCTCGAAGCCGGAAGGATCTCGACCCGGGTCCAGCGGCAGGCGATGACGTCGATGACCGCGTCGGCGCTCGAAGAGCTGCAGAAACTGGGCCTGGAGTTCAACGAGGTCGATCGCGCCCTGTTCGAGGAGAGAGTGCGTCAGGTCTACCTCGACAACGCGGAGCGTGTGGGTGGGCTCAAGGCGATCGAGGAGGTCGCCCGGCAGTAGAGCCGGGGGCCGCGTTCAACGATCTGAACTTCATTGACAGTCCGCCGACCACGGCGCTAACGTCGTTCGATCTTCGAACGCCAGACCCATAGGCATTCCGGTCGGCCATGGTCAGACTGGCCCGCGAGATAGCATCGTCAGGAGAGTCGGAAGCCCGAGAAGGAGGAAGGCGCATATGAAGCACCGCAGAGCCACGGATTCTCGCTCCCTTGCCCCCGCGGCAAGCGGCACACTGATCATCTGCCTGGGCGTGCTCTTCGCCTTCGCCGGGGCGGCCGCATGGGCCCAGTCGATCGAGCGCGGCTCGGTCACGGGCACGCTCACGGACCCGAACGGCGACCGGATGCCGGGGGTCAACGTCACTCTCACGTCCGCGGAGTTGGGAGCGACGAAGGAGACGATGACGGACGGGAACGGGCGCTACCGTTTCGTCGCCCTGCTGCCGTCCACCTACACCGTTGAGGCATCCATCGAGGGCTTCTCGACCGCGCAGCAGGGGGAGATCGAGCTCACGGTCGGCAAGACCTTGAGCGTGAACCTCACCATGCAGTTGGGCAGCATCGAAGACGTGATCATCGTCGAGGGTTCGCCGCTCATCGATGTCCGCAGTTCTCAGCTCCAGACGACGGAACTCAACAACGAGATCCTGATGGAGGTGCCCACCTCCCGGAGCATCCGCGGCATCGTCAAGCTGGCCCCCGGAGCGCACTCCCTCAACCCCGACTCGAACTCCCACTCCGCTTTCGGCTCGTCCGACCAGGGGATCCAGTACTCCGTCGACGGCGTGATCATCAACAGCCCGGAGGCGGGTGAAAGCGAAGTGAACCTCGGCTTCCTTTCGGTTGAGGAAGTCACCATTCTCGGCGCGGGCGCCCCGGCCGAGTACGGCGGCTTCAGCGGCGTCATCGTCAACGTGACCACGAAACAGGGCTCGAACGACCTGATCGGCCTCGTGGACCTGCAGCTCGCGGACAACGACTGGCAATCGCAGAACACGAACGACCCCGACCTGCAGCGAAGCGGCAGCGATCGCTCCGACACGGACGTGCACTTCGACATCGGCGGGCCGGTGCAGACGGACAAGGCGTGGTTCTTCACCTCGGCCAGGCTCCGCAGCGAGAAGTCGAAGGCGTCCGAGGGCCATCCCAACGATCCCTCCTACGAGTCGCCCCGCATTGTCGGCAAGATCAACTGGGCGCCCTCGCAGGAGAAGATCTTCAGCGGGATGATCGAGTACAGCACCCACGACGCGCTCTACCAAGGCGCCGACGAGGGGGACTTTGTCTCCCCTAACGCGACCTTCAGCAACCTCCAGACCCAGTGGACCTACAACTTCAACTACACGGACATGCTGTCGTCCAACACCCTGCTCGATCTCAAGTTCGGCGGCTACCACCAGCGCCAGGACGAGCTGCCGGACAACGGCGACACACCGGCCCACTACGACGGCTTCGAGGACCGGCTGTCCGAGAACTGGTTCGGCCCCTTCCGGGCGAACCGCGAGCGCTACCAGATCGTCGGCTCGCTCAGCCACTTCACGGACGACTTCCTCACCGGCGAGCACGACTTCAAGTTCGGCGTCGAGATCGAGAACACCCTGGTCAACACGCTCTACGGGTTCTCCGGCGGCAAGTACTACTACGACTTCGCCGGCGAGCCGTACTTCCTGTACGAGAGCACCGGCTACAACACCTTCGGCGACACCGACCGCATGGCCGGCTACGTGCAGGACTCCTGGGGGATCAACGACCGGGTGCGGCTGAACCTCGGTCTGCGGTTCAACTACTGGCGCGGCAATCTGGAATCGGACGTGAACGGCGTCCGCTTCGACCAGGGCACCGTGTTCACGCCCGACCTGGGCATCGCGCCCCGCATCGGCCTGAACATCAACCTCGGCGACGACAACGACTCCGTGCTCAAGGCGCACTGGGGCCGCTACTACCACCAGGTCATCGCCCTCTTCTACACGCGTCTGGCGCCCGAGAGCGACTTCACCGGCTACTTTTGGAATCCCGACGACGAGATCTGGGAACTCGACTTCTCGGAAGCGCGGGGGCCGGGCCAGTGGACGATCGACGACGGCCTCAGCGTGCCCTACATGCACGCCTTGGATATCGGCTGGGAGAAGGTCCTCTCCCGCACCATCTCGCTCGACGTCACCGCGACCTACCGGACCAACCACGACTTCCTCGACGGCGTCAACCTGACCGGTGAGTTCGAGCCCACGCGGTACACGGATCCGGACAGCGGCCGGACCTTCAACGTGCTGGACCAGACGAACGAGGGCGACAACCGCTTCTACTTCACGAACGTCGGCTACTGCGAGGACTACGGACAGGCGTACCAGCAGCTCACCTGCTTCCGGAAGACGCGCAAGTACGCCGGCATCACGGCAAGCCTGTCCCGGCGCTGGCGCAACAACTGGCAGATGCAGGCTTCATGGACCTACGGTTCGGCCAGGGGTAGCGACAGCAACCTGCTGCTCGAGTTCCAGGAGGGGAAGGGCTCGTCGCTGGGCGGCTCGAACTTCTACACCGACCCGAACGAGCAGATCAACGCCCACGGGAACCTGCCGATCGACCCGACGCATCTGGTCAAGGTCGTGGGCTCCGCCGAGCTCCCGTACGGGATCGTCGTCGGCGGCTTCTTCCGGTTCTTCTCCGGCAATACCTACAACCAGATCATCAGGGTGGAGGACGTCGATCAGCGTTCCGAGATCTTCGGCGCCCCGGGGGGTTCCTTCCGTCATGACGACGGCATGAGCCTCGACCTCAGGATCGAGAAGGATTTCAACATCGGGGAGAATCGCAAGATCGGCGTGGGAGTCGACATCTTCAACGTCGGCAATCAGGACACCGTGATCGAAGCCGAACAGTCGCTCAACAGCGACCGGCCCTTCGGCGCCCCGACCCGCCTCGTGCGTGGACGGGTCTGGCGGCTGGGGGCGCGTTTCCACTTCTAACCGGCTACGCTCCCGTCCATGCGCCGCGCCCTTCCGCGGTGGTTTGCGCCCATAGCCGTCGCGGCGGCTATCGTCGCGCTGGCCCTGCTCACCATCCGCCTCCTGCCGGACCGTGAGATCAAAGCCCCCTCCGGTCACTCCCTAGGCCGGCTCCCGGACGGCGTCGCCGCCTCCGACCTGAGCCTGCTCCTCATCACCCTCGACACGACCCGGGCCGACCGCATCGGCGCCTACGGTTTCGACGATATCGAGACGCCGCACCTCGACCGGCTGGCCTCCGAAGGCATCCTGTTCGAGCAGGCGCAGGCGGTGGCGCCCCTGACCCTGCCCGCGCACTCGTCGATCTTCACCGGCGAGTTTCCCCCTGCTCACGGCGTGCGGGACAACGGCGGCTTCTACCTCGCCGACGAGCACGTCGTCCTGGCCGAGATCCTGCGCGACGAGGGCCTTCGAACCGGCGGTTTCGTGGGCGCCTTCGTCCTCGACGCGAAGTGGGGCATCTCCCAGGGCTTCGACCACTACTTCGACGACTTCGAACTCGGCGACACCGTCCGGCTGGCGCTGAACGAGATCGAGCGGCCGGCGGGCGAGGTCACCGACGCGGCGCTCACCTGGCTCAACGAAGCCCCCGATGCGCGGTTCTTTTCCTGGGTCCACTACTACGACCCGCACTCCCCCTACGAGCCGCCCGAACCATTCGCCGAGCGCTACCGGAACCGGCCCTACGTCGGCGAGATCGCCTACGTCGACTCCCAGATCGGCCGGCTGCTGGCCTGGCTCGACGACAACGATCGCGCCCGCGACACGGTCGTCCTCGTGATCGGCGATCACGGTGAGAGCCTCGGGGAGCACGGCGAATCCGGCCACGGCTTCTTCATCTACGAAGCAGCGACCCGGGTTCCATTCATCCTGCGCGCGCCCTACGACACGATGCGGGGGCGCCGGGTAGCGGACGTGGTCCGCGCCGTGGACGTCTCCCCCACCGTCCTCGACCTGCTGGCCGTGGACGCGGGCCAGGCCGAGCGCGACTCCTCCTTCCAGGGCGCCAGCCTGGTCCGACTGCTGACCGGCGCTTCGGGGCCGCGCCTTCCGGCCTACGCCGAGGCCGTCTACCCGCGCTACCACTACGGCTGGAGCGATCTCGCCTCGCTGCGACTGGAGAACATGAAGTACGTCGCGGCGCCGCGTCCCGAGCTGTACGACCTGGCCGTCGACCCGGGCGAGCAGAACAACCTCTACTCCGCCCGCCCCGGCGAGGTCGATCGGATGGCCACGATCCTCCGCGCCCTCGAGTCGAGGTGGGCGGACGCGGCCCTGCCCGCCCCGGTGCAGGAGATCGACCCGGACACCCGGGCGCGGCTCGCCGCCCTCGGGTATCTCGCCAGCTTCGGCGGCGGCGATGCAGCGCCGGTCGATCGTTCCACGCTCGGCGACCCCAAGGACAAGATCCACCTCTTCAACCTGATGCGCATCGCCCGCGAGGCGTCGCTGCAGGGCAACAGGGACGCGGCCGTGGAGGCCCTCGAACGCGTGCTCGCCGAGGATCCGGCGGTGATCGACGCCTGGGTGCGGCTCGGCGACGAGCAGATCCGGACGGACCGGACCGAGGCCGCGATCGGCAGCTACCGGAAGGCCCTCGAACTGAAGCCCGACTACGCGCACGCCGTGATCAACCTCGCCAACGCCTACCGGCGGGCCGGCGCGGACGAGGAAGCCATCCTCGGCTACCAGGAGTTCCTGCGCCTCGATCCCCGCAACGCGATGATCCACTACGAACTCGCCCGCATGCTGGTCGACCGCGGCGAACTCGATGGCGCCGACCGGCACCTCAAGGAAGCGGCAACGCTGTCGCCCGACATGGGCGCGGCCTGGGTGGGACAGGGGGCCGTGGCGCTCCTGCGGTCCGATCTGGCGACTGCCAAGCGGCTGTTCGACGAGGCGCTGGCGATCCAGCCGGACGTGCGGCTCGCCCACTACAACCTCGCTCTACTCGCCGAGCAGCGCGGCGACGGACGCGCCGCGGTCGACTTCTACCGCAAGGAACTCGACTACCACCCGCAGAGCTACCGGGTGCAGTTCAACCTCGGCAAGCTGCTTGAGGGGCTCGGCGACCGCTACGGAGCTCACGAGGCGCTGTCGAAGTCGATCGAGATCAACCCCGACTTCGCCGTCGGCCATTTCTTCCTGGCCAAGTCCCTGATCGACCGCAACGAGCAACTGGACCGGGCGATGGAGCTGGCCCGCACCGGCCTCGAACTCGACCCCGGCGCCGACATGGCCCCGATGGGCCACTACCTGCTCGCCGACATCTTCACCCGACTGGGGCGGCCGCAGGACGCCCAGCGGGAACTCGCCTCGGCGCGGGCCCTGGAACGCGAGGGGTGAGTTCCCCGGCCTCTCGCCGGCATCCGGCGCTCGCCCTCGCCCTCCTCCTCGCCGCCTGCACCCCAAACCCCGACCCCACCACCGCCCCGCACCCACCCATCTTCATCGACGCCGCCCGTGGCGCGAACCTCGACTTCGTCTACTTCAACGGCATGTCGGGCGAGCACTACTTCAACGAGATGATGGGCGGCGGCGCGGCCCTGTTCGACTTCGACAACGACGGCGACCTCGACCTCTACCTCGTCCAGGGCACGATGCTCGGCCGCGATCGTTCGCTCGAGGACGCCCTCTTCCCGCCGCCACCGAACACACCGCTCACCGACCGCCTCTACCGCAACAATCTGAATCCATCCGCCAGCGGCGACGTCGCGGGCCCGCACTTCACCGACATCACCACAGCCAGCGGCATCGCCGCCACCGCCACCGGCTACGGCATGGGCGTCGCCACCGGCGACTTCGACAACGACGGCTGGACGGACCTCTACATCACCAACTTCGGCGCCAACCAGTTGCTGCGGAACCGCGGCGACGGCACGTTCGAGGACCTCACGCTCGCCGCAGGCGTCGATGACCCCCGCTGGTCCGTCGCCGCCACCTTCTTCGACTACGACCGCGACGGCTGGCTCGACCTCTACGTCGGCAACTACGTCGACTACACGCTCGCCACCCACACCCCGTGCCCGCTGGCGAGCGGCGCACTGACCTACTGCGCCCCCGGCGCCTACCGGCCCGTGCCGGACAGCCTGTTCCGCAACCGCGGCGACGGCACCTTCGAGGACGTGTCGCTGCCGTCCGGGATCGGCGGCGAACCGGGCTCCAGCCTGGGCGCCGTCGCCGCCGACTTCAACGGCGACCGCTGGCTCGACCTCTACGTCGCGAACGACCTGATGGCGAACCGTCTCTGGATCAACCGGGGCGACGGCGCCTTCGCCGACAACGCCCTGCTCGCCGGGGTCGCCGTGAACCGCGAGGGGCAGCCGGAGGCCGGCATGGGCGTCGACGCCGGAGACTTCGACGGCGACGGCTATCCCGACCTGGTCCTCGGCCACCTCGAACAGGAAACGAACACGCTCTACGTCAACGGCGGCGCCGGCCTGTTCCGGGACGAGTCGGCGTCGACTCGACTCGGGCAACCCAGCCTGCCGTTCACCGCCTTCGGCATCGGCTGGATCGACTACGACAACGACAGTTGGCTCGACGTGCTCGCCGTCAACGGCGCCGTGATCGGGATCGACGCCCTGATTCGCGCCGGCGATCCGTACCCGCTGCGGCAGGCGAACCAGCTTCTCCGCAATCTCGGCAACGGCGCCTTCGAAGAGGTGACGGCCAACGCGGGCGCCGTGTTCGAGTCGGCCGAAGTCAGCCGCGCCGCCGCGTTCGGCGATGTCGACAACGACGGCGACCTCGACGTCGTCGTGATCAACAGCAACGGGCCGACCCGCCTGCTCCTCAACCAGGTCGGCCAGAGCCGGCCGTGGCTGGGTCTCCGTCTCGTCGCCCACAATCGCGACGCGCTCGGCGCGCAGGTCCTGATCCACCAACAGGGCGCACCGCCGATCTGGCGCCACGTCCACACCGACGGCAGCTACGCCTCAGCCCGCGACCCGCGGGTGCTCGCCGGACTCGGCGATGGCGAGAACGCCGCCGTCAGCCACGTCGAGGTCCGCTGGGCGGACGGTACGGCGGAGCGGTGGACCGATGTGCGCCCTGGCGAGTACCAGACGCTGGTCCAAGGCGAGGGGGAGACCCCAGGTTCCCCTCCTTGACGAAAAGACACGATCGTGTCACCGTCATGTACCATTTTGTGTACCTTGAGGGCTACACCCATGGACTTCGTCAGCATCCGTGACCTACGTACTCGCTCCGCAGCAATCTGGGAGTCTCTGGCGGAAGCGAAGGACCTCGTAGTCACTTCCAACGGCAAGCCGGTCGCCGTCCTTTCTGCCGCGACCGCGTCAACCCTCGACGCAACGCTGACGGCGCTTCGACAGGCCCGGGCACAATTGGCGGTGCTCAACATGCAGCGCCGAGCACGTGAAGCGGGCCTTGATCAGTTGAGCCTCGACGAAGTGAACGCTGAGATCAATGAAGCGCGGCGCCGACGCCGCGCATGAGAATCGTCGTCGACACCAACGTCCTCGTCTCCGGCTTGCTTTCGCCCTTCGGGCCACCGGGCGCCATCGTCGGGCTGATCGCGGCGGGCGGGCTCAGCCTCTGCTACGACGCGCGAATCCTCGCCGAGTACGCCGAGGTCCTGCGCCGACCCAGATTCCCTTTCGCTGAAGCGGACATCAGCGCACTACTTCTACAAGTCGAAGCAGGCGGCGAACTGACCTCCCCGATGCCCTCGCCAGCTCGGCTGCCCGACCCTCACGACGAGGCCTTCCTCGAAGTCGCCGTCGCCGTCCGGGCCGACTACCTGGTCACTGGAAACCTACGGCACTTCCCAGCCAGAGCCAGGCAGAGCGTTCGAGTCGTCTCACCACGCGAGTTTGTCGATGCCGGCCTTAGACCGGCCTAGGAGCTTGCGCGGCAGAAACTGGGTGCGCGGGCCTTCTGGCCCGCATCCGGCGCGAAGCGCCGGTCTCTGGGAGTTCTGCCGCACTAGTTGCTAGTTGGAACCTACTTGCATCGCCGGCACTCAGGCCGCGTCAAAGCGCTCGACCGTGATCTTCCCGGCACGTTCGCGGACATCTTCGATTATGTGACACGATCAGCATCCGACCTGCGAGAGCAGGGACGTGTGCAGGTGCTGTCATGAACTCCGTCCCCTTTCGTGAGCTCCGAAGCCGCTCAGCCACTGTCCGGGAAGCTCTGGCGCAGGAGAAGGAGCTCGTGGTCACCTCGAACGACCTACCGGTCGCCGTCCTCTGTGCAGTCACCGCTTCGACGCTGGATCCGCCTGCCGCCGACCAGCATCAGCAAGAGCTCGAGTCCGGCATGCGAGGTGACTTCCTGTCGCCTTAGAACTGACGATGAATTGCGCCCTTGCCCCTGGGACGCACCTACCGAGGAATCAAGGACGGTCGGCCACGCTCGTGACCCGAGTGATTTCGGCCTCTCTCGTCCTTGTATCGCCCTTCGGGAGTTCGGTGTGGAGCCAGACGTTACCGGAGACCATGACGGAGGAGAACGTGGTCTCCTTTCTGGAGGAACACGGTATCGCCACGGTCGATGCCTTCGTCGCCGCGTTGCCGCCGCTCCACAAGAGCCACTTCATCGCCATCCACGGCTCCTACGACGCGGCCGCCGACTACGTCTCACCGGCTCACCCGAAAATCATCTCCTGGGGCTCGGACTCGCGCTTCGTTTCCTCTTGGACAACCGATCGCGACGATCCTGAGAGTGACCACGTGAGGTTCCTCCAGCCTGTACCCGAGGAGGGACGGTGGATCGCTGGAGTCATTGATTTTGACGGCGATTCGCCCGAAGTCCGCCATCCGGCGACCTGCGCGCAGTGCCATGGCGAGTTGAACAGGCCCCTGTGGGGGGCGTACGCAGTTCACGAGGGGACCGAGGAGAGAGACCCCACCCAGTCGTACAAGGAGTTCTCAGCCGACGTGCAGGCTCTCTACGCCACGATGCGCGACACCAACGATTCGCGGCTCCTGCCCCTGGACAGGAGCGAGTACCAGCCGGACCGGAAGAGGAGCATCGTTCTTCCGAACGGAACGGGAACGTCGCCTGTCTGGGAGTTCGGAGGGTCTCTGCTCGTGCGGCATGCGGAAGTGCTCTTCAGTCGCCTTCGAGCGAGCGACGACTACGATCAGTTTGTCGAATCGATCATCTGTACTTCACAAGCTGAAATCCAGGCCGGCATCAACGGGAGGTTCAGCCAGAAAGACCTGAACATACGCCTGCTCTACGACACCGGGGAACCGATCCAGGGTGTCAACGACTTGGCCGGCCCGTACCCCAAGAAGTACAGCCAGGGGGGTACGCGCCTGTCGATAGCCATGGCGTTCTTGATGTACCACGATGCCTGGCAGCGCTTCGATAGCGCGAGACAGTTCTACATCGGTACTTCGAACGAGGACGTTCTGGGAGGAGTCTTCGGTCCGTTTCAGGAGGAACTGCTGCGGCACCCGTTCGGCGAGGCAACCGCCCAGGATGAGCTTCTCGCGGCATACGACGAGTTCTTCGCGTTGGAAGGCCGGAGCGTCCTTGACGCCAAGCTCCTGCGCCACCGTTTTTCTCGTCACAACAGGGTCTTCATGGACTACCACATCCATGGCTTTCGTTCCCGCCTCTGCACGGCTCTGACGGGAGCCGGCCCCGAGAACGGGGGGTTCGACAACCAGGAGAGTGATACAGGCGGTGGCGGTGGGTCTGGCGGCGGCGGCGGCGGCGGTCCTTCACCACCGGACCCTGATCCACCACCGGACCCTGATCCACCACCGGACCCTGATCCGCCTCCGGACCCTGATCCGCCTCCGCCGCCCCCACGGCCCACGGTGTCGGTCGCATCGGCGCAGGCCCTGGAGAGTTCTGGCGCCGTGGTCTTTGAAGTCAGTCTGAGTGCGGCGAGCAGTTCAGTTGTGACAGTGGACTACGCCACTGCGGACGGTGCGGGGGCCAGCGGTGCGAGAGCGGGTTCGGACTACGCGGAGACGAAGGGCACCCTGACGTTCCCGGCCCAGTCGACGGCCGCGCGCCAGATCCGCGTTCCGGTGACGGACGACGGGGTGTACGAGCCGCAGTCGGAGACCTTCACGTTGACGCTTCGCAACCCGACGAACGCCACGCTGGCCGGCGGCGGCTCGGTGTTGCAAGTGGTCGGGACGATCCACGATGACGACGACGGCGCCCCCATGGCGGCCTTCGACTTCAGCGGGGCTGCGTGCGAGGCCGATCTTTGCCGGGCCGTTACCGGGGAGGCGGTGCGTTTCACGGACACGAGTACCGGCAAGGTGCTGGCGCGCCGATGGGAGTTCGGCGATGGGGCGAGTTCGCGGGGTCGCAGGCCTGAGCACGCGTGGTCGGAACCCGGCTTCTACGAGGTCACCCTGTGGGTGAGCGACGGCGAGAACGAGTCCACGGCGTCACGGAAGTTCCTGGTCGAGGCGAGCGATCCGGCGGGCGCCTGCGTGTCGGACGCGGAGACGCTCTGCCTTCAGGATTCCCGCTACGCGGTCGGCGTGGAGTGGTGGACGGCTGCCGTCGAAGGCGGCGCCGGCAGCGTGGTCCACGAGGGCACGAACGACTCGGGGCTGTTCACGTTCTTCAACCGGGAGAACTGGGAAGTGCTGATCAAGGTCCTGGACGGCTGTGCGCTGAACGGTCATGTGTGGGTGTACGGTGCGTCCACGACGGACCTGGGCCACACGATCCGGGTGACGGACACCGTGACGGGGACGGTGAAGGAATACCTGAACGAGCCGGGCCATCCGGCGCCGGCGATCACGGACGCGACCGCGTTTCCGCAGGGCTGCCGGCCGTAGTCGAGACGGCCCTACAACTGAGCGAGGGCGGCGCGCGCGGCCCGCCATTCAATACGGCGGATAGACGTCCCCCACCCGGGCACAACAAGTCTCGCCCCGTTCGTACCGCTCCAGGTTCCGCGCCAGACGCCGCTCCTCGCCGCCCAGGCCCTGCCGCCGCGCTTCCTGCACCAGGGTGCGCTGGATGTTGATCGCCTCTTCAAAGCGGCCGACTTGAGCCAGCGCCATCGCGGCGGTCTCGGCCTTGGGCGCGGCGTTGTCGGCTTCGAGCAGAGCGCCCGCGAGGCTTAGGGCCCGCGGACCGTCGCGGAGCGACGGGTCGGGTGCGCCGGCAAGCAGTCTCGCCAGGGACTGAGCGGCGCGGTCGTCCGTTGAATCGACCCCCAGCCGCGCTTCGAGCGCCGCCTTGGCGTCGGCGAAGCGCCCCAGGCCCATCAGCACGGTCGCCTCCCGCAGCCAGGCGAGGCCCTGTGCCGGTTCGATTTCGCGGACGCGGGTGTAGTGCGGCAGGGCTTCCCCGAGCCGGCCGGTGCGCACGAGGGCTTCGGCGAGTCCGAAGTGGATGCGGGAGGCCCGCTCGTCCCCCGGCTCGTGCCGTAGCGCTTCCTGCAACTCGACGACGGCCTGCTCGAAGTTCCCGGTTTGCGCCAGGACCGCCCCGAGTCCGAGCCGGGCATCGCCGTTCGCCGGGTCGCCCTTGAGCGCCCGCCGGTAGGTCGCCTCCGCTTCGTCGAGGCGACCCATGCGCGCCTGAACGCCGCCAAGGCTCAGCCGCGCCTCGACCAGTTCCGGCTCGAGTTCGAGCGCCCGGCCCAGATGCTCCAGGGCGCGGTCGTTCTGGCCGAGCTCTCCCAGCAGGACACCGAGGTCGGACTGGGCACGGGCATTCTCCGGCGCCAGCCGGACCGCGACGCCGAAGTGCTCCAGCGCCGCCTGGGGATTGCCGCGGCGCACCAGGACGGTACCCAGGCTCTGATGGGCGCGCGGGTTTGTCGCGTCGGCCGCAACTGCCTGCCGGTAGGCGGCCTCCGCTTCCGCCAATCGGCCCTCCCGCGCGGCGGCATTGCCTCGCGTCAGGTGGGGCGAGGCGCCAATCGCCAAGGTCGTCAGCTCGTGCATCAAGGGGTCGGCCATCGCGACTCTCG
The DNA here is from genome assembly GCA_965216125.1 of Candidatus Multivorans sp. Lineage (GTDB taxonomy): Bacteria > Acidobacteriota > Thermoanaerobaculia > Multivoradales > Multivoraceae > Multivorans. The sequence goes on along the minus strand of OZ244152.1, from coordinate 1,877,373 downwards.
CCGTACCGCTTCGAGCCAGGGCCTGCTCGGCGTCGTCGAACCGGCCCTGCTCCCGATGCGCCTGGCCGAGGTGGTAGTGAATGACGGAAGCCCCCGGCTGGAGAGCCAGCGCCCGCTCGAAGTGCTCGATGGCGACGGCGTACTCTCCCCGCTCCTCGGCGACCCGGCCCAGACCGTACGCCGAGGCCGCGGAATCGGCGGCCGCCACGGCGCGCTCGTAGAGGAACTCAGCCTGTTCGATCCGGCCCTGCTCGAGCTCGAGGTCGGCGAGCCGGATGAGGGTTGGCGCGTCATCAGCACGCAGATCGAGCGCGTGACGGAACGCGGCCGCAGCCCCTTCGACATCCCCGCTGCCGGCCGCCAATACGCCGAGGTAGTAGGCCCAGGTGAAGGACTCCGGATCGAGCGCGTGCGCCTCGCGGTAGCAGGCGTGGGCGGCTTCGAGAAGGCGGTGGGCCTGGTAGAGGCGGCCCAGTTCGCCGAAGGCCTGAGCCTGCGAGGCGGCGTTTGCAGCTTCGTCGGCGAGCAGCGCGTCCAGTTTGGCCCGGCGGGCCTCCAGCTCCCGGGCAAGCGGCGGTTCGAGTTCCGCGAGTTCGGGGTGGGGGATTCCGGCCGGCGGCGCGGAAGCCTCGTCCGGGTCGGACGCGCAGGCGAAGAACACCGCCGAAAGCAGAAGGACCACGATTGCGTGGCGTGCCGACGCTCTGCCGTTCACCGTCCGATCCTAGTTGCCGCCGGCAGACAGACCGGCGCTCCGCGCCGGATGCGGGCAGGATGCCCGCGCTCCCAGGGGCGGTCCGCCTCGTGTATCGTGGCCTCCCGCCGATTGAATGTTCGTTTCTCGCTCCATCGCGATGCTGGTTCTGGCGTGCGGCTGCGCGGCGCCGCAGCCCGGATCGGACGGAGCGGACGCCAGGATCCCGGCCCTGATCATCGACGGCGTGAACAACCACGACTGGGAGCGCACCACCGCCGCCGTCAGGGCGACGCTCGAGCGGACCGGGCGCTTCACGGTCGACGTCAGCACTTCGCCCGGCCGGAGCGCGTCGCGAGAGGAATGGGAGGCATGGCGACCTGCCTTCTCGGACTACGCGGTCGTGGTCAGCAACTTCAACAGCGACTGCGAGCGGGAGGACGGGGCCTGCGAGCCCTACTGGTCGCAGGACCTGCGCACCGCCTTCGAGGCCTTCGTTCACGAAGGTGGCGGCTTCGTCTCCGTCCACGCCGCCGATAACCACGCCGCGGACTGGGTCGAGTACAACAAGATGATCGCCGTGGGCGGTTGGGGCGGGCGCGGCGCCGGCGTATCCGGTTCCATCCTGCGCAAGATCGACGGCGCCTGGACCGCGACCTCGCCCGACGAGGGGCTGAGCGGCCGGCACGGTCGCATCCGGGAGTTCCAGGTCATCCACGATCGACCCGACCACCCCATCCTGGCCGGCCTGCCGACGACCTGGATGCACGCGGCGGACGAGCTCTACGCCTCACTCCGCGGTCCGGCCCGGAACGTCGAGGTCCTGGCGCACGCCTACTCCCGTGTGACCGAAGAGCTCGAACCCATGCTGATGCTCACCACCTACGGCCAGGGCCGCGTCTTCCACATCCCGATGGGGCACTACAACGACGAGTCCGAGCCCGCCGGCGCCTCCCTGCACTGCGTCGGTTTCCAGACCGCGCTCGCTCGCGGCACGGAGTACGTGGCCACCGGCGAGGTGACCATCGGCGTTCCGGCTGCCTTCCCCGCGCCGAACGAGCCGTCCGTCGTCGCACCCGAACTCCTCGAGTGGCCGATGTGATCGGCCGCCGCGCGACGCACCCGAAGTGGCCCGGCTGGCTCGTCTGCACGGCTGTAGCCGTGGCGCTGGGCTCGGCGGCTCAGGCTCAGCCTGCGGTGCGGGCGGTATCGACGCCGGTCATACCGGGCTACGAGCATCTGAGACTCGCCGGCGCCGCCGGCGACGTGGCGCTAGGCGAGGTCCTGCTCGGCGAGCTCAACTGCCTGTCCTGCCACGAGCCGGCAACGGAGCTGTCCGGACGGCTACTCGCGCGCGCGGCGCCCGACCTCGCGGCGCTCAAGGAACGGGTCACCGTCGAGTGGCTCACCGCCTATCTCGCCTCGCCGGCAACCGAGAAGCCGGGCACGGCAATGCCGGAGGTTCTTCACTCTCTCGAGGCCGCGGATCGCGACCGGGTGGCACGGTCGCTCGCCCGCTATCTGTTCTTCGAGAAGGAGGAGCCGGCCGTTTCGGTCCGAGGGTCGGCTGACGTGTCCGAGGAGTTCCCGGTGTTCCGGTTCCGCGCCACCGTGGAGCGGGGACGCAGGCTGTTCCACTCGATCGGCTGCGTCGCCTGCCACGCGCCCGAGGCATCCGGCGCCGAACCGGCGATCCCCTCCATCCCCCTGCCCGACCTGGCGGCGAAGACTTCGGTCGCGGCACTGACGGGCTTCCTCCTCGACCCACGGTCGGTGCGGCCGAGCGGGCGCATGCCGTCCCTCTACCTGACACCGGGCGAGGCGGAGGATCTCGCGATCTACCTGCTGCGGGACCAGGCGCCGCCGGTCGTCGAGCGTCGTGGCGGCTTCGAGTTCGAGTACTACCTCGACCCGGAGCAGGACGAGGACGCCGCGGGCTTCTTCAACCGACCGCCTCTTGACCTCGACACGCTCGAACCGGCCGCCGAGGGCCGGATCGGCCGCCTGTCACTGCGCCTGCCGGTCGAGATGAACTACGGCAACCATGCCTTTCGATTCACGGGCCTGATGAGCGTGCCCGAGACCGGGCGCTACACCCTCAGCCTGGCCTCCGATCGCCGCTCCGGCTCCTCGCTGGCGGTCGACGGCGAAGTGGTCGCCACGAAGCCAGGCGGCAGCGCCCGCGAGACGGACGCCGAACTCCAACTCGAAGCCGGGGACCACCCGGTCACGGTGACGTACTTCATTCGCGGCGACACCCGGGAACCGTTTCTCACGGTGGGCCTCGCTGGCGACCCCCTACCCCAGGGCGCGGCGCTCGAGGACTACACCACCTACGAGAACGTACGGCTGCGGCCGGGCGGCGGCACCCTGGTCTCCGAGGACTCGGAGGACGCCGGTTGGGGCGCCCGACTCTTCGTCCGCCACGGCTGCGCGTCGTGCCACGGCTACGCGGGAATCCAACCCGACCGGCGGGACGTCACGACCCCGCCGGCGCTAACCGACCTCGATCCGGCGGCGGTGAAAGGCGGCGCCGCCATGCACACCGGCGCCTATTCGCCGCGGTACCGGCTCGCCGATCGGCAGAAGCGTGCGATCCGAGCGGCTCTCCAGGCTCTTCCAGAACTCGCAACGTCCCGGACACCGGCCGACCAGATCGTCCACGCGATGGCGAGCTACAACTGCTACGCCTGCCACCGCCGAGAGGCCGGGACGATGGCAGTGGGCGGCCCGGATCCGGTGCGCGCGACGTACTTCGAGGTGGTCGGCGGTCAGGACCTCGGCGACGAGGGGCGGCTGCCGCCTCCTCTCGGCGGCACTGGAGGAAAGCTGAAGCCGGAAGCGCTGCGCTCGATCCTGGCCGGCGACGAACTGCACGTCCGCCGCGACTACATGGAAGTGAGGATGCCGAGCTTCGCCGGGGCAACGATCGATCAACTCGCCGATGCCCTGACGACCGTCGACGCCACTGCCGGTGACCTGAGCGAACCGGCGTTCTCGACCGAAGCGGCCTCCGACGGGATCGAACTGCTGGGCGAGGCCAGCATGAGCTGCATCACGTGCCACAACGTACACGTCCATCCCGCTCTGGGGGTCTCGACCATCGACCTGGCCACCATCTATGACCGGTTGCGGCCCGGATGGGTCGCGCGGTTCCTGCGGGATCCGGCCGCAATTCGCGCGGGAACGCGTATGCCCTCGTTCTGGCCCGAAGGCGTCGTCAACTTCCAGCATCTCGGCGGCGGTTCGATGGATGGCCAGATCGACGCGATCTGGAGCGCCCTCTCGCTCGGCACTTCCATGCCCGCGCCCGAGGGCGCGAACATCGACTCCGAGCTGGTTCTCGTCCCGGACGAGCGCCCGATCGTGTTCCGCACCTTCATGATCGACGTCGGCCCGCGGTCGATCGCCATCGGCTACCCGGAGAACGTCCACGTCGCCTTCGACGCGAACAACATCCGCCTGGCGAAGGTCTGGCGCGGCGGTTTCTTCGATGCCAAGGGCACCTGGCAGGGCCGCGCGGGCCAGTTCTTCGGCCCTTACGGCACGGATGTGCTGGATCTTCCACCGGGCCCGGCCTTTGCGGACCTGGACGACATCGACAGTCCGTGGCCCATCGCCGGGCGGAACGACCGCAACGTGGGCGGCCGTTTCCTCGGCTACCGGCTCGACGACGAGGACAGACCGGTGCTGCGCTACCGCCTGCATGACCTGCTGATCGAGGAGGCGCCGACGCCCTTGCGCAGTGGCGGCGGCACGAACCTGATCCGCCGCTTCCGGCTCTCCGCCGGCTCGGACCCCCGCCCGCTCTATCTGCTGCTGGCCGAGGGCGAGGAGATCGTCTCGGAATCGGAGCGCTCCTGGAGCGTCGATGGCCGGGCCGACGTATCGATTGCCTCCGAAGCGGACCTCGCGCCGTTCGTCCGGGAGTCCCAGGGCGTCCGCCAGCTCCTGCAGCGGATCGACCTCGCACCAGGCGAAACGCTCCAGCTCGACGTGACTCTCTCCTGGTGATTCTTATGGCCCTCCAGAGTACCGACACGATACAACCCGGCCGCGCCGCCGCCACGGCGCTAGTCGCCCTGCTGATTTCCTTTCCCCTGCCGCTTCTCGCCCAGGCGCCCTTGGACGACGACCTGCGGGAAGAAACGGAGAAGGAGCTTCTCGCCCGCCAGCGGGACGGCATCGGCGCCCAGGCGGCCGCGGAGGAGCTGTCCTACCGGCTGCTCTCGATGCCTCTCGAGGAGGGCATGTCGATGGAGGTCGGCGGCCTCCTGCAGCTCTCGGACGGCCGCATCATGGCGGGAACCCGGCGGGGCGAGATCTTCATCGTCGAGAACGCGTTCAGCGATCCGCCGCAACCGACGTTCAAGCAGTACGCCTTCGGTCTCGGGCAACCGCTCGGCCTGCTCGAGCTCGACGGCTGGATCTACACGGCACAGCGGGGCGAGTTGACCCGGATCAAGGACACCGACGGCGACGATCGGGCCGACGTCTTCGAGACCGTCACGGATGCCTGGGAGACCAGCGGCGACTACCACGAGTACGTCTTCGGACCCCGCCTGACGCCGGACGGAAAGCTCTGGGTGACGCTGAACATTCCCTTCGGCGGCCAACCGTACGGGTTCGCCGACTGGCGGGGCTGGGCGGCCCGGGTCGATCCCGCGACCGGCGACGCCGAGTTCGTGGCGGCGGGCCTACGCTCTCCCGCCGGCGTCGAGGTCAGCCCCTGGGGCGAGGTCTTCTACACGGACAACCAGGGCGAGTGGAACAACGCCTCGAAGCTCTCGCTGATCGAGGTGGGCGACTTTCACGGTCATCCCCACGGCATGGCCTCGACCCACCTTCCCGAGTCGAAGGTCGAGCCGCCGCCGGAAGGCCAGCCGCAGGGCGGCACCTTCATGAAGGACCTGCACGAGCTGATTCCGAACTACCGCATGCCGTCGGTGTGGTTCCCCTACGTGAAGATGGGGCAGTCCCCCAGCGGTCTCAAGTGGGACACGACCGGCGGCAAGTTCGGCCCCTTCGCCGGCCAGCTCTTCGTCGGCGACCAGCATCACGCGATGGTCATGCGGGTGTTCCTGGAGAAGATCGGCGGCCACTGGCAGGGCGCCGCGTTCAACTTCCGGCGCGGCCTCGACAGCGGAGTGATCCGCCTGGCGTTCGCGCGCGACGGCTCGCTCTTCGCCGGCATGTCGGACCGCGGCTGGGGCGGCGTTGGCCCCAAGCCCCATGGTCTCCAACGGATCGTCTGGACCGGCGCCCTGCCATTCGAGGTCCACGAGATGCGGGCGCAGCCCGACGGCTTCGAACTCACGTTCACCCGGCCGGTCGATCCCGAGAGCGCAGGGGATACCGCGTCCTACCGCATGCTCAGCTACACCTACCGCCTCAGCTCGAGCTACGGAGGACCGGAGGACGACAAGCTCCGGGTCGCCATCTCATCCGTCCAGGTCGCCGCCGATGCCATGAGCGTCCGCCTGACCGTCGAGCCGCTCCGCGCCGGCTATGTCCACGAGCTGCACCTGGACGGGGTCCGCGGCGGCGACGGCGAGCCGCTTCTCCACCCTGAGGCGTACTACACGCTCGTCAATATTCCCTGAGCCGGCCGCGCACTCCGCCGCGCCGCCGCGCGACAGTGCGATCTAACACTCAAGCCGAAGACGGGTCCGGCGCTGCCGGCACAAACTCGGCCTTGACCGCAAGCATCTGGGCGAGTTCAATCCGCTTCTCACGTTCTGCTGGCCAACCCACTACATCAGCGTGGAGCGAGTGGCGACTTGTCTCGGGAACGACATTCAGTTGAGACACAGACCGTACGTCAGCGGCCAAGAAAAGCCCGTGTCCCTTGAACGACGCCATCCGAGACGTCTCAGAAGCAAGCTGGCGTACTTCAAGGCCGTCCAGCCCGTCAATTCGGTAAACCGACGTACGTAGATCGGCTGGGGGCATGAAGGCGGCGTACTTCACCGTCCCATTCGAAACGGAGAAGTGGCTCTTGGAGTAGAGGAACCGGGCAAGGGACTCCCTGTCACGGATCGCCAGCCGCAGCCTCCTTCGCGATCCACAGGAGGTCCGACGGAAGCTGGACATCGGAGCGGCGACGGCCTGTCTCCCGGCGACCTGGAACGTGAACTGCGTAAAAGAGGCCGCCGTCTGGGCCGAAGCTCACGATCAGCGACCGCGCCCTACCACTTGACCATTGCATGGCCACCCCACCGTCAGGCTCAGGCACGATCTCGGGCATCGGTACATCGGGCGTGAGGGTCAACAGGGCATCATTCAGGGCGTCCTTCGCGCGGCGCGACAAGGGCTTGGCATCGCCGCCATCCCAGCCGGGACTGGACGTCTCTTCGATGATCTCCCACAGGTGCCTCACGGCATCCAGCCTTGACAACTGCCACGCGGAGACTGCGGATTCCGAAGTCTCTTCCCCCTTGACGATTCGAAACGCCTCCGGCCCAACAGCCGTCGAACGCCGCCTCCCGAGTTGTCCCACCCAATCCTGAGCTTCCAAGGCAACTAGAGTCATGCGTACCTCTCGATTCCGTTGGCAGTCAAACTGCTGAAGAAAATCTCGTTCTTCCGGCTGCGAAGTTCGTCAATGCGCGCCCACACGTCGCAGTCCTCAAAGGCCCCATCTGGCGCCACGGCAAAGGCGTCGATATCGAGGATCACAGTGAACCCCGCCTTCTCTTCTCTAGCCAGGCGGGTCACTATCGTCCTCTCGAAGGCGTCGTGACTCGAGACGTGAAGTCGCTCCAGAGACTCCCGGACCTGGCCCTGACCGAAGCCCAGCGGCTGTCTCAGGGGTTCTTCGAAGATGGTCTCGAAACCGACTCCGGGGGGAACCTGTATCTCGTTGATGTAGCGGACGCCAATCCGCGTAACCCGAACTTCCGACAACAACGACCTGTACTTCGTCCACAGAGCCTCAGCCTCCGCCCGAAGTTGCGCCCACTTCGTGTAGGGGCGCAGCTTGTTGAAAGTGAAACCATCAAGGCGAAACTGGACGATCTTGTCTCCTTGAGAGTTCCTGAAGTGGTAACCACGTAGCGCCGCGGTCGCGGCAACCGCGGGATCAGTGCCTTCCTTCAACTCCGCTGAGACGTTCGCCGCGTAGTTCTTCCCCTTCTCGGGGAACTCGCTCTCGATCCCCCGATGAGCGGCATCGAATCTGGCCAACAGCTCGGCGTCCTGACCTTCCGGCAACTCGCAGCGGAGGTCTATCAGCGCCTCACGAATCGGCGCGTTGGCCAGTGTGCGAATCCGATTCGGCCCGGAAGAGCTAGTCATTGCCACGAATCCTAGTTCGGGGCACTGGCGAATACCGCCTCTTCTGTGTGATCGGCGGGTCAGTGCCCCTCCGGGGGACGGGGACGGTATCACCCCACTTCCGCGCGAGGAGTACCATCGGCGGGAGTCGGCGACGTCCATTCAAGGGACATCCAGGCACGGTCTCCTGGCCGAGCACACGCCCATTATATGCCTTCATGCATAAGCTCCGTCAATCTTGAGTCTTGGCGGAGTGTAGCCGCGCCGGGCGCCAACGAACCGAACCCCTGTTCCACTCTTCCATCAAAGGAGCCGCCATGCGCCAGACCCCACTTCTTGTCGCTTCAGCAGCGCTGGCCATGGCGTGCGCGCCGGCGCCTCCCGCCGCTGAGGAGGCCGCGCCCGGCACCCACGAGGACCTGCTCCAGCTCTTCGAGGAGTTCCGCGTCTTCCAGGAGCCGGAGATCGTGGGCGGCGTGCCCGACTACACCGCGGACGCGATGGAGCGGCAGCGGCAGGGCCTGGAGGACTACAAGAGCAGGCTCGCGGCGATCGACATTTCCGACTGGCCCGTTTCCCAGCAGATCGACCATCACCTCGTCCGCGCCGAGATGAACGGACTCGACTTCCACCACCGGGTGACCCGGCCCTGGTCGCGCGATCCGGCCTTCTACCTGATGTCCCAGGGCGGCGCCGGTCCGGCGATGGCGGGCTTTCGGACCCTCTTCGAACTCGAGCCGCCGTTCGACGAGGGGGAACTGGAGGAGTACCGGACGACCCTGCGCGCGGTGCCGAAGATCTACGAACAGGCCCGGTCCAACCTGACCGAAGGCGCTTCGGATCTCGCCACGATCGCGATCTGGGCCGCCCCGCGGGAGGCGCGCATCTACGAACGGATCACCGAAGAGCTCGCCGGTCACCACGCCGAACTCGTCGCCGACGCCGAGGCGGCCCGCGACGCCGTCCTCGCTTTCGGCGGCTGGGTCGAGGAGACAAAGGACTCCATGACCGGCGTCGCCGGCATCGGCAAGGAGAACTACGACTGGTGGCTCCGCAACGTCCACCTCTCGCCTTACGGCTGGGAGGAGAGCCGGACGATCGTCGAGCAGGAGTACAACCGGCTCGTCACGTTCCTTGCGCTCGAGGAACACCGGAACCGCGACCTGCCGCCGTTCGAGATCGCCGACACGCCCGAGAAGTACGCCGACAAGCTGCACGAGGCGCTCGCCTACGTCGTCGAGTTCCTGCGCGAGGACGAGATCCTGACCGTCCCGGACTGGATGGACCCGACCGACTACAGCGATCCGAACGAGGCGCCCGAGCCGCTTCCCTCCGACCCGAGCATCGACCACAAGGCCCGCGAGCGCGAGATCCTGCCCGGCGAGTCCCACGAGTACGCCGGCCACATGTTCGACGGCCAGCGGCGGCGGCGTGACGAGCGGCCGATCCGCGGCGCCGACCGTCGCTTCAACATGGAATGGATGCGGATGGAGGGCTGGGCCGTCGCCCTGGAGGAACTCCTGATGCAGGCCGGCGTCCTCGACGAACGGCCGCGGCGGGGCCGCGAGGTCGAGTACCTGATGAACATCTCGCACATGAGCCTGGCGATCCCGGACCTCGCGATGCACGCGAACCTGATCACCTTCGACGAGTCGAGGAAGCTCTGCGCCGCGCTGATGGCCAAGGGCTGGTCCCAGGAGGACGAGCGCATGGTCTGGTACGAGATGGAGTCCAACCTGCGGTTCCCCGGTTTTCACACCGGCGTCGTGGTCGGCAAGGCCCATTTCATGAAGCTGTTCCGCGAACGAGCGATGCAGCTCGGCGACGACTTCGTGCTCAGAGACTTCATCGACGAGTTCCTGGCCGGCGGCATCATCCCGATCTCGCTGATCCGCTGGGAGATGACCGGCTACGACGACGAGATCCGGTTCCTGATGGGCGAGGACGACGTGCCGAACCGGCTGTTCGATCCGGCGGTGCAGCTCGCGGACCGGATGTAGGAGCGCGCCTCGTCCTGCCAACAATCCTGTTGCCAACGAGCTCGTTGGCAACAGCCCGGGAACACAGAGGAGCCTTCCTGACATGAACTACCGCACCCTCGGCCGCACCGGCCTGAAGGTCTCGCCGCTCGGTCTCGGGACGAGCAACTTCGGCGACGTGACGCCGGAGGACGAAGCGCGGCGGATCATCGAGCGGACGCTCGACGCCGGGGTGAACCTGATCGACCTGGGTCACATCTACGGCGACGGCCGGGCCGAGCGGATCGTCGGCAGCGTGCTCAAGGAGACCGGCCGGCGCGAAGAGGTCGTTATCTCGACGAAGGTCTATCCGGGGCAGTTCGACGAACAGACCGGTCTCGCCCGGTTGGAGCACGTGCCGGAGCGCAACCCGAACGAGCAGGGCCTTTCCCGAGCCGGGATCCTCAACGCGTGCGATGCCGCGCTGCGCCGCCTGCAGACGGACCACATCGACCTGTACCAGACCCACCGACCGGACTTCGGCATCCCCATCGACGAGACGCTGCGCGCGTTCGACGACCTGGTCCGGGCCGGCAAGGTCCGGTACATCGGTTGCTCGACCTACCCCGCCTGGAGCGTGATGGAAGCCCTCATGGTCAGCGAGTTGAAGGGGTACGTCCGCTTTTCATCCGAGCAGGCGCCCTACAACCTGCTCGACCGGCGGATCGAGAACGAGTTGATCCCGCTGTGCGAGAAGCACGGTCTCGGCATCCTCGCCTGGGCGCCCTTGGGGATGGGCGTGCTGGCGGGCCGCTACGCCGATGCGGCCAAGTACCCGGAAGGCTCCCGCGCCGACCTGCTCGGGAAGTACTACGCGCGACGGGTCACCGACCGGGCGATCCAGGTCGGCGTCGAGTTCGCCAAGCTCGCGGCCGAGGCCGGGATCACACCGGCCCAGCTCGCGATCCTGTGGTGCAAGGACCAGCCGGGGATCACCGCGCCGTTGATCGGCCCGCGGCGGTACGAGCACGTCGACGAACTCGTCGCGGTCCAGGAGATGACGCTCGACCCCGATATTGCCGCCGCCTGCGACGCCCTGGTACCGCCGGGCAGCGCTGTGTCGGACTTTCACAACACGTCCGGGTGGATGAAGACGCGACTCACCTGGTAGGAGCTCCTGGGAACGCGGGCCTCTCGCCCGCATCCGGCGCAAAGCGCCGGCACTGGCTCTCTTCTCTAGCCATCCGACCGGGGCGACGCCGGGAAGTTATGGCAGTATTGCCTCATTATGGTCAAGGTCACGTACTCCCTCGATGACGCCACCGTTCGCCGCATCCGCCGGACCGCGGAGCGGCTCGGCAAACCCCAGAGCCAAGTCGTCCGCGAGGCGGTAGCCGACTTCGCCGCCCGTGCCGACCGGCTGAGCGAAGTGGAGCGCCTTCGCATGCTGAAAGTGATCGGCGATCTCCGCGAGGCGCCGCCGACGCGGTCAAGACAGGAAACGAACGCCGAACTGCGGGATATTCACGCCTCGCGCCGGTTCGGATGGCGGCGGGAAACGGGTCCGTGATGGTCCACCTGGACACGTCGGCCCTGGTTGGAGCGCTGACAGGTCCACACGATTCGATCGGCCGGCTGTTCGAACTCGTCGACGAAGGGCACCGGCTGACGCTCTCGTCCATCGTCCTCTACGAGTGGTTGCGGGGACCGCGGAGGATGCCGGAACTGCAGGCGCAGGAGGAGCTCTTCCCCTCCGCCGCCGCCGTGCCGTTCGACGCCGAGGCCGCCGCGCGGGCGGCTGTGATCTACGAGGCGGTAAACAACCCACGCGGCCGGGAGGCGGACATCGCCATCGCCGCCTGCGCGATCGTCCACGACGCCGCGATCTGGACCCTGAACGAGGACGACTTCAGTGACGTACCGGGGTTAGAGCTGGTGTAGCGCCGCGCGCCGCGGCAACCATTCCCGCAGCCGCCGCACCTGGTCCGGCTGCCAGGAAGCCAGATTCCGCGACTCCTCCGGGTCGGCCAGAAGGTCCCACAGCCGCCACTCTTCGTCGCCGTAGTCACGAACCAGCTTGTAGCGGCCGTCCCACGCCATCCTGAAGTCCCGCAGGCCGGAGAGCACGACCTCGCGGTGGTTGTCCGTCACGCCTTCGAGCAACGGCCGGAGCGAGTGGCTATCCATCTCCGCCGGGACGCCTACGCCGCCGTAGTCGAGGAAGGTCGCCGCGAGGTCCATGATCGAGACCGGCGTGCCGGTCTGGAAGCCCCGCCGGACGCCAGGCCCGGCCAGGAGCAGCGGCACGCCGACGGATGCCCGGTACGGCACGGCCTTCCCCCAGCGGCCGTGCTCGCCGAGCATCTCGCCGTGATCGGAGGAGTAGACGATGATCGTGTTCTCGAGCTGCCCCTTCTCCTCCAGCCAGTCGATGTAGCGGCCGAGCCACATGTCGATGTTCTCGATCATCGCGGCGTAGTTCTGCCGCGAGCCCAGGTGCTGCTCGGCCGTAAACGAGCCCGTGTAGTGGTGCGGCAGCCCGAGTCCGTCGAGGACGCGCTCGGGACCCCGCACCTTGCGCTCCATCTCCCGCGTGATGTCCATCGGCGGGTGTGGACCGACGAAGTTCACCACCAGGTGCCAGGGCTTGTCCGTGGGCGCCTGTTCGAGCAGGTCGAGGCCGTTCCGAGCGAGCCAGTTGTCGCAGTACGCCTCCGGACCAAGCGGTGAGGGGCTGGCATCTCCCCACCAACCGTCCGGCCTGCTGGCGTTGCGCCGGGCCATGTCCTCGGCGCAAATCCGTCCCTGCGCTGGGTCGAGCGAGTCCAGGTAGGCGTAGTACGGGTCGCTGGGACCGACCGGCGCCCGCAGGTAGGACATGCCGGCGCCCTTGCCGGCGTTGTTGATCATCGCGGAGAAACCCCAGGCGTCCGCGCGGTGCGTTCCGTCGAGCCCCCAGTCGCTGCTCCCCTTGGACAGATCGAGCTTGCCGCAGGCCATCGTGTGGTAACCCGCATCCTGGAGAAGACCGTGGTAGGTCGCCCGATCGACCGGATAGTCGTACTGGTTGTCCGGTACACCGCAACGGTCGTACTCCATGCCACTGGCCAGGCAGGATCGCGAGGGAGCGCAGGTCGGCGCCGCGCACACGGCGGAGGTGAAGTTGACTCCTGTGCGGGCGAGCCGCGCCATGTTCGGCGTCGAAAGGGGCACCTGGTAGTGGTCGAGGCCGATCCAGTCGTACCGGTGCTGGTCGGGAAAGAAGAACAGGAAGTTCGGCCGGCGTCCCGCGGCGTCGGCCGGCAGCCGGGAGTTCGGATCGGCACAGGCGGCGAGACCCGCGAGACTGCTGCCGGCGACCAGGGTCGACTGGCGCAGGAACTCGCGCCGGGTGCTCTTGTCGCTCATGCCGCTTACCTCCAGCGCCGGCGTCGCACTCCAACGGGACACGACTACCGTCTGCTAACGTCGTAGGAAGTTCCCACAAGAATAGACTGGCCGCAGTTGCCAGGCAAGGAGTCGGCATGAACCGTCGCAACCACCTCCTCTCCCGCCGCGACGTTATTGTCTCGGGCGCCGCGGCAACCGCGGCCGCCCTCACCGGTTGCGGCGGGGCGCAGACGCCCGGGCCCCGGGCCATCAAGCGCCCGAACATCCTGCTGCTCATTTCGGACCAGCACCGGTTCGACTGGGTAGGACGAAACCCCGAGATCCCGGTGCCGACGCCGCACCTGGACGGCCTGGCGTCCCGGGGCGTCGACTTCACCCGGGCGATCGTGCCGGCGCCGGTGTGCGGACCCTCCCGGTCCTGCCTCGCCTCCGGCATGGAGTACGAGAACTGCACCGTCGCACGCAACCGCGACATGTACGACGCCGCGCTGCGGCCGACCTTCTTCAAGCACCTCCACGACAGCGGCTACCACACGATGGGCTGCGGCAAGATCGACCTCTACAAGGGTCCCGACGGCCGGCGCCCGGACGGGAAGCTCCACATGGAGGAGTGGGGCTTCTCCGACATGCTGATCACCGGCAGCAAGAACGGCGGAGACACCGAGCCCTACGGGTTCTGGCTCGATTCCCTCGACCCGCCGCTGAAGGACATCCACAACGCGGACATCAGCGAGCGGCGCCTTCCCCGGCACGTCAACTGGTGGGGGATGACGGATCCGACCCCGATCGGCGACCACGCCTACAAGGACAACTACACGGCGCGCACCGGCATGGAGCTGCTCGACGGCGTCCCCGACGGAAGCCCGTGGTTCCTGCAGGTGAACTTCAACGGGCCGCACCCGCCCATGGACATCACCGAGCGCATGGACCGGGAGTACCGCGGGCCCGACCGGGTGATCGAGAACTTCCCCCAGCCGCACAACTACCACGGCATCGCGCGCGGTGGACAATTACTCGCGCCGCCGTCCCCGTTCACGCCGGAACATCACACCCGCATCCGCCAGAACTACGCGGCGATGATCGAGAACATCGACCGCTGGATCGGGCTCTACCAGGAGCGGCTGACGGAGCGCGGCGAGCTGGACGACACGATCGTGATCTACACCAGCGACCACGGCGAGATGCTGGGCGACCACGACTACTGGGGCAAGGGCTTGCCTCACGAGGCCTCCTGGAAGGTGCCCATGGTCATGGCCGGGCCGGGCATCGCCGCCGGCGGACAGAGCGACGCGCTCGTCTCCCTGATGGACCTGGCCGCGACCAGCCTGGACTACGGCGAGGCCGGGGTTCCCGAGGAGATGCAGAGCCGATCACTGCGGCCGCTGCTCGATGCCGGTGCGGGCGAGCACCGCGAGTACGTCCGCTCCGCCCTCCAGTCGGGTAACGCAGCGAGCGGGCGCTTCCGCCTGGTCCAGGACCACCGCTACAAGCTGGTCGACGGGTTCCAGGAGGAGAAGGAACTGTACGACCTGGAGGCGGACCCGCTCGAGGACGAGAACATCGCCGCCGCCAAGCCGGACGTGGTGACGCGGCTGGAGAAACTGCTGGTGTGAAAACCACTGGGTGCGCCGGCGCACCCAGTGCCTACCGGATCAGGATGAGTTCCTTCTGGGGCGGCGACAGGAACTCGATGCCGTCCTCCGTCGCCAGCGCCTCCTCGTGGTCCCACCAGAGCAGGTACTGGTCCTGGCCCTCGGGGGCCGGTGAGGGCATGTAGAAGAAGTACTCGATGACGAAGTGGTGGTGCGGGGCGAGCGCGATCTCCTTCGACCAGTCGGGACCGAGGCTGCCGATTCGGGGGCCGAAGTAGGTCTCGACCGACTCGGGGCGGGCGCCCTTCATCTGGCCGTGGGAGTCGATCGAGATGTGGGTCTTCGCGGCGTCGAAGCCGGTCGCATACGCCGGGAAGTCGTTCTTCGGGGTCACCATGTGAAGCTGGTTGTCGCGGACGACGATCCCGGCCTCCTCGAATCTGCGTGTGTAGTCCCGGATGATCTCGCGCGGCGTCAGGCCGGCCTTGATCGTCTCGGCCAGGATCGCGTCGACCCGCAGGTACTCGGCCCAGAGCTTCTCGATCTCCGGCGGCGGCTCGGTTTCGCCTTCGCGGAGCACGTAGGCGTACACGCCCAGGCTCGGGTTCGTGACGATGTCGCCGCCCTGGACCACGGCGCCTTCCCAACTGTCGCTCCGGCCGCGCTGGGACTGACCCGTCCTCATGCGCCGCATGACCGTCAGTTCGGTGTCGTCGGTCCTGGTTGCACCCGGCTCGATCGTGGCAAGAGCCTCCTCGAACCGCTCCAATTCGCCGCGCCGCATTCGCTTCAGCAACTCGACCTCGCTCGGCACGTGGCGATTGATGTAGTCCATCATCAGCCACTCGGACGAGATCAGCCGGCTCGCGTACTCCCCGCCGAGTTCCTCGGACAGGAGCACGTAGTCGGTGTGCGAGAGGCCGTCGATCTCGCCCCGGTAGGTCACCCAGGGGCCGAGGTCGTGCTTGAAGTTGACCGCGATGACTTCCGGGTCGCGCGCGGCGACGAAGTCCCTGAGTCCCTCGAACCGGTAGTCGTACTCGGTCGTCGGACCGCCGACCGGCTCCTGGACGCGGACCGCGGGTGCAACGATGTCGTAGGCGCCGCTCGCTTCCACGTACCGGTAGTCCCTCTCGCCCCAACCGCGGTGGGCGGCGCCCCAGCGCCGGCCGAGGACGGCCCGTTCGATCCGGTCGCCGCCGCGGTCGGTGAACACGAAGACCCCGGACGTGCTGCCGAGTTCGTGGGCGCCGAACGGGTCCGGCACCGCCTCCCGCATCACGTGGATCCACATGTCGACGCCGCGCTCCCGCATGATCTCAGGGAGGACGACGTCGAACTTGTCGCGGCGGATCTGGTGGTTCTCGGCTTCGTACCGGGCGCGAAGGCCGCCGTCCCCCTCGTCCTGGGCGGCTGCCGAAGCGAGAGCGACCAGGCAGAGAAGCCCTGCCACGCTGCCGCAGGCCGCCCAGGTGACGCGTTGGGCGGCCCTACTCACCGGGGAACTCGTACGGCTCGATCACCAGCGGGGCGCCCTCGTAGTTGCCGTCAGGAATCACGGTCGCCAGGCTGTACTCGGGGCGGCTCAGGACCTCGAACAGGACCGGCTCCCCTTCCTCCACCTTCTCGCGCGTATTCAGCGGCCACTCGTGGCCAATGTCGTCCAGCCGCCCTGGGAAGTCCTGCGCGCCGATGAAGGACGTGTACACCCAGTAGATGTACTCCGCGGCCATGCAGCCGTAGTCGCAGGTCTCGTCGTCGTAGGTGTACCAGGCCCCTTCCGGATACTCGTCCGGGGGTCCGTCGAAGCGGCCTCCGCGCGCCTTGTCCATGGCCTCGGTCAACTCCGACCCCGGCTCCAGGCCGAAGGTCTCCGGATAGGCGACGGCGAGACCGTTGTCCGTGATCATGTGGAAGATCTCCTCGAGCGAAGCATCGAACACGCCCCGCTCCCGGGCGTCGATCTGGGTCTCCTCGTCGTAGAGGCCCTGACCCCGGGGCGCGTTGCGCCAGTCCATCTCGTGCGCCTCGTCCTGCGTGCCGGTCATCACGATCGTGCCCCCGGTGTCCAGCATCGCCTGGTGGATCTTCGGATTGTCGACCTCGCCGTCCTCGTCGTTGTCGAGGAACTGGGCCAGGACGCCGGCGGCGTGCACGAGCTTGTCGTCGCCGGTCGTGTTCGTGGCCAGGATCGGAACGCCGTGGACCATCACCTTCTTGACCCAGGCGATCTCGTCCGCCGGCTCACCCGCGTCGGTGTCGCCGACATCCTGCTGAGGCGCCGCACCACAGGCGGCGACGATCATGCAACCCAGCAGCAAACAAAGGATCCCTCGCCGATTCCGAGCCTTCATGGTTCGTCCTCCTCGCAGCGTCACGCTGCTCTCAATGAGTACTCCAGACAGCGATGCCGTACCGACAACCTCGGACTTACGGGGCGAGGTATTCGCGCCGTACGGCGTCTTCGATCAGTTCCTCGGCGTAGCGCCACAAGTCCGGCGCGCCATCTTCGATGCAGCGGTTGATCTCGCGGACCTGAGCTGCACGCACACCGTGCTTCTGCCAGGGACCGCCCCCGTTCACGTAGTTCAGCAGCATCGGCTGCAGGCGGTCCATCGCCTTGGCGAACTTCGCCTCGGGACTCTGGCGCGCCTCGAACTCGTCCCAGAGGGCGCGTAGTTCCTCTCCGTTCTCGGCCGGCAACAGCCCGAAGATGCGGTCGGCAGCACGCTCTTCGCGTTCCTCCTGATCCTCCAGGCCCACCGCGTCGTAGACGAACGTGTCGCCGGCATCGATCTCCACCAGATCGTGCACCACCAGCATCTTGAGCACCTTGAGCTGATCGAGCCCCTTGAACGCCGCGTGTTCCGCCAGCACCAGGGCCATCAAGGCCAACTGCCACGAGTGCTCCGCGGAGTTCTCCCGGCGGTGGTTTCCGACGATGGAGGTGCGTCGCAAGACCTGCTTGAGGCGGTCGGCTTCCACCAGAAACCGTATCTGCTGCGCAAGGCGTTCGCTGGTTTCCTGCATGCCGCAACGGTACCCGACTCCTCCGGCGCAACGACCGGTCTAACCCTCCAACTTCACAGTTCCGTCGCTGAACTGCATGACCTCGACGCCACGCAGCACGTCGGCCCCGTCACGGTCCGGCGCACTGTCGACGACCGTCGTCGAGTCGCCGTCCCCGGTGACCTCGTAGTCGGCCGCCGGACCGCTGAAGACGGCCGTGTCGTCACCGGCGCCGCCGTCCAGCGTGTCGTTGCCGCCGCCGCCCTCGAGACGGTTCGCGCCCGCGTTGCCGGTGAGTACGTTGTCGTGGACGTTGCCGCGCAGGTCTGCGTCGCCGTCGCCGGTCAGCGCGGCGTTGCGAAGATGCTGGGTCTTCATGGTGTACCGCTCGTCCGGATCGAACGCCATCGAAAACGTGCCGCTGAAGTCCAGGGGCAGTTCCGGCGTGTAGGTCAGATGCGGCGGCACGAACTTCCGGATCAGCGCGAAGCCCAGCGGGTCCTTCTCCTCCATCAGAGGTCGGCTGCCCGCGAAGTACTCCCCAAAGTGCGAATGGCCCTCCGGAATGTCGCCGGGTCCGATGTCGCGCCCCTCGTACTTGGTCGGCGGCACCGTCCACAGGTCGTAGTAGTTGTCGATCAGCACACCCACGTACTCGTTCGGGTGGTTCTCCGTTTCTTCTCTGGGCCAGCCCACCCAGCCCTTCATTTCCGCCTCGTCGTTCGCCGTTCTCATCTCGGCGATCATCTCCGGCAGCATCGGCTTGATCCCGTAGTCGTGGATCAGGTGCCAGATCTCCTCGTACGCGGCGTCGCGGGTGACGTGGGCCATGTAGTCGGCGTCGCCCGGGGCCGGGCTCTCGTTCGCCCGCAGGTCCTGCATGCTCAGGTCCGTCGCCCCCGGCAGCCCCGAACGCATCGCCTCATTCAGGTCCTCTTCGGTGTTGAAGAAGACCATCGTCGCCTTGCGGTCCGCCATCGCGCTGGCGATCCCGCTCTTGTCGTCGCCGTAAATCGAGCCGGGGAAGTCGGTGAGCAGGAACTCCATCACGTTCCGGCCGTGCTTGATCTGGTCGCGGGTCCAGCCGTCCGAGGCGAGAATATGGATCCGCCTTCCGTCCGGCGTCGGGAAGTAGGTGTACTTGACGAAGTGCTCGCGGAACACCTCGGGCACCTCGTCCGGGAGGTCGACGATGCCGTCGGGCGAACCGGAGGTGTCGATCTCCGGCAGCGTGACGAGTTCCCGCGGGCCGCATGAGGCCACCAGAAGGGCGGACACCGCCATCAGAAGGCATGTGCGAGTGAGTCTCATCTGCTTCTCCTTCTTTTCTTCCACTTCGCCGCTCAGTCCTGCAGGTAGAGCTCCCAGAAGCTCGCCTGCCCCTCGTCGCTCGAGCGATTCACGATCTTGCCGTCCTTGATTACCATGGACAGGCTGCGCATGTGTGAGATGTGCTCGAGCGGGTTCTTCTCGAGCACGATCAGATCGGCCAGCTTGCCGACCTCGACCGTGCCCAGATCGTCCAGCATCCCCATCATCTCCGCGCTGTTGCGGGTCGCGGCCTGAATGGCGCCCATGGCCGGAATGCCGTGGAAGGCGAGCTGCTCGATCTCGAGAATCCCGATCTCCGAGATCGGATTCGAGTCGCTGCCAGTGGTCAAGCGAACGCCCGCGGCATACGCCTTGTTGATCACGTCCCGAGCCAGATTCGCGCGTTCCGGCGTCCGCTCGTCGGCGTGCGAGACCCGCACCCGACCTTCGATGACTTCCGGAGGAGCGACGTAGCCGGCCTCCCGGATCAGCCGTTCGCGCTCGGCGATGAATTCGGTGCTCAGGTTGCACTGAATCGTCGGGTCGAGGAACGTCCCCGCCTCGGCCATCATCCGGATCGTGTCGTCGGAGAGGTCGTTCCCGTGCTCGATGCTCTCGGCGCCCGCCATCACGGCGATGCGGGTCGTCTCGTCGCCGGCGTGCACGGTGACCGGGATGCCGTGCCGGTGGGCCTCGTCGATGCCCGCGATCATCTCTTCCGGCGGCATCCGGCTGCCGAGGAACTTGATGAGCTGCGCGCCGTTCGCGATGTTGTCGGCGACCGCGGCGCGGATGCCCTCCGGTCCCTTGCCGGTCCGCACCAGCCAGTCCGTGTCGCCGTCGGTCGAGATCGGCCGGCCGCCGGCAACGATCCGCGGCCCCACGAAGACGCCGGCATCGAACGCCTGCTTCCAGGCCACGTCCATGAAGTCGCGTTCGCCGGTGATCCTGAGCGTCGTGAAGCCGGCCTTGAGCGCATCCATCGCGTTGCGGCCGGCGCGAATCGAGGCCCGAAGCAGCGGCTCGTCCGGGAGCAGTCCCTTCGGATCGGGCAGCAGGTCGCCGAGGTGGGAGTGGTTGTTCCACAGGCCCGGCAGCACATAGGCGCCCTCCAGGTCGATAACCCGCGCGTCGGCGCCCGGGTCGGGCGCGGAGGCCGAAGGCGTGTGGATCGCCGCGATCCGATTGCCCTCGATGACGACCGCGGCGTCCTCGATCGGCGGCGCGCCGGTGGCGTCGATGATCGTGGCGTTGGTGAGGACGGTGGTCTGGGCGGCCGTTGGCGCCGAGGCCAGCAGCAGAAGGAGGAGGGGGAGGCTGCCGAGAGCCCGCACAGCGCCGCGACGCCTGTTCGTGTTCCGCTTCATTCGCTCTCTCCTTCGCTGCTGCGTTGCCCTGCTATTGATCGGAGTCCGTCGCGCCGCGCTGGAACCCCGCCGCCTCTTCGGCTTCGGAGAGGAAGCCCTCCGGCAGTTCCATCGGGCCGAAGTAGTCCCAGTAGCTCGCGGTCCCGAGTTGTGTACCCAGGTCCACGCTGACACCGCCCTTGAACACCATCACGGGACGACCGCAAGCAAGGTGGAGATCGCCAGCACCACCCTGCACAGGCGCAATCTCATCGCACCCGGCTTCTGCTCATCGTCTTCAGCCGCACTCGTGCTGGGTTCCTCTTCGAGATTCGTCGTCTCGTTGACGACGGATGGAAAGGAGGCGAATCGTCTACTGTACACGGAGAGCCGCTCTGGTCTTCAGCCGTCACCACCAAGTGTCTCGGCGCGCCGCCAACCTCGGCGGTTGACTCGCGCCGAGCTTGATCTGGCAACCGCGCGGCTGCGCTGGGGTCGGCTTTGGCGGCTCGCTTATGTGCGGTTCTTCGCCGACAAGCCCATCTTGCGACGGTCCGTTTCGAGGCCGAGCCGTTTCAGGACTTCCAGTTCTCCTCCAAGACCGGCGCTTCGCGCCGGATGCGGGCCAGAAGGCCCGCGCACCCAGAGATACGTCGTCGTGCTGATCGAAGTCTCTACTCGATCGGAACCACTCCGCTGCCAGAAGGCCCGTACTCGACCTCGATCACCTGGTCGAGGCCGTCGACATCGACCGCCTGCCGCGTACCGTCGGGCCAGACCACCTCGATCCGCACCAGATCGTCGACCGACGACGCGGCGCCCAGGCCGATCGTCACCACCGGCTCGACCTGGCTCTGGTAGCTGCGGGTCGGCATGACGCGGCGCCGCTGGACGACGGGCCCAGCCGTGGACTGCTGCTCGACCTCGACCCAGGCGCCGATGGCGTCGAGGTTGACGCGCTCGCCGTCGCCGCGCAAGCGGAACCGCAGCCACCGGTGGCCGGTCTCCTGGTCGTTGCGCAGCAGCAGCGGCCGGTCGCCGGTCTGGAGCAGCAGGATGTCCAGGTCGCCGTCGCCGTCGATGTCGGCGTAGGTCGAGCCGCGCCCGACGAGCTCCCGGGTCAGACCGTCGCCGGGCGCCGGTGTGACCGGCACGAAGGTCGACGACGCATCCGGGCCGGCGTTCCAGAACAACTGGGGCGCCTGCCGGTAGCGCTGGCTGGGTTCCACGACCTCGATGTCGTCCTCCAGATGGCCGTTGACCTGGAGCAGGTCGAGCCGGCCGTCCAGGTCGTAGTCGAAGAAGAACAGCCCGAAGCTGAGCACGCGGCGGCTCGGCGCGCCGATGCCGGCGGTGA
Organism: Candidatus Multivorans sp.; assembly: GCA_965216125.1. Lineage (GTDB taxonomy): Bacteria > Acidobacteriota > Thermoanaerobaculia > Multivoradales > Multivoraceae > Multivorans. The sequence goes on along the minus strand of OZ244152.1, from coordinate 1,855,441 downwards.
TCGCCTCGTCGCTGAACAGCGTCGGATCGCCCTGGGAGACGTAGAGCGAGGTCATCTCGTTGGCGAAGTTCGCGACCGCGAAGCCGAGTTCGCCGTCGTTGCGGAAATCGGCTGCGTCGGCGCCCATCGCGCCGGTCGCCGCGCCGTCGCGGCTGTAGGCGAGGCCGTAGTTCCCTCCCTCCTCGGTGAAGACACCTCGGCCGTCGTTCACAAACAGGAAGTTACGCACCGTGTCGTTCGCGACCAGCACATCGACATCGCCGTCGCCCTCGATGTCGACCGGGGCCAGCCCCAGCGTCTTCGCCACCGGCGTATCCGTGGCCGCATTGCGGATCCGCACTCCGGCTTCCTCCGAGATGTCGGCGAACACGCCGGCGCCATCGTTGCGGTAGAGCGCCAGGTAGGAGCCGCCGTAGTTCAACGGCGGTCCGTAGGCCCTGCCCACCCCGGTCAACTGGTAGCCGACCTCGATGTCGATCTCGCGCGACCAGCGCACGTAGTTGCCGACCAGGAGATCGAGATCGCCGTCCCCGTCCGCGTCGAAGAAGGCGCTGCTGCTGCTCCACTCGGAGGCGTCGCCGGCGACGCCGGCCCTCACGGTCACGTCCTCGAAGCGGGCGCCTTCCACGTTCCGGAACAGGCGGTTCGGGCCGACCGCGGAGACGAACACGTCGACCCAGCCGTCGCTGTCCAGGTCGCCGACCGCGACGCCGGTGCCGTAGAAGCTCGTGGTCAGGCCGAGTGCGGCGGTCCGGTCCGTGAAGCGGCCGGCGCCGTCGTTCTCGTACAGGGCCATCGTCGGGCCGCTGACCGCCGCGGCGTCCCAGGTTGTCGAGTTGACCAGCAGCAGATCCTGGTCGCCGTCGCGGTCAAAGTCGAAGAAGGCCGCGCCCGAACCCATCGTCTCCGGCAGCAGCGCGTCGCCCTCGGCGCCATTGACATGGACGAAGTCGATGCCGGCCTCGGCAGTGACGTCCGCGAAGGGGACCACGGGAACCTCCGGCGCCGCCGCCACGGGCCGCGGCGCGGCGACCGGGATCTCCCTCGCCTCCTCGGGCGCCGCCCGGAAGACGACACGGAGCGCGAACACGAGAAGCGCGGCAACGGCCAGCGCCGCCAGTACCTTGAGGGAACGCGCGAACACCCTGCCGATGACCGCATCGTCTTCGGCTGCGAGTTCTTCGTCCGGTGTCGGCTCCTCCGGACGCTCGTCTCCCGGCCGGTCGGGAGTCACCCGCCGGCTCCGGCGACGCCTGCCCGGTCGCCCTCGAAGCGCTCGGGCCGGTGCAGGTCGTAGATCACGATCGCCTCCGCCGCGTGATCGGCCGCCGCGTCGGCGCGCCTGGCTGTGGCGATTGCCCGGTCACGGGCGTTGTCGTCCGGCCTGTACGTCGCATGGAGTTCCTGGTGGCGCTCCGCGCCCTCGCGGTCGCCGAGCTGGCCGAAGATCAGACCCAGGTTGTAGTGGGCGGTGACGTTCTCCGGGTCGATGACCAGCGCGCGCTCGAACGACTCCCGCACTTCGTTGAGCCGCGCCGCGCGCGCCTCGGCGCGGGCCGGGCCCCTCTCGCGCTTGGCGCGCTCGAACAGAGCCAGACCGAGTTGGTTCTGCAGCCGCACGTCGCGGCTGAAGTCGAAGCCCCGGCGCCGCATCTCCTCGCTGTCGGCGTCGAGGATCGAGCGGAAGTTCGCGACCGCCTCGTCGATGGCGCCGTTCTGGAAGTTGACCAGCCCGGTGAACCAGGCCACCGACCACGCCGGGGCCGGCGGGTCGAAGGTGGCGGCCCGCTCGAGCGCCGCGATCGCGTCGTCCGTGACCGTGCCCTGCGCCAGGTAGACGCGGGCGAGGTTGAGCGGTCCGTCGGGACGACCCAACTCCTCGACCCGGGTGAACGCTTCGATCGCCTGCCGCAGTTCGCCGCGGCCGGTGCCGCCCTTGCGCAGCAGGCCGATGCCGTAGTCGTTCCAGCGTTGCCATAGCGGCTTGGCCGGTGCACGGACGGCCGCGCCGGATGCGGGCAAGATGCCCGCGTTCCCAGGGCGGAAGCCGCCAGGCTTCCGCGGCCCAGGGGCAGCGCCGGCCACCGGGAAGGTCACGGTGTCCCGGGCCAAGTCGAGGATCGGCAGTTCGTTCACGGTGTCCTCGCCGTAGATGTAGCGCAGGTACTTGGTGTCGAACTTGCGGTAGCGGAGTGTCGCCTCGACCGTCAGGCTGGTGGCGGCGCCGGCCCGCGGAACTTCCAGCCGGTAGTGGGTCACGTCGCCCGCCCCCGGCGGGATCTGATGGTCGTAGAGCGGCACGAAGATGTCCTCCGCGTTGCGGCGGTCGATCCGCGCGCCGTCGCGGTCGAGCATGTAGACGTTGATGAAGTGCGACCAGGGGTCCACCCGGTTGCCCTCGCCCAAACCGCCGCTCCGCCCGACCAGCCGGCCGCTGTCGTCGCGCACGGCGATGTCGAGCCAGAGCTGGTTGGAGTCCACCGTGCCCTGGGTCAGGTGATGCCCCAGGCCGAGGGTGCGGACGACAACTTCCAGCAGATAGTCCTCGCCCGCCTCGAGCGCCGGTATCCCGGGGCGCACCGGAGCGATCAGCTCATCCTCGATCGCGCCGCCCGGCTTGACGCCGAAGATGTCCACGTCGACGACGCCCTCGTTGAACTCGCGGTGCGCCTCGATCACCCAGTCCGGGAAGTCGAGCAGGTGGGGGATGCCGGTGTTGGCGGACGGGAAGAGATGGTCGTGGACCTGGGTGACATCAGGCTGTTCGCTGTCCGGGTGGCGACGGGAACCGAAGTCGTCCGACGGCAGCAGGTCCATGTGGCAACCGTTGCAGTTCGGCTCGGCCTCGGGCGGGTAGTAGAAGCTCGCCACGCCGTGCCCCGAGACGCCGGAGAGCAGGTGCGAGTCGTAGTGGTTCTGTCCGCGCAGGAACTTGTAGTGGTTGAGTTCCTCGGGCAGGTGGACCTTGTGGCAGGCGCCGCAGAACTCCGCGGTCGTGTGCAGGGGCTTGAGGAAGGTCCGCTTGTGCAGCTCCGGCTTCGCCTTGACCAGTTGATGGTTGACGAACTGGAGGAAACCGGACTCCGCGAAGGCGAACGGGTAGTGCTGCGGCTCCTCGATCGTGTAGTCGGCGTTGCCCCGGGGACTGTTGACGTGGGTGATCGCGTGGCAGGAAGTGCAGGTGATGCCGGCATGGGCGGCCGGCTGCTCGACATCGAACTCCGGGTCGTCGAAGGCGCCCGAGAAGAAGACCACCGGGTCGTGGCAGCCGGCGCAGAAGCGGGACGCCTGGACGTCGCCGGAGCGCTCGTACGCCTTCTCGCGGGTCTGCTGGACGGAGAAGCTGTAGGCCGGGTTGTTGAAGGAACTGAAGCGGTGGGCACTGTACGTCCAGCGGCCGTGGATGTCGGCGTGGCAGTCCACGCAGTAGGCGTCGTTCATCAACGCCCGCTCGGGAATGAAGCCGCCGCTCGCGGTGCGCGCCAGGGCCGGGAAGAAGTACTGCTCGCCCGACTCCGGACCTTCCACGTTCCACGCCCGCGGATCCTGGAACTGCAGCACCAGCGCCACCCCGACCAGGACCACGGCGACAACCGCCACGCGCGCGCCGATCCGCCAGTTGATTCGCTTGCCCGCGAGACGGTGGAGCACGAACAACCAGGCCGCCACCAGCGGCGCCAGGACATGGAGCCAGTAGGCGACGCCGCGGACGGCCGGGTCGTTCACCGTGATGACGCCCTCGATCCGCGTCAGCACGATGCCGCTCAGAAGGAGCACGAGCGCGGTCCCGAACAGCGCATACCCCACCTTCACCGCGCGCCGGTTCGGGCGATTCCGCGCGTTCCGCATGTGCGCCAGACCGAACCAGATCATCGGCGCCACGAACAATCCCCCCACCGCCAGGTGGAGCAGAAACATCGAGATGTAGAACCAGTTCTGGTAGGTCGCGCCGGTTGCCGCCTCGGCGACGCGCACGCCGGACAAGTAGAACGAGTTCACCGCCAGCAGGGCGAACAGTCCGAAGACCACCCACAGAAGCGGTTTCAGCCTGGGGCCGATCGCCGGTCGGTAGCGGCGGCGTGCGGGCTGCTTCCCGCCGCCCGCGCTCTTTGTCACTTGCTCGCTCCGGTCGCTGCCGCGAGCCGTTGCGAAACCCGGGACGCTGCCTCGATCTCTTCGCCGACCAGCCTGTCTAGCGCCCGCAGCAGGCGGAACGTGACGGCGTAACCGGCGCGGCGAACCCGTGCCGACGTCGGCTGGCCGGTGACCCGTACCGCGAAGGCGTATCGGGGCGGCTGCCTCTCGTCGGAAGGAAAGAAGCCGACATAGTTCACGTGGAACGGCTTGTCCGGATCGCGCGCCGTGCCCGTCTTCATCGCCACCCGGAGCCGCTTCGGCGCGACCCGGTTCGCCGAGCCGCCCGGAGACACGACCGCACGCATCGACTCGTGCAGCACCGGCAGCCAGGACGGGTCGAGAACCTCGACGCCCTGGCGCGGACCATCTGCGGCCGGTGACCGCGGCGAGATGCCCAGGAGTCCGTCCGCCTGCAGAACGAAGCTCGGCTCGCGCCGGAGTCCGTCCGAGAGGGTGGCGGCGAACAGGGCCGCCCCCAGCGGCGTGATCGAGGCTTCCTCCAGGCCGATCGAGAGATCGCCGAGCTGCTTGCCGGGGTGACGGTACTCATGCACCACCCCGACGGCGTTCCTCGGCACCGGCTCGCCGCTCCTGCCGCCGATCACGAAGCCGTAGCGTTCGTACTCTTCGACCAGCGCCCGGTCGCCGACATCGATCGCGAGTTTGACGAAGGCGACGTTGCAGCTACTGGCCATTGCTGCGGTCAGCCCCTTGAGGCGGCCGTTGATCGCGCTGCAGTAGAGCCGCTGACCGTCCATCAGCACCGAGCCGCGGCAGGTCATGTCGGCGATCTCCTGGTCGGGATCGAGGCCGGCCCGCATCGCCGCCGTGGTGGTGATCAGCTTGGAGATCGACGCCGGCTCACGCGGATCGAGGACGCTGTCCCCGTTCGACCGCCACCGGCGACTTCGACTGCGGTTGCTCACCGCCGCCAGGACCGCGCCCGACGGGATCTCCATGATCGCGATCGCCCCCTCTTCCCGGCCCAGCGCCACGTCGGCCGCCTCACTCCAGGCCCGGTCGATCGTCAGGCGCAGCGCCCGCGCGCCGGCGGCGCCGCTCATCGCCCCCGGACCCGCGGCGGCAAGACCCGGTGGCTGGAGGGCGGGAGGCAGCAGATGGGTCGCCAACTCGACCGGCACCAGGCCGGCCGGCAGATCCTCCACCAGCGTCAACGAACGGTCATCGCCGATCGACCCAAGCGGCCGGCCCCGGCGGTCGAAGAGCAGTTGCTGCACCCCCGAGGCGTCGACCGCCTGTGCCCGCCGCAGACGCCGCTCGAAGGCCGACGCCGGCGGCGGCTCGTCCGCGGCCGACTCTGTCGCCGCTTCCTCGCCGGCGCCGGCCGCGGCGGCCTGGTCCCCGGCGCGGTTCAGGCCGAGTTCCACCTCGGCCGCGGCCAGCAGTGCCGGCGGCAGATGCTCGGCGTGGTCCTCGTAGAGCGCCGCCACCTCCCGCCAGCGGCCCTCGCCGGCCGCGTGCCGGGCGGCCAGACTGAGCAGGCCTGGATACCGCTCGGCGAGTCGCTCGAATCCCTCGCCGGCTGTCGCCGCTGCCGCCAGACCGAGTTCGAGCCGCGCCTGTCCGACTTGGTGATGAACCCGCCACGCCGAGAACGCAGCCACCACGAGGACGGCCAGCACCGTCGCCTGGACCCGGCGGCGCGGCGGCCACAGCGTGCGCCAGGTGGGTGTACCGCTCATGCTTCAGCAGCCCGCGTCGTTCGCCGCGGAGGTTGCCGCTCGGCGCCCATCAGCAGCCGGGCTCAGAATACCAACTGCACCCACTCGCCATCGATCTCGGTGATCGTCGAGCGCATTCCAGGCAGGATCTGCTCCGTCAGCAACGTGGCGCGCCACGCATCCAACTCGGCTTCGAGACGGGCGACGACCTCCGGTTGCTCCGACGCCAGATTGTTCAACTCGCCGACATCGGTTTCCAGGTCGTACAGGAAGGTGACCTGGCCGTGGGGCGAATCGGTCTGCCAGCCGGCCTCCGGCGGCTCGAGGCGGCCGTCCCGGCCCAGATTCTCGGGACGGAAATCGGTGCGATTCAACTTGATCAGCTTGTACTGGGCATCCCGGATCGCCAGGCTCGGCCCGGCCCGCCAGTACAGGTACTCGTGCGGCGCACCGTCCGCCTCGCCGGTCATGTACGGCAGCAGGTTCACGCTGTCGCCGGTCGCCGCTTCTTCGCCCGCCGCGGCGGTGAAGGTGGCCGTGAAGTCGAGCGTGATCACTGGGTGATTGATCGTCTGCCCGCCCTCGATGCCTTCCGGCCAACCGATGATGAACGGAATCCGCACGCCGCCTTCGTGGTGGTAGCGCTTGAAGCCGAACAGCGGCGCGTTCGAGCAGGCGCTGTGAATGTAGCCGGCGCAGCCATTGTCGCTGGCGAAGGCGATCAGGGTGTTCTCGTACACGCCCTGAGCCTTCAGCGTCTCGACCACCTGCCGCACGCTCTCGTCGAGCGAGGCGACCATCGCCGCGTACACCCGGGTGCGCTGGTCCTCGATGTGGCGGTAGGCGTCGAGGTACTCGGCGGTGGCCTGAAGCGGCGTATGCGGCGTCGTGTGGCTGAGGTACAGGAAGAAGGGCTCGTCCTCGCCCGCGCTGCGCTCGATGAAGTCTGTGGCTTCCTCGGTGAACACGTCGGTCAGGTAGCGATCGACCTTCTCCTCCTCGAACCCGCGCAGCACCTTGTTGCGGCGCACCGTCGGCCCGTCTTCGCCTCGAATCGAGCCGTACTCCACGCCCGGCAGGCTGGAGTCGATGAAGATGCTGCCGCCTTCGAGCACGCCGAAGTACTCGTCGAAGCCGCGGCTCATCGGATGGTGGGGCTCCTGGTGGCCCAGGTGCCACTTGCCGACCATGCCGGTGCGGTACCCCAGCGCCTTCATCCGGTCGGCCAGCGTCGTCTCCTCGAGGTTCATACCGGCCCCGACATCGCGGCCGGCCGGGTTGAACTCCCAGCCGTGGCGCTGCTGGTAGCGCCCGGTCATCAGCCCGGCCCGCGACGGACTGCACACCGGATGGCTGACGTAGCCCGCGGTGAAGCGAACGCCGCTCGCCGCCAGCGCGTCGATGTTAGGGGTCGAGATCACCTCGCTGCCATAGATGCCGATGTCGGCGTAGCCAAGATCGTCGGCTAGGATGAGCACGATGTTCGGCGGCGGGCCCGCTTCGGCCTCCGCGGTGGGGGCATCGGCCTCGGGCGCGGCGCAGGCAAGCAACACCAGGGCGCCCATCGCCAGCGCCCCTGCCGCCACGGAGAAGTGGTTTCTCATCACCTGCATTGCAATCCTCCCATCAGTCCGCCTTCACGACCGGGACACAAGATCGTACCGGAAGCCGCCGCGGTCTCGCTACCACTCGGAGCCCGTAGGGCACAGCGACCGCGGGCGCCGGACCTCACCACGGAACCAGAAAGGCTCAGGATCACGCCCCTTCCTTCCCAAACGTTGCCGGCGGTGGCGGCCGCCCTCCTGATGCTGCACGCGCCCGCCAGCGCACAGGACTTCAATCACGCAGAGTCCTTCAGCCGACTTCCGGTTGATGTCTTTCACAGCGACGAGGCCCTTTACACCGCAAGCACGAGTTGGTACATAGGAAACTATGACTTCGCCAAATACACAGGCTACCAGGAGCTGCTGAAGAAGTTCGATCGGCACCTACCCACCGGCAAGGGGATCACCGTCCTTCAGGCTGAAGGCGCCCACACTCCCGATGCCATCGGCGACGTGAAGCACCTGTTCGACTTCGAATCCTCAGACAGCCATAGCGAGGCCGTGGCCGAGATTCTGAGTGAAGTCGACACGTATCCACTCCTGTATACGCGCTACAGCACATTCTCGATCGACCTGGACGACTTTCACACAGCCGATACCTCCGACCTGAGGCACTTCAATTCGCAACTGACCAGCTCAGTCAGCTATCCGGCAACAAGTTACGACGACGTGGCGATCACCCCCGCAAAGTTGTTGAACGTGAGCAACACCAACGGTGGCTCCAGAGCCATCGCCGTAAGGCACTTCGACAAGTTCGTCGAGCAGAACGACATGGTTGCCTGCACGGCCCACAGTGGTTTGGTGGAAGGCAACTGGACGACGAGTGGCACGTCGTACAACAGCATCGTGGTGGAGCAGTACTACGGAAACCCGAGCAACTTTGACGGCGCCAAGATGAACGACCACGGGGCGCCTCGATACAAGCCGGACTTGGTTGCGCGTTCGGGTTCCAGCTACGCCTCGAGTTGGTCTAGCCCCACAGTCTGTTCCGCCGCTGCCGTTCTGCTTGAGCGGGCCACCGTCGACGCAGCGGTGGCCAATGCCTACAACAGCGTGGTCGCGAAGGCTCTGCTACTGGCAGGCGCTACACGCTACAACTACAGGCTCAGCACCGAGTGGAGTGACACTCAGGAGATCGCCAACCCTCCGAGAGCCGATGCGTCGCCGTTGTTCTACCACGGCGAGTGGCAGCGGCCGTCGGACGCGTATCCGACCAGTCCGAAGTACGGCGCCGGGCACATGAACGTGCTGGCAACGTACGACATCCTTGACGCGGGTGAGTTCAATTCGGGCGGTTCGGAGGCAGTCGCTGATCGGGGATGGGACTACGCAAGCGGTTTGAGCGAAGGGGATGTCGGAACCTACCCGCTCACTATCGACAAGGAGTCCATGTTTTCCGCCGTTCTGGTCTGGCACAGGTACATTGATGACAGCTTCAGCAGCTATCTACCGGACTACGCAGTAAGCGTTTACGACGAGGACGAAGCACGGGTCGCCCACAGCGACAACCTGACGTCCAATGTCGAGCTGGTGGAGGTCAAACTCCCTGCCGGCAGTTATCGGATGGACGTGCGCGTCAAGTCGGACGGAGGCAGCCCCGATGGCTTGTCCTACGGCCTGGCCTGGATCAGCAAGGAGGTGGTTTCCCCGGCGCCGCAGGGCTTGAGGCTCTCCGATTCCTCCCCGTCAGAGTGGCGACTTACGTGGGATTCAGACAGAGCCGGCGCGGCGGAAGGCCGCAAGTACCGGTTGCAGGTCAGCGCGGACAACCAGTTCTCGCTGATTGAGAAGGACGTGTAATCTCGATGTGCCCGCATACACGTACTCAGTGCCCGGAGACGGCAGGACGAGGCACTTTCGGGTGTACGCCTACCCTGAGGATCGCGACGTGGCTTACTACTACCCATCTTCACCCCGTTCGCCTCAATCGGGTGGCGGCCCCGGGACGTGCGTGGCGGACGAGGAGACGCGCTGCCTGCAGGACTCGCGTTTCGCCGTTGTTGTGGGCTGGTGGACGGGCGACGGCGAGAGCGGCCCGGCGACCGTGGTCCAGGCGGGAACGAACGACTCGGGGCTATTCACCTTCTTCAACCGGGAGAACTGGGAGATTCTGATCAAGGTGCTGGACGGCTGTGCATTGAACGGCCACATGTGGGTGTACGGCGCTTCGACGACGGACCTTGGCTACAGGGTCCGGGTGACTGACACGTTGACGGGGGCAGCGAGGGAGTACCGGAACGAGCCGGGTCTACCGGCACCCGCGATCACGGACGCCAAGGCGTTTCCGGACGGCTGCCAGCCGTAGAGACCCAGACCCTGAGTCGACTGGGCTACGCTCCGCGCTGCCATGATGTCCGAACCCGAAGGCCAGCCCGCGCCCCCCGACCTGCCCGCCTCGGTGCAGCGACTCGAACTCGACGAGCGCGAGATCTTCCTGGTCGGCACCGCGCACGTCTCGCCGCAGAGCGTGCGGGACACGAAGGAAGCGATCGAGGCGCTCGAGCCCGACACCGTCTGCGTCGAACTCTGCGAGGCCCGCTACCGCAACCTGGAGGACCAGGAATCGTGGCGCAAGCTCGACATCTTCCAGGTCCTGCGCGAGGGCAAGGCGGCGCTGCTGCTCAGTTCGTTCCTGATGCACTCCTTCCAGCGGCGCATCGCCCAGCGCTTCGGCATCGAGCCCGGCGCCGAGATGCGCGAGGCGATCGCCCGGGCCCGGGAACGCGGCGCACGCCTCGAGTTGATCGACCGCGACATCCAGATCTCCCTGAAGCGCACCTGGGCCTCGCTCGGCTTCTGGCAGCGGACGAAGGTGATGACCCAGTTGGCCGGCAGCGCCTTCGTCGGCGACGACCTGAAGGAAGAGGACATCGAGCAGCTCCGCGACACCGGCAACCTCAACGACCTGATGTCCGCCCTCGCCGAGGCGCTGCCCAGCGTCAAGGGCGCCCTGATCGACGAGCGGGACGCCTACATGGCCGAGAAGCTGCGCCTGTCGGCGGGTCCGCGCACGGTGGCCGTGGTCGGCGCCGGGCACCTGCCCGGGATCGCGAGCCTCGCCGGCTCGCCCTGCGACCTGGAGGAACTCGAGCGACTGCCCGAGCCGCCGCTCTGGCCGCGCATCGTCAAGTGGGCTCTGCCGATCGCCATCATCGGGCTCCTGGCCTACGGCTTCCTGACCGGCGATCGCGAGCGCTCAGTCGAGTCGATCTATCTCTGGATCCTGATCAACGGCAGCTTGTCCGCCCTGGGCGCCGCGATCGCCCTGGGGCATCCGCTGACCATCCTCTCCGCCTTTGCCGCCGCGCCCCTGACCAGTTTGAACCCCCTGATCGCCGCCGGCTGGGTCGCGGGACTGGTCCAGGCGCTGCTCCGCCGGCCCCTCGTGGCGGACATGGAGAACCTCGCCGACAGCCTCAGTTCCGCGCGCGGCTTCTGGAGCAACCGCCTCACCCGCGTGCTCCTGGTCGTCGTGTTGAGCAACCTCGGCAGCGTGTTGGGCACCGCGGTCGCCCTGCCCTGGATCGCTGCGCGGCTGCTCTGAGCTTCTCCCTCCACGCTTCTCCGACGACACTCCCAAGGCGGCGCCGGACACGGCGTGAGCGGCTGAAATTGTCGTTCATCCACCTCTAGAGGTGAGATTTTCGACAATATCCGGTCGCTGCGCCCTCTTTGAGCAAGGTTTTCTTGCATCTCCTATTCCGCAAGAGATACTCTTCCGACACTGAACTTCGACTCGGCAAGGAGCAGCCGACACCATGCCCACATCACTGATCGGTGCGCGCATCAAGGCGCTGCGCGAGCAGCGCGAACTTACCCAAGAGCAACTCGCTCAGGTCTTCGGCTTCAAAGACCGCCAGACCGTCTCGGCCATCGAGAGCGGCACGCGCCGCCTGACAGCCGAAGAACTGCTGCTGGTCGTGGGGACGTTTCCCGTCTCGCTGGACTACTTCACCGACCCCTTCCTGCTCATCGGCGAGGGGAAGTTCTCCTGGCGCCATTCGGGACTGACCGACGAGGAACTCCGCGAGTACGAGCAGCGCGCCGGCCGCTGGATCGCCGCATATCGCCACTTGGCGCCCCAGGTGGGCATTGCGTCGCCGCTGCTCCGCCGCTCGCTCCCGCTGAAACTCCGGTCGAGCTACGAAGCCGCCATGGAGGCTGGAGAGCGCTTCACGGCCGAGTTCGAGATTGGCCCGACGCCCGCAGAGGGCCTCGCTCGGGTCATGGAAGAGGAACTCGGGATCCTGGTCCTGATGGTGGATGCCGAACCGGGAATCTCCGGCGCTGCCTGCCGTCTCCCGGAACTCGATATCGCGCTCGTCGCTCGCGGAGAAATCGCCGGCCGGCGCCACTTCGACCTCGCCCACGAACTGTTCCATCTCCTCACCTGGCGCGCCATGCCGCCAGCCCACTCGGAGCGGGCGAGTGCCACCGGAGGCAGTCGATCGGAGCAACTCGCGAACAATTTTGCCGGCGCTCTACTGATGCCAGCGGCGGTCATCAAGCGGTACGGCCCATGGTCAGACCTCGACGAGGAAGCGTTGGTCGTGCGTCTGAACAACGTCGCGGATGGACTTCAGGTCACCTCGTCCGCCCTGCGCTGGCGCCTGGTCGCACTCGGGGAGATCAGCAAGAGCGCTGGCACCTCACTGCCCGAGACGGCGCTGCGCAACAACGGTCGTCCAAGCGTCGAAATCAACGATGGGGCCATCAAGATGGACCGGCCACCAGCCCGTTTCTCGCGGCGCTTCACCGAAGTCATCTCCCGAGCGGTCGAACAAGGACTCATCTCCCTTCGCCGCACGGCGTCTCTGCTCGAATCTCCCGTCGAAGGTGTCGGCGACCTGTTCGCCGAGCATGGTCTCAAGCGTCCCGTCGAACTGTGATTCCCGATGCCTCCTCATCCCGGTCCCGTCCTCGTGGACACGAACGTCATCTTCGAGTGCCACCGCACGGACTGTAGGTCGTTGCAGGTCCGCACCTTCGCGGCCGCACCCCGCGGTGCCAGCCTGACCGCCGACTGGACAAGCTCGCCAACCCCGTTTATTGTCGTAAATCTCACCTTTGAGGGTGAATATGCGACAATCTACCGCCCGACAGCGTCTGCTCAACGCAACACTCTGGAGACTCTCCCAGTCGCCGGTCACCGCTCTCCTGGGGGCTCGGCAGGTGGGCAAGACCACGCTCGCCCAGCAGATCGTGGCTGCGTGGACAGGCCCCTCCACAGTCTACGACCTGGAGGTGCCGGCGGTTCGCGAGGCGTTCCACGCGACTCCCGAGCGGCTACTTCGAGGCGGCGAGGGGCTGGTCGTGATCGACGAGGTACAGCGCGTACCGGAGTTGTTCGAGATCCTCCGCCCGATCTGCGACGACCCTGAGCGGAAGGCCGTCTTCCTGCTCCTGGGCAGCGCCTCCTGGGACCTGATCCGGGGCGTCTCCGAGACCCTGGCGGGGCGCATTTCGTTCATCGACGTGAGCGGCTTCTCACTCGACGAGGTGGGAGCGAAGAATCAGGACCGGCTCTGGATGCGTGGCGGCTTCCCGCTGGCCTACCTGGCGGAGTCGGACGCCGCCTGCACGTTGTGGATGGAGTCGTTCGCGCGCACGTTCCTGGAGCGCGATGTGCCAGGACTCCGGCCCAGAGTGTCTCCCGAGGCGCTCGGCCGCTTCTGGACCATGCTGGCGCACGTCCACTCCCAGACCTGGAACGCGTCCTCCCTCAGTCGCTCGATGGGAGTCAGCGTCAACGCGGTGAACCACTACCGCGACCTGCTGGCCGGGACGTTCATGATCCGGGTGCTGCCGCCGTGGTTCGAGAACGTCGGCAAGCGGGTCGTCAAGGCGCCCAAGGTGTACCTCCGCGATTCCGGCATCCTCCACCACCTGCTGGGGCTGGAGTCGATGGACGACCTGGTCCGCCACCCCGTCTACGGTCCAAGCTGGGAGGGCTTCGCCCTGGAACAGACCCTGATCGCATTCGGTGCGCGCCAGGCAACCTTCTGGGGCACGCATCGGGGCGCGGAACTGGACCTCATGCTGCTCCGCGGCGGCAGGCGCTGGGGCTTCGAATTCAAGTGCACCGACGCCCCACGCACCACGAAGTCGATGCACATCGTGATAGACGATCTCGGCCTCGATCATCTGTGGGTGGTCTACCCGGGCGACCTCGAGTACCGGCTGGCGGAGAAGATCACCGCGGTCCCGCTCAAGAAGATCCGCGAGATCAAGGTGGCAAACTGAATGAAGCGCCCCTGACCCGAGGGGCAGACACCAAAGGAGCTATTCATGACTGAACCGACCACCTACGAGCAGGTTGGCGACGTGGCCCTGGTCACCCTGGACGACGGCAAGGCCAACGTCTTCGGACCGCCCATGATCGCTGCCGTCAACGCCATGCTCGACCGTGCCGCAGACGATGCCGGAGCCGTCGTACTGACCGGCCGGCCCGGCCTGTTTTCGGGCGGGTTCGACCTCAACGTGGCTCGCGCAGGAGACGCGGCGCAGGCCCGCGCCATGGGACTCGCCGGAGCGCGTCTGATGATGCGCCTGTACGGATGGCCGCAGCCCCTGGTGGTCGCGGCCAGCGGACACGCCATCGCGCTCGGCGCGCTCTGCGTGCTCACCGGCGATCATCGCCTGGCTGCAGACGGTGAGTTCCGATTCGGTCTGAACGAGGTCGCGATCGGTAGAACGCTGCCGCCGTTCGCCTGGTTGCTGGCCAAGGAGCGGCTTTCCAAGCGCGCTCTGACGCAAGCCGCTCTTACCGCGAAGATGTACGACCCCGAGGGCGCGCGCGATGCCGGTTTCCTGGACGCGGTCGCGGCGGCCGACGAGTTGCGCGATGTCGCCCTCGAGCGGGCCGCGCAGTTGGCCCAACTCGACGCCAAAGCGTATTCGGGAATGAAGCAGGGCCTGAGAGGCGAAGGCATCGACGCCGTCCTTGCCGCTCTCGGGGAGGAGTAGCCAGATGGCGCTTGACGTCTACATGGGCGCGACGCCCAACGGGTGGAAGATCTCGATCTGATCTCAGGCCTGGAACCGCCTGTACCGCTACAATTGTCGGACTCTCAAACGGTGCCGGCGATGAACAAGGAAGCCACGATCCAGCAAGTCCAGCTCATGGGTCACCGGATCCGGCGGCTGCGGCGGAAGAACAAGCTGACGCAGCCGGTGCTGGCGGAACGCGTCGGCATTCCACCATCGGATCTCGCGCGGATCGAGCGGGACGAACTCCGGGTGAGCCTCGACGTGCTGATCCGCATCGTCGCCGAGTTCAACGTCGGCCTCGACGAGTTGATGGGCAAGCCGCCGGGCGGGGGGCGCGGCCGGCGTTAGTTAGCCGACCGCCCCGATCAACCGGCGCAGCCCGTCCTCCACGCCGCCGTCGAGGTGGACGGCGAGCACGCGGCGCTTCCGCTCGACGAGCACTTCGTAGTCGCCCCAGGCCTGCGCGAGCTGGACCTTGCCGAAGGTCAGGCCAACGCCTGGAACCGCGATGTCGGCGGCCGGCGGATCGGCCGTGATCTGCAGGAACAGACCGCGGTTGGGTCCGCCCTTGTGGGCCTGCCCGGTCGAGTGCAGGAAACTCGGCCCGAAGCCGAGTACCGACGCGCCGCCCGTGAGGCGGGCGATGCGCCGGCGCAGGGTCTGGAGCAACTCGCGGTTGCGGCGGTTGCGGTCGAGGTAGGCGGAGACGACGGCGTAGCCGCGGTCCGGGAACGTCGCGAGGTGAGTGCCCAGAAGCTGGGCCAGACCGAGTGCGCTGACCTCGTTCAACCGGACGACGCCGCTCGGTTCCGGCGCATCGCCGGCCTTCATCCGCTCGACGTAACGCCGGGTGACGACCTTCGACGACTCCACGTCCGGCTGGTCGAAGGGGTTGACCCCGAGCAGCGCACCCGCCACCGCGACACCGAACTGCCAGCGGAAGAACTCGCCGCCGAGGTCGGCGGGGAGGTCGGCCTCGATCCGGACGACCGGCCCGGCAGGCGGCGGCGCCGAGGCCGGCTCCCCGTTGCCGGCCCCGCTTCCGAGCACGATGTCGAGGCGGTCCGGGTTCGGTTCCGTCGGCACGCCGGCCGCATCGACCGGCAGCAGCAGGACATCGCCCTTGCCCAGCGATTCAGCGATCAGTTGCTCCACCCAGGCGGCCATCGCCGTTGCCGTTGAAGGCGCATGGAGATAGAGCTTGTCGCGGCCACAATCGTGCGCCGCGGCGAGCAGCAGGCCCAGCTCGACGCCTGGGTTCAGGCCTGCTTCACTTCCGCCGCGCCGGCACGCCGCGGCCATCGATCGCGCACTCCCAAGAAGCGGCTCCAAGTCGATCCCGGCCACGGCGGCGGGAGCCATCCCGAACGCGGTGAGCACGGAGAACCGACCGCCGATGTCCGGGTGACCGAAGACGACCCCGGCGCCGGCGGCCCGGGCGCGCTCTTCGAGCGCCGAGCCGGGGTCAGTGATCGCCAGTGCTGCCGACGACGACGCCGGACCCAACCGGTCGAGCAGGAGCTCGAACGCCAGCCGCGTCTCGATCGTGCCGCCCGACTTGGACGCGGCGATCACTCGCAGCGCTGCCGGGTCGACCCCATCCAGCGCCGACGCGATTTCCCGCGGGTCCGTCGTGTCGAGGACGATGAACTCGGCGTCGCCCTGCCTGGACAACGACCGCCACAGCAGGTCCGCGCCGAGGGCGGAGCCGCCCATGCCGAGCAGCAGACAGCGTTCGAAGGGTGGGCCGGCGAGATGCTCCGCGAGGTCGTCGGCTGCTGTCTCGACGCGCTCGCCCTCGGCGCCCAGAAGAGTCACGCTGCCGAGCCGATCGACATCGAGCCACCCGAGCCAGTTCTCCTCGCCCGAGCCCGTCCACAGCGAGCCGTCGCCGGACCACAAACGTGCTGTGCCGCCCATGTCCCGCCACTGCCGGCGGCGGTGTTCCAGAGCGGCCATGAGTTGGGAATCGGCGCTGAGCATCATGGTGGCGCATCGTAGCGCCGTCTGCTGGGCGT
This sequence comes from Candidatus Multivorans sp., assembly GCA_965216125.1. Classification (GTDB taxonomy): domain Bacteria; phylum Acidobacteriota; class Thermoanaerobaculia; order Multivoradales; family Multivoraceae; genus Multivorans. Next base: position 1,839,010 of record OZ244152.1, on the reverse strand, counting down.
GGCGGGGAAGAAACTCAAGGCCAAGTCCTGTTAGCTTTAGTCCATGCCTCGCGGAACTTCACCCGGACCAAACGGACGGCGGCGGCCGCGCTTTGCCGCCGCATCCGGACTCGTCGTCCTCGCGGCTCTCGCTTTCCTGTTCGGCTCGAGGTGGCAAGGCAGCGTCCTGCAGGCGGACAGCCGCGGCGAACCACGGCAGGTGGCGCCGGCCGGCGGGCTCCTGCCGGAGGAACGAACCACGGTCGAACTGTTCCGGCAGGCCTCGCCCTCGGTGGTGAACATCACGACCGTGACGAACCGCCGCAACGTCTTCGCCCGCCGCATCGACCGCGTCCCGGAAGGCACGGGCACCGGCTTCATCTGGGACGCGCAGGGTCACGTGGTCACGAACTTCCACGTCGTGTTCCGCGCCCACGAAACGCTGGTCACCCTGAGCGATCAGAGCACCTGGCCGGCCCGGGTGGTCGGAGGCGACCCGCATGTGGATCTCGCCGTGCTGAAGATCGAGGCGCCGGCCGACAAGCTGCGGCCCATCGCGGTCGGCACTTCGCGCGACCTTCAGGTGGGCCAATCCGTGCTCGCCATCGGCAACCCATTCGGTCTCGACCACACCTTGACCACAGGCGTGATCAGCGCCCTGGACCGCGAGGTGTCTTCGCTGACCAACCGCCTGATCCGCGGTGTGATTCAGACCGACGCCGCGATCAACCCGGGCAACTCCGGCGGCCCTCTGCTCGACTCGAGCGGCCGGCTGATCGGAGTGAACACCCAGATCGTCTCATCGAGCGGCGTCTGGGGCGGCATCGGCTTCGCGATCCCGGTGGACACCGTGAACTGGGTCGTCCCGGAACTGATCGCGCACGGCGAGGTCGAGCGACCGCTGATCGGCGTCGAGCTGGACGATTCCCTCTTGCGTGCGCGCGGCGTCAGGGGAGCGCTGGTCACCACGGTCGTGCCGGGCTCCGGCGCCGACCGAGCCGGCATGCGCGAAAGCCGGCGGACGCGCCGCGGCATCGTCCTGGGCGACCTGATCACCGCGATCGAAGGTCGTGCGGTCACCTCCGTCAACGACGTCCACACGATCCTCGAGGACTTCCGCGTAGGCGACGTGGTCACGGTGAGCGTGGTGCGAAGCGACGGCGAAGAGAGCCTGGAAGTCCGACTCTCCTCATCGCGCTGAGATCCAGACCGGCCGTGAGAGCCGGACTCTCCGCTAACATCCAGCCGCGAACGTGACTCAGCGCGGTTTCTTGCTCCAGGCGGCACTTCTCGCCGTCCTCCTGACGGTGGTCCCCGGGACCCCGGTCGCCGAGGCACAGACGGCCACCTCGCCTGAACGAAGCGACTTCGTTCCGGTCACGGACGCCATGCTCCAGGACCCGAGCGACGACGACTGGTTGATGTGGCGGCGGACGCTCGACGGCTGGGGCTACAGCCCGCTCGACGAGATCACCCCCGAGAACGTCAACGACCTGCGGATGGTCTGGTCCCGTGGCATGAGCGACGGCCGCCAGCAGGGGACGCCGCTCGTCTACGACGGCGTGATGTACATGCCGAACCCCATGGACGTCATCCAGGCCATCGACGCCGTGACCGGAGTCCTCCTCTGGGAGTACCGGCGCGACCTGCCGGACAACATCCTCCGGCAGGTCGGCTCGCTCGCGGCCAACAACCGCAACATCGCGATCTACGACGGTCTGATCATCGACACGAGCGTCGACGAGTTTGCCTTCGCCCTCGATGCGGCTACGGGCGAGCTGGTCTGGGAGACGATGATCCTCGACTACAAGACGCAGCCGGCGATGCAGAGCTCCGGCCCGATCATCGCCGACGGCAAGGTGATCTCGGGCCGTAGCTGCCTGCCCCGCGGCGGTCCCGACGCCTGCGTCATCGTCGCCCACGACGCCATGACCGGGGCCGAACTCTGGCGGCGTCGCACGATTCCGGCCCCCGGAGAGCCGGGCAACGAAACCTGGGGCGACATCCCGTTCGAGGACCGCACCCACGTCGGCACCTGGATGGTGCCCAGCTACGACCCGGCGCTGGAGCTCATCTACATCGGCACCTCGGTGACGTCGCCGGCGCCCAAGTTCCTGCTCGGGGGCAGGGACCTCCGGCACCTGTACCACAACTCCACTCTCGCGCTGAAGGCGCAAACGGGCGAGATCGCGTGGCACTACCAGCACCTCAACGACCACTGGGACCTCGACCACCCCTTCGAGCGCCTCCTGGTCGATACCGCCGTGGCGCCCGACGCCGACGCGGTCGACTGGATCAACCCCCGCCTGGAGCCGGGCGAGGTTCGCAAGGTCATTACCGGAGTTCCGGGCAAGACGGGCATCGTGTACACCCTCGACCGCGAGACCGGCGAGTTCCTGTGGGCGAGGCCGACGATCAGACAGAACGTCATCGCCATGATCGACGGCGCCACCGGCGCCGTCACCGAGAACAGCGAAGTGGTGTTCCGGGAGCTGGGCCAGGAAGCGTACGTCTGCCCCACGTACATCGGCGGCAAGGACTGGCAGGCGGGCGCCTACAGCCCGCTGACGAACGCGATGTACGTGCCCATGCGCAACTCGTGCGCCCTGATGACGGCAACACGCGCGGGCCGGCTTGCGATCTACGCCCTGGACGCCGAGCACCAGATCGCGCCGGGCACCGACCTGAGCGGAAGCATCCACGCCGTGTCCGCCGAGACGGGCAAGTCGCTGTGGACGTACGAGCAGCGGGCGGGGCTCATGTCGCTCTTCGTCACCGGCGGCGGCCTGGTGTTCGTCGGCGACGGGAACGGTCGGTTCCGCGCCCTGGACCAGGAAACCGGTGAGAGCCTATGGGAGATCAACCTCGGCTCACCGGTCACCGGCTTCCCCATCACCTTCGGGGTCGACGGACATCAGTACGTCGTCGCCAGCACGGGGAGTACCTCGGCGGCCCTCTCGGCCGGGCTCACACCGGAACTCCGGCCCAGCTCGGGCAACAACCTCTTCGTGTTCGCGCTGCCTTAGGTTGGCTGGGAGGCAGGGACTCGAACCCCGATTCTACGGTCCAGAGCCGTATGTCCTACCGTTAGACGACCTCCCAGCGGAAGCGGCACAAGCCCGGCAGTCTAGGAGCTTGGGGCGCAGAACGCAACGGAGCGCTGCGCGTTCGCCGACGGTGAGTAGACTGCGGGAGTGTCGAACTCGGGAGGCTCAGGCGTGCGCAACTTCACCATCGGGGCAGCCATCATCGCGCTGATCGCCGCACTCGTCGCGGCCGTGCAGTTGACAGCGGCGGACGCCGCGCCGTCGCTCGACGGCATGGTGGAGCCGGCCTACACGGCGGAAGGCGACCTGATCCGCCCGGAGGGCTACCGCACCTGGGTGTTCGTGGGGGCGTCGCTGGGCCTGAGCTACAACGAGGACGCCGGCGAGCGCGAAGGCCCTGGCGCCTTCACCAACGTCTACATCCAGCCGCAGGCGTACCGCTACTTCATGGAGACTGGCGAGTTCCCCGAGAAGACCATGCTCCCCATGGACGTGTTCCGGCCCGGATCCCGCGAGTCGATCAACCAGGCGGGTTACTTCGAGAAGGACTTCGCCGGGATGGAAGTGGCGGTCAAGGACAGCGAGCGGTACGAGGACGGTTGGGCCTACCTCAGCTTCCGCAACCGGTCCGGGGGCCTGAAGCCGTCGGCGGCGGCGTTCCCGAAGGAAAGGTGCTACGACTGCCACGCCGAGCACGCCGCCACGGACAATGTCTTCACGCAGTTCTACCCGGTGTTGCAGCGCGGCCGGTAGGCCGGCGTCTCGTGGGAGGACCCCGCGGTAACCGCCCTTGGAGAAGGAGAGCGGCTACGGCTGGCAGCCCTCCCGAAACGCCGTCGCGTCGGTGATCGCGGCCGCCGGCAAACCCGGCTCGTTCCGGTACTCCTTCACCGTCCCCGTCACCGTCCCCGTCACCATGTCGGTCACCCGGATCGTGTAGCCAAGGTCCGTCGTCGACGCGCCGTACACCCACACGTGACCGTTGAGCGCGCAGCCGTCCAGCACCTTGATCAGGACTTCCCAGTTCTCCCGGTTGAAGAACGTGAACAGACCCGAGTCGTTCGTGCCTTCGTAGACCACGCTGCCGGCGCCGCTCTCCCCGGCAGCCGTCCACCAGTCCACTCCGACCGCGTAGCGGGAGTCCAGAAGGCAGAGCGTCTCCGCGTCCGCCGCGCACGTCCCCAGGGGCTCCGCAGCCTCGACCAGGAATTTCCGTGACGCCGTCGACTCGGTTGCCCCGTCGCTCACCCACAGCGTGACCTCGTGGAAGGCCGGCGACGACCAGGCGTGCTCCGGCCTGCGACCCTGCGAACTCTCCCCGTCCCCGAACTCCCAGCGACGCGACCGCACGGTCCCGGAACTCACATCCACAAAACGAACCGCCTCCCCGGTGACTGCCCCGCACAGGTCGGCGTCGCAGGTCGCGCCCTCCACCGTGAAAGCCGCCGTCGGAAGACCGAAGTCGTCGTCCCGAATCGTCCCCGTCACCCGCAGCACAGAGCCGCCGCCGGCCAGCGTGGTGTTCCTTGGACGACTAAGCGACAACGTGAACGTCTCCGTAGCGCCTTCGTCCTCCGCGTCGTCCATCACCGGAACGCGAATCTGCTGCACTGACGAACCGGCGGGGAACGTCAGGGTGCCCTGCGTCGCCGTGTAGTCCGAACCTGCCTCCGCGCCGCTGGCCCCAGGCCCGTCCGCGGTCGCGTAGTCGACCTCCACCCCGGAACTGGCGGACGTGCTCAGGCGGACGTCGAAGACCACGGCCCCGGCGCTCTCCAGAGCCTGCGCCGCCGCTACGGACAGGGTTGGTAGCGGAGGCGGCGGGGCCGGATCGTCGTCATCGTCGTCGTCCTCACCAGGAGGCGGTCCGCCACCGCCACCGCCGCCAACACCGCCGCCGCCATCGCCACCGGTGTCATTGTCGAGGATCGCCAGCGTCGTCTCGCCGCGACCACTGACCCTCTCCGGCAGCTCGCCGAAGCTCAGTGTTACTGCCTCGCCATCATCGTTCGCGCTGTCGTCCACCGCCGTGAACGAGAGTTCCAACTCGGTCTCGCCGCTCGCAAACGACACGCTCGAAGGGATTCCCGAGTAGTCGCCTGCCGTCACGCCACCATGGTGCGTCCTGATCAATGGAATCGCCACGCGCCGCTCCGGATCCGCGCTCAGTTTCACGACAACGGCGACACTCTCTCCCTCGGTCGCTTCGTAGCTCGGCGAACCGAACGACACCTCTACTTCGGGGTGATCGTCGTCCTCGATTATCAGCATCGTGCTTTCGCCGCCGTCCACGCGAGACGGTAGACGTCCGAACTCCAACGCCACGGCCTCGCCGTCGTCGTCCTCGCTGTCGTCAGTTGCCGCGAAAACGATCTCCCGCACGGTCTGGCCACTCACGAAGGCGACCGTCGCCGGAAGCCCCGAGTAGTCGTCCTCGGTCACGCCACCAACATGCCCCTTCACCAGGGGAATCTCCACCAACCGCTCCGGGTCCTTGCTCAGCTTCACCATCACCACCACACTGTGGCCTTCCGCGGCCTGGTAACCAGGCGAACCGAAGGACACCTCCACCTCCGGATCATCGTCGTCTTCGATCGTTCCGGTCACCTGCAGGGACTGGCCGCCGCCGGCCAGCACAGCGTTGCTCGCATTGCTCAGCGTCACACGAAACGTCTCCGCTTCCTCCTCGTCCGCCGCGTCGTCCGTCACCGGCACCGCGACTTCCCGGCCAGCGGTCGTCGCCGCCGGGAACGTCAGCGTCCCCTGGGCCGCTGTGTAGTCCGCGCCGGCTGTTGCACCGCCTGTTCCCGCGCCATCCGAGGTCGCGTAGTCCACCGTCACCTCGGAGCTGCTCGCCACGCTCAGGCTCACGGTGAAGACCACGGAACCCGCACTCTCGACCTCACGCGCATCTTCCACCGACAGGGTCGGCGTGTCGTTCTCCAGAATCGTCACGCGCACCGGAGACGCCGTCACCGTGCCGTAGTCCCCGCCGCTGACCGTGTGCTGGAGCGTGACCACAGGGTCCGCCAACGCGTCCGCGTCCACCGACACGGTCACCTCGATCTCCTGGGCCACGCTCCAGGTGTTGCGCGTGAACGTCAGCGATGTCTTGTCCACGGATACGTCCGTGCCGGACAGATTCGTGACGATCGCCACTACGACGGACGCCGACGGCTGCGAACTCAGCACGACGCTGTAGCGGTCCGACTCCCCTTCCGTCAGAGTCAGGGTCGTGGGAGTCACCACGACGCCCCGAGGACGCAGGACCGTGACGTGAAACGTCTGGGTCGCGGACGTGTTGGTGCCCGCCACGTCTGTCGCCGTCACCGTTACGGTCGCCGAGCCCAGCGCCAGCGGCGTCACCGTCACACCCGATCCCGACACTTCAACCGTAGCCACTGCCGGCGCCGTCGAAGTCGCGCCATAGGTCAGAAGATCCCCGTCCGCGTCCTCGAAAGCGCTCGACGCGTCGACCACTTCCGCACCGTCCTCGCCCCGCAGCGTCAGGTCGTCCAGTGTCCCGACCGGCTCCGGCGCCCGGTTCAACACCGTCACTTCGAAGCGCTGCGTTGCCGAACGGTTTGAACCGTCGACATCCGTCGCCGTCACTGTCACCGTCGCCGTACCCGCCTTCTTCGGCGTCACCGTCACCGTCGAACCCGACGCCACGGCAGCCGCCACCGACGCATCCGAAGACCGCGCGCCAAACGTCAAGACATCTCCGTCCGGATCCCGAAACGCTCCCAGCACCGAAACGGACAGATCGCCGCCCTCGATGCGAAGAGTCCGGTTCGACAACGTCCCCAACGGTTCGGGCGCCCGGTTGAGAACCAGCACGTCGAACTCCTGTGTCGCCGACATGTTCGAACGGTCGACATCCGTCGCCGTCACCGTGATCCGGGCCATTCCAGCCGACACCGCGGTCACCGCAACCGGCGAACCGGATGGCGTAGCCAACGCAATCGTTGGCAATGAAGACGTCACGCCATAGATCAAGGTGTCGCCATCCTGGTCCTCGAACCCTGCCGAGACATCCACATCGGCCGAGCCGCCCACCTGCAGGGGCAGGTCCGCCAGACTGCCCACTGCCCGCGGCGCCCCGTTCCCAGGCGACACCGTCACCGCCTCCAAGACACTACGCGCCGCCTCCCCGCCATTCACCACCGCCGCAACCTGGTACGAATAGCTGCCCTCGGCTACGTCGGTATCCGCGTACTCAAGCACCTCAAGGCCGCTGGCGACCGTCTCCACCGTGTTGTCCTTGACGCGGATCACCGTGTAGCTGACCGCCGGTGGCGGTGTCCACGCGCTCGTATCCATCGCGGTCCAGGTCAAGGTCGCGCGCGCAAATCCACCTTCCGCCGTCAGCGCCGGCCCGGCTCGAAGCTGATAGCCGAACTCCTGCCACGTGGCCGCCCCCTGACCATCGAAGTTCGCCTTCAGCGCCGGATACTCGCCAGTGGCCCCGAAGTCCCAGGGCTCGTCAGGCATGGCGTCTCCGGTCAGATCGACGTTCCACCTTGCATAGATCCCGGCGTAGCCAGTGGGCGCCTGCAACTGCGCCGTCGTGCGGCCGGCGCCGTTCCCGGTCGTGCGGCCCGACGTGGTGGTGTCCCGGTAACTGGAACTGACCACGGACCGGGAACCCTCGTAGCCAACCAGGCCGTCGATCGGATCCGGCGTCAGGCCTGTCCCGTAGCTGGCGATGATGCTCGAGTTGTTTTCGCCTACCAGACCTCCGCTACGGGGAGAAGACTCCGAAGCCGAGACGCGGCCCGTCGCGTAACTGGCCGCGACGGCACCCCAGTTGTACCCGATCAGACCACCGACGAACTTCTCGCCCGAGACGTTCACGTTGGCGTAGCTGGCATTGATTTCCCCGATGCTGTACCCCACCAAGCCGCCGACGTTCTGCCGCCCCAGGACTCGGCCCGTCGCGTAGCTGAGCGCGACGGCGCCATAGTTGTTCCCCACCAGACCACCGGTGTGGTTGGACCCGCTCACGTCGATACCGGTCACGCCGACACCGCTGACGACGCCGCTCGACCCCACCGCTCCGAACAAACCCACAAAGCTGGTACCGGTCCGCTTGACGAAGAGGTTGTGGATCCTGAATCCGTTGCCCTTGAAGGTGGTCAGGAACGGAGACACGAACTCCGCTATGGGCTCCCAACCGGCCCCGCCGTTCCAGTACGTATCGGCCGGGCTCGGGCCACCGCTCCCGTCACTGTCGAAGTCGAGATCCTGAAGCAGCTCATACCCCGCGCAGCCGCTACCACCGCAGCGCAGCCGCGAATCCGCCTCCGGAAACGCATCGGGAAAGGCACCGCGATACGCGGCCGCACCGGCGGCCGTGGGGACCCCCTCGCCATTCAGGTCATGGCGGACCGCATTGAGTTGCGCCAGGGTCGACACGCCGATCAGCCCGTCGCCATCCGTGTCATAGACGGCCATCGCCGTGTCGTTGGTCACCGTCCGGCCGGAGACGGAATCCGCGGCGTTACCCGCCAGATCGCGTATCGGGCGTGTTCCGGGCGAGTAGCTCAACGTCACGCTGTCGCCATGGACCACCTGCGGGTCCAGTCGTACCGTCAGCTCCTGTCCGACCGCCGTCACGCCGACCACTTGCCGCGATGCGCCGCGGACCGCTACCCGGATCGGGCCCGCCATGCCCCCGGCTGCCGGGAGGGAGGTCCCGTCGAGGGCCTCGCTGTACGCCAACGTCAGCAGCTCGCCGTCCACCGTGGCGCCCTGCAGTGTCGGCTTGACGCCGTCCACCCGATGGTCCACATGCGCGGCAACGGCGGCATGTGTCAGAACCGCGTCCCGGGCCGCACCGTCACGAATCGTGCCGTCGTTCTCGTCCAGAGCGTCTGCCGCGATGCTGACCCCGCCAGGGGCGCTGTCGTCGTCGGCCACTGTGTAGACGAACCTCAACACGTCGCCCGCGGTGCTGCGATACGAGGCTTCCCGCGGGTTACTCCCCACCGTCATAGCCAACCGCGGAGAACCCGTCACGACAACGGTCCTGTCGAACCGCACCGCCACCTCGATCTCGTCGCCCGCGGCGTAGGCTCCATCGGTCCCCGGAGTCGATGCCAACTGAACCGCGACGACGCCGGGCAAGCCCGTCGCCGTGTCGTCGTCGGTCAGGGTTACCGTGGCCGCGGTTGTGGACCCGACCGTCACGCCGGCCGGGAGCGGCTGGCCAAAGGTAAGCGTCGCCGATTCTCCATCGTCGTCGGCCTCGTCGTCCACGGCGATGACGTTGAAGCTCTTCAGAGTCTCCTCGGCGGCAAAGTTCACGATCGCCGGAACCTCGTAGTCATACGCCGATCCGCCGGTCGCGCCCGTCGCCACGACGGGGATGTACACCGGGCGAGTGGGCGCCCCACTCAGGCTGATCGTCACGGTGGCCGCGGTTCCGTCCTCGGTCGCCGTGTACTGATCCGCGGCAAACGACACCGTGATGTCGGGAACGTGGCGGAAGTTCTCCACGTACCCGCGCGTCCGGTTGAGCACGCGCACGGCGTCCGACGGACCGCCCGCGGCGCTCGACGGCTCCAGACCGGATACTCCCATGGGATCGCCGCCGGGATCCGGGTAGATCTGGTCCGGGTTCGAGTAGCGAAGCAACCATGCGCAACTGTAGACCCTGGTGTCACACTGCTCGTTGTACGACATGACGGTACGCCAACGCGTGGATTCCAGCGCTCCCGTGTCGAAGGCCCGCTGATTCACGTAGCCGTAGGCGTACGGGAAAGCCACGCTGCCACAAGCACCGTCCGAGCACTCTTGGTAGCGGTCGTGGCGCAAACCCATCACGTGGCCGAGTTCGTGGGCAAAAACCCGAGCGTCGCGCGTGGAAGTCGCGAAGGCCAGGCTCTCGAAGTCAGGCGACACCGTTTCCATCAGGTTCGCCGCGGCGGCGCGATCCGAGCGCACCAGCAGGACGACATCGGCAGCGAATTGGTCACGGATGCCGTGTACCTCGTCCATGTAGCCGTCCGACGGGTCCCCGAGACGAATGAGATCGGCTGCGAAATGCAGTTGTGTGTATTCGACTTCCGCCACCGCCGCCAGCGCGACGCGCTGATTCACACCGCCTGCCGTAAAGGCCTGGTTGGTCTCGGCGACCATGAGATCGATATCCGCCTCGATGGCTTCGGTCCCGCCGGCGCCTTTGCGGGCAATCGGCGTGTAGAAGACCGCCACGTGGATCACCGACTGTTCGGCCGGCGGACAGATCAACCCACTGAAAGAGATCGTCCCCAGCCAGGTCTGGAAGGCGTCATCTCCGGGTGCGCACAGTTCCGTGTCCTGTACCCGTACGGTGGCAAGGTCCGACAGGTCGCGAAGGCCATCAGGCAGTGGGCCGGTCAGTGACCGACTCTCGTTCAGCAGCAGGGAAGAGAGATGGGTCAGGTTGGCCAGTTCCGACGGCAGGGCGCCGGTCAGGTCGTTGACCCGCAGATCCAGGGACTCGAGGGAGGTGAGGTCACCCAGAGCGGCCGGCAGGACTCCGCTCAGGCCGTTGGCTTCAAGATCCAGGGACGTGACAAGACCGTCAGCGTTGGTCGTCACGCCATGCCAATCGGCAAGGCCCTCCTCGCTCTTCCAGTTGGTCCCGATCGTCCAGTTGTCCCCGTCCGTGGCGTCGTAGAGTGCCACCAAGGCGGCTGTGTCGGTGGCCACGGCGCCCTCCTGAGCAGCCGAGCCGTCCACTGCGCACAACACCAGCACCGCCATCGCAACCGGCAGCAAGCACCAACGCTGAGGCAACAAGCGTCTCCGACGGGCCGTGTGGTTCAGTGGCTGTGCGCCGTCTCGGAGTGAGGCTCCAGCACTTCGCACTCCCGGGGCTCGTTCAAGCGCCCAGGAACGCTACGACAGCCAAGACTCCGGTGTCGCCCTCAAAACCAAGGGCATACACCGACGACTCGCTTTCAGAACATCGACCCGCACAGCGACGGAGCCGGTCTCGCGGAACGAGGTGCGCCTGGCTCGCCTCTCATGGGACAAGACTGCCGGTGTCGCCGCCCCGAACACCGCGCTATCCTCTTCACCAGTCGACACGGGAGTCCGGCCAGTGGCAGCAAGGAGCCAGCACGTCGTCCCACGCGGGGACAAATGGGCAGTCCGCAAGGCGGGTGCCGAAAAGGTCACCCGCCGCTTCAACACCCAAGAGGAAGCGATCGAGGCGGCCCGGGGAATCGCCCGCAATCGAGGGGGTGAGGTCTTCATCCACGGCCGGGACGGCCGCATTCGACAGCGCGACTCCCACGGCAACGACCCCTCTCCGCCGCGCGGTTAGCACCGCTTGCCAACCGACGACGACTTTGATCGAAGCGCGTTCGTAAACTGCCCATTCGACGAAGACTATGGCCACATTCTCCAGGCCGTGCTGTTCTGCCTCGTGCGGTTCGGCCTCAAGCCCCGCATCGCCACCGAGCGTAGCGACGCGGGAGAACCTCGGGTCAACAAGATAGTCAACCTGATTCGGTCGTCCAAGTACTCCGTACACGACCTCTGCAGGTGTCAAGCCCAGGCGAAGGGCGAGTACTACCGCCTCAACATGCCGTTTGAACTCGGCCTCGACTTCGGTTGCCGCCACTACGGCGGCGGTCGGCTGTCAAGCAAAGTCATTCTCGTCCTGGAGGAGCAGCGCTACCGGTATCAGGCGGCGATTTCGGACCTCGCCGGTTCCGATGTCGAAGCCTACCGAGGGGACTACCAGCTCGCCGTCAGGAAGGTCCGCAACTGGCTTGCCGGCATGCCGGGTTTCGAGGCAATCGGCGCCGCTAGAGTGCTCGCCGACTACGAGGACTTCCAAGAGTGGCATGTCGAGCGGCAGCGCAACCTTGGGTCCTCTGAGGAAGACATCAAGGACTATTCCACAGGCGAGCTTCTACGGGCGATGTTCGACTGGAAAGAGTCACGCTCAGAGGCTCCCTGATTCCATCTCGTCGTCCTCGCCTCCGTTGCCGCCGACAAGGCGATGACCGTGGTGAGGCTGACGATGACCCACTCACTGACCCACAGCGACGCCAGCCGTGCGGCCGGAACCTTCACCGAGCCAACAGCACCGGCGCGCAGCTCCCCCGCACTACTCTTTCCGCTCGGTCTGCGTGACCTCCACTACTGACCCAAGTGCGGAAAAAAGTCTCTGCCACGTCTGGACCGTCGGTTCATCGAAGCTATCCAGCCCTGCGTCCAACGCACGCTTCTTCACCCGCTTTGCCAACTCGACCTTCCAGAACGCCGGCAACTCCAACCCTTGCGTCGCCGCCCACTTCTTGATCTGCGGTACTACGGGTTCTCCCGTCTTGGCCACGTCGCTGAACAGGACTTGCGGACGGCGCTGCCAGCGGTCCAACGCCTCGGCTATGAACTCCACGGGCAGCAGGTCCTCTACCTCAGAATGATCGTACCCCGCGAAATCGTCGGTACTCAGAATCTTGTTCGACTCCTTCGCGTAGAGACCCGCCTTTAGCTCCTTCGCCATGCGCCAGCCCGGCTCGTCACCGTCGAGCAGCACGATGGGCAGTTCTTCGTCCCGCCCCGTCAGGATGCTCGCCACGATTCTCGTGCTCTTCGCACCGCCAGCCGGCGGAAACACAAGTTCCCTTCGAGGGGCAATCTTGCCCCCGGCGATCAGCAACGACTTGATCGCCGTCAGATAGTGCTGGTCCGAGGCGCCCTCGACGACCACCGGCTGGCAACCGATGAGCAGGCTCTCGGCCACCGTCAAACCGAGCGCCGAGTAGACAGCGTACGCGGCCCCCGGCTGCTCCCCGTCGACATCCACGTAGCCAAGATTCGATGTCGCCTTCGTCGTGCCGTCGGCCGCCACGTATACCTTGCGAGCCCGGTCGATCCGATCCGCGTCGACCAAGAATGGTGAGTGCGCCGTGTAGACGATCTCGTTGGTCTTCGAGAGATTGTCGAAGAACGACGACAGGTCCCTCTGCGCGAGCGGGTGCAGCGACAGTCCCGGTTCGTCGAGGAGGAGCACCGCGTTCTTGTGCTCCCCCTGGCTCTCCACCAAGAAGACCAGGTAGAAACTCAGGAACCACTGCAGACCGGTGCTGCGGCTCTCCAACTCGATCTTCTCGGGGCGGCGGTCGTCCGACACCCAGATGCGAAAGTGGTTACCGTCCGCCTGCAGCTCAAAGCGGTAGTCGCCCTGTTTCCACCAGTCCCGGAACTTCTGAGTGAGTGATGTCTCGGCCGACTGCAGAAGGATCGACCTCTCCCGTTTCTTCTCCGCGATCGCCTCGATCTCTTCGTCCGTCGGCTCGCGCCCCTGCTGGTACCGGTCGAAGTCGCGGCCAAGCTCGAGGATCTCTTCGGGCCTCAGCTGGACGAATCTGAACAGCACCCGGAGCGTCCGCGCCTTCGCCGCCTCCTTCGCCCCGAGGTCTGTACGCTTGAGGTTCTCTACGACGTGCGGAAGGTAGATCTCCGAATCGAGGTTTCCGTAGTTCGAGTAGTACACGAACTTCGGCAGCTTCCCGAGGACAGTGCTTGCGACGTCCTCGCGCTCCCCCGGGTCCGGTGCCGTCAGATCTCCGTAGATCCTCTGCAGCTCGTTGATGGTCTGTTGCACACGGGGCACGAGCCTGCTGGTCTTCGCCGGCGCTGTCGGTACCAAAGAGTCGAGCTCGCTCCCGAGGCTAGCGACGCCTTCGGGCTCCGCATCTTCCGTGACACCGTCCAAGAGTGCTGAAACCGCTTCCTCAAGCTCCTTCTTCAACTGCTCTTCCTGCTTCAGCACCCGCACCGTCACGATGTCGTTCATTAGCTCGGCCAGGGCGCGTTTCACTTCCGCTACCGGTGCCTTCGTGCGACGGTCGAACTCGGGAAACGCCACGCGATGCGTTCCATCGAAGTAGCGGTACACCCGAACCACCCCCACCGCCTCCTCGTTGATCCCGGCCACCTCGGCGATCTCGGATCGCTGCTCGCCCGTCTCGAAGTCTGCTGTGATGAAGCAGTACTCCGCCGGATCGTTCCTGATCGCCCCAAACATCCTCTTCGGATAGTCCGACGTCGGCTGAATCTCCCCCTCGCGAGCGGGATTGAGCTTCCATAGCGGCACCAACAGATTGGTCTTTCCAGACTCGTTCACGCCGACCAGCGCCGTGACACCGTCTACCTCAACCCATCCGCTGTCGTCGACCGACCGAAAGTCCGTCACTCTGAATTGTCTTAGTCGCATGTCCGTTCCATAGCCTTGGCCAGTTCCTCTCGCATGCATGGATGTCAGCGGTCGCGGAAGCGCGCCTTTCTTGCCCATACCGGGAGGGCTCCCGCAGGACGGTGGTGCCGACTTACGCCAACCACAAAAGGAACAATCGTCTATGAAGATCTGGTGGCGGAGAGGGAGGGATTCGAACCCTCGGTCCGAGTTACCCCGGACAACTGCTTAGCAGGCAGCCCTGTTCGACCACTCCAGCACCTCTCCCGAACGCGGGAGTCTAGCAGTGGAGCACGGCGGCGGGGGCCGGCCGAGGTCCGACCGCGGACGACTGCTCAAGTGCCTACCAGACCGGCGCTTCGGACCGGATGCGGGCAGGATGCCCGCGTTCCCAGGGCCGGAGCCGGATGCGGGCGAGACGCCCGCGTGCCATCCGCGCGCCCGATGACGGGCGCACGGACTGGTTCACGCGTGGCGCGGATCGCGCCACCCGGGTTCCCAGGGCCGGAGCTGACGGCTTCGCCGCTCTAGCGGCCCGAAGCCCGCGCCGCCACGTCGACCCGGGCCTGGGCCGCGTCCAAGCGGTCCTTCAGGGCGCCCTGGTCCTCGAAGCTGGCGCGGCCATACTCCGTGGCGAGTTCGTCGCGGTCGTTGGTGGCGGCGGTGCGGTCGATGTCCTCGGCGGCCTCCGCCGTCTCGGTCAGCACCGTCACGGTGTCGTCGCTGACTTCGCAAAAGCCCGGCGCCGTAGCGACGAAGCGGCGTGGACCGCCGGCTGCCGGCTGGTAGCTGAGTTCGCCAGGCCGGAGCGTGCTGATCAGCGCCGTGTGCCCGGGCAAGATGCCGAGGTCGCCAAGGCGACCCGGCAGGCCGACGTCGCTGCACTCGACTTCGAGCAGCTTCTCGGCGTGGGTCACCAGGATGAGGTTGAGACCGGCCACGTTCGTTCGCTCCCGCCAGCGCCGCTCAGGCCGCCAGCAGCTTCTGGCCCTTGTCGACCGCCTCGTCGATCGTGCCGACCATCATGAACGCCTGCTCGGGCAGCTCGTCGAGCTCGCCGGAGAGGATCGTCTTGAAGCCCTCGACGGTGTCTTCGATCTTCACGTAGCGGCCTTCCAGGCCGGTGAACTGGGTGGCGACGAAGAACGGCTGCGACAGGTAGCGCTCTATCCTGCGCGCCCGTGCAACGACCAGCTTGTCCTCCTCGGACAGCTCCTCGACGCCGAGGATGGCGATGATGTCCTGCAGGTCCTTGTAGCGCTGGAGCACCATCTGCACCTGACGGGCAACGGCGTAGTGCTCCTCGCCGACAACGCCGGGCTCGAGGATCTTCGAGCTCGAGTCGAGCGGATCGATCGCCGGGTAGATGCCCTTCTCGACGATCGCACGCGACAAGGTGGTCGTCGCGTCGAGGTGGGCGAAGGCGGTGGCCGGCGCCGGGTCGGTCAGGTCGTCGGCGGGCACGTAGATCGCCTGCACCGAGGTGATCGAGCCCTTCTTGGTCGACGTGATCCGTTCCTGCAGGGCACCCATCTCGGTGGCCAGGTTCGGCTGGTAGCCGACCGCGCTGGGCATCCGCCCGAGCAGGGCCGACACCTCGCTGCCGGCCTGGGTGAAGCGGAAGATGTTGTCGACGAACAGCAGCACGTCGCGGCCTTCGATGTCGCGGAAGTACTCCGCGACCGTCAGCGCCGCCAGCCCGACCCGCAGCCGGGCGCCCGGAGGCTCGGTCATCTGGCCGTAGATCAGCGCCGCCTTGCTTTCCTTGAGCGCGTTCCGGTCGACCTTGGTCAGGTCGAAGTTGCCAGTCTCCTCGAAGTGCTCGAGAAAGCCCTCTCCGTAGTTCACGACGCCGGCCTCGACCATCTCGCGCAGGAGGTCGTTGCCCTCGCGGGTGCGCTCGCCGACGCCGGCGAACACCGAAAAGCCGCCGCCCTGGACCGCGACGTTGTTGATCAGCTCCTGGATCAGCACCGTCTTGCCGACGCCGGCGCCGCCGAACAGGCCCGTCTTGCCGCCGCGGGTGTAAGGCTGCAGCAGGTCGACGACCTTGATCCCGGTCTCGAACATCTCGGTCGAGGTCGCCTGGTCCTCGAAGGACGGCGCCTCGCGGTGGATCGCCCAGCGCTCTTGGGCGTTCACCTCACCAAGGGTGTCGACCGGATCGCCGAGGACGTTCAGCACCCGCCCGAGGGTCGCCTCGCCCACCGGCACCGAGATCGGCTCGCCCAGATCCAAGGCCGGCATGCCGCGGACGACACCGTCCGTCGGCAGCATCGACACCGCGCGCACCAGGTTCGAGCCCAGGTGCTGGGCCACTTCGGCGACCAGGTCGATCTTGCCGTCGTCGCTCTTGACGCTGATCGCGTTGAGTATCTCGGGCAAATGCTCGGCCGGGTACTCGATGTCGAGGACCGGGCCGATGACCTGGACCACCTTGCCGGTCGCGCCGGACTTGCTTGCTTCGCTCACAGTGTGCCTCTCTGTTCTCTATCCCTCGAGCGCGTTGGCGCCGGAGACCACCTCGATCAGCTCGGTGGTGATCTCGGCCTGACGCGATCGGTTGTATTGCAGGGTCAGCTTGTCGATCAGTTCGCCGGCGTTCTTCGTCGCGCTGTCCATCGCGGTCATGCGGGCCGCGTGCTCGGCGGCCTGGGACTCGAGGAGCACGCGGTAGATCTGGAAGGTGACGAAGCGCGGCAGCAGGTCGTTCAGGATCTCGGCCTCGGACGGCTCGTACAGGTAGTCCCGGTGGTCGCCGTCCGCACTGCCGCCGTCTTCGCCCACCACGTCCTCGCGCGCAATCGGCAGCAGGGGTTCCCAGCTCACCCTCTGCCTCAGCACGGAGATGAACTCGTTGTAGACCGCGTAGACCGCGTCGTACTCGCCGTCGGAGAAGGCCTTGGAAACCTCAGCCGCGAGCTCCTGGGCAGTCCCGTAGTTCAGGTCGCGGAAGAGACCGCGGCGGGCCCCGCGCATCGCGGTGCCCCGATGTTTGAAGAAGTCGGCGCCCCGGTTGCCCAGGGCCAGCACTTCGCCGCCGCCGTTGAGCGTCCCGAGTTCCTGCTCGGCCCGGCGGGTCACGTGAGCGTTGAAGGCGCCGCACAGGCCCTTGTCGCCGGTGACCACCAGGACCAGGGTCTTGCCGGCGCCGGCCTGGCTGCCCTCCCCGCCGCCCGCCGGCGTCAGCAACGGGTGCTCCACCTCGCCGGCCGACACCGCCGCCAGATGCTCCGTCACCTTGCGCAACTCGAGTGCGTAGGGGCGCGTGGCGAGGATCTGGTCCTGCGCGCGGCGCAGCTTGGCCGCGGCGACCATCTTCATCGCCTTGGTGATCTGCTGCGTGTTCTTCACCGACCGGATGCGGCGGCGAAGATCGATCAGGCTAGCCATTGCTCGGGCCTACCGGTCCACTAGTTCTCTGCGACCGCGGCGTCGGGGTTCTCGGCCACGAAGCGTTGGAAGGCTCGTCCCATCGCCTCCATGACCTGGGCGTCGAGCTCGTCGCTGAGCTTGCCCTCCTGCCGGATCCGATCCCGGAGCTCAGGCGCCTCGTCGCGGAAATAGTGGTGCAGGAACTCCTCGAACGGCCGCACGGCCTCGACCTTCAGGTCGTCCAGGGCGCCGCGGGTGCCGGCCAGGATCGACAGCACCTGATCTTCGATCGACAGCGGCACGTACTGACCCTGCTTGAGCAGTTCGACCAGCCGTTCGCCGCGCGCCAACTGCTGCAGCGTGACCCGGTCGAGATCGGATCCGAACTGCGCGAAGGCCGCAAGCGACCGGTACTGGGCCAGGTCGAGGCGCAGGGTGCCGGAGTTCTTGCGCATCGCGTTGATCTGGGCGTTGCCGCCGACCCGGCTGACCGAGATGCCGACGTTCACCGCCGGCCGCACGCCGGAGAAGAAGAGGTCGCCCTCGAGGAAGATCTGCCCGTCCGTGATCGAGATGACGTTGGTCGGGATGTAGGCCGAGACATCCCCGGCCTGGGTCTCGATGATCGGCAACGCGGTCAACGAGCCGCCGCCGTTGGCCTGCGAGAGCTTTGCTGCCCGCTCGAGCAGACGGGAGTGGAGGTAGAAGACGTCGCCGGGGTACGCCTCGCGGCCGGGCGGCCGCCGCAGCAGCAGCGAGACTTCGCGGTAGGACGCCGCCTGCTTCGACAGATCGTCGTAGATCACCAGGGCGTGCTGGCCGTTGTAGAGGAAGTACTCGCCCATCGCGCAGCCGGCGTAGGGGGCGATGAACTGGAGCGGGGCCGGCTCGGAGGCCGACGCGGAGACCACGATCGTGTGCTCCATCGCGCCGTGGTCCTCGAGCGTCTTGACCACCTGCGCGACCGTCGACCGCTTCTGGCCGATCGCCACGTAGACGCAGACCACGTCGCCGCCCTTCTGGTTGATGATCGCGTCGACCGCGACCGCGGTCTTGCCGATCTGCCGGTCGCCGATGATCAGCTCGCGCTGACCGCGGCCGACCGGGATCATCGAGTCGATTGCCTTGATTCCGGTCTGCATCGGCTCCGACACCGGCTGACGGTCGACCACGCCCGGAGCGATGCGCTCGATCGGGTACCGCTCCGATGACTCGATCGGTCCCTTGCCGTCGATCGGATTGCCAAGCGGACCGACCACACGGCCGACCAGGGCCGGCCCCACCGGCACCTCCATGACGCGTCCGGTCCGGCGAACCTCGTCGCCTTCTTCCACCAGCCGCGACTCGCCCATCAACACGGCGCCGACCTGATCTTCCTCCAGGTTCAGCGCCAAGCCATAGACATCGTTCGGAAACGCCAGCAGCTCGCCGGCCATGGCCTGCTCCAGACCGTAGATCCGCGCGATGCCGTCACCGACACTGAGGACGGTGCCGACTTCGGCGACATCGACCTCGGCCTCGTAGCCGGCCAACTGGCGCTCGAGGACCGCTGCGATCTCATCGGCTCTTACCTGCATATCTGCTCTACTCCCTTTGGGGTCCGCTCCGGGCTGCGGAGCGCTCGAAGTCCTGACGTCTTACTGGGCGGCGTCCGCCGCCGTGGTCGGCGATTCCGCCGTCAACCTTGCTTCCAGAACGGCCAACTGGCCGCGCACACTCGCGTCGTAGCGATGGCTGCCGAACTGGGCGACGAAGCCGCCGATCAAGCTCGGGTCGACTTGGGCTTCCAATCGCACCTGGGCGCCGGATAGCCGCTCGAGAGCTCCCTGGAGCCGCGCCCGCTGATCGGCATCGAGCTCCTCGGCCGCGGTCACCGTGGCGCTGACCACGCCGCGGGCCCGGTCGATCAACTCGCCGATCGCTTCGAGGATCCCTGGCAGTTGAACCAGGCGATAGTTGTCGAGCAACAGCCGCAGCAGCCGCCGCGTCAACTCGCCCGCTTCGAGCATGCCGGCAATCTCGTCGACGACCGCCCGCTTGGTCGCCGGCGGCACTGCCGGATTCGAAGCCATGCGGCCCAGGCGCGGCACGGTGCGCATCGCCTCCGCGAAGGCAGTCAGATCGTCACGGGTCGCCTCCGCCCGCTCGACCGAACCGGCGGCGCCCATCAAAGCCTTGGCGTAGGGCCTCGCGTAGCGGTAGATCATCGTGCGTCCGCCCCGGGGGAGGTTCCGTCGGCGCGGCTCTCCAGGCTGAGCAGTCCACGATCGAGGATGCGGCGGCGCGCGGCCGAGTCGACTTCCCGCTCCAGGCGCGCGGTAGCCAGCGCGGTCGCGAGTCGCGCCGCGTGTTCCGCGAGCTCGACCCGGGCGCGTGCCACGCGGCTCCGGATCTCGGCGCGGGTCTGCTCTACCATCCGCTCGCGCTCGTGCTCGGCCAGGGCGACGATCTCCTGTGCCTCGCGCTCGGCCTGCCGCTCCGCGCGCTTGGCGGCCTGCGCGACCTCCGCCTCCAAGCCGGCCAGTTGGCCGGCGAGACCGTCGCGCAACTCCTCGGCGTCCGCGCGCTGCCGGCGGGCGGTCATCAGGCTGTCGCGGATCTGGATCCGCCGCGCCTCGAGCAACGCCGCAGCCTTCGGCCAGATCAGGTAGCCGAGGCCGCCGAACAACACGAGCATGTTGAACCAGGAGAAGACCCAGCGCGGCAGACCGAGGAAGGTCGTCGGTTCCCCGTGGCCGCCGACTTCGGCGCCGAAGGCCGCCGCGGCGCCGGCGACGAGCGTCCAGAGCAGCGCCAGCATGAGCGTCTTGGCGGTCACCGCCGTTCTCATGACGGCGCCCCGATGAGCTTGGCTGTCATCTCGGCAGCGAGCCGCTCGGCCTGGCCCTCCAGGACGCGGCGCTGTTCGGCCGTCTCGGCTTCCAGCGAGGCGAGCGCCTGCTGAAGCTCCGCATCCGCTTCCTGGCGCGCCTCGGCAACCATGCGTTCGCGCGCCTGCTGCGCCTCGCGCCGCATCTCGTCGCGGCGGGTTGCCGCCTCGGCCCGCGCTTCCTTTAGCTTCTCGCGCTGCGCCTCGATCCTCGCCTCGACTTCGGCCTGGGCCCGGTCGAACGTCTCCTGAGCGGTCACGATCTCGCTGTCCCGCTCCCGGAGCATCTTCATGACCGGGCCAATCAGGAAGATCCGCACCACCACGTAGGTGGCCCAGAAGATCGCCATGATGACCAGGAGGCTGGCGTCGAAATCCACAGCTACTCGTCCCGCGGTCGTCCGGGTCTGTCTCGATCGGGCTTAGTGTTCCGGCGTTGATCCGGCTCGTCGTTCCGGGTCTTCCAGGTTCCTGCGGAGCCGATTCCTTCGGGCGGCTCGACACGACGAGCGCAGAACTCTACCAAGGGCTGCCAACCTCTCTCGCCCAAAGCCCGAAAGCGGCGGTAACGTAACACGGCAACCAGGGACGGTCAACGCCGCAGGGCACCGACGAACCTCAGGGGTTCAGCACACGCGCAACGCGGAAGTTCTCACCTCTGAATCCCGAACGGGCCACATAGAACCGAAAAGCCGAACGCATTTCCTGCGGGCCGTCCCGCCAAGAGCCGCCACGGATAACGTGCTTGGTGCAGTTGCCCTCGAGCCAGGCGCTGCCGTCGGAGGGAGCGCCTTGGTAACTGTCGTTCCAGCAGTCCTCGACCCACTCCCAACCGTTGCCCTGCATGTCGTGGAGACCCCAGGCGTTGGGCGGAAACTGGCCCACTGGCGCCGAAAACTGGAACTCGTCGCTGCACTTGATGCAATTGGCGTGGTTGGAGCCAAGTTCGTCGCCCCAAGGGTAGGGAGTCGTCGAACCCGCGCGGGAGACGTACTCCCATTCCGCTTCGCTGAGCAGTCGGTACTCCTCGCCCGTCTCCTCGGACAGCCATTCCCCGTAGGCACGGGCATCCGACCAGGACACCCAGCTCGCTGGCGTCCGGCCAGAACCCTGCTGCTTGAATCCGGGACGTGCCCCCGCCGGCGAGAAACGAACGAACTCGTCGAGCGTCACGACGTACTTCGAGACCGCGAACGAGTGCGAGATCGTCACTTCGCGCACCGGCAGCTCCTTGTCGTTGCACTCGACGCCCGACACGCAGCCCATGCGGAACGTGCCCGCCGGAATCACGACCATTTCGGGCCCTTGATCGCCCGAGCTCAGCACGTCCGAGAAGGTGTCGCCGGGTTGCAGGTCCGCGGACTCCTGGATGGCGGGCACGGCTTCCTTCCCGCTGCCGGGGTGGACGAGCAGGAAGAAGAGGAAGACGCAGAAAATCAGGAGAAGATGAGTTCTCGCCACGGGTTCGCCCTCGCTTCAGTGGCAGATCGACAGCGATCCTACTAGGCAGTTCCGGATCCCATGCTGGCCGGAGGCCCCACAACTACTACCGTCACATTGTCCTGCCCGTAGACCGCCAGGTCGCCGATCCGCTGGAGGATCGCCCCGGCGATCCGATCTGCCCGCTGGCCGCCGAGGTCGGCCAAGAGGGCCGCAAGTTCGGCCTCCGGCAAGGTCTCGATGCCGTCGCTCGCGAGGACGACAATGTCCCCGACCAACAGGTCGAGTTCGCCCTCGGCCACCTCGTCCAGGGCCAGGCCCATGACCACACTGGTGATCGCGGCTCTGTCGGGATGAAGAGCAGCATGCATCGCGGTGATCTCGCCGCGTGCGGCCCGGGCGTCGAGCTCCCGGCCATAGTTGTGGAGCGGGTTGATCCGTTCCAGCTCGCCGGCGCGCCAGCGGAAGATGAGCGAATCGCCGACGCTCAGCCACTGGAACCGGTCCCGGACGAACAGGGCCGCCACCAAGGTTGACCCCATGCCCCTCAGGGTGGGATCCGCCTCGACCGCAACTCGCACCTCGTGGTTCGCGTGAGCCAGGGCATCGCGCAACCGCGCCGCGGGAGGCTTCGCGATCAGCGGATAGCTGTCGAAAAGGGCCCGGATCGTGATCCGGCTCGCCTCGTCGCCCGCGGGCATCCCGCCCATGCCGTCTGCGACCGCCGCGAGCAGCTGCGCGTCGTCGTCCGACTCCTCGGGCACGACGCAGACACCCCAGTCGTCCTCCTGGCGCTTGCGTGCGCCGATCATGCTCGCCGCAGCGTAGTCGCGGCCCTCTATCATCCGTCTCCGGCCTGACGGGGCCCAGCGGGTCTCATCCAGTCAAGGTACTTCCGGACGCCACGTCGGTCAAGGCGGGTCGGACGAGCGCCCCAGTCCATTGCTAGCCTGACGCCATGGTCCGCTTGGAGTGCGTGCCCAACATCAGCGAAGGCCAGCGCCCGGACGTCACCGACGCCTGCGTCGATGCCGCGTCGGCGCCCGGGGTGCGGGTACTCGACGTATCCTCGGACCTGGACCACAACCGGACCGTGCTGACCCTGCTGGGCGAAGCAGGCGACCTGGTCCGGGCGGTCGAGGGCTTGGCCGCCGCGACGATCGAGCACATCGACGTGGGCGACCATCGCGGCGTCCACCCCTTCCTGGGCGCCCTGGACGTGGTTCCGTTCGTGCCGCTCGAGTCGGGCCACATGCCGGCGGCTGTCGAGGCCGCGCATCGCGCCGCCGACGCGCTCGCCGGCCTCGGCCTGCCGGTGTTCCTCTACGGCGAGGCTGCCTCCCACCCTTCCCGGACGGCGCTTGCCGACCATCGACGCGGCGGCCTCGCGCGTCTGGCCGAGCGGATGGAGACCGGCGAGTGGCTGCCCGACCGCGGGCCGAAGCGGCTGCACCCCACCGGCGGCGCGGTGTGTGTCGGCGCCCGGCCGCCCTTGGTAGCTTTCAACCTGTTCCTCGACACGGACCAGCTCGCGGCTGCGAAGCGGATCGCGGCGTCGCTTCGCGAGTCGGGCGGCGGTCCCCCGGGTGTGCGCGCCCTCGGCTTCTTTCTCGAACGCCGCGGACAGGCCCAGGTCAGTGTCAACCTGACCGACTGCAAGCGGACGTCCCTGCTCGATGTGGTCCGGAGGGCCGACGAGTTCGCGCAAGCTGCTGGGTTGCGCGTCGTCGAGACGGAACTCGTCGGCCTCGCGCCGAGGCGGACCGTGCCGCCGGACGGCGCCGAGGCGCTGCGACTGCCCGGGCTCTCCGCCCGGCAGATCCTGGAGACTCATCTCTAGCAGCTCGCGCGCGCCGCTTCGCGGCTGCGCGCTTGATGCGGGCCAGAACCCGGGTGGCGCGATCCGCGCCACCCGTGAACCAGTCCGTGCGCCCGTCATCGGGCGCACGGATGGCAGGCCCGCGCACCCAGAGATACGGCGACGGTGGGGCGACATTCTCTACTGCAATCGACACCGCCTCACTCCGGGCGACGCCCCGCGACTTCCCAACTGCAGCAGAGAGCCGCAACACGGCAGCGACCGTGCTCTGGGTGCGCGGGTCTTCCGACCCGCTGCCGCCGAAGGCGGCCAGGTCACGCGCCGGCCGAAGGCCGGCTCCTTGTTGGCGCACCTCCCGCTAGCAAGCGTCCCGGCAAACCGTCGAACGATCCCGAGGACATGGTGACCATGATGTCGCCGGGCCGGGCTTCCGCGAGGGCCCTCTCAAGGAGCACATCGTTCGACTCGCAAGCCGTCGCCTCCGCACCGAGTCGCGCGATGTCCGCCGTCAACCGCTCCGGGTCGAAGCCCTCGTCACCCAGGCGCTCGCGGTGGAAGACGGGCGCCAGGAAGACTCGGTCCGCCGACGCCAGGGCCGCCGCGAGGTCGGCGGCGAACTGACGGCGACCCGCGCTCAGGCTGCGCGGCTCGAACAGGGCGACGAGCCGGCGGCCGGGGAACCGCTGCCGGAGCGCCGAGAGCGAGGCCGCGACCTCCGAGGCATGGTGGGCAAAGTCGTCGACGACGACCACGCCCGCGGTCTCTCCAACCACTTCGAGGCGGCGCCGCACGCCCCGGAACGTGGCCAGCGCCTCCAGCACGACCTCGGGGTCGAGGCCGTCGGCCCGCGCCGCGATCCAGACCGCCGTCGCGTTCGCCGCGTTGTGTTCGCCCCACACCCCGAGTTCAATCCGCTGCCGGGCGCCGGCTTCCTCCAACTCGAACGAGATGCCGTTCAAGCCGCTCTCAACCGGACCGGCGAGCCGGACGTCACCTGCCCCGGCGCCGTAGGTCACGACGCGGCACGGGCTCGCCCGAGCCACCCGCTCGACGGCCGGGTAGTCGGCGCAGGCGATCAGCAATCCCCTCGACGGCAGCCGCTCGACCAGCCCGAGGAAGGCCCGTTCCAGGCCGTCGAAGTCCGGATAGAGATCGACGTGGTCGTGCTCCAGGCTGGTCAGGATCACGGTCTCCGGCCGGTAGTGCCAGAACTTCGGGCCGCGGTCGAAGTAGGAGGCGTTGTACTCGTCTCCCTCGATCGCGAAGCGCGGGCCTCCGCCGAGCGCGAAGCCGGAAGACAGGCCGATCGGCGCACCGCCGATGAGAAAGCCGGGATCCGTGCCGGCGCGGGAGTAGACCCAGGCCGCCATCGCGGTGGTCGTCGTCTTGCCGTGGCTGCCGGCGATGACCAGCGGTCGCCGGTCCCGGAGCACGAAGCGGTCGAGCGCTTCGGGCATGGACAGCCGCGGCAGGCCGAGTTCCTCGGTCGCCACCGCCTCCGGGTTGGTGCGCGGGACCGCGTTGCCGACGATGACCAGGTCCGGCCGCGGCGCCAGGTGGGCCGGGTCGTAGCCGACCAGGGGCTCGATGCCAGCGTCGGCGAGGAGCTCGCTGGTCGGCGGGTAGAGCGGTCCGTCCGAGCCGCGGATCTGGTGGCCCAGCTCCCGCAGCAGGCAGGCGAGCGGCGCCATGCCGGTGCCGCCGATCGCGATCAGGTGGATGTCCACGGGGCCTACGTCAGGCGAAGGCAGCGGACCGGATGCGGGCAAGATGCCCGCGTTCCCAGGGCCGGAAGCTGAACGCCTGACTACCCACGCGGAGGTCGACCCCAGAGACTGGCCTCGTCCCGGGTCGCCGCCGGTCCTCGCCGGCGGCGATCCAGGGCGTCGTCCACTTCAGCCAGCCGCTCCGAGAGGATGCTCTGCTGCATTTCCGTCAGCTCGGCGATACCGCCAAGGGCCAGGTCGAGCAGACCATCGAACTCCGGGCGCGTGAACACCCGGCCTTCCGCGGTGCCCTGCACCTCGATCAGGCTGCCTTCGCCGGTCGCCACCACGTTCAGGTCGACCTGGGCGTCACGGTCCTCGACGTACTCGAGATCGAGCAGCAGTTCGTCCTCGCAGATGCCGACCGACACCGCCGCCAACGAGTGGATCAGCGGCCAGGTCTTCAGATCGCCTTCGAGCAGCATCTTGGCCAGCGCGGCGACGGTGGCCACATAGGCGCCCGTGATCGACGCGGTGCGGGTGCCGCCGTCGGCCTGGATCACGTCGCAGTCGATCGCGATCGTGACCTCCGGGAGCTTGCGCAGGTTGACGGCGGATCTGAGCGAACGGCCGATCAGGCGCTGGATCTCCGACGAGCGGCCCGACGGCCGGCCCCGCGACACTTCCCTCATCGAACGGGTCAGCGTCGCCCGCGGCAGCATCGCGTACTCGGCGGTGAGCCAGCCACGCCCCTTGCCGACCAGGAAGGGCGGCACACGCCGCTCAACGCTGGCGGAACAAAGCACCCGGGTGTCGCCGAACGCCACCAGCGCCGAGCCCTCGGCGTATTTCATCGCGTCCAGTTCGATCGACACCGGCCGCAGGGCCGAGGCCGATCGGCCGCCGCTACGTTCGAAGCCGCCTGATCGTCCAGGTCTAGTCACTGTCGTTCCACCTCCTGAGGTTGCCTTTCGGCCTGGTTCACGTCGATCCACTCGAGGGCGACGGGTTCGCCGAGGATCCGCTCCGCGAGTCTGGCAAACCGGGAACCCGCGTCGGTGGCGAAGAGTCTCACACTCGAGGCGCGAGGCGCACTCCCACCCTGCCAGCCGGCCTGCGGGAGTCTCTGCTCCACCGCCAGGCTCGTCGACTCGGCCGAGTCCACCAGGGTCACGCCCGGCCCGCAGACCCGCGCCAGCACGCCGCGCAGCAGCGGGTAGTGGGTACACCCGAGCAGCAGGGTGTCGATCTTCGCTCGCAGCAGCGGTTCGAGGTAGCGGGCCACGATCCGCTCGGTGATCTCGTCGTCCTCCCAACCTTCCTCGACCAGCGGCACCAGTAGCGGGCAGGCCTGCTGACTGACCTGCAACTTCGGGTTGAGACGGCGGATCGCGTGCTCGTAGGCCCCCGACCGGACGGTCGACTCGGTGGCGATCACGCCGACGTGCCGGCCAGCCGCGGCGACGGCAGCCGACGCGCCCGGTTCCAGCACGCCCCAGTGCGGCGTCCGCACCGCGAGGTCGTCGAGCGCCATCGCCGACGCCGTGTTGCAGGCGACGACCAGGGCGTCGACCCCGCGCTGCTCCAGGAAGTCCACGTTGGCCTGGGAGTAGCGCAGCACCGTCCGCCGCGACTTCGTGCCGTAGGGCAGTCGCGCGGTATCGCCGAGATAAAGGATCGAGGCGGCGGGCAGGCGCCGTCGCAACGCGGCGACCACGGTCAGGCCGCCGACGCCCGAATCGAAGACGCCGATCAGGGGCTGGGAAGACGACACGACTCAGACGCCGCCGGACGACTCCGCGTTCCGTTCCAGGTCGGCCATCAGCGGTCTGGTCGTGTCGACGTGGCCGGCGAAGGTCGGTCGTTGCTCGCCGTTCCACATAAGCACCACGCGGTCTATCCGTAAGTTGTTCGCGGTCAGGCTGTTCACGAGACTGTAGACGGCCAGGAGTTCCTCCGTCAGCCCCATCGCCGGTCGCTCCAGGACCACCGGCGACCGGCCCGCTGTGCCGGCCCCTGCACCCGTTCCGGAATCGCCTGCCGCGGTCGTCAGGTCGACATAGGCCACTCCGTCGATCAGCTCCACCGCCAGGAGCCGGACCTCGGCCGGCAGAGCCGGGAGCAGCTCTTCGATCAGCTCGGGCGGCTCGCGGTCGTCCCCGTCGTCATCCGTGCCGCCGGGAACCGGGGCCGGAGCCGCGGCCTCCGCTCCGCCCGGACCGGCGATCAGCGCTTCGACGATGACCGCCGCTATTCTCTCCGCACTGTCTTCGGCGCGGATCGGCCGCTCCTCGCAGTGAAGCAACCCGAGCGCGCCAGGGAAGCACAGCACACCTAGGAACTCCTCGCCCGGCGCCACCAGTTCCACCTCGCCGTCACCGTCACCGTCACCGTTCGCGCCCGAGTCGCCGCAACCGGCAAGCAACACCAGAGCGACGACCGCACACGAGCTCGACCGCGCACGGGTCACGATCCCGCTCCCTCGGCGGTGGCCTCAGCGGCGCCAGTGGCGATGCCACGGTAGAGCCGGATCGCCCGCCCGATCGCCTCGATCAACTGCTGACGGTACGACTCGTCGAGCAAGGGCGTCCCTTCCTCGTCACGGCCCAGAGAACCGAGCTCGATCAGAACCGCGGGCATCGAAGCGCCGGTCAGCACGCGCAGCGGGGCGCGACCGACACGGCGATTCGGTTGCTCCAGCGCGTCGCTGACATGGCTCTGGATCAGGCGGGCCAGCAACCCGCTCTGGTCGAGCTGACCGTCCTGCACCCGCTCCCACAGTTCGAGCGCCGGGACGGCGACGCGGATCTCCTCCCCGTCGCCCGGCTCGGCGACCAGATCGGCGAACCCGTCCTCCTCGAACTCCGGGTCGGAATCGTCCTCTCCGATCGGTTCGCCCCACTCGGCGTCGTCGAGCGGCTCGCCTCCCGGTGCCATCCCCTCGGCCGGCTCGAACAGGGCCGGCGGCGGATCAAGGACATACGTCTGAAACCCGTTCCCCGAAGCCCACGAGGAATCCGGACTCACGTGCAGCGACAGGAACAGGTCGGCCCGGCGCTGGTTGGCCACCGCGGTCCGGTTCTCGAGTGCCACGTCCCGGTCGTCGGTCCGGGTCAGCACGACCCGCGCGCCCAGGCTGTTCGCCAGGTGCGACCTCAGCTCCCGCGCGATCGCGAGCACCAGGTCCTTCTCCGTCACGCCGGAGGGCGAGGACACGCCGGTGTCAGCGCCGCCGTGGCCCGGGTCGAGAACGATGCGGAACTCTCCCGTTTCCTCTTCGCGACGGGACAGTGCGCTGGGCGTGCGCCCCATCCGGTCCCGGGTGATGTCCAGAACGAGCTGAACCCGGGGCGGACGTCCGAGGAGGTACGGCTCCGACGCCTTCGCCCGGGGCGCCAGACCGATGTCGATCGAGCGTTCGCGCACCTCCAGCCAGCGCACCAGAGGATCGTTCAGCCGCGCGCGCGGCCGCGGCGCCATGACGCTGCTCAGAAGTCGGAGTCGCACGCCCCCGCGGTACTCGTCCACGCGGTAGCGGGGCCGGCCCGAGAAGGTCACGACCAGCGTCGTCGCGCCAAGATCGTGAACGCGGTCCACCTCGACCGAGAGCCGGCGTTCACCGGTCCTCGAAACCTCCAACCGTCCGCGTCGGCGGTCGAAGTCGAACCCGTATCCCTGCTCCGCCGGATAGGCGCGGGCCAGCGCGTCGACCGGCACGTACAGGTGCCGCGGCGGCAGCTCGATGGGCGGCAGCTCGGGCTCAGGCTCCTCGGAGTCCGCGTCCTCGCTATCCGAGCTGCCGTCTCCCTCTTTGTCGGAATCGTCCTTCGGGCGCAGGTGCTCGGGAATCTCCGGCTCGGGCTCGAGCCACGGTCTGATCGACAGGGTGTGCATCTCGCCGTCCACCAGGACCACCCGGCCCAACGGCCCGAGCACCACTTCGCGACCGGCGACGCGCAGCGTGTGCGCCTCGCCCAGAGGTCCGATCTTCAGCTCGCCCCCCAGCACCTCCACGACTGGCGCGAGGGCGACGAGTGGGCCGAACGAGGACTCCGCCCAAGGCAGCGGCGCCCGCTGCCGACCTACCGCGATGCTCCCCTCGTCGCGAGAGAGAATCCGCGTCTCGGGCTCGTCGTCGGCCTGCGCCCAAGCCGGCGAAAGCGGCACGAGCGCCACCGCGGCTGCTAGCAGCCCGCGCTGGAGCGCCGTCGAGCAATGGCAAGACACTATGGCAACCTAACAGTTTGCGGGGGGGCCTGATTCCGGGTCGTAGGGACCTGCTGGCAACCCGGCCCGCTGTGTTATCTTCTGCCGCCCTGCGCACGCGTGGCCCGTTCGTCTAGGGGTCTAGGACGCTGGCCTCTCACGCCAGTAACACGGGTTCGAATCCCGTACGGGCTACCAACGCGCCGCCGAAGGCGGCCAGAGTCACGCGCCGGCCGAAGGCCGGCTCCTTATTGCCAAGCCCGCGCTCGGCGTCGCCGGGTACTCGGGTGGAGTCAGGGCTTTCTCGACGCGGCACCTACGCTCGACTCGGGCAGAGTCGGCACGGTCATCGGGCCGCAGTGCCGGGCTGCCGCCGCCACCTTGTGCCTGTGCAACATCCACCAGCTTTCGGGATGATCGCTCGGCTGGACGAGCTTCGCGACTTCGCGCAAGCTGGGGTAACGCACGATGTTGAGCCGCGTCCAGTGAGCGTCGGCAGAGTTGAGGGCGGCGGGCACTTCGGCGGTGATGATGAGCTCACGGGGCACGTCGGCCAGCGGGCCACCGCCCTTGTAGCGTCGGTAGGCTTCGATGCCGGTCGATTCGGGGTACGAGCCGTCACCGTATTGTGCCTGCTCGCGAAGCTCGAGGTGGTTCGTGATGTAGACCATGGTGTCGGTGGGGTCGTCCGGGCGTGACTGCCGCGTCGCTCTGACAACCAGGGGCACGGCCACCACAACGTGATCGTTCGCCACTGCCGCCTCACGATGGACGTACGCCGCCTGCCGTAACCCGCTGCCCTCGACTTTCTCCCACGCACGCCAGCTCGGATAGTGCTTCACCACGACGACGTCCCAATCGCAGCGCGCCCAGTGAACCTCGGGGCGTTCGCTGTTGCTTCTTCTCAAGACGCTGTTGACGAGCAGGGTCTTGACACCGGCCTCCTCTTCGACCGCGGCGAGGGTGGAGAGATAGGCCTGGTAGGCGCCCGCCGGAGTCTTCAGAGCGCCGAACGCTGCCCCGTCCGGGTAGGCGACGCTCTCTCGCAGCTTCACATCCAGAAGAACCACACCAGCGTCTCGTCGGCGACACCCGCCTCGTCGAGGGCATCGAGGATGCGGCCGATTCCGACGTCCATCGAGTGGACCATCGCGCCGGCGATCCTGCGGTTGCTCAGCCGGCCTTCCACGTCTTCGAGGCGCGCCCGGCCCATGGCATGACCGCCGAACCACTCGTACTTCTCCGGCGGCACGCCCGCGGCGACGATGAGCACGACGTTCGGCGGTCGTTCCGCCTGCGGCGCCCCAACCTCCTCGCCCGACGCACAGCCCACTAGGACGATGACCGTGAGCAGGATCCACTGTGTCGTCTTCGTCATCGAGCCCCTCTTCGTACGTCTCTCCAAAGACCAAGTCCAGATCGTCAAACGCTACTCAGAAGCGGACACCCACTTTTTCTGCAACGCCACGGCGTGGTCCTAGACCACTACTCGAACGGATCACGAGCTGCGAGGCCCTTGAAGCGACCGAAGTCCCGGTCTCTGGTCAGCAGCTCAGTGACGCCGTGCTCGAGGCAGAGTGCGGCGATATGCGCATCGTGCACCAGGTTGCCAAAGACCCGGGCATCGGTCGCCGCCTCTCGGAGTCGTCGAAAGTGTCCGCGACCCTCGCCAATCAGAACCAGCGAAGGGGATCGTAGGAGAGAGCCCAAGTCCTCGAGCGCTACCCCGAGATCCGTAGGGGGGTCGAAAACGCGCGGATGTGTCACCACGCGGAGAAACTCGTAGACGCACGGCCATGGGAGAAACCAGATCCGGCTCCCCTCCGCGAGGTTTCGCAGTAGGCCAGCGGCCACTTCGTGCTCCGGTAGCTCCTCGCGCCGAGCGTAGACCAGGATATTCGTATCGAGAGCGATCAATCGCGCCCTTCCATGAGGTCGAAGAGACTCTGGCGGTCCTCCAGGCGAACGCCGGCCTGAAGCCGCCCCTTCTCCGTTCGCCACTTCAGCTCAAAGCCGGTTTCTCGCGTGGCCGGAGCCTGGATCATGGCGCGTAGCGCCTCTTCGATGAACACCCGCAAGGGCTTTCCATCGTTCGCCGCACTTTTCTTCGCCTCGCGAAGCAGCTCCTCGTTCAGATCAACCGTCGTTCTCATGCCTCAACGGTAGCATGAATATGTCTCACGCTTGGCACCAAAGCATCGAACCGCCGGCCCGATGGCCGGCAGCCCGTCGAGAGCTTCGACGGCCCGAGCCTCTGGGGTCACGACTGAGTCGACCTGCCCGACGCCGCCAGGACGATGGCGCGCAACCGCCGGATCGACCTCGCCTCGCGCGGCGTTCAGTCTCCGCCCTTCATCGATTGCCCGTGGCTGTTCGAGCAGGTGGCGAAGACGTAGGGCGCCGATGGCCCCCCGGTCGTGCTGGTCCCGTCCGGACGGAGAAAGTGCGGCGCCTACACGTACCTCGCCGACATAGTGGAATCAAGGGTGTCGGTCGAGCGTTGCGTTTACGTAACGCAGAGCGAAAGGAGTCCTTCGGTGATCTGGAAGTGGAAGGCCTTGCTACTCGTGGCCTCAGCGGCAGTTCCGGGAGCGACCGCCCAAGACGACGGCGGATCCAAGCCGCCCCCAGTGGATCGCGTCGAGGACGAGATCCTGGTCCTTGGAGAGTTCCCTCGGCCGCCCCTTTGGAAGGTCACCAGGGATGACCATGTCTTGTGGATCCTTGGTACTCCAGAACTGGTGCCCGACAATCTTCTCTGGCAATCGGACGTCGTCGAGCACGTGCTGGCCCGCTCCAGCGAGTACCTGACGCCCCCAAGCGCGGGCTTCCGTATGTCGAACCCGGTGAAGGCGATGCGGCTGCGCAAGCGCCTAGAACGAATCCCAAACCGCGGAACCCTGGAGGACCTGCTGCCGGAGGACCTGTACCAGCGCTTCCTGGAAACCAGACTCAGATACGCGCCGAAGCGAGACAATCTCGAGAGATTGCGGCCTAGCGTCGCGGCCAAGGAACTCTTCGATTCCGCGGCGCAATCCGCAGGCCTGGAGTCGGGCCGTACGATTCGTTGGGCAATCGAGAAGAGAGCCAGGAAGCACAACGTCAAGGAGGCGCCAACGAACATCTCTGTGGATCGGGCTGTCTTCGTCGATGCGATGCAGGAAATGTCTGCGGGTGCGGAGCAGACCTGTCTGCAGGCACGTCTTCAAGGCCTCGATGCCCAGCTTGAGGCGCACACGCGTCTTGCAGCCGCCTGGGCCGAAGGCGATTTGGCCTCGCTTAGAGCCCATCCAGGCGATTCGGCCACGGAGGCCTGCGATCTCAGGCGACTCGCCCCCCACCCGGAGGAGCTGAGCCAGATGGAGTCGCGTAGCTGGGCGCTCTGGCTCGAGAACGCCGATCGCGCAATTGAGCAACAACGACTCCACTTTCGCCATCCTGCCTCTCAAGGACTTGCTCCGGCCCGACGGACCCCTGTCGCGGCTCCGACAAAGAGGCTATGAAGTCCTGGAGCCAGACCAAACCCCTCCGGAGGGGCAGGAAGGCTAAGCCCTCAGATCGATGGGCTCTTGCGTAACGATCTTCCGGCAGATCCTGAGGCACGGCTGAAAGCTGTCCCGCTGCGTCAGGCGCTCGACGAGGCCGGCCACCCCGGGCCACCGCGACGCGTCGAGCGGTCCGGCGACGAGTTCGAGCTGAGCGAGCTGACACGCGAGCGAGATATCCGCGATCGTGAGTGCGTCTCCAACCAGGAACGGCCCGTCATCGATTTCGCTCTCGAGATAGTCGAGGCGCCGTGGAAGCCGCTCCGCATACGTCTTCCTGGCCGTGTCTACATCGGGCTCCTTGCCCATGTAGCGGTTGAATTGGATCGGGCGGAAGATCCCGAGGCCGAGCGCAACCGCCAGCTCGGTGTCGCAATACTCCTCCAGCCAGACCGCACGGCCGCGTTCGTAGGGGTCCGCTGGATAGAACGCGGGTTCCGGGTACTTCTGCTCGATGTAGGCGCAGATCGCAGACGAGTCGGGGATCGTGCCGGGCGGGCCTTCCTCGCCGATGTCCGTATCGCGCAACACCGGAATGCGGCGCGCCGGACTGATCTCCTTGAACCAGTCGGGCATCGGCATGATGTTCACGCTCTTGAGCTCGAAGGGCGCCGCCTTCTCACGCAGCAGGGCATCCGCCTTTCGAACGAAGGGAGAGAGGGGGGCTCCGTAGAGGATCAGGCTCATCTTGACTCCAATCTGACGCCTAGCGACCCGGCATCGCCAGCGGTTCGATCGGCACTTCGAGCGTGACCGTTTCTCGCTTCGGCACGTAGCACACCGTCTCGCTGCAGGCCTGATAGACGACGTCGACCGGAATCTCGATTGCCGTCGGCTTGTCCCGAATCGGCCAGTTGAGAATCTCGGAACCGAGGGCGATCGGGATGGCAACGTCGGTCACGCCCTCGTAGACGTTGAGCGTCACGCCGAGCTGGGGAAACTCGCGCTCCGCGGTCGGCGGGTAGATCGGCTCGCCGGTTCTCACCCCCTTGGTCGGCACGACCGTCGCCGTGGATGCGATGAAGCCGTCGGGCAGGGGGTCGGCGTAGATGTGGTAGCCGTCGGCGACCTCGAAGCGCACGTACAGGGTGCTTGAGTACTCGAACTTGAGCGCCTCGTCGGCGAGGAAGACGGAGACCTCGACGTGCTCGTCCCCCAGGTCGGCGGTCGGAACCTCGTGCTTGGCAAGGATGCGGCCGATCGCGCTGTCGCGAATCGTTCCCGCCGAGGTGCGCGTCGCGTAGTGGCGGTGGAAGAACTTCTCGGTCACCCGGCCGCCCTGGTCGACGACGTAGACGCCCGGGAAGGGAATGCCGTAGAAACCCCGCTCGGTGGCCCGGTTGAACACATCCGCGTCGGGGTCGATCGTCGTGTTCAGAATGCCGAAGCGCTTGATGACCGCCGAGTCGTAATCGGAGAGCAGGTCATAGGCAATGCCCTGCCCCTCGGCAAAGGCCTTCAGGTGCTTCTGTGAGTCGTAGCTGACGCCGTAAACCTTGATGCCCTCGGCGTCGAAGAGCGAGATGTTCTCTTGCAGCTCGACCAGCTGCGTGCGGCAGTACGGTCACCAGACCGCGGAGCGATAGAAGACCACGATCGCCTTCGAGTCGCCCCGATGCGCATGGAAGTCGACCAGCTCGCCGTTCTGGTTCGGCAGTTCGAACTCGGGCAGGCGCTCGCCGACGGCGGGACCGGTCGGGAACTCATGTTCGGCCGGGTAGCGGCGACCCGGGTGGCTCGCGGGCACCGGCACCGTGATGCCGAGATCGTCCTTCAACGAGTCGGCCGGCAGGTTCTCGTGAGCGGCTTTCACCTTCTTGTCTCCCTCCTCGGCAAACGCCGGGACGGCCAGAAGCATCGGGCAAAGGACGAGCAAGGCAAATCGAAGTTGCCCACTGATCATGGGAAGTTGGCCTCTGTTCATGGGTCGAACGCTCCCTCTGTCTGTGTTTTCGCGTACGGGGATTCGCGGTGGACGACGGTACCAGCCACGCTCCCGAGCATCAACGGCACTTGCGCCCAAGGCTCAGGCGCCGCCGGTCTGGACAACGGCGTAGTTGACCTGCCCTTCCAGGCCGGCGGCCCGATGGTGGTGGATCGCCTGGTACTCCTCTGACTGAGACATCTGAAGCAGCGCCATGGGGTTGGGATCTTCACGTAGCGGCCTTCGAGGCCGGTGAACTGCGTTCACTTCGCCAAGGACCCCACCGAGCAGCAACGTCGCCGACAAGGAGCCGGAGCGGGTCGCGGCCCCGAAGAAGCTCCTCGCCGAACACAACAGGGAACAGGCGCCGCCGATCTGGCCGTGGGCCGCCCGGAGCCCGATCAACATCGACAAGACGCCGCTCGAGCCGGACGCTCCGGACGACGAGCACATCTACTGGTACAACAGGAGCTTGGGAAGCAGGTTCAAGATCGAAACCACCTCCGCCACCGGACCATCGGCCGCTACCGCGAATCGAGGAGCTACGTGGCCGAGCACCGCGAGTCCTTCGAGCGTGCGGGCGAGGCCATCCTGTCGAAGACCATGGAGAACGAGCGCGTGCTTAGAATCTGAAACCGAACTTAAGGCGGAGCTCCCGCGGAAGAGTGAAAGCATCGACCCCAGTGGTCAGGTTGCCGTTCCGTGTGTTGACGCGGACCTGGTGCGACTCGTCGGTGACGTTGGAGGCCTCAGCGCCGATAACGCCCTGAAACCTACCGCCGATCGGGAACTGGTAGGTCGCATTCAAGCTGAGGGTGTAGTAGTCCTCGAGGGTATTGGCGTCCCTCGGTTCGGTGCGACCCGTAGTACGGATTCTCTGTCCGGACACCGGGTGAAGAACATTCGCGCTGGGCCCCAATCCCCAGGCCTCACCGGCGGAATAGTGGAATGTAGGCGAAGCGACCTCAGGGACGCTCCGGTTCGACAGGCTCGAAGCTCCGATAGTCGTTCGGATCGCCGCTGCCCTTGTATCGCGCCTGCACGCCCGGTCGCCGATGATGCGTTTCGCCATCTCATAGTAGTCGACCACCGCCAGCACAGGGAACAGGACCCGGCGGCGGAGCACCAGCTGGGCTCGCCTGCTGCGCAAGGTGTGCGAGATCGATCCCCTGCTGTGCTCGTACTGCGGCGGCGAAGTGAGAATCGTGGCCTTCGTCACCAAGCTCTCTTCCATCCGCAGGTTGTTGGCGGGAATCCAGGCGGAACCCCCGGTAGTCGTTCGGCGCCTACTGTAGCGTGCAGACCGCGTTAGGATGGGGGCTCCGAGAACAGATCGCATCCACTCCGGTCATAGAACCGAAGAGAAACGAGAAGACTATGTGTGCGCGTAGCGGCGTCTGGCTGACAGCTTTTCTTCTCCTGTCTCTCGGTTGTGCGGATGAACCTACCGAGGTCCCGGCTCGAGCCAGCGAAGAGGCCGCTCCGATGGAGCAGAGATCATCGACCCGAGACGCCTACTTCGGCGACCTTCACGTCCACACCAAGTACTCCTTCGACGCCTACATCTT
Source organism: Candidatus Multivorans sp. (assembly GCA_965216125.1). Classification (GTDB taxonomy): domain Bacteria; phylum Acidobacteriota; class Thermoanaerobaculia; order Multivoradales; family Multivoraceae; genus Multivorans. The sequence goes on along the minus strand of OZ244152.1, from coordinate 1,802,329 downwards.
CGGCACCCGCAACGATCCGGACGACGCCTACAGGTACGCCAAGGGCGAAGCGCTGACCCACGCAGCCGGAATCGAGATGCGCCTCGAGGCCCCGCTCGACTTCCTCGCGGTCGCCGACCATGCCACCTACCTGGGCATGTTCGAGCAGATGGACAACCCCGATTCCGAGGTTGGCCGACATCCGCTGTCGATCGCACTCCGAAGCGCCGAAACGCCCGACGATCGCAGCGCCGTTTTTCGAGAAGTGCTGCCGCGTCAGAGAGGATATGTCGATCCGGACGACCTGCTCGATCTCGGCATCGTAGGGAGCGCATGGCGGGAGATCATCGCGGCCGCTGAGCGCCACAACGATCCAGGCACTTTCACCACCCTCATCGCCTACGAGTTCACTGGCAGCGGTCCCAGTGGGGAGAACCTGCATCGAAACGTGATCTTCCCTGGCTCGAATGTGCCGAGCATTCCTTTCAGTCGATTGGACGCCAAGAACAACCCGGAGAAGCTGTGGGACTGGATGGACCAGCAGCGCGAGCAGGGCATCGACTCGCTGGCGATCCCCCACAACTCCAACGGCTCAGACGGATGGATGTTCCAGTTGACCGACAGAGAAGGCAATGCAATCGACCAGGCCTACGCCGAGCAGCGGATGCGAAACGAGCCGCTGGTCGAGGTAACCCAGGTCAAGGGCACCTCTGACACGCATCCGCTCTTGTCTCCGAACGACGAGTGGGCTGACTTCGGGATCATGGAAGGGACCATCGGCAATGACTCTCCGAGCAAGCCCCAGGGCAGCTACGTACGCGATGCCTACCTGAACGGCCTGGCCATGGAAGAGGAGCAGGGCTTCAATCCCTTTCGCTTCGGCCTCATTGGCTCCTCGGATACCCACAATGCAGCCGGATCGTTTCGGGAAGAGGATTACTGGAGCAAGGCCGGCCTGTTGGACATAACGCCGGAGCAGCGAGGGTCGGTTCCTCGGGCCGAAACCGGCGAGTACGACGACGGGAGCGGACAGTACTGGGGTGCCTCGGGCCTGGCCGCCGTGTGGGCCGAATCCAACACCAGAGAGGACATCTTTCGCGCCCTCCAACGGAAGGAGACCTTTGCCACCACCGGCCCTCGCATGCGGGTCCGCTTCTTCGCCGGCTACGACCTCGACCAGACGACGCTGGGTGGATCAGACGGGCTCACCAAGGCCTACGCCGACGGCGTCTCCATGGGAGGAGACCTGATGGCCGATGGCGAGCAACGAGCTCCGCGCTTTCTGTTGTGGGCTACCAGGGATCCGACCGCGGCGCCCCTTGCTCGACTGCAAGTGATCAAGGGATGGACAGCAGACGGTGCGAAGCAGGAGCGGGTCTACGACGCAGCCTGTTCCGATGGCTCGACCCCGGACGACACCAACCGCTGCCCCGACAACGGGGCCAAGGTCGATCTGAGCACCTGCGCGACGACTGAAGGTCAGGGTGCTGCGGAGCTCGAAGCGCTCTGGCAGGACCCGGACTTCGACCCTGGGCAACGCGCGTTCTACTACGTTCGCGTGCTGCAGAATCCCACTTGTCGCTGGTCGACATGGGATGCGATCCGGGCGGGAACGCCGCCGAAACCCGGCCTGCCTGCCACCATCCAGGAGCGTGCCTGGTCGTCGCCCATCTGGTACGTCCCTTAGCCTACGAGTTGAACGCCATCACCGCTACGCCTCCGGCGTGCACTATCAGTTGCACAACGCATGGCGCCTCGCTCGCATCACCCTATTCGAGTCCGAACGCCAGCAGCACGTTGCCCGGCCCTGACGCGTAGCCCGACCCCATGAACAGCATGCCATCGACGACGGTTGGCCCCGGGCCGTTCAGCATGCCACCCTTGGCCGGCACATCATTGACGGTCTCGAACTCCTGGGCCGTGTCGTATTCCCAGATGATGCGGCCGTCGGTGGTCGAGTACGCGCGAAGCATGCCGTCCATCGCGCCGGCGAAGACCACGCCCGGGATCACCGTCGCCGCCCCGTCCTGCCCAGAGCTGCACCGTTGCGGGGAGGGGTCGGGACAGTTGGCCGCCGGCGTCGGCGTGTACCACACCAGCTCGCCCGTCTCCACGCGGATCGCGGCCAGGGCGCCCTTCGACCGCGACGGCGTAGTGATCCCGCGGTGCTCCGACGGTTGGTACAGAAGGGGAAAGTAGGCTAGCCGCCCGTCGGTGGCACCACCGAACGTGATGTTTGCGCGATTCTCCGTGTCCGCGCCCGCGTAGAGTTCCCACAGCACCGCCCCCTCGCGGTCAGGGTCGAGCGCATAGACCCGGCCATTTTGCTGCCCAACGACGAGAATCGTCCGCCCGTCCGGCAGCGTGTGAAGCATGACCGCCACCACATCGACATCGACGTTTTCGGCAAGCTTCTCGGGGTCGGGGCAGTTGAGGTACGCGATGCGCTGGGGATCCGCTCGCTTGGGATCCCTCGGGCGGCCTTGCACGTCTATCCGGCCGGGACACCTGCTGAGGTAGGCATCCATGGCCGTCAACTGGTGCCACCACAGCCGCTTCCCGGTCTCGAGATCGAAGGCGATGACGGCGTCGGTGTCATTGGCCGCGGGCGCGGTATATCCGTTTCCACTACCGATATACAAGGCCCCTCGAGCAGCATCGATGACCGGCGAGTTCCAGACCGCCCCCCCGGCCGGGGCCCACTGTTGGGTGCCCTGCGCGTTCTTCGTCGTGGGCTTGGGCTCTTCGGCAATCGCATAACTCTTCAAGATCTGCTCGCCCGTGTTCGCGTCATACGCCACCACGCTGCCCCGGAACGTACAGCACTCATACCAGACGTGGCGGCCTGCCAATTCTTCCAGTGAGGAAACGGGCACGTAGAGCCGGCCGGCGTGAAGCGTGGGGGCGGCGGTGATGCGCGCGATCGGATGGGTGTCGGCACGTTGCGTCCACAGCAGCTCACCGGTTTCGGCATTGACGGCATACACGTTCGCCCTGGCGTCCCCGAAGTACGCGGCGTAGCGCGCCGTCCCCGCGCCCGTGACGGGTCCAATGGTGACGGAGGAGCGGACGACCCATTGCGACTCGAACGACCAGTAGACACAGCCGCTCGCCGCATCCAACGAGTAGACATAGCCCGTGTCGGATCCCGCGTAGAGCCTTCCCCCCACGACCGTTTGCGAACCAGCGGCGGCTCTGACCCCGCCCGGGTATCCGAACGCCCACTTCAACGTCAGGCGCGGCACCTGGTCCGGGGTCAACCCGGCGGCCGCGGCCGGCTGGAAGCGCGAGTTGCCAACATCCGGGCTCCAGCCGTTCCACCCCGCGCCAGCGAACGGGTCGCCGAACGGTTTGCTCGGACACTGATTGGGCATCGATGAGGCATCCCCACCAGCCGTCCCAAGCGCACGGCCCGCGGCCCACTGAGCCACCTCACGCCTCTCGTCGTCGGTCAGCCCGGGCACCTCCACTGCCATCGCGCCGGTCGTCAGCGACTCGAGCACCCGCTCGGGAGTGAACTGCCGCAGCGCCTCCCGATCTGGGGCTCGGGAGCCGGGCTCCGGGCTTCCATGACAGGCCGCGCAGTGCTGCTCGAACAATGAGCCGCCTGGCTGGGCCCATCCAGTCACGGGCGTCAGGATCACAGCCATCATCAACGAAATACTCAGGAGTCTCAGCATGCCGTCATCCTCCCTAGGGCAACGCGAACACGAAGACGCCGCTACCGCCCCGCGGGTTGTGCTCTTCGGGTATGAGGTCGGCCGGGAGAATTGTCGCCCAGCTCGAGCGGCTGATCGACGGGCCGGCCACGAACGCGACGAACTGCTTGCCGTCGACGGCATAAGTGATCGGGAACCCGTTCGCCATCGTCGAGAGCCGGCTCTGCCAGAGCGGCTCGCCGTTCCGCACGTCGTAGGCGAAGACGTGCCGGCCCCAGTCGCCGATGAACACCAGGTCCCCGCCGGTCGTCAGCGCCGCCGTGTTGTAGGGCACCCGGCGGCGCTGGCGCCAGAGGGTCTCGCCGGTCCGCAGGTCCAGCGCTTGAAACTCGCCCAGTTGGTTCGGCGCCTGCGGATGAAAGTGATTCGTCCGTCCGGGCCTGCTGCCCCCGCCGCCGCCCCCGGCGCGTCGCTCGACCGGGCCGAATGTGACGGTCTGACAACTGAGACTGAGCGGTAGGTACAACGCCTCGGTCCCGGGGTGATACGCCATCGCCCGCAGGCTCTTGAAGCCACCAGTACTGGGGCAGAAGGAGAGCTCTTCGCCGACGTCAGTTAGCATCCCGTCCCGGTAAGTCACCTCACCGGTCTGCGAGTCGACATCCAGGATGTTCTGATAGCCGAGGTCGATCGCGCGCCCGAACTCGCCCGTGAAGCGGTCGAGTTCCCAGAGAATCCCGAGCTTGCCCATAGTGAACAGCGAACGCTTGCCGTCGTAGTCGATCAGGATGCGCTCGAACGACTCGTCCATGTCGTGCGCATCGCCCGGGATGTGCTGGTAGTACCACCTCATCTCACCGGTCGCAGGGTCGAGCGCGAGCGTCGAGTTGCTGTAGAGGGCGTCACCGTCGGTGCCGCGTGCGTCGCGGTTATGCGGCTTGGGCTGCGACGTACCCCAGTAGACGAGCCCGGTGACCGGGTCATAGCTCCCAGTCATCCAGGCGTCGCTCCCCGCGCGAAACATGAGCGGCAAATCGCCCCAGGTGTCGCCGCCGCTCTCGCCGGGCCGGGCGATGGTCGAGGTTCGCCAGAGCAACCGGCCGGTGCGGCCGTCGACGCCGACGATGTAGCAGGTGTCGTCACGGTAACGCCCGCAGCCTGTCATCCCGGCGACGACCGTCCCATCGACGACGATCGGTCCGTTCGAAAAGGTGTAGCCTTCCTGATCGCCCCCGACCGGCGTATCCCAGCGCGCCTCGCCCGTCCGGGCATCCAGCCCGACGATGTGCGCATCGACAGTGTTCAGGATCACCAGATCCTGGTAGACGGCAATGCTGCGCGTCTGCGCCGCGCTTCGGCGTCGCACGTCCATCTCACGGCGGTACTCCCACATGAAGTCGCCGGTGCGCGCGTCGAGCGCCTGGACCACATTGCCTGGGTTCGCGACATACATGACGCCGTCGTGCACGATCGGTGTCGTCTGCGACACTCCGGGTTCGAGGCCCCAGGACCAGGCGAGCCGGAGCTCATCGACATTGCTCCGGTCGATCTGTTCAAGCGGGCTATACCCCCATCCATTCAGGGTGCGCCGCCAGCTCAACCAGTCGGCCGGGTCGGGATTCTGCAGCATCGCATCGGTGACCGGGGTGAAGTCTCGGACTTGCGCCTGGCCGAGAGACCCCGTCGCCATGGCGACGGCGGCGCATACGTAGGCTGTGAGTAATGCGCGACACTTCATGTCAACCTCCAGCGATGAACTCTACACTCGCCATGGCGACTCCGATTGCGGACGCGATGGTCGCGCCGTGAACGACGCCCTCACCACCACCCCCACTGGTGCGAAACGGTCCGCTGTACAGTTGTTTCTGCACCTCATTCAACCCAGGAGAAGGGCATGGTCTTAGAGAATTATACTGATCTCGTTCAAACAACCTGGTATCCACCACAAGAATCAGAAGCAGGCGTGCTATTCAGAGTCCTCGACGAAAACCCTCAAAGCACCAACACCCATGGGAACGACAATGTCGGTTTCGCAGCAGACTATCGGCAATACCGTGCTCAGTGCCTGGTCATCCGCCCGGCGAGCCTCTACCGCCGGAACCTTGGCCCTGACTTCGAAAGGGTCCTGACGGCACCGCCTGGTACCGTCATTATCGAAACAGGGTGTGGTGTAGGCATCGGAGCACTTGGCATAAAAAGACAACATATGGTGCAGGGTCCTGGTCTCATTCACTATTTGGCCCTGGATGCTCAAGACCATATGCATCAGGTGTTTTGTGATTTATCACGCCAGGGAGTAGCCGTCGACGAGCGGGTTCGAAGTGCCTTGTGTGAGGCTTTGGATCTGCAACACAATGCAACGGATCGCGCGGTACTCGCGCAGATCATGGCCTGCCTGATGAACGGACTTGCCTTTCTACCACATGGTATGGCCGAAGATGTGTTGAGCAATGCACTCATCCTCGAACGAATCACCCAACCGGTTTTCTGGTTTGAACAGCAGGGGGCACGTCAGTACAGTCCTGATAAACTGCCACTTTACCTTGGTGTCTTGCGGCAACTGTTTCAAGGAAATGCGGACTCAATGGGGATGTGTCACCTTATCGGGATGGATACCGGGTACAGTCTTGCCTTTGTAGAAGTGCCCTGTGGATTCGTCCCTCTTGAGTATTACCTTGAACATCATTTCGGAGATATGTTCCATGTCGAAATGGTCTCGGATGCGCAAGGAGTCAAAACGGAAACATGTACCGCGATGACGTTGCACCTATACCGCCCGAGCCGACCTCCTGATGAAATTGATCTGGGGCTTGAGCTAGTTCGTTACATAATCATCGAAATAGACTTCGGTCCGAGTCCGATGACAGGAGAAGATCGGAAAGTGTTGGCGCCGGCGACCTTGTATCGTCCAGTTTCATAAGAACTTTGCCCGCTGCAAGGGCCGGCGTAGTTGGTCTCGTGAGTGATCTGAGCGATCCAGATGCGCATCGTTAACCTCAAGCGGCAAGTTCGAGAATTTCGAGAACGTCCTCGGGACCGTGGATCGCCCGAGGATTGGTGTGAATGCATCGATCGTGCATCGCGTTCCTCGCCACCAAGTCGAACTGCTCCCTCGAGACGCCAACCTCGGCCAAACTCCGGGGCAGACCGAGCTCTCGCACGAGCTCGTCCGCCACCTGCGACGCGGGCTCGCCCGGGCGCCCCAGTGCTTCGCTGACCCGCGCTTGCGCCAGGGGATTCGCCTCGGCGTTCCAGTCGAGGACCGCGGGCAAGCGCCGCACATTCGATGACCGCCTCGCGGGGGGTGTGCGGCGGCATCCCGGAGTAGGTCCCCACCGCCGCGCCTCCCAGCGCTTCCTCCAAATCCGAGACCTCGGAGGTGCCCGTCCGCAAGCTGTCGCTCACCAGCAGGCAGGCCCGCGAGCGGCCCAGCCGCTCGAGCTCGCCGGGTACGACCTCGGCGGCCGGGCGACCGAATACCACACGTTCGAGCGCAATGGCGTTGAAACGCCCTCCTTGGCTCATTGCCCACTCCTCCGTAGTGTCGTTTCGACGCCATTCTAACGCGTGAAGAGCTGCTCGAGGACGTGCCCCACCGCCAGGTCGTCTTCACGATCCCCAAACGGCTCCGCATCTTCTTCCGCTACGACAGCAAGCTGCTCGGAGAGCTGGCGAGTTGCGCCTGGCGAGCCCTTCGGCCGCAGGCCTCGGCCAGCTTGGCGAAGTCGGGCTGGAACTCCGCGCACGATATTGGCTGGCTACGGCCTTACGTCGGCCGTAGGCTGACCCTGAGAGGTATAGGCTACGCATTCTCGTAGAAAGCACGATCGAGAACCGCTGCCGCAGCAGCGAAGGGAGGACCCATGCGAAGCGTCTCTCTGCCACTACTTGTCTTGGCTCTTGCGGCCGGAGGTACAACGGCGCAGCCGAGCGTTCCCGCCAACTGGGCGGCGGAGGCCGAGAGTTACTTCCGAGTGATCCCGAACCAGACCTACCTGGTTGCCGACGGCTACGAGTCGAAGCTCGACCTGATCCTGCCGCTTCAGGGAGAAGACCCGTCGTTCACCCCGACGTTGGTATACATCCACGGCGGTGGCTGGGTCAGCGGCACGAAGGAGAGCAACCTCATGCGTCTCATGCCCTATCTCAGCATGGGGTGGGCCGTGGTCAACGTCGAGTACCGGCTTGGCCGCGTCGCTCTCGCCCCCGGTGCGGTAGAGGACTGCCGCTGCGCGCTGCGATGGATCCGCAATAACGCCGAGCAGTACGACCTCGACGTCGATCGGCTCGTCGTTACCGGTCACTCGGCAGGAGGCCATCTATCGCTGACCACCGGCATGCTGACTGCCGGCGACGGCTTCGACAATCGGTGTCCGCAGCGCTCCCCCACCTCCGCCGACGCGGCGGTGGAGGAGATGCCTGTCGCGGCGATCGTCAATTGGTACGGCATCACCGACGTACCGGACCTGGTCGAGGGGGAGAACGCCAGGACCTACGCAGTGGCGTGGATGGGAAGCCTGCCGAACAGAAGCGAGCTCGGCAAACAGCTCTCGCCGCTCAACATGGTGCGCGACGACCTGCCGCCGATCCTCACCATTCACGGCGACGCCGACCCGAACGTGCCTTACGACCACGCCGTCCGGCTGCACGCAAAGCTCAAGGAAGCCGGAGTCGCGAACAAGCTGCACACCATCCCCGGAGGCGGCCACGGCCGTTTCAGCGCCGAGCAGACGCGGGCGGCCTACGAGGTAATCCGCGGCTTTCTGGCGCGCGTTATCGCCGACTAGGAGGTCGGATGCTCCAGGTAGATGTCGTCGCGACGTGGTGAAGTAGGCTCCTCTCGTGTCATTATCAGTTCGATCTGGTTGGCGAGATGCGAAGAAAGACCGTCGTGGCCGGAGCTGGCCGCGAAAGGAGATCGCGATGACTTGCCGCAGCGCAGGCACGCCGCTGACCCGGCTGCCGTTCGCCCTGGCTCTCGTAGGAATCGTTGGGGTCGTGCCGGCCGTCGCCGCAGCCGGGGCGGCCGCCGACAGCGGCTGGAAGGCGCCGCGCAACGTCTTCGGTCAGCCTGATCTCCAGGGGGTCTGGGCCAACAACAACGCTACTCCGCTCGAGCGGCCCGAGGCCTTAGCCGGTCGGGAGACCCTCACCGACGCCGAGCTGGCCGCGATCCAGCAGAGGGCGGAGTCGCTCTTCGCTCTCGATAGTGACGATGCCGCGTTTGGCGACAGCGTCTTCAACGCCGCTCTGAACGAGGCAGGGTCGTTCACGTCGACGGACGCCGCCACCGGCAACTACAACCAGTTCTGGGTCGCCGAGCGCGACTGGGACAAGCGTACGTCGCTGATCGTCGACCCTCCGAACGGCCGCCTGCCCGCCCTGACGGACGAAGGCGAGAAGCGTGCCGCCGCGTTCCGTGCGGCCAGGGAGCGACCGGCAGCGGGTCCGGAGGATCGCAGCCTCACCGAGCGCTGCATCTCCTTCGGCGTACCTCGCCTCCGCGCCGCCTACAACAGCTACACCCAGATTTTTCAGGGCGAGGACCATATCGTCTTGCTCATGGAGATGATTCACGACGCGCGCGTCGTCCCGATCGACGGCAGGCCCCACCTGCCGGAGGACGTCCGGCTTTGGCACGGCGACTCGAGGGGTCACTGGGAAGGCGAGACTCTGGTCATCGAGACCCGCAACTTCTCGGACGCCGGTGGCTATCGGGGAGCGACCGGCAACTTACAGCTCGTGGAACGGCTGACTCGGGTGGGGCCCGAGACCCTGGAGTACGTGGTCACGCTCGACGATCCGCAGACTTGGACGGAGCCGTGGACCGCGATGATCCCGCTCAAGAGGTCGCCCGACGATATCCTCGAGTACGCCTGTCACGAGGGCAACTACGGCCTGGAGGGGATCCTCGCCGGGGCGCGGGCAGAAGAGGCGGCGTTGGCGGCATCAAGGTAACAACCCGAGTCTGCCGAGGATGTCGTCCGTGGCCGCATAGATGTCGGCCTGTCCATCGAGGATGCTCTGCACCGACTTCTGGATATCGGGCTCGTTGTCGAGTTGTCTTGCCAGTTCGCGCTGAAGCCCTTGTTGAAGAAAGGCCCTTAATTCAACCTCGCAATTAGCGTGCTCGCGCGCGCGCTGTGCCGGGCCAGCCTCCTCGCGGTGGTTCTGATGTTGAACGATCGCCTGCCAGATGTCCTCGATGCCCTTGTTGTGCAACGCCTGGGCCTCGATCACCGGGGGGCGCCAATGACCTGCCGGGATCCGACGGAAGACGTTCTCGAGATAGGCGACCGTTTTGTCAGCGTCCGGACGGTCCGCCTTGTTCACGATAAAGACGTCGCCGACTTCGAGGATGCCGGCCTTCATTGCCTGGATCTCGTCGCCGAGCCCCGGAACTGCGACTACGAGCGTCGTGTGCGCAAGGCGGGCGATGTCGACTTCGTCTTGCCCGACGCCGACTGTCTCGACCAGAACTACGTCCTTACCCATCGCATCCATGACGCGTATGGCGCCGCGAGTCGCGGGTGTGATCCCGCCAAAATGACCCCGGCTGGCGAGCGAGCGGATAAACACGTCCTGATCCAGCGCAAAGCGATTCATGCGAATGCGATCGCCCAGAATCGCGCCACCGGAAATGGGGCTGCTGGGATCGACAGCGAGCACGCCCACGGTCTTTCCGGACTGCCGCGCACTTCGGATCAGGCAATCAGCAAGGGTGCTCTTGCCTGCACCGGGAGGACCAGTGATACCAAGGACGAGCGCTGACCCGGAATGCGGGAACAGTCGCTTCAGCGCGTCCCACGCGAGCGCGCTGCCGTCGTCAATGATCCGGATGAGCCGCGACGCCGAACGAAGGTCGCCGCGAATCGTGCCGGCAACCAGTTCGTCGACTGTGGGCTCAGGATGTCGCGGCACTGGCCGCCAGGTCTCTGACGGTATCGATCATGTCGGTCACTACGCTACCGGATCCGAATACTGCTGCGACACCCTTGTCGAGCATCTTCCCGGCGTCCTCCTCGGTAATGACCGAACCACCGAGAACCACGGGCACGTCGAGGTCGTTCTGTTTCAGCAGCTCGACTAGTTCGGGTGTGTAATACAGATACTCCCAGGAATGAGAGCTGATGCCGATGACATCCGCGTCTTCTTCGATGGCAGTCTGCACGATGGTCTCCGGGGTATTGAAGCAACCGGTATAGATCACCTCCATACCCTGGTCGCGAAGCATCTTGGCGATGCCAACTGCGCCCAGTTCGTGCTGGTCCATACCCAGCACGCCAACCAGTACACGAATCGGATTCATTGCGCACTTCCGATGGGCGACTCGAGATGACCGTAGGGGTCATAGGGTGTGCCCCAGGCTTGACGGAGAATGCCGGCAATCTCACCCATGGTTGCCCCCGCCAGCGTGCACTCGAGCACCGCTTCAAGCATGTTCTCGTCGGTCTGCACGACGTCGTGCAATCGCTGAAACGAGTCCAGCAACGGTCTCTGATCGCGCTTGTCGCGGTAAGCCGATATTTCCTTGACCCGATCGAACAGAGGTTCGATCTTCTCCTCGCTGATGTCGCGCAGCAGCGTGTCCTGCTCCGCGGGCATCTGGTGCACATTCATTCCGACTTTCAACACTTCCCCGTCGTGCACCTGGTGGTGGTAGCGGCCCATCGTGCCGTGGAAAAACTGTTTGAAGTAACCACTGCTGACCAGCTCGGCCGGGTCGCCGCGCGACTCGATGTCGTTGACCATATCCAGAATCCTGGCCTCGACCTCATCGGTGAGCGACTCCATGAACCACGATCCACCGAAGGGATCCTGCACGCTATTGATATTCGTCTCGAGGTCAATCACCTGCTGCGTGCGCAGCCCGACCAGATGCGCCTCCTTGCTGGGGGTTCGGTAGCCCTCATCAAAGGTCGAGATCTCGAGCGCGCTGACCCCGGCCAATCCGAGTGCGACCGTCTGCACCGCGCCACGCACGATGTTATTGGCCGGCTGCTCGGTCGTCAGCGAAAGTCCCGAGGTGTGCACTGCGATATTGACCGCCTGCGAGCGCGGGTCCTTGGCGCCGAATTCTTCTTTCATCATGCGTGCGAAGATGCGACGCATGGCGCGAATTTTCGCGATCTCCTCGTAGAAGTCCATCGAGCAATTCGTGAGGATGGCGATGCGCGGGGCGAAGCTGTCGACGTCGAGACCGCGTGCGAGAAGCGTGCGCACGATGTGGCGAATTTCGACAAAGCCGAGGGCCGCCTCCTCGACTGCGTTCAGGCCCGCTTCACTGAAGAAATAAGTGTCTTCGAGATAGCCGTGGAATCTCGGCATCTCTTTGCTGCAGAACTCGATGACGTCGCAGGACATCCGCAGGTGGAGATCGAAGGGCATCTTGTACGCATAGGAGCAATGTTCGGAATAGAACGGCCACTCGATCACGGAGCCGCGGAGCACGCCTGGCGAGACACCACGTTCCTTCGCGAGCAGATAGAGGCTTGCCACCGTGAACATCGACGGACCGGAACTCGAAATCGACATCTGGTCGAGCGGGATATCGTCGAGCAATTCGCGGTAGTCATCATGACGACAAAGCGAGACGCCCTGCGTGCCAACGGTATATCGCGCGAGTGGATGATCGGGATCCATCAGCGACATCGTGGGACTGTCACCGATCACATCGAGACCGGTCTGGCCGAGAGTCATCAGGTATTTGAACTGCTCGTTCGAGCGTTTGGGATCGCCCTCACCTGACAACTCGCGCTGAATCCAGCCCTGCCCGGAATAGGCACGGGTTCCGCGGGTAAACGGGTACTCCCCCGGATTGCCGAAGCGCTTGCTGTAGTCCCCACTGGAATCGGAGGGCCCGTAGACGGGTGACAGGTTGATACCCGAGCGGGTCAAGTTCTCTTTCATGGCGATTCAACGCCTCGATGTCTCGGCGTGCCTAGAATCTGAAACCGAGCTTGAGGCGGAACTCCCGCGGAAGAGTGAAAGCATCGACCCCAGTGGTCAGGTTGCCGTTCCGTGTGTTGACGCGGACCTGGTGCGACTCGTCGGTGACGTTGGAGGCCTCAGCGCCGATAATGCCCTGAAACCTACCCCCGATCGGGAACTGGTAGGTCGCATTCAAGCTGAGGGTGTAGTAGTCCTCGAGGGTATTGGCGTCCCTCGGTTCGGTGCGACCCGTAGTACGGATTCTCTGTCCGGACACCGGGTGAAGAACATTCGCGCTGGGCCCCAATCCCCAGGCCTCACCGGCGGAATAGTGGAAGAAGGCACTGGTCATGACGTCACCCTTGCCCAACACCCAACGCTTCATGCCGACGAGGTTGACCAAGTAATCCCTGTCCACCGCGAGCGCTCCGTCCCAAAGGGATGTGCTGGTGATGTTGCAAAGGCCACCTCCTCCCCGCAGCGTGCAGCCACCCATGGCTTCATTGTGATCGGAATTGTCTGTGATGGAATCGATGGTGCCGTCGGTGGGGAGAAAACTCACGTTGGCGTTCACCGACCAGTTGTTACGAAACGCTCGGTTGACCGCCATCGTGAGACCCTGATGCTCACGTGTGTTGTTGGGCCAGTTGCGCAGATCGCGGACGACAGCGCCGGCTTCGTCGTACTGAAGGCTGGCGCTGAAGATGTTGTCAATCTCGCTTACGGTGAAGCGCGAGGTGAAGACCCAGTTATCGGCGAACTGCCAGTCGAAGCCCAACGAGGCCTCGTCTTTGTAGTGGGGCTCGATGCCCGCGATAGCGTCACTCGGCGCCGGCTCGACACGCCGCTGAAAGCGGTCGTAAAACCCCGTCGCACGGTTAAAGAGGAACTGTTCGTAGATGTTCTCACCGTTGTTGCCGCGGGTGAATTCCGTGAAGACGACACCGAGGCCGATGTTGTGGTAGTAGCGCCCCAAGCTGCCGCGCACCAGCAGCGTGCCGTCGGCGTTGATGTCGTAGACCACGGTTGCGCGCGGCGCCCACACGCTGTACTCGTTGACTCGCTCGTTGCGGTCGTTGTCGATCGACTGTTCGTCGTAGCGCAGCCCCACGCTGAAGGTCAGCTTGTCACCGACCTCGAACCGGTCCTGGACATAAGCTGCACTCATAAGGGTATTCATCGAGATCGGCGGGCCGAGCTCGAAGACCCGCTTGGTGGATGGCGTGAGGAAGCCTCCGGTGCACTCTCGGCAGAAACCACGGCCGCGATACTCGGTCCCGATGCTGGTCAGGTTTTCGAAAGTGACGTCCTGGAAGTCGACGCCGCCCTTGAGCTCGTGATTTCCCTTGAACAGGGTCACCGAGACATTCGCCTGATCGCGGGGATAGTCGTTGAACCCAGCGCCCAGGCGTATCGAGGGACCGTTGTATCGCAAACCGTCGTTGAGATCCTGGTAGCGGAAGTCGTTGCCGTTGGGATCGTCAAAAGACACGCCGGAGATGATCGGGGCGGGGGGGCCAGCAACGCGTCCCACCAACTCTTCGCGGTTGGCCAGCTTGGCTTCGAGGAACGCGGAGCTGGTCATGGCGTAGCTCCAGGTCCCGGTCTGGAGCCTGTTGTTGATCGGAAAGGTCATGACGGCGTACTGGTCGCCGACTCCCGCGGCACCGATCGCTGAGGACGGCGAGTCGATCAACGTCAGCGCGACCTGATGGCGGCTCCCGGGCTGGAAGTTCACCTTGCCGATGAGCGGTTCTGATGTGCGAGTGACATTGAATGTTTCGCCAGACCGCGTTCGGTCGAGCCGGTTGTCATTCAGTTCGTTGTAGGAAGCGAAGAACCAGGCCTTGTCGCTCCAGATCGGCCCACCGAGGCCGGCCTCGAAGCTGTTGATCTGCTCGCCAGGACGCTCGATCCCGAGCCAGTCCTCGGACCGCCACTTCGGGTTCTGGCCGATATAGAGAAAATCGCCGTGGAGGGTGTTGGTGCCGGTCTTGATCGTCGAGTTCATGACACCGCTGGTCGCGCGGCCGTACTCGGGGGCGAAACCCGACGTTTCCATCCGGGTATTGGTGATTGCGGTCGACGGGATCTGAAAGCGCAGCTCGCCGCCACGACGGGGCATGCTGACGTCGACGCCGTCGATGAAGACGCCGAGCTCGGTGCTGATGCCTCCGTTAACTGAAACGCGGGCATAGTCCTGCTTCCTGCGGGTTACCAAGCCCGGCATCATTTGGACACTCGTGTTGTAGTTGCGCGTGGCAAAGGTGACGTTCTCGAGTGCCTCCTCCTGGATCGTAGAGGTGGCGCCGGTGTCGTACTTGGAGATCAGTGCCGCCTCGGCGGTGACGGTGATGGTCTCGGAGGTGGCTGCCTGCAGAGTGAGCGCGACGTCGTGGCGCTGCCCCATTTCGAGGGCGACTGCCCGCTCGGCCGTGCCTAGGCCCTCGAGGGCTGCGTTGACCGTGTAGGCCCCA
Organism: Candidatus Multivorans sp.; assembly: GCA_965216125.1. Classification (GTDB taxonomy): domain Bacteria; phylum Acidobacteriota; class Thermoanaerobaculia; order Multivoradales; family Multivoraceae; genus Multivorans. Next base: position 1,787,283 of record OZ244152.1, on the reverse strand, counting down.
GCCTGGAGCAGGGCGAAGCGGTACTTGCCCTCCGCGTCGGTCATTTCGGTCCTCGTATTCTGAGGTCCGGTAAGGATGACGGTGACGCCGGGCAGGCCGTCGCCCTCGGCATCGGTCACGGTTCCGTCGATGGTTCCTGTCTGCGGACCGTCGGCCGATAGCGGCAAGGCGCAAAGGGCGATAGCGCAGATTCCAATAAGTGACGTACGGGCGATTGCTTTCACGTTCCTGTCCTCCAGATACGCCTGTCCTCCAGCGTCTAGTTCACCGTTCGGATCGGATTATCTCAAACACCATGCGAGAAATCAAATTCTTGGAGGGGGTGGCGGGCTGAGTGACGTCGGCCCCGGTGTTAGGCTTGTGGGGCGCGTATGAAGAGAGTCATCCGATCCCTGTCGACCGTCGCGCTCATGCTCGGCCTCAACTCCGGAATCGCCGCCGCCGGCGACGGGGTGCCGCGCACGGCCAGCGGCCGTCCCGATCTCACGGGTAACTACAACGCCGCGACCGTGACGCCGCTCCAGCGCCCGGAACGCTACGGCGACAACCTCTATCTCAGCAAGGAGGAGGCCGCGCGGATTGAGGGCAACATTGCTGCGCGAATCGAGGAGACATCCCAGGCCAGCGATCCGGATCGCGAGGCGCCACCCGAGGGTGGCGACGGATCGGACGGCGGTGCCGGCAACGTCGGCGGCTACAACTTCTTCTGGCTCGACCGGGGCACCGAGGCCTTCGCGGTGGACGGCAGGTTTCGTACCTCGATTCTGATCGATCCACCGAACGGTCGTTTTCCACCGATGACCGAGAGCGCGGCCAGGCGTGCGGCGGCGACCCAGGCCAAGATCGTGCGCGGCGACAACGACGGCACGGCATTCTGGCTCGAGAGCGACGAGCCCGGACCCTTCGACGGTCCGGAGTCGCTGCTGGCCCAGGAGCGTTGCATCGTGGGGTTCACCGGCGCCACGCCGACGCTCCCGAGCGGCTACAACAACTACAAGACCATCGTCCAGACCGAGGACCACGTCATGATCCTGATCGAGATGGTCCACGACGCCCGGGTGGTGCGAATGAAGTCCGAGGGGCGCGCCGTGGCGCATCTGCCGTCAGAGATCAAGAAGTGGACCGGCGATTCGATCGGGTGGTGGGAGGGCGACACGTTGGTCGTCGACACCACGAACTTCCATCCCGAGGCGTTTCTCCGTGGCGGCTCCACGGAGATGCACGTTGTCGAGCGCTTTACCAAGCTCGAGGACGGCGACGTGCTCTACCGCTTCACGGTGGACGATCCCTCATCGTGGACAGCGCCTTGGACCGGCGAGTATGTGTTGCGTTCGACGACCGACCGGGTCTTCGAGTACGCCTGCCACGAGGGGAACTACTCCATGGGGAACATCCTGCGCGGCGCTCGCGTGCTCGAGGCGGACGCGCTGGGGAACTCCGGAAGGTAAGCCGCGGAGCCTCAGAAGAAGAGCTGCACGGTCTGACCGTGAAGCGAGTGCAGGGTTCCGCGATGGTTGACCCACAGTGGTTCGGAGAGCCCAGCCTCCCAGGCAGCGAGCTCGCTCTCCAGGCGCTCGACGATCTCGGGGTGCTGATCTACGACGTTGCTGGTTTCGCCGATGTCGGCCTCCAGATCGTACAGAACGGTGGTCTGACCCATGGGTGAGTCGTCGGGCGGGTATGCCGCCCGCGGCAGGACCTGGCCCGGTGGCCCGGCAGGGATCTCTATGTCCGTGTTGTTCACTTTCCACATCGAAGCCCGCAAAGAGGTCTACGACCAGATCAACCGGATAGTGCTCGGCGAGGCCTGGTTCACCCCGCTCCTCTACTCGGTCCACTACGCTGCAGCGCCAAAGAAGGTCCGCAACCTCGACCGCCTTATGGGCTGGGACGGCAAGATGGATCTTCGCGAGCTCTGGATCGCCCCCTGAGCAGAGGTCGACCCGCGCCAAGGGACTCCGGGAGCGCACGCCTATCTGGGTCCACGGGCGAAGATCGCAGCGTACACTAGCCCCCACCCAAACGGAACGCGCTCTGCTCTCGGGAGAGACGAATGAAGCTCAAGACTCAACGTACGGAGAGATTCCTCTGCCTCACCGCCATCGCAATGACCGTCGCCGGCTGCGCATCAGACGCGCCCCCGGCGCTCGAGCCGCCCGTGCAAGCCGCCCCAGCGGCGTCTGACTCCCCGGGTCTGCGCGCCACCGAGAAGTTCATGGAGACCTGGAACGCCCGCGATCCCGACGCCTATGCGAGCTCGCTCAATTACCCTCACACCCGTCCGTCGAGCTGGAAGTTTGACGACCTGCGCCCGCATCGGATCTGGCAGACCCAAGACGACTACGTCGCCGGCGTCGACTACGCGAGAGTCATCGCCACCGGCTGGGAGCGAACCGAGGTCGAAGAGCTGCGGACGATCCACCAGGGCGACAGCAAAGCGCACATCGCCGGTCGCTGGGCCCGGGTCGATGCGGAGGGCAACAAGACACACCGCAACCTCGTCACCTACGTCGCTACCCAGGTTGACGGCCACTGGGGCGTCCAAGCTCGCTTCCACGCCGGTACACCGGTCGAGGCGGAGCTCCAGGAATCGAACGCCGCCATCGCCATCGCCAAGGTCGAGGAGTACATGACGGCGTTCAACGCACGCGACCCGCAAGCCTGGGCATCGACCCTCCACTTCCCCCACCTTCGCCTCGCGAGCGGCGAAGTGGTCGTGACCGAAACCGAAGAAGAGTTCGTCGCCAACATGGACTTCGACGCCTTCGCCGAGCGCTTCGGCTGGGACCACAGCGCCTGGGATGAGATCGAGGCCATCCAGGTCGCCGAGAACGCCGCCAACGTGGCGCTCACCTTCAGTCGCTACAACGCCGCCGGCGAAGTGATCTCGACCTTCAATACCCTGTATCTGGTGACGAAAGAGAACGAAAAGTGGGGAATTAGCGGCCGTTCGAGCTTCGCGCCGTAATGGCCGTCCCGTTCCATCGTCCCCAACGGCGGCGACGCCACTAGACAAGCCTCGACCGCCGACTTCATGTACAACGAGAGCTCGGAGCGCGGCTACTGGCTGGGGCTCGACAAGTAGGATGCGCCAAGCGCGACCGCGGACGATGCTCCGGCCGTCGTCGGATTGGTGTCGCATACGCTGATGATCATGGACTCCGCTCTGCGAGTGTACGCGCACCCGCAGATTCTGCAGATGGTCGAGAGCATCCATGGGCCGGACTTCGTCCCCTTTCACGAGGGCGTGTTCCACAAGGGAGCGGGTGAGGGTCTACCGACGCCTTGGCACCAGGACGGAAGGACCCACTGGACGGAGGACGGGCTGTGCCTAGACCGCCCGGACGGATCGGGTAATGTCACACGGCTTCAACCTGTCCGTGTCGTGGACTCACTGCACTCCGGAGAACTGCCTCTGGGTGGTCCCGGGAAGTCAACGACGCTGGTGCCTGGCCAACGGCGGCACCTTCCCCCCAGTCGGCGAGCAGGTGCCCGACGCGGTGCCGATGCTGCTCGCTCCTGGCGACTGCGGCCTGGTCAACCGGAGCTCCCTTCACGGCTCCTATGCCAACCGGTCCTCCGAGCGGAGAATCACCATGGTTCTCGGCTTCCACAGGCGCAGCTCCGCCATCGGCGCAGAAACGACGAATATCCACGCTTTCAAGGTCCCCGGACGCAAAGGCAAGCGGATCAAATACTCCGAGGAGTACGTGCTTCGCCGAGCCCGCATGATCCCGCTCGCGATCGATGCCCGCCGGCAGTACTACCCCGACGAAGTGCCCTACGTATACAAGGGCACTTACCTCGGCGGAGACGTGTGGAACGAGCAGGCTCGCGCGGAGATCAGCCGGGAGGGGGATGAGTACTGGCAAAGGGACATTACACTCTGATCCCACTCGCAGGTCAGAACAGAGGGATGCCGGCCACCTTCACTCGCGTACGGTAGAGATGCTGCGAGGAGGTCATAAAGAAGGTCAGAAAGTCGTCCCCGCCCCAGGTGAAGTTGGCGCAGAAGGCGGGGGTGCGGATGACGCCGAGACAGATGCCGTCATCTGGATCGTAGACGTGGACGCCACCGGGGCCGGCACAGAAGACGTGCCCGGTCGAGGCCACCTTGAGACCGTCGGGCGCACCGGTACCCTCACCGGTCGATTCAGCGAAGACCTCGCCGCCGGAGAGTGAGCCGTCGTCGGCGACCTGGAACTTTCGAATGTGCATGCGGGGCGAGTCGGCGACGTAGAGCTCGTGATCCCCCTTCGCCCGACGGCCGTAGGTCGGGTCGGTGAAGAAGATGTCTCCGTTCTCTCGGACCACGATGTCGTTGGGGCTGTTGAGCTCCTTACCCTGATAGTGGGAGGCGAGGATGCTTCGTGAGCCGTCCGCGTCGTTCAACGACTGACCCGTAATGCCGTGCGCAGCATCCGAAGCCAGGTAGACGGCCAGATCAGCAATCTCTTCCGGCTCCAAAACTCGCTGCATCGGATTTGTCGACTTCTCCACCTCGGCGAGCGTTTGCCCCTCGCTCTCGGCTTTGTGCTGGAGGAGCCGGGTGAGCATCACCGTGCGGATAGGGCCGGGACAGATCGCATTGACCGTGACCCCGGTGGTCGCGACTTCCAGGGCGGCGGTTTGGGTGAGACCAAGCAATCCATGTTTGGTGGCGCTATAGGCTCCCCGGCGCACCGCCCCCCGCTTCCCGGAGCCCGACGAGATATTGATGATCCGTCCCCACCCCTGCGCAATCATCGGGGGTAGAAAAGCCTTCGTGAGCAGATAAGGTACCGTGAGATTCACCAAGAGGCTCAGGTCCCAAAAGTCGTCATCGTACTCGGCGAGCAGTTTGGGGTCTTGCATGCCCCCAATCCGGGAGCGCAAAGCCGGTACGGCCCAGGGCTTTGACCTCTGCGGCGACCTCGTCGATCTCGCTCTTGGTGCGCGCGGTCACGACCACGTCGGCCCCTTCCCGTGCCAAAGCCAGGGCAATCGCTCGGCCAATCCCCCGTCCGCTGCCAGTGACGAAGGCGACTTTGTCCTGCAAACGCATTTGGTTCCCTTCGCAAACCGAGGCAAAGGCGTCTGGAGACGCCGCCTACACTGGATAGTGCAGTCACGCCATCGCACTGACCACCGCCGGCTGCACCTCCGACGCACCCCCGCCGCCCGAGCCGGCCGCGAAAGCAGCCCCAGCGGCGTCTGACTCCCCGGGTCTGCGCGCCACCCAGAAGTTGATGGAGACCTGGAACGCCAGCGCTCCCGAGGCCTATGCGAGCTCGCTCAACTACCCTCACGCCCGTCCGTTGAGCTGGAAGTTCCTCCGCCCGCATCGGATCCGGCAGAGCCAAGACGACTACGTCGGCGTCGATGCGCATCGTTCACCTCAAACGGCAAGTTCGAGAATCTCGAGGACGTCCTCGGGACCGTGGATAACCCGAGGATTGGTGTGAATGAAGCGATCGTGCATCGCGTTCCTCGCCAACAAGTCGAACTGCTCCCTCGAGACGCCAACCTCGGTCAGACTCCGGGGCAGACCGAGCTCTCGCACGAGCTCGTCCACCACCTGAGACGCGGGCTCGCCCGGGCGCCCCAATGCTTCGCTGACCCGCGCTTGCGCCTGGGGATTCGCCTCGGCGTTCCACTCGAGGACCGCGGGTAGCATGACGCACGACGTGTGCCCGTGAGGTACCCCGAAGGTGCCGCCGAGGACATGACCGATGCCGTGGCTCGCGCCCATCGGGATGGCATCCTGGTTGGGCGACATCGAGGCCCAGACCCCGAGCTGACAATCCAGCCGGGCATCGACGTCCGCAGGGTCCGCCTTGGAACGCGGCAAGCCCGCGCCGAGCAGACGCAGCGCATGCAGGGCGGGCCCGTCGGAGTGCGCGGTCGCGCTCGGCGAGCACAGCGCCTCCACCGCATGGTCGACCGCGCGAATACCTGTCGAGAGCCACAACCACTCGGGCGTGTGCAAGGTCAGCGCCGGGTCGAGCACCACGACCTGCGGCACGAACAACGGGTGCCGGACCGTTTGCTTTATCTGCCGCGCACTGTCGGTGCAGCCTGCAACGGTTCCGAACTCTCCCCCGGAGAGCGTGGTCGGCAAGGTGAGCTGCCGCACCCGTGGCGCCCGGATCGCGGGGCTCTCCACGCGGCCGTCCGACCCTGTACGGGTGATGAATGGCTCGAGCCCCTCGGGCTCGGTGACGTCATGTTCCAGGCAAAGCTGAACCACCTTGCCGGCATCGGTAAGCGACCCTCCCCCTAGAGTGACGATGATGTCGGCTCTGCTTTCGCGGGCAAGCGCCGCACATTCGATCACCGCCTCGCGGGGGGTATGTGGCGGCATCCCGGAGTAGGTCCCTACCGCCGCATCTCCCAGCGCTTCTTCCAGATTCGACACCGCGGAGGTGCCCGTGCGCAAGCTGTGGCTCACCAGAAGGCAGGCCCGCGAGCGGCCCAGGCGCTCGAGCTCGGCAGGCACGGCCTCGGCGGCCGGCCGACCGAATACCACACGTTCGAGCGCAATGGCGTTGAAGTGCCCTCCTTGGGTCATGACCCACTCCTCCCTAGCATCGTTTCGACGCCATTCTACGTGGCGACAAAGCCGACCTTGATACTGTAGCGCAGTACGTGGTCACGCTCGACGATCCGCAGACCTGGACCGAGCCGTGGACCGTGATGATTCCGCTCAAGAAGTCGCCCGACGATATCTTCGAGTTCGCCTGTCACGAGGGCAACTACGCCATGGAGGGGATCCTCGCTGGAGCGCGGGCAGAGGAGGCGGCGTCGGCGAGTTCAAGGTAAAGCGGGCGTTGCCGTGACGGTGGAACACTCTTAGCGCGCTCGCCTACGAAGGTTCGCCAATCGCCCTAACTAAGGATCGCGGCGAGCGCCGTATCGGCGCGTGTCTTCCCGACGGACGAAGAGCCGGACACTTCGTAGTCGGTCAAGCGCACGACGACGGCGAGCGGAAGCAGAACCACCCTCTCCAGCCTCATTAAGCACCTCCCCAAGTCGGGAAGCACTCTATGCCCAGTCGAGCGCGGCGGCGACGTCCTCTTCCGTCAAGCGGTAGACCGGTCCTCAGCGACCCTCCGGATCGACAGGCTCGAAGCTCCGATAGTCGTTCGGATCACCGCTGCCCTTGTATCGCGCTTGCAGCGGGTAGGGATAATGGGGCCGCGTGAATGTGTAGCTCTCAGGGACCGCGGTATTCGCTTCAACATAAGCTCTCGCAGTCCGTCTGCCGGAGGGGTCTTCTTCTGGACGGTAGCCGACGATCATGTCGGGTGCCTTCCCCTCTTCGACCCAGGCTTCGAGAGCGCTGAGATAATCGCCGCTGGTCGCGCCAACGCCACCATAGCAATGGGTACGGCCCGGAATCATGAACAGGCGAACCGCCTCTTGGGCGCTGGCTCGTCCCCCCATGATGCGTTCCGCCATCTCATAGTAGTCGATGCTGACTCGTGGGCTGGGCAAACCAGAGTCTTCCCAACCCTGGATGATCAGCAGCTTGCCACCCGCCGTCTTGAAATTGCGTAGATCGGGATTGCTGAAACCATTCACCAGCGCATCTGAAATCCCCATGCGCTTGTAATCGTGGTCCCAATCGAAGTCGGACGCCTTCCAGCTCGGTCCCGGATCCGGGTTGAACCCCTTGAACCGCCCCCACGAGGTCCTTGACTCGAGATCCATGGAGAAGTAGTTGCCCTTCTCCGAACCGGGCAAGGCAGGATAGAACGGGAAGTATTTGCTGAGCTTCTCTCCGGTCGATGTCACCGGCCCGGTGTACTTTTTTTTGGCCGCCTCCACCTGGACCGGCGATAGACAGCCCGATGTCTGCCCCGACGCGCAGGCGAGGTCGGCCGGATCGAATTGGCAAGTGCGCGGATCGCCACCGATGATCCCATCCTCGAGGCCATCGTCCGCATCGCAGGCGGCAATGGCCCCCGCGTGCAGCACGTCCAGATCGGCGGGTGTGAACAGCGGCTGGCCGTCCGCGTCGTACGATGCCAGGGCGTTCCACAGGATCATCACGCCCACGGCCGTTACGTTCGCGGGCTCCTGGGCGAGAATGCCGTCGAAGTTCCAGGGAAAGCGACTCGCTTGGACCATTCCCTGCTTCCCGCCGGCGGAACAGCCCACATGATAGGAGAACGCCGGCGCCCGGCCGTAGTAGTGCTCGGTGATGGCCTTGCCCGCCAGAGCGGCGACATGGTGACCGCGGATGCCGTAATCGAGCTCCGCCTGGAGATTGTTGTAGGCCCACGAGGACCTTCTTGTTATGCCGAAATGCCCCGTATCGTGTGTGAGACAGGCATAGCCTCTCCGCAAGGCCTCATCGCACCAGCCGGCCTCCTGTTCCGTCGAGCCGCCCTGGCCACCAGGGCTCGCCTGCAGATACTTGCCGTTCCACGAGGCGCTGTTGGGCAGGTCTAGCACGATCCGGACATTGGGCGTGACATACCCATCCATCCGGCAATGGGCGGGCACCTCGCCGGTGGCCTCCACCATTCGGGTCGCCGTCGCCTGCGTCGGCGCATCCTGAATGCTTGTGAAGTCCATCGCCGGCAAGGCCTCGCAGTCATCGACGCCCGGGGGCGTCGCGGCGCTCAAACTGCTGCCCGCCCCGACCCACATCGCGCCGACTGCCAAACCCAACGCGAATCTCTTGCACGTGCGCTTCATCATGTCTCCTTTGTTGCAGACGCTTGGCGGCATTAGTCGTCGAGGCCGTCGAGCCACCCTCAGACATAGTGACTTCGTGTCCAGGCGAGAAACGGTCGGGAAATGATCTAGGAATCTCTCGAGCGGGTTGCCAGCTTCCAGGTAGTCGAAGAGATTCTTGACCGGGACTCGCGTTCCGCGGAAAACCGCTGCGCCACCGAGGATCTCAGGATCCGAATGAATGACGCTGGGTGTCTCTGAGACGCTCATAGACCGATGGTATCAAGCTCAGCGGCGGCAGAAGCATGCTCGCTCGGCGCGATGGGGTTCAGAACCATCGGTACCTCGCTCCGACGCGGCTACGAGTCAGCTGACTGGAGGAGGGATTTTGAGACGGACCCGAGCCAATCGAGGTCGCAGATTCGGAAGATCGCGGTCTAGAGGCCGGGCCTGCGCTTCGGCGACCGAGGCCGAAAGGCGTCGAGGTGTTGCCGCAGTGGGCCTTACCCTAGTCGGGGGCCTCAGAAGAAGAGCTGAACCGTCTGACCGTGAAGCGAGTGAAGAGTCCCGCGATGGTTGACCCAGAGTGGTTCGGCGAGCTCGGCCTCCCAGGCGGCGAGCTCGCTCTCCAGGCGCTCGACGATCTCGGGGTGCTGATCTGCGATGTTGTTGGTTTCGCCGATGTCAGCCTCCAGATCGTAGAGAACGGTGGTCTGACCCATGGGTGAGTCGTCGGGTGGGTATTCCCTCGGCGGGATCATCTGGCCCGGTCGCCCGTCAGGGATCTCCATGTCGGTGTTGTTCACTCTCCACATCTTCCACTTGCCCCAGCGGATGGCGATATTCGGTGCCGCCCGCCAATAGAGGAACTCGTGCGGCGGCTCGCTGGTCTCGCCGCGTAGATGCGGAAGCAGATTGACGCTGTCCGGGCTATCCGCTTCGAAACCGCTCGCGGCCGTGAAAGTGGCGTAGAGATCGAGAGCGCTGGCAAGCTCGCGGTAGACCTCGCCCTGAGGAAGGCCCGCCGGCCACTTGAGGATGAAGGGAACACGATGACCGCCTTCCAGGTGGTGGCGCTTGTTCCCCGCCAGCGGCGCGTTGGTGCAGATCGGCTCGGTCATGTAGTTGATGCACCCATTGTCGGAGAGAAAGACGACCAGCGTGTCGCGCTCGAGGTCGTGCTTGCGTAGAGCCGCGACGACGTCGCCGACGTAGTCGTCGAGCGAGACGACCATCGCGGCGTAGACGCGCGCTCCATCGCCTTCGATGTGCTGCACCCGCTCCATGTACTCGTCGGTCGCCTGCAGCGGCGTGTGCGGAGTGTTGGGAGTCAGCATCAGGAGGAAGCGCTCGTCGGCGTGGCGATCGATGAACTCGACCGCCTTCTCGGCAAAGACGTCAGTCAGATACTCCTCGACCTCGATCACCTCGAAGCCGTCGCGGATGACACGCGACTCGCTGGTTCGGGTGGTGGGGGCTCCCTCGGCGGGCCACTCGTGGGTGCCTGGAAGTCGGGAGTCGATGTAGCTGGAGGCGCCTCCCAGCAATCCGTAGAACTCGTCGAAGCCGCGGTGGAGTGGATGGTGCGGCTCGGCCACGCCCAGGTGCCACTTACCGATCAGGCCGGTGACATAGCCGGCGTCCTGAAAGTGGTTGGCGACCGTTTTCTGATCCAACGGAAGTCCGAGGTCGTGGTCGGTGGGGTTGTACTCCCAGCCGAAGCGATTCTGATGCCGCCCGGTGTGGAAACCCGCACGCATCGGACTGCAGACGGCTGCGGACACATGGCCGTCGGTCAGGCGCACGCCGTCGCGTGCCAACTGGTCGATGTGAGGCGTTGGGATCTGCGAGCCGTACACACCGATGTCGCCGTAGCCCAGGTCGTCGCCGACGATGACGACGATGTTCGGCGGCGGTGGTGGCGCCGGTGGGGGAATCGAGGTCTCCGGTGGTGGTTCAGAAGATTGACAGCCGAACGCGGCGATCAGTCCCACGGCGAGCACACAGTCTCTGAATCGAAGTGCCATCACTACTCTGCCTCCTCTCCGGCGAGCGCGAGTGCGACCACACCGGCAGGAGTGTCGGTCTCGGTAGCCTCTCTTCCGCCACCGACGCTTACCGCGAGATACTGGCGCCCCCCCACTTCGTAGGTGATGAGGTTCGAGTTGGGCAAGGCGGGGAGCTCGATGCCGCCCAGGTAGGCCCCGGTCTTCTTGTCGTAAACGCTGATCTCGGCCGGTCGATCCGTGGTGGGGGGCTCGGCGCCGGTGGTGCTCTCGGCACGATGGGTGACGAACAACAGAGTCCTGGTCACGAGCGGCGCTGCTGCCCGGTTCGGGGAGCCCAGCCGATCCAGGCCCAGGTGCTTGATCGTCGGGTGGTTGCGCGGCCCCTCACCGTGGGCCGCGACCCAGACGTGCTTGCCGGTAGCGAGATCGATCGCGGTGACGCGTCCGTATGGCGGCTTGACCAGCGGCAGACCTCGAGGACCCTCGACGTGCTCGTACCAGCCGTCGGGTACGTAACGCAGATCCGATCGATTGGGGTCGGGCGGAGTGAGCGAAACGGATCTCGGGGTGGCGTAGGAAGGCACGTAGATCATGCCGCTTTCGGGGTCCACCGCGGTGCCGGTCCAGTTGGTGCCTCCACCCGGACCGGGCTGCTGGATCACCGGCTTACCCTCGCCCGCGACTCGAGGCGGCGTGTAGAGAGGCGCCAGCTCGTACGCGCTCGCGATCTCGAGGGCTTCTTCCCGAAGCTGGGGGGTGAAGTCGATCAGGTCGTCTACGCTGATGCCCTGGCGATCGTAGGCGGCGGGCTTGGTGGGGAAAGGCTGGGTCGGCGAGGCGCTCTCTCCAGGCACCTGGCTCGGAGGCACGGGACGCTCTTCGATCGGCCACAGCGGCTCTCCCGTCACCGCATCGAGGACGAAGAGGAAGGCCTGCTTGCTGGCTTGCGCCACCACCTTCCGGAGCTTGCCATCCACCATCAGATCGATCCTGTTCGGCGGCGGTGGCAGGTCGTAGTCCCAGAGGCCGTGGTGCACGATCTGGAAGTGCCAGCGCTTTTCGCCGGTCTCGCAGTCGACCGCCACCAGGCTCTCGGCGTAGAGGTTGTCGCCAAGGCGGTGACCACCGTAGAGGTCACTCGTCGGTGTGCCGATCGGAAGATAGGCGAGGCCGAGCTCTTCGTCGACGGTGATCATCGACCACACATTGGTATTGCCGCTGTAGCGCCACGACTCGTTCTCCCAGGTCTCTGTGCCCTCCTCTCCCTGCTGGGGGATGGTGTGAAAGACCCACGCCAGGGCGCCGCTCTCGGCATCGTAGGCGCGCACGAAGCCCGGCGGCGCCTCTTGATGTGTGGCGATATCGGCCACGATCGAGCCCACGATCACGGTGTCGCGACAGATCGCCGGCGGCGAGCTGTGTGTGGTTCGCGACTCGAGGACCTTGCGGCCCAGATCTTTGGTCATCCCCAGTGCGCCCCTATTCCCGAAGGCGGGATCGGGCCTGCCGGTTGTGGCGTCGAGCGAGAGCAGGCGCCGGTCGTGGGTGGCCATCATCACTCGTTGCTTCTCCCCCTTACGCCAGATCGCCACTCCGCGGTGATGGAACCCCATATTCGCCGGCCGCCCCGCCTCCCAGCTCTGGGGGTCGTAGCTCCACAGCGGCTTGCCCGAGGCGGCGTCGATCGCCGCCACCTGGCCGAGGGGGGTGCTCACGTACATACGGCCGTCGATGACCACCGGAATGGCCTTGAAAGACCGCGGCCTGATCGAGTCAGGCAGGTTCGGAATCTGGGTGTCGACCGACTCCCAGGTCCAGACCACCCGCACACGATCGAAGTTGTCGGCGTCTATCTGGGCCAGCGGCGAGTACTTCGAATTGCCGGCGTCGTTGCCGAAGTTAGGCCAGTCGGTGTCGGCGGCTGTCGCGACAGCGGCGACGAGCAGCGGCGCCGCGCAACAGGAGAGGCGCCCAAAACAGAAGGCACAGATCCTGATGGACCATGTCAGCGGCCTTCGTGTGTTGTTCATCGCCAACGAGGATACCGCGCCCCTGACGCAGCTCAAAGCGGGTGGCAGCACCTCTGGCAGCCGGAGGCTGCCTGGTCCAAAGCCCGCTCGGTATCGAGAACGGCCGCGTTACTTGGGCCCGCGGCTCCGATCTTCTGGACCAGGTCGAGCCACTCTTGGTTGTTCCGCTCGATCCGCCGATTGATGATGCTCTCGAGTTCCGCGAACTGAATTCGCTGAGTTCGGCCACCGTACCGGTAGTAGCGAAGTCACCAAAGTAATCGGCCAGACCAGCAAGGTTGAACTGCTCCTTGAACTCAAGCTCCTGACCTTCTCGGTGAAAGAGCCTGCCGGCGGGACGGATCGCTCGCACGGGTCCCAAGGCCCGCGTTCGAGGAGAATATCGATCTCGTGCCCGGCGGCATCTCGCCAGAAGAACAGCGGCGAATCGCGGCCCGTCGCCGAGAAGGCCTTGACGAGCTCCGCTACGACGAAGGACTCGAAGATCGGGCCGCGCAGCGGATGGTCCTCGAGCGTCACGCCGTCCCGAATCCCAAGCAGGTAGCTGCGCCGTGCATGTCAAATCGGTGATCGCATCATCGAAATGACACGCGGCCACGCGCAACGCGAGTTCCGCCACGGGCTGCTACAGACTCAGCCGCTCCTCCACCGCGCGCCAGGCGGCATCGATCGCGCCGTGAACGTAGGCCATGGACTCCGAGTCCGAGTTCGCGATGCTGACGCGGCCGAATGACCTCCGCCCCAGTTCGTGGGGCGCTTCCCCCGCCGGCCAGTCGGGGTCGTAGAGGTCCATGTAGCCGTAGGAGTAGCCGTGGGGCCAGCGGTTGACGGTGATCGCTTCGACGTGCCGGTCGGCGTCGAAGCCGAAGTCCCCGAACATCGACGTGAGCTGCCTTTCGATCTGCCTCTCGTACGTCGAGAAGGGCGTTTCGAACAGCTTGCGGCGGCCCTTGCGATAGAGGTCCCTTCCGGTCTGGCCACCGTCGTTCTCCGGGGCCGGTGCGTTCCCCATGAAGACGACGAGCGGCCCGTCGGGATCGGCCGTGGCGCCATAGTCACCGAGCGTCACCGGGGGCGCCACCGACACCAGACCGAAGTCGCTCCCGGGACACAGGAACACCGACGCGCCGGACCCACGCACGGGCCGACCGGTCCGAAGAAGCACGTTCACCCAGGCGAACGGCACCTTCGAGCCGTACTCGAGATGCTCTCTCTGCGCCTCCGGCAACTCGGGGCAAAGGTGCGGGATCATGCTGTTGTAGCACGCAAGGATGCAGTGCCGGGAACGGACGCGGCAGGCACGCCCCGCAGCCACGTAGGACACCTCGACCGCGTCGCTGCCGGAGTGTTCGACCTTCACCGCCGTGCTGTTCAGGCGAATCCGTACGGCTGAGTCTTCTCGATCGAGGGCGGAGTAGTCGAAGCGCGCGGTGACCACGTCCTGCATCGAGGTCCCCGGCGCGACAGCCGGAATCAGCTTTCGCACGAACAACCTCGCCACGGACGCATTGCCATCCGGAAACATGGGGTACCGCGGGGCCGGGTACTGGCCCGGCTCGTAGGCGCCGGCGGGTTGGCCGGTCAGCGGGTTCGGGCCGGGGGTTCCGGTCAGGACCGCCTCCCTCACGGAGACGCTCTCGAGGCCAACGCCAAAGAGCGCCCGCCGCGTCGGCTCGAACACCGTCGCCGCGGCTCGGGAGAGGCCGACCCGTTCCGACAGGAAGGTCGCGTAGCTCGTGCTCCGCACGTACTCCAGCCGCTCCTCGGACGAGAGGCCCTCCAGGAAGTCCCTCTGGCCTCCGGCGAGCTCCCTGAGCTTCCGCGTGTCCCCTTCGGACAGGCCCAGGTCGTCGATGAGACCCGCCGAATCTTCGGCGCCACCCCAGGCCTTGGACCAGTGGCCCACGACGATCCGATCACGGCCGTACTCCTCCGCGCTGAGGTGGATGCCAGACGGTGCGCCGGAGTTGGAGAGCAGATAGTCGGGATGCACGGCCTTCTCGAGCTTCCCGAAATCGACGCCGATCTCTTCGAGCAGGCCATGAGCCTGCGGACTCATGTAGTCCTGTTCGAGGTTGATGCTCCCTCCGAAGCCAAGCAGCATCCGGCCGCCGGCGTGGAACTCGTTGCGCTTGGCGTGGCCGCCGAAGTCGTCGTGATTGTCGAGAACCAGGATCTTCGGATCGCCGCCGGAGTGTTTCCGGTAGAGGTACGCGGCAGCCAGACCGCTGATCCCTCCGCCCACGACCACGAGGTCGTACTGCTCGTCCAGGGCGTCGTACCGGTCGGGACGCTCTCCGCGCCAGGCCAGGGCATGTAGGTCGCCTTGTCCCCGTCGACGTGAGTCAGCGTGACCTCCCCGTCCAGCACCAGCACGAACTCGTCATAGCAGCCCGTGGCGGAAGTCCCGGTTCGGGGATGTTCGCGTTGCGCGACGGGGTCGGCGTTGGGGGTAGCTCGATCAAGTAGAGGAATGGCGATTGGGTTCAGATGGCCAAATTGGGGTGCTGTTTCGCCATCAGGCGGGTTCGGAGAGCGCTCAGACGCAGCCGGAAGCGGCGAAGCAGGGCGAGCAGGGTCTGGCGCCTGCTTTGGAAGCTTCGAGGAGTGCCGAAGCCGACGATGTGGCGCATCAAGAGCCCGAGGTTGCACGCGCTGGCGTGAAGGAGCACTCGCTTGAGGATGTTCGAGCGACCGCGCAGATGCACGCGGCGCATGCCGCCGGTCTCGTACTGGTGAGCGAAGGGCCGCTCGAGCCGTTCCCCTCGCTGGCGCTGCATCCGCTTGCCGCGATTGCCTCGGATCCGGCGGCGGTTCGCGTACACGATGGCCTGCAGCTCCTTCTTGCCCTTCCAGCGACGGCGACCGCGGTCCGGTTCCGCGATGTAGCTGCGAAGGCCCAGTTCGTCGATGTCCGCGAGAACGTCGTTGCTGTGGTACCCCTTGTCGGCAACGACCTCCTCGATCGCGGCTTCGTCCGCGGTCACGGACGACACCTGCTCGAAGGCCTCCTCCAGCGTTTCGTGAAACGACTCCGTGTCGCCCTTCGCTCCGCCCTGAACCGACACCCCCACGATCGTCCCGTGCTCGAGGTCCACCGCCTGCTCCGCCTTGTAGGCAAGGTGCGTGCGGCCATCCTTCATCTTGGTGATCTGCGCATCCGGGTCGTGCGGATTCTCCCACTCCTCGTTCGACAGCTTCTTCTTGCGCTTGCGGTCGAAACGGGCCAGCTCGGCCCGCGTCGGCGTCTCTACCCCCGACGCCTCCGCCAGACCGCGCACGAACGTCTCGTAGTCGTCGCCGCTGTCGCGACGCACGATGCTACGCAACGCCGCGTTCGCCTCCAGCGTCGTCGCGTCCACGCCCACCGTCTTGCCCGACAACAGACCCGACTCCGCCAGACGACGAAGCACCCATGAAAACACACGCCGGTGAGACTCCACGTCGATGCGCCGGCGCGTCCGCGAAATCGTCGAATGATCCGGCGCCGCCTCACTCAGGCCCAATCCCAGGAAGCGGCGAATGCTCAGAGAATCCTGAGCCCGCCAGGCGATCGCGCGCTCCGAATCCAAACCCTCGAAGTACCCCAACAGCAGCAAGCGAAAGTACCGCCCCGGCGCCAGACTCGGACGCCCTATGCGCTCCGCATAGAACCGCGAACACTCCGACTCCGCGAACTCGTCGAACCCGCTGGATTCCAGAATCCCGTTCAACCGCTCGTAGAACGGGTGCCCCGCGCTTCGAGGCAGATCACCTGCCGACACCCACAGAGGCTCCTGACCGCTGCTTCTACTCTTCTTGCCCATAGACATGCTTCTATCCTACGCGAGCGCAGAGAACCGACTTTCACCACGGGCTGATAGGGGAACGGAGACGAGATATCCAGCAGAGCCGGCGCCGCGGCGTAGATGGCCACGACCACCTCGCCCTGATGCACGATGCTCTGCCAGTGCTCGCTCTTCCCCGCCAGGACCAGTTCGGCCGGGAACGGCGGCACACTCTCGAGCTGGGCCCGAAGCAACTTCTCCGCATCGAGCGGAAGAACCTCGGGCGCGGCGAGTGCCTGCGAGGGCGACAGGATGCACAGCAGAACGGCGAATCGACAGAACACTCTCATCACGCAACCTCCAGGTGTGCGCTTGAGCGCAGCAGGGAATTGTCTGACGTCAGGTAGGAGACGGCGCCGGACGCTATACGACAGGCAACCGGAGCGGGACGCGCACGAGGACTGGCGTTAGAGATAGCCTCATCCCTTCAACCCGGGTGGCGCGATCCGCGCCATCCGTGAACCAGTCCGTGCGCCCGTCAGCGGGCGCACGGATGGCACCGCTAGGAGAATTCTCATGAGCCATCGAGTCGTCCGCCTCGCCGGATCCCTCGGCGCCGAGATCCACGATCTGCCGCTGGCCGAGGCCGGCCCTGAAGAGGCCGCAACGATCCGCTCACTGCTGCTCGAGCACCAGGTCCTCTTCTTTCCCGACCAGCACCTGACGGTGGAGCAGCACGTTGTCTTCGGCCGCCACTTCGGCGAGCTCGAGGGGCACCCGCACCTCAACAACCCGTTCACGGACCACCCCGAGGTCTTCGAGTTGGTGGCCACCCGCGGCGGGGTCGCGGACGAGTGGCACAGCGACATCAGCTTCCAGGAGAGCCCCTCGGTGATGGCGATCCTCAACATGGTCAAGTGCCCCGATGTCGGCGGCGACACGATGTGGGCCAACATGTACAAGGCCTACGAGGAGTTGTCGCCGCCGCTGCAGGAACTCTGCGAAGGACTGACCGCGCTGCACGACGCGACGCCGCACGGCAAGCCGGAGAAGATGACGATCCACCCGGTGGTCCGCGTTCACCCGGAGACCGGCCGCAAATCCCTGTTCGTCAACGAGCACTTCACGCGCCGCATCGTCGAGCTGAGCCACGAGGAAAGCGACCACCTGCTCGCCTACCTGACCCGCTGGGCGTCGAATACGCGCTTCACCGTCCGCTACCGCTGGAACCAGGGCACCCTCGCCATGTGGGACAACCGCTGCACGCAGCACTTCGTGCTCAACGACTTCGACGCGGAGCGCATCATCCAGCGCGTCACCGTCATGGGCGACCGGGTCGAGGGAGCGAGCGAGCCGCGCTGGGAGCCCTACGTGCGCGCACGTCACGCCGGCGCCACCAGCCGCTACGACCGCCAGCTCAACAAGTACCTGCGCCGCGACGTCCAGTCGCTCGAGTCGAACGCCAAGAAGGAAGTCGCCCTGGAGATGTAGGGTGGATGCGGTCCCGTGCGGCCCGGAAGCTAGCTGCCCCGAATGCCGCCGGCCTCCAACCACGACGTGATCGAGGACCTGAGCCCCGACGCAGCCTGATCCGGCGAACCGAAGGCCCAAGTCGGCGAACGCGGAATACGACTGGCACCTGTGGTGTAGTACACAGTGTAAAGTCCGGCGTAAAGGAGGAGCCGATGGAGCGCAAGTGCAGGTATGTACCGCTGTCCCAGCAGCCACTGGTGCTGGTACTAGGCCAGGTGCGGTTTAGTCCCGTCCGCCAGATGTCGGACTACATTCCTGCAATCCAGGAGGAATTCCGCCGTCGCGGGTTTCCGATAGAGCGAGCCGGCAAGGTCCAGCAGATGATCTTTGGGCCGGCCGGCGGGGTGCCCGTGCAGGTAGTTGAGCAGCAGCGATGGGAGTACCGGACCAGGGACGAGACGTGGAGCGTGTTGGTGATGGAGGACAGCGTCACACTTCAGACGACGTCATACGGGAAGTTCGAGGCCTTCGCCGAGAAACTCCTCCATGCCGTCGGGACGGTACTTGCAACGACTGAGAATGACCGGTTGGGTGTCGTCCAGCGCGTGGGCCTCCGCTACGTCGACGTCGTGCAGCCGAGGGAAGGGGAGGACTTCCGCTTCTACCTCCGATCTGGCTTCCATGGCGTGGCGGATGCTGTCTTCAAAGAGGGCACTCATCGTCTTCACGTTCAGAGCACCGGCAAGACTGCCGTCGGGGAGGTAGAGGGCACGATGATTGTCCGCGTCGTGCAGAACGACCAAGGTTTCTTGCTGCCGCCCGATCTTCTAGGAGGCGCCCCTAAACACGCTCCGCGCGCTGCAACAGGCGAACTCATCACCCTCGTCGATATGGATCACTACATCGAGGGGAACTTTGATCCCGATACAGATTGGGTCGTAGGGATGGCCTACTCAATGCACGACGACCTCATTGAGACATTCCACGAGCACGTTGTAACTGCGGACGCGATCGAGGCCTGGAGATGACGTCGCCTGTCACCTACCAAGACGACGAAGCAGCGAAGCAGATGACTGCGGTCTTGGCGAGAGAATCCGGCCATCCTCGGAACCTCAGCGAGGACGCTTGGATGGAGCAGCTGAGGTCCGCCTGCTCTGGCAGTTCTGGAATCGTCATGCTCGTGGTGGACTATGGACCGATCCTGCCCCGCATCGGCTCAAGCTCCTACATCGTCGATCACAGGCCAACACAAGCACATGCCCCGAAGCCGGCCGAGCCGAGGGTCTCGTACGCATTCCAAGAGCTGATGTCGCTCTCCGTCGTCGAGCAAGTGCAGGAACTAGTCGCGGCTCTCTCGCTGAACAAATCGTTGCTCGCCCAGCTCCTCAGAGTGACGCGCCCAACTGTCTACAGTTGGCTTCAGGGCAAGGAGCCGAACACCGCGAACACGGGTCGGCTCCACACCCTGCTCCGTATCCTTGTCCGGACGTCTGTTTCGGGGGCAACTCCGCTCAATGCGCGCTTCGTCCGGGAACCTATGGACCTCGATGGACCCTCCATTGTCGAGCTCCTCGCCGCACGGGAACTCGACGAGACGCGCATCGTGCAAGCCCTGGAGCAAGCGCAGACGCTAGCTGATGCGGCCTCTCACAGGAGGACGACCCGTGAAGAGCGACTCCGTGCACTCGGATTCGAAGAGCCCACGAGCAAGGAGAGGCGGCACGGACTCGCCCAGAACCTGGCGCTAAAGGACTGGCCGTCGCGGTAAGAAATGACCAAGCCGTTCGACGCCCACGCGATCGCGAAGCTGGGCTGGCGTCAGGGGGCGATCCTTGGGTCCAAGCTAGCGAAGCTCGCGCGGAACCACGCACCCGAGACAGTGCCCACGCCCGAAGGGGGCTGGCTAGTGGTCTGCAGTCACGACTGCGACATCGTCAGCCCTAACCTTGAAAAGGAGCCCGTTGTTGAGGTTCTGCGAGCCAGCGCCACCACCTCGAGAAAGACCGACAGGCAGAAGTCAGGGGGAAGGAACCCTCGCAATATAGAGCTAAGCGTAGACCTTGGCACAGGTCCGACTCTTCTCTCCCTCGCCGTCCACGACCGCTGGTCGATCCCTCGCAGCCTCCTCCTCGAGGAGAAGCCGAAGGGTCACTTGCCGAGGCCGGAAAGCCGGCTCGTCGCCGAGTGGCTCGCGAAGCGCTACATCCGTGCCGCGTTCCCTACAGCCTTCGACGAGCGATGGCGCGCGAAGCGTAGGAACTGGGAGAGGCTCCTCAGGAAACACAGCGATTGGATCCAGGGTGTCTACCTTCGCTTGTCCACGCTGAACGAGCTACCAGAGGACGAGGCCTACAAGTGTCATTTGATCCTCGCGGTTCCCCACGAGAGGAGAGGCGGTGCCGCCTGGGCCAAGAAGCGGCAAGAACTCGAGAGCGCCGCAACGTCCTGTCGCTGGAGTCGAACGGCAAGAAGGAAGTCGAGCCCGAGATGTAGAGTGGCCAAGCCATGGGCGGCAATCGAAGCCAAGTCCCTGTCCAATTTGCCCTGGTCCTTCTCCTTCTGCTTGCCTTCGGCCAGCGCCCCGCGGAGGGCCAGCCGCCCGAACAGTGCAAACCCGCGGGCGAAACCGCCCCCATGCCGCGCAGCGCCAGCGCCTACGCGGCGATGTGCGAGCCCCACCTGGGCGTAGCGCCGACCGTCGACTGCAGCCAGGGCGACCGCATCCGCATCCGGCAGGACGGCAAGGAGATCTTCGAGGACCCCGGCCTCCACGCTTGCGACGACGGCAGTCTCCAGATCGGCGACTGCATGCCGGGATCCAGCCTTCAGCGCTACGAGGGCAAGAACGCCGACGGCACGCCCCGTCCCGAAGTCGTCTGGGTGAGCTTCTGCCGCCACGACGGGCGAGACGACGTCTTCAACGTCGATTAGGAGCGAGGCTGACGCCTCGCGCGGTGTTTCTCTGAAAGCCGGCCAGAGGCCGGCGCTCCGCGCCGGATGCGGGCAGGATGCCCGCGTTCCCAGGTCAGATCGTTCTACCGCGCAAGCCCCTAGCCCCGCTACCCCGGGGGCGCGAGCAGTCAGGCAGCCGGCACTGCCAGGACTCCGGGCGCGAGGTAGCGGACGTCACGGTCCAGCGATACGACGAGGGCTCCCAGGAGCGGCTTGTCGAGAAACGCCTCCCCGGTCCAGTCGCCCGTGCGATTGAGAATCGTGCGCAGGATCCCCGGATCCACGAAGTGCACCTTCGGCATCTTCGCCAGCCTCTTCTCAGGGTTGCGAAAGAAGGGTGGGAGCTGAATCACCTGGTAGCTCAGCTCCAGATAGCGCAGCGAGGCTTGATCGCGGAACCGCCATGTTCCGCGGAACGGATCGCGCCGCGCGGCGGTCCGGTTCGCACTGCGGATGCGGCAACGCCTCCTGTACACTGACTCATGCCGAACTCTTCAGCGGGGACGCAGCGATGACGGGTCGACGCTTGGTTGGTTTTCTCCTCTGCCTGGGCCTGGCCGCCGCCGCTTACGGCGCCGCCGACGCCACGGGACCGACGTTCTACGAGGATGTCCTGCCCATCCTGCAGGAGAACTGCCAGGAGTGTCACCGGCCGTCGGGCGGCAAGATCTACCGCGGCGGCGTGCCGATGTCGCTGACCACCTACGAAGAGGCCCGCCCGTGGGCGCGCTCGATCGTGCGCATGACGACCTCGAAGGAGATGCCGCCCTGGGATGCCTCGGAGCACTTCGACGGCGTGTTCAGGAACGAGCGCGGCCTGACCGACGCCGAAATCGCGACGGTTCAGCGCTGGGTCGAGGCGGGCGCTCGGCCCGGCCGGCCCGAGGACGGGCCCGAGCCCATCGACTGGGCCGACGACGAGGGCTGGCTGTTCACCGATCCCGACCTGGTGCTCAAGATGCCGGAGCCCTACTACGTCGAGGACGACACCAAGGACATCTACACCAAGCACCGGCTGGTCCTGACCGAGGACATCCTGCCGGAGGACAAGTGGGTGCAGGAGATCGAGTTCCGGCGCGGCAGCGAACTCGTCCACCACTTCAACATCTTCGTCAAGGGTCCGAACGACGAGGAAACCCGCGGTGACGGCAGCTACCTGGGCGGCGCCACCTCCGGATCGCCGCCACATGTGTGGCCGGAGGGCTACGGCTCGCTGCTTGAGGCCGGCGCCACGCTGACCTTCGACCTCCACTACCACAAGGAGCCGGGCCCGGACAGCGGCGGTTGGGACCAATCCTCGATCGCTCTCAAGTTCGCGACCGAAACGGTCGAGCACCCGATCCACTTCTTCCCGATCAGCAACTTCGAGTTCGAGATTCCGGCACGCCACGACTACTGGCACGACTCCGCCGAGCGCACCTTCGAGCGCGACGTCACGATCCTCGGCATGCTCCCCCACATGCACATGCGCGGCCGCGAGTCGAAGTACACGGCCTTCTACCCGGACGGCACGGAAGAGCTCATCCTCCATGTGCCGGACTGGGACTTCGACTGGCAGGAGATCTACTGGTACTCGGAGCCGAAGGTGCTGCCCAAGGGCACCCGCCTGCGCATCGACATGTGGTTCGACAACTCCCCCGAGGAGGCGGAACGCTGGGGCTTCAATCCCGATCGCAACGTGGTGTTCGGCCCGCAGTCGACCGACGAGATGCTGATGGGCTTCATCTCCTGCGTCTACAACGACGAGGAGGCGCCGCAGGCGAGAGTGCCGGGGAGAGCGATCGAGACCGCGGGCGGCGAGTAGCCACCGGCCGCTAGCCACCAGCCGCCAGCCCGCCCCAACCGGAGGTAGCCGCGATGAGAACTCGTTTCGCCCTCGGCCTGTGCCTTGCAGCAGGTCTCGCGGCCTGTACGGCCGGAGAGGACGCCCAGCAGCCGACCGATCCGCTTGCTCAGGTCGTCTCCCTGAACACCGACAACTTCGACGCCGAGGTCTACCAGGCCGACGTCCCCGTCCTGGTGGACTTCACCGCGACCTGGTGCGTCCCGTGCAAGGTCGTCGACCCGATCGTCGAGAGCCTGGCGCCGGAGATGGCGGGGCGGGCGAAGATCGGCAAGCTGGACATCGACGAGTCGCCGGACATCTACCGGGGCCTGGGGGTCAACGGCGTACCGCACATCCTCTTCTTCAAGGACGGCGAGGAGCAGGACCGGATCGCGGGCGCCCAGAGCCGCGAGACCTACGTCGAGTACCTCGAAGCGATGATCGCAGGGAAGTCGGCGTTCGACGCCTCGCTGGCGTTCCTCGACGACGACGCGTTCCGCCGCCACTTCGTGGTCTCAAGGCCCGTCGAGCACCTGGAGAAGGCGCTCCCGGAGCGGCCAGATCTGCTCCTCGCACCGTTCGAGAACGGTCTGACGCCGCTGTCGTTGATCCTGCTCTCCCCCAGTGTGAGGCAGAACGCCCAGATCGACCTCGCGCTGACGCAGGACCCGGCCATCTCCACGGCCGACCTCGTCGGCCTGGGCCGCTGCGAGGAGCTGCAGGCCGCGCTGGCGGACGACCCCGAGGCGGCCAGCCGGCTGGACCCGGACGGCGCTGCCCCGTTGTGGGTGGCGCTGATGCGCTCGCACCGGCTCGAAGACCGTAGCTGCCTCCGCACCCTGCTGGATGCCGGCGCCGATCCGTCGATGGAACAGGAGGGTCGGTTCCACCTCGCCCGCCCCGTGGTCCTGCGGGAGGATGTCGAGCTACTGCGCGAGTTCCTCGACCGCGGCATGGATCCGGAATCGACGGACGACGAGGGCTACAACGCGCTCCACTGGGCCAGTGTGTACGGCATGGTCGACGGTGCCCGCCTGCTCCTGGAGCGCGGGATCGACACCGGCGCGAAAACCCACCAGGGCCAGACCGCGCTCGACATCGTCCGCGACCGGCGGCAGAGACGGATGAAAACCCTCGAAGAGGTCGACGACGAGGACTACCGGACCCAACTGACCGAGACGATCCGGGACATCGACGAGATCATCACGCTGCTGGAGGGCTAGTCGTTCCATGAGCATTGCCGCCTCCGTTGCCCCTCGCGTCCCGACGTCCGATCTGTCGCTTGACGACCCCGGGCTGCTGAGGTCTCAGGCCTTCATCGACGGCCAGTGGGTCGACGCCGACTCTGGCGAGACTTTCGCGGTCGAGAACCCCGCCTCCGGCGACACCGTCGCCGACGTAGCCCGTTGCGGCGCGGCCGAGGCCCGCCGCGCAATCGAGGCGGCGGCCCGGGCCTTCGAGCACTGGCGGCACACCATGGTCAAGGAGCGCGCCGCGCTGCTCAGACGCTGGTTCGACCTGATGATGGAGCACCAGGAAGACCTGGCCCGGATTCTGACCGCCGAACAGGGCAAGCCCTTGGCCGAGGCCCGCGGCGAGATCGCCTACGGCGCCAACTATGTCGAGTGGTTCTCGGAAGAGGCCAAGCGGGTCTACGGCGACACGATCCCGCCGCCGTCCAACGACAAGCGCATCGTCTGCATCAAGCAGCCGGTCGGGGTGGTGGCCTGCATCACGCCCTGGAACTTCCCCAACGCCATGCTCGCCCGAAAGATCGGTCCCGCCCTCGCCGCCGGCTGCACGGTGGTGTGCAAGCCCGCCAACGAGACGCCGCTGTCGGCCCATGCACTTGCGGAGCTGGCCACGCGCGCGGGCATCCCGCCGGGCGTGATCAACATCCTCTGCGGCCAGACCGTCGAGATCGGCGGGGAATTGACCTCCAACCCCACGGTCCGCAAGCTCACCTTCACCGGTTCCACCGCGGTGGGCAAGCTGCTCATGGCCCAATGCGCCGGCACGATGAAGCGCATGTCGATGGAGCTGGGAGGCAACGCGCCCTTCATCGTGTTCGACGATGCCGACCTGGACGCGGCCGTCGAGGGCGCGATGATCTGCAAGTTCCGCAACGCGGGCCAGACCTGCGTCTGCGCCAACCGCATCCTGGTCCAGGAGGGCGTCTACGACGCCTTCGCCGAGAAATTCGCCGCGGCGGCAGCCGGGATCAAGATGGGCGACGGCGCCGAAGAAGGCGTGACAGTGGGCCCGCTCATCAGCACCGAGGCCGCGGAGAAGGTGACCAGTCGCGTCATCGACGCCGTCGACCGGGGCGCCACGATCGAGCTCGGCGGCGGACGTTCGGACCTGGGCGAGCGCTTCGTGGAACCCACGATCCTCACCGGCGTGACCGACGACATGCGCGTCTTCCGCGAAGAGATCTTCGGCCCCGTCGCCCCGCTGATGAAGTTCAGCACCGAAGAGGAAGCCATCGCCATGGCCAACGACACGGAGTTCGGCCTGGCCAGCTACTTCTACTCCCGCGACATCGGCCGCATCTGGCGCGTCAGCGAGGCCCTCGAGTACGGGATCGTCGGAATCAACGAAGGCATCATCTCCAACGAGATGGCCCCCTTCGGCGGCGTCAAGGAGTCAGGCCAGGGCCGCGAAGGCTCCAAGTACGGGCTGGATGACTACCTGGAGCTCAAGTACATGTGCATCGGGGGGATTGAGGGGTAGGAGAAGATCGCCGGCCTGCGGCCGGCGGCCTTGTCATCCGTGCAATGCCGCTTCGCGGAATCGCCGGAAAGCGGGCCAGAAGACCCGCGCACCCAGAGATACGGCGCCGGTGCTGGTCCAACTCTGTTCTGCAACCGCCACACCGTCACTTCGAGCGGTGGGTATGTAGTAGAGACTCTCGCTCCGGGAATGGTGGTGCTCTGGGTGCGCGGGCCTTCTGGCCCGCTGCCGCCGGAGGCGGCCAGGGTCACGCGCCGGCCGAAGGCCGGCTCCTTGTGGAAGTCGCTGCGAGCGAATGTGGGCCGGAAGGCCCGACACGCGACGGCACGTGCTCCCTGCGCATCCGGTTGCACCCGACTCAGAACAACTCGCCAACATCCCCCACCTTCTCCAGGTGCAGCGAAAGCTCCCGCAGCCGATCGCTCGCCTCGGTTCCGAGTAACGGCGCGGTCAGGCCCGTCATCTTCGCGGCGAGCTTGGCGCCCTGCGCCTCCAGGTCCGTCGCCGGGATGCCGGTGTCGTGGAACTGCTCCAGGCTGTGGCCGTTGGCCTTGAGTTCAACCCGGGCCTGAGTGTGACCGAGGCCGCGGTCGGTCCGCACCTCGATCTTGTCGACCATGCGCGCGAACGCCGGGCTGTCGAGCGTCTCGTCGACGAAGGTCGCGGTGTCCGTGGTGTCGATCCCCAGCATCGCCAACGACGTCGTGGCGACGAGGCTGAACTTCGCTTCCAGGCCGGTCTTGGGCTCGGGGATGCCGCAGACGTCGAGCAGGCCCGGATGCACGTTGACGATCGCCTTCTCGACGTCCTCGGGCGAGATCCCCTCCGCCGCCAACTGCGGCCGCAGGCGCCCCACCGACTCGATCGCCGCGTGGGTCAGGTAGCAGGCGGCGTGGTACTTGAACAACGTGTCCTCGATCAGGAAGCGGCCGTCCTGTTCCTCGAGCCGCTGCCACTTGACCTCTTCGTGGCCCGCGGCCGCCGCGTCGGCGTAGCCCTGCCTGCCGTCGACCGCGTCGGGGTTCGAGGTGAAGCCCCGCATCGCGAGCCGCGCCGAGAGCAGGCCCCGCTCGGCAGCGTGCCCGGCGTGGAACGGCTTGGTCATCGTGCCGAAGTTCGCCTTGAGACCGCTGGACTGGGACGCAGCGAGGCCGAGGGCATGGGCGAACTGCTCGTTGCCAGCGCCCAGCAAGTGGCAGGCGGCGGCGGCAGCGCCGTGAACGCCGATCGTCGAGGTCGAGTGCCAGCCCTTGACGTAGGGCGCCGGCCCGACCAGCGCGCCGATCCGCGACTCCACCTCCACGCCGACGATGAAGGCGACGAGCAGCCGCTCGCCGGTGGTCCTCATCTCCTGGGCCTGGGCCAGGGCGGCCGGGAACACCGGCACCGTGGGATGACCGCCCATCATGCTGTGGGTGTCGTCGAAGTCGAGCGCGTGGCCGGCGGCGCCGTTGAGCAGCGCGGCGACGCCCGGCGCGCAGTGGAGGTCCGTGCCCACTATGGAGCACGAGCCGGCCTGGGCGCCCAGTTCCGCGCGAAGGATCTCGGACAGCGGTTCGCGGCTGCCAACCAGCGCACAGCCGAACCAGTCGAGCACGCATTGGCCGGCCACGGTGCGGGCGGACTCGGGAATGTCGTCGAGGCCCAAGGTGCCGAAGCGGTTCCAGAGGTGGTTGGCGAGTCTCATGGCGCTTCCTCCCTGAACAACGACGAGCAGGCCGGCGCTTCGCGCCGGATGCGGGCAGGATGCCCGCGCTCCCAGGAGCGGATCACGGCCCCCTCCTCGACGGCTTCCCCAGCAGCGCGTCGGACACGATCTTCAGCATGATCTCCGACGTCCCCTCGAAGATCTTGGTCAGTCTCGCATCGCGCCAGTAGCGCTCGACCGGGTAGTCCGTGGTGTAGCCGGCGCCGGCCAGGACCTGCAGGGCGTCGGAGCACACCCGCTCCGACATCTCGGAGGCGTAGTACTTGACCATCGCCGCTTCCTTGGCGCACGACACCCCGGTGTCGATCTTGGCGCACACCGAGTAGTTCAACTGGCGAGCCGCCTCGACCTGGGTCGCCATGTTGGCGATCTTGAAGCGGATGGCCTGGAAGTCGGCGATCGGTCGACGGAACTGGATGCGCTCCTTGGAGTACGCGATCGCCTGCTCCAGCGCGCCCTGGGCGAGGCCGATCGAACGCGCCGCGGTGTGCGCCCGGGCGCTCTCGAGCCCGCGCGCCATGCCGTAGAACGCCTGGCCCTTGGCCTCCTTCTGGCGCTTGGTGATCGGCACCCGCACGTTGTCGAAGTGCAGCTCCCAGGTCTTCCACCCGTGGTAGCCGATCTTCGGGATCGGCGAGCCGGTGACACCCGCCGGCAACTCGCCGGGCGGCTTCTCGATCCCGATCCCGGTCAGGCCGGCATGGCGCTTCGCCGGATCCCCCTCCGTCCGCGCGATGACCTGGATGAAGTTGGCGCCGTCGGCGAAGGTGCACCAGTACTTGTTGCCCGTGATCACCCAGTGGTCGTCCTCGACCCGCGCCCGGCACGTGATCGACGAGATGTCCGACCCGACCTCCGGCTCCGACATGGCGAGCGCGCCGAGATACTTGCCCTGGGCCATGAGTTCGATCCGCTTCCGGCGCTCCTCGCCCTCGAACGGGATCGAGCGGTAGAACCCGTTGCCGCGGGCGATGATGCTCGCCACGCTCATCCAGCCCCGCGCCAGCTCCTCGGCCACCAGGCAGTACTCGAACGCGCCCAGCCCGGCGCCGCCGTACTCCTCCGGGATCGTGATGCCGAAGAAGCCCAACTCGCCCATCTGGTCGATCAACGACTGCGGGATCAGCCCCTTCTTCGGGTCGAGCTCGTTGGCCGCCGGCAGGACCTCCTTGTCCGTGAACTCGCGCGCGATCCGCCTCAGCATCTCGCGCTCCGGGGTCATGTAGCCGACGGCGGCCGGTGCAGTGTCGTTCATGGCGTGCTCAACTGACTACCAGCACTTCGGCGCCTCCTGCTAGCGTCGCGAACCGCGAAGCCCACGGAGCGGAGCCAATGGCAAGCCTGAGTGTACGTCGCCTGGACAGTGAGGTCGTCCGTCGCCTGAAGATTCGGGCGGAGCGGGAGTCCCTGTCTCTGGAAGAAACCGTGCGGCGCATCCTCCAGAGCGCGGTAGTGGACGAGGAACCGGTCGGCGCAATGATCCGCCGGATCGTCGGCGACGATCGCTTCGATCTCGACCTGCCGGCGCGTGAAATGGACGACCCGATCGATTTCACGTCGCCCGACTACAGCGAGTACGGTGGTGCGTGAAGCCGTCGAGTTGACGGCCGTGGCCAACCCGCTGCTCGTCGACCAACGGGTCAAACCCAACGATGCAACCGGTGGTAGCGGGCTAACCTCCACCAAAGTCGGCACTTAGCAGAAGATGGGGTGATCTGGGCCAGAAACGCCAATCGGCTATCCTAGCGGCGTGCCCGGCGCAAAAGGTAGGCAGCAAGCAACGTCTGCCGACCACCCACGCCCGAACCCCGTCGGTCACCGGCTGTGCTTTCCGCGCTTCTACAGAGCGAGCGCGGCCCTCGGTTGCCGGCGCGCGAGAACTCGGGCTAGTCTCGCCCGCGTGATCGGGTCGCTTGTCGAGACGTTGATCCGCCAGTCCTGCACGGCCTGGCACCACGCTTCGGGAATCGCACGGGCGGCAACTGCCGTTAACACCAAGCTGTGAGCAAGAACCGCCCTGCTGGGCTGCCTGACTTCGATAAGCCGCCACTGGTGGAAGTCGCCCTGTCGCTGCAGTTCGCACCAGTAGCCGGACTGACGACGGCCCACCTCGGAGTGCTTTGGCAGAAGTACCGGAGCGAGTTGCCGCTGATTGAGGAACACCCCCCGTTGGACCCCGTTCTGGAGAGCTTCGACCCGCCGAAGCCCCCGACGAAGATCGTCTTCGAGAACAAGCCTCCTGTGCCGCGCGTCTGGTTCTTGAGCGAAGCGAAGACCGAACTGATTCAGATTCAGCAAGATCGGTTCATTCACAATTGGCGCAAGACCGGAGCTGATACTACGTATCCTCGATACGAGCGCATTCGCGACCAGTTCCAGACGGAGGTCGATGCCTTCTCACAGTTCCTGTCCGAGGAAGGCCTTGGCGTTGTCTCGGTCAACCAATGCGAAATCACGTACGTCAACCACGTTGAGGTCGACGCAGGGAAGACGGACTTTGGCGGGATCGAGAACCTAGTCTCGAACTGGCAGTCTCTTGGGGCTTCGGCCTTCTTGCCCATACCCGAAGAACTGTCGCTGAGTTGGCGATTCCGTATGCCAAACGAGGCCGGTCGCCTACACGTTATGGCTCAGCCAGCCTGGGGCCCGAACGGCCAGCGCATCTGGACGATGAGTCTCATGGCTCGGGGCCGTCCTGTCGGAGAGGGAGTCGAAGGCGCCTTCGGGTTCTTCGACTTGGGTCGCGAGTGGATCGTTCGCGGCTTTACCGATCTGACGACCGAATCCATGCATCTTCGTTGGGGGAGACTAGATGTCTAACTTGGCTACGCCGTATCAAGGCGCACTTACCGAAGCGATGGGCTCCTGGTATCGGCCCGCAACGCCATGGAGCGCCTCGGATGAGTTGGCAAATGCTTCTCTCCGAACGGCAGCACTGATGCCGTTGAAAGTCACGATCGTGGCGCATCGCCCTCCGCCGCCCGACCCGATCCTGCACGCCATCCGTCAAGCGTCGGAGTTGGTTCAGCTCCCGAGAGGCTGGAATTCATACGATGCCAAGCCGGTGTCGTCTGAAGCAGTACGGGACGCCATCGCGTTCTTGGTTGATGCTGCGTCGTCTATCCCCAACGTCGTCGCACCCGCGGTTGTGCCCACGGTGCGCGGAGGGCTTCAACTCGAGTGGCACCGGCAAGAAGTCGACCTT